>JAFRNR010000002.1 GCA_017430085.1 Lachnospiraceae bacterium | reverse complement strand
TTTTCGGCATAGAGCCATGCCCCGTTGAAGCTGTCCTTTTCGTTCAGCTTGCGGGCCAGATTTACCATCATTGTGTGTTTATCCATAGAATCAGTTCTCCTTTATTCTTTTGCATTTTTGTAGATTTCACAGGCGATGTCATTCATCGCTTCGTCGGCGGCTTCCGTGACGTTGTTGTACATGACGGCAACGCAGATATCTTTTTTGCGGGAAAAGACCCAGCTGGTCAGAAAGCCCCAATTCTCCCCGCTGTGACCGGCAACGCTGTCCTTGCGGGCTTCCGACTCCCAAACGTCGAGGCAGAGGCCGTAGCCGTCCATGACCGGCGTCATCATGCGCCGCGCGGTCTTCTTTTTGAGGAGGCCGCCTTTGCGATAGCTCTTCGAAAGTTCAAGGCCGATCTTGACCAGTTCCGTCGGAGTGGCCCAAAGCCCTGCAGCGGCGTGCTCGGGATAATAGTGATAGCCGTGTGCGGGGTCTTCCTTCTGCGCCAGCCTGAAACCGAACGCGGCGTTGGAAACCAGTTCCTCATCCAGCGGCTGGAAAAAGCCGGTGCGCTTCAGCCCCAGAGGCTCGGCGACCTCCTTTTGGAAGGCTTCGCGGAGGGTCGTGCCGGTGATGCGCTCAAAGGCGAGCTGTGCCAGGGTGATCCCGCCGCCGGAGTACATGTGCTGTTTACCGTAGGGACGGATCCTGCGGAGCCTGGGCGTGACGCCTTTGCCGTTCAACACGTCCTCGAGCGAGAGCGGCTCGTGTTTTGCCGGATAGCCGGGGAAGCCGTGCAAATTGTAGCCCGCCGTGTGGGAAAGCAGGGCAGCGAAGGTCAGCGGTCCTTTCCCCGCGAACTCCGGCACGACGCCCGAGATGTCCGCGTCAAGGTCGATGAGGCCTTTGTCAACATACCGCAGGAGGGTTAGCGCGAACATGGGTTTGCTGACAGAACCCGCCTGGAACAGCATGTCCGGGTTCACCGGGAAGTCCTCGCCGTATCTGCCGCTGCCGGCGCAGTAGGTGAGAAGATCACCTTCTCCGTCATGGACGGCAATGCTGACGCCGTAGCCTTTTTTGCCCCTGATGCGCATGGCCTTATCCACATCGACGCCGTATAAATTCTTGATGACCCGGTTCGGGCCTTTGAGCATCCGCATCAGCACAGCCTCATCGCTGTCGATGATGCCGGTCTCCCGGAAGCCGGCTTTATGATAGATGTGCAGGCCCCGCTCGTTCTCCGGCTCAGTGGACAAAAAGAGCCGGTCCGCGCCGTTGTCCTTGAAATACTTAATAATCTCAGCCAGCGCCGCCTGGCCGCAGCCCCTGCCCTGTTCGCTTTTGTCGATCATGAAGCGCCAGAGCCAGTAGCGGTCGTCCTCGTCCTCTCCTTCAGGATCGAATGCGAACATGCAGAAGCCTACCAGCTTCTCATCCGCATAGATGGCAAAGGGCCGGGCCACGCCGGGCTTCTCCGCGTTAGCCTCATCCGCCTGCCGCAGAGAGGTTTTATTGCTGGCCACGAAGGGCTGATCCTCCCGCACGGAAAGGGCCAGAACGGCTTCCCGATTATTATCATTGACAGGTTCCAGTTTGATTATCATAGGTTTTTTCTCCTTGATCATATGTTTTAGCGTGAATTGTTCCTGTATTATGTCAGCTGCTGAAAACAGGCGCAAAAAATACCGCAGCGAAGCAGCTCCCGTCGTGGCTGCGTCCTGCGGTTCCCACTATCCGAAAGTTACTTTAGCGGCGCACTAAAACAGAGGGATATACCCTTCCGTCACGCTATGCGCCTTTATTCAGTTAATCAGCGGATAACCTCTCTGTTAATCACTGGTTTACGCTCCTTTCGCAGATTCATAAAATGATTATATATGATATTTCCCTGAAAATCAATGCACAAAGAAAGAAGCAAATGCAGGGTTGATACCACTGATACTTCTCCGTTTCAGTCCAAATTGCTCCGCGCTGCCAAACTATTATCCGATCGTTATCATTGTTGATAACAGAAAGCAGCAGGCACTCCGTAGAATGCCTGCTGCTTCTAGCCATTAATGACAATTCAGCACTTTTCAAAACACTAAAGTGTATCACTCCCACTCGACAGGACTTAACTAATCTCGTTTAGGAAGTATTGTTTGTCCTGCTCATGGTTCCTTTGATTATTTGATATATCCATATTATCCAGCCTATCACCCCTCCTGTTATCACTTTGCTATCAGCATTGATAACAGAGGGGGGATTTCTGCGGATAACAGTATCGTTATAATATCTGTTTGTGAATCACGCTCTATGCATCTCTCCCCAGTCACACATCTCGTCCAAAATAGGGATCAGTGACTTGCCTTTTTCGGAAAGGCTGTATTCCACCTTCGGAGGGATCTGCGGATACTCCTTGCGGTGGATCAGCCCATCGGCTTCCAGTTCCTTCAGCGTGCTGCTGAGCGTCTTATATGATATCTCACCGATATACTTTTTCATCTCATTGAAACGGACGATCTCATAACAGGCAAGGGTATACAAGATGAACATTTTGTATTTGCCCTGTATAAGAGACATCGTATAGTTGAAGCCGGTATCCTCCAGCTTGTGATTCACAATACAGTCGACAGACATAACGCTATCCTCTGGGTAAGTATATAACCTAAATGTGCGTACTTGATTTATTTCCAACATTGGATAGAATTATAATATAAGCAAAGCAGAAAGTCAAGGAGCATTGCTCTGAAAGGAGAATCCTACATGAAAAAAGATTTAGGCTTAGTACAGGCAGTTTACCCCATGCCGGTGCTGATGGTGGCGGCATATGATGAAAACGATAAGGTCAACGTTATGAACGTAGCCTGGGGCCAGATCTGTGACGATGATAAAATCATTCTGTTTATTGGCGAAGGAAAGCGCACCTGGCTCAATATCAAAGCAAGCCGTGCTTTTACCGTTGCCCTTGCCGACAAGGCGCATATGGATGTCGCAGACTATTTCGGGATCGCATCCGGCAACAAGATCAATGATAAATTCGAGCGTACCGGTTATCATGCCGTTAAGAGCGATAAGGTCAACGCGCCGATCATTGAAGAGTTCCCGGTCGTCATGGAGTGCGAGCTTTTAGAGTTCCTTCATACCGACTATGTGGACGGCATCGTAGGAAAGATCGTAAACGTGAAGGCCGAGGAAGCTATCCTCAGCGAGAACGGCAAGGTCGATCCCGAAAAGCTGAACGCCTTGATGTTCGATCAGTTCCAGAACGGCTACTATGTGACCGGCGAGAAAGTCGGCAAGGCATGGAATGCCGGTGCTGCACTCATGAAGAAATCATAACAAAGGAGCATTAAACATGGACAAAATCAATCTGCCGAAGGCGTCTTCTCTGACGTCCCCGAATCCCGTTACGCTTGTTTGCACACAGAAGCCGAACGGCTCCACGAATCTTGCCACGGTTTCTTGGTGGACGTATCTTTCCTTCAATCCCGCAATGATCGCCTATGCAATGGCCAAGACCTCATTCAGCGGCGAAATGGTGCGTGAAAACAAGAAGGTCGTTCTGACGATCCCCGGTGCTGCTATCAAGGATGCCGTCATGGGCTGCGGCATGTCCACAGGACGGGACACAAATAAAATTGCAAAGTTGGGTATCAAAATGCAGAGCATCCCTGACAGCAGCATTCAGATCCCGGAGCACACCCGTGTTGCGATCCAGTGCACACTGAAGGAGTACCACGAGGTTGGCGATCACTATCTCTACATCTGCAATGTGGATCAGGTCCTTGCCGACGAGAACGAGGAAGCTGTCTTTGCGTGGAATGGCTATGCAAAGATCGCTACAGCGAAACAAGGGGAATAAAAGATGGTAAAAACAGTATTGTCTGTGGACGGTCTCGTTTGCGATATGTGCGATGCGTATATGAATGACGCCATCCGCAAGGCCTTCAAGGTCAAAAAGGTTACGACCTCTCACGCAAAAGGTGAAACGGTCATCATTACTGAAAACGAGCTTACACGCGGGGATATTGAAAAAGCAGTAAGCGAAACAGGATACAGAATTCTCTCCATGAAAACGGAGCCTTACGAAAAGAAGGGCTTGTTCGGATTCTGAGAAAGGTGTACAGATGGCGGGGATCCCTCCCAGCCGCCGAACTGTTATCACTTTGTTATCAATGTTAATATCGCAAAACCGCAGGCACTCTGAAGAATGCCTGCGGTTTTGCGATATTAAGGACAATTCAGCACATTTCGAATCAAAAAGTTGTCCAGTGACACCCCTCTTGATCGTCTTTTCGTCGAAAAATGACACTTTGTTTGATCGTGCGCCTCCGCCGGTCATCCCTCCGTTTTCCTTCTAAAAACCGAAGGCCAAAGGCCCGGCGCCGGACCGCTTTTTCCCGTCATCTCCCCGTTCTTAAAAAACCCGAAAAACTTTGAAAATACGTGGTTTTCTTCAGGGCTTTCCGCATATAAAAAGCCCCGGCTGCAGGGGTTGCAGCACAGGGCCTTTGACTTGCTATGTTCTGTTTTATTTCCTCTGTTTTTCCTGAGTTAGACGCTCAACGAAAGTGTCATTTTCAGGATCAATGAGGGTGTCACTTAACATAGTATGTTTTGCCCTGCGAAGTAAGGATAGCAGATTTTGCCTCGTTATTCAACAGGGTTTACTTAAAAATCCATTACAGTGCCAACATTGAACAAGCTGAACTCAATCTACTTTGTCAAAATATACCTCAGCCGCCTCATTGTACAGGTACAATGCCTTAGCCAGATAGACAAACGATTCATCCGTACTGGTTGCAATGACACGGTTCGCAAAGCTGAGGACACTGTACTTGAATGTCAGCGTCTTGTTGTTGTAAGTCACTTTAACGGAATTCATCACATCAAGATTGATTCCGGCAATCCCTGGAATACTGACATACCACTCATTACCTTTCTTCACAACATTCAGGGGCTTCGTCCCTATCTTTGCTGTTACTTTTTTGGAGAAGCATATCCGGATTTCGGTGTCTCCTTCCATATTTAGCCTGACATACTTGTAGCCGAGCTTCTCTTTAGCGCCAGCCGGGATCACAGGATCCAGCGCGGGATCTGGCACAACAGCGTTGGTCGCTTCTCTCAGGTAGGCATCGGGGTTTGCGGGATTCTCCATATTGTAATTAAAGTAGTTCTGTGCCGCATTGCCCAGATTCAAGAGCGCTTTCGCCATACCGATGGAGTTGATGTTGTCGCTGGTTTCCAGAATTGTATAAGCCCAGTCAGCCACACGGAAGGACCATTCACCGCCCTCTAGCAGGCCCTTGGAGTTGTGAACCAGGGCAAGCTGTTCGCCATCCGCATCGTAGACACGGATCGTAGCGGGATCCATAACCTCTTTCATCGCCACATTGCTGTACGGCAGGCGGAACTGTTCGGAAGTAGGTTTAAATAAACTGGAAGTCCGATCTAGTTCGTAAGAGACCTCATTTCCGTTAAAGGTAATTACAGCAGTGGCAGCTTCTTCCGGTGCCCTCATCCAAAAGATAATGCCGAGTTTTCCTTCCAGAGCCAGGGACATGCCGGTGATCTGTGCGTACAGCACGTCTTCAAACTGTGCAGTATAGACCACATCGCCGGTAACTGCTGTGATTTCCGGATCCCAGCCACAGAAAGTGTAAATGTGGAACAATTCGTCTTCCTTGACGGGGGTCTCGCCTTCGTAAACGGGAAGGTCACCAGCTTTACAATGGCCAGTTTGGAGAATAGTGCCATCATAGTTAACGAAAGAAACTGTATATTGAGTTATTGGCTCTGGAATAATATCTACGTTCTTATCGCACCATAGCCAAGACGTAAACTCATCTATAACAATAACCCACTCGTGATAAGTACCGTAATCGTGATACTCTCCATTAGCGAATACAGACCGAAGGAAATAGCACTTAATAATATCCAGTTCAAGTAATTGATTGTCTTGACATTTAAGCATTCTTAAACCAGGGCAGCCACTCACATCAAGTTCTGTGAGCTGGTTGCTATCACAATTCAATTCTATTAATTCCGGACACTTACTTAAATCCAGAGTAGGTAACTGATTTGTTCCACAGAACAGCCCAGTCAAATCAGGGCACCCACTTAAATCTAATTCAGTCAGTTGATTATTGGCGCAATTTAACTGCGTTAGATTTGAAAGCATACTCACATCTAGAATCGTCAGCTGATTATTACAACAATCTAATTCAGTCAGAGAAGGACAGCCACTCAGATCTATGGATGTAATTTGGTTCGATGCGCAATGCAGTCTTTGTAATGCATAGAAGTACTCTATTCCTGTCAGCGATCCAATAGATTTGGAGTCAACATTTATCTCTTCAATCGCCTCTATTTCTGCCCGGCTCAAGCGCCAATCCCCGTTCTTATCAAACGTCTCCTGAACAAAATTTCGGAATATCTCGTCAGGGAAGTTGATGCTATCAACGGCGATGGAGTCTGGTGCTTCAATTTGGATAAGTACAGATTTATCACAACTTAATTCAGCGTTTATTTCATCATTAACGTATATCCATCTCTGAACAGAACCTTCATCATAATAATCACCTATAGTGAATGATTGTACCAGTATCGGGCACATAGAAATGTCAAGTTCCGTCAATTGGTTATACTCGCACGCCAGACAGGTTAAAGCAGGGCACGTACTGATATCAAGCGATCCCAGGTTGTTATTTTCACAGTACAGGAACTGCAGTTGAGTGTTCCCGCTCACATCCAGGGTCTGCAGCACGTTTCCCCCAACATCTAGATAGCTCAGATTCGGAATGGCAGACACGTCGATATTCGTGAGCAGATTGTCGTACAACAGCAGGTCTGTCAGCGCTGTTAGGCCGGAGAGAGTCGGTCCGTGAAGCGCGTTTTTCGAGCAGTCCAGCCAGGTCAGTTTTGTCAGATCGCTGATATACAGTTCCCGCAGGCGTGTATTCCGCACGGTGACCGACTTCAGTTCTTTATTGGAACACAGGTCCAGTTCGAGCAGGTTGCCGAGCGCGGCTCCCAGATCGTTGGCATCCGGATCCCAGGTCAGTTTCGTGAGGTTTGTGAATCTCTCGATCCCCACCAGACTGTAGGCATCATTATACAGGAGGCTGTCTGTATCATCTCCCACCGTGATCGTTTTGATATACAGACGCTCTGATTCGGAAAACTTCCCGTCACTGTTCGTATCGTATTTGTTCCTTACGTATGAGCGGAACGAGGGATCCGGGAAGATGGCGCCGGCGATGGGGATCGAATCCGAGGTGGTATACTGCAGCAGCAGTCCTTCGGTGACGCCGGTCTGCTTCACGGTCTTCTCCAGGTTATAGTACGTGCTGTCCAAAACGGTCGACCGGTTGCTGACCTTCGCATGATAACCCACCGCGGAAAGGGAAACATACGGGAAATTCTTGGGAGAGCAGTTCAAACGGCCCGAATCGCTGCCGCTGTAGAAAGCATAGCCGTAACCGCTGTGCTGATACGCATCCCGGGCCACGCTCTCGATGCTGACGCTCCCTGTGGTGCTGAAGTCCAGGTTGCCCGTTTTCGAGTAAACCGCCGCGTTGAAATCGCTCGACGCATTTTCGTTATACTTTGCCGTAATATCCACGCTGGCTTGTTCCAGTACGCCCACGGTCCCGCCAGCCCAGATGCCGAACCCGCATTTACCGGCCGCCGTGATCTTTACATTGGCTGTCCCCTGCACGTAAACGCCTTCGTCGCTGCTGCCCGACGCGCAGCATCTGATGCCATAGCACGGCGCTATAGTATTATAGACGTTGATTGTCAGCGTATCATTATTATTGCCGTAGATCAACGTTTTTACGTTATTGGAAGAGACCTGGATGCCGACAGTATCTTCAGAGCTCGATGAATTTACGGTGATGACATTGTCACCTTGCAGCATAATTTCAAAATTATCCTTGGTGTGGGCCGGAAGGCATACGATTTTGCTCCCCCGATAATTGCGCAGGATCAGCCGACCTGACGACGGAATATACCGGGCGTTCCAGTCGACGGACGAGTCGGTGGTAACGTAACCCTCGGTATCACTCGTACACACATAATACAGGCCGTAGGTATCGCTCAGATAATAACCGTTAATATATAAATATACCTGAGTGTCATTCGACGCCATCGCCTTCTGCGGTCCCACAAAGACCAACAGACTCAACGCCACCGCGAAGAACAGAAAAAACACTTTGCATAATGCTCTTCTCCTCATGGCACACCTCCTTTTCAGCTGCCGCCAATCTCGTTATGTTCAGAGAATAAACCCGATCAATATTGAATCGATATAAGCATATTTACATCATATCAAACTATTTACGGGCAATCAAGCCACGGTTAAAAGACTGTTACAGACAGCTATACTCTTGGGAACAGTTCGTCAATCAGTCTTTCAAACGCCTCCCTCAATTCGCATCTCGCGCACCTCGGCGATCCCCTGCGGATCCAGTCCGTTGATGGGTTCGTCCAGGACGATCATTTTCGGATCGCCCACGAGCGCCAGGGCGATGCCCAGCCGTTGCCGCATGCCCAGCGAATAGGACGCGGCCCCTTTCTTCCGGTCCGTGTTTTCCAGCCCGACGGTGCGGAGCAGTTCCTCCACGACGCCGTCCGGTTTGACGCCCATGCCGATGCATTTGATCTTCAGGTTTTCGTACGCCGAAAGCTTCGGATACAGGCCGGGATGCTCAATCAGCACGCCCACGTTCTTGAGCATTTTCCGCATTTCCGGTCCGGTCTTGCCGAACAGGGAATAGCTGCCGCTCGTCGGCCGGGCCAGGCCGCTGATCATCCGCATGACCGTTGTCTTCCCGGCGCCGTTCCGGCCGATCAGGCCATAGATCTGCCCTTCCTTCATGTGCAGGTCCACGTTCTTTGCGGCGGCTTTCTGACCGTAGATCTTGGTGAGGCCGTGGGTTTCCAGGATATATTCCATATGGACTTATCTCCCTCTTTTGATTTGTGACGGTGATAATTCTTATTTAGGATACAACGCGGCGGCACCGGAAGTCAAGACGGCAGGGCGGGCGAAGGGCCGTTTGGGGATGAAAAAAGGACAAAGACCTTCAAAACGGCGGACAAGAATTTTCTGTCACCTCACATCTGTCACAAGCCTAAACCGTTCACACTGCAGCGTCTACATTCTTGTTGTATTTCTGACCTTTTTTTAATATTATTGGAATGAAACAAATTGGACAATAAAACATGTTCAAGGAGACCATCCATGACGTCCGTCACTTGATAAATCTAACAACATGACATAAAATCACTACAAAACGGCTACTGGTCCAGGCGCTTTTTATAGCAGTTCTCATTAGTACTTATTCAATAGGACACATGGCAATCAATAATATATTTAAGGACGAAAAAACAGTGAACAGAAGAATAATAATCCTGACAGTTTTTATTTCGCTCATTATCAGTTGTTCATTCGGATTTCAGGTTAAGGCTGCGGAAGACTCTTCCGATTCACAGACATCACTATCTGACAGGGACACGGGGTCGGAATCAAATAAAGTATGGGATCATTTATCTGCATCTATTCAACCGGGAGATTTTGTAAGATTCGGGGACTATTATGAAGAAACTATCGAATGGCTGGTGTTGGAGGTTAATGAAGGAAAGGCATTAATGATCAGTCGCTATGCAATAGATGCCGAAGACTACGAAAGCTTTGATTATAATGCAACCTGGGAAACATGTTGGCTTCGACATTGGCTGAATGGTAAGTTTTATGAATCGGCTTTTAACACTGAAGAAAAACTGAGCATTCAGTTGACAAAGATCCGAAATAATGACAATCCCGAATATGGTACAGCAGGCGGAAACGATACAGAAGACAAGGTCTTTTTATTAAGTATTGAAGAAGCTGAAACATACTGGGACTCCGATGAGGAAAGAGTTTGTTATCCGACACAGCATGCAATCGATGCACGTTGTAAAATCAGCGAAATTGGATCGTGCAGTTGGTGGCTTCGATCGCCTGGAGATTACTATTGGAAAGCAGCATTTGTCCGCGTCAGTGGCAAAATTGAAATGCGGGGTTACTTTAAACAGATTAGCGGACTTGATTACAAACCTTATGGATTTGTATCTGTTCGCCCCGCAATATGGGTCTCACTTGACAATGAAGAAGCGTATCCCGAAGAGATAAAAAGTATTGATTTTCGCTGGAGCAACGGTGCAGAAGCCACGATCGACATCAATTGGTCATGGGAATACTTTGCTCACTCTGCCACGGAATACAATCACAATCTGGCTATGGCTTCTCTTGCTCTGAGTCAAAGGATCCATACGGAAGAAACCTTTCAGGATCTGTTGGAAAACACTTTTGGCTTTAAGGATGTCTATTATGTATGGGAGTCTACATCCACAAGGCCCGGATTTGCCTTAGCCCACAAACACTTGACATTGGACGGTCAGGATAAGCAGATTGTCCTGGTCGTAATAAGAGGAACGAACCTTAATCAGGACCTGGATGACCTGATAAGTGATCTCAGATCGCAGTCAGACGGGTTCAGACCTTCTACGGAGTCAATCAATTTATTACTGAAAAAGTATATAGAAACTCTCGGCTGTGACAAGAGCAATACAATCCTTTATATCACGGGACACAGCCTGGGAGGCGCTGTTGCACAGAGCCTGGCTCCTTTTGCAGAAAACTATACTTTAACAGATGACAATTGCTTTATCTATACATTCGCTGCTGCCAATGCATTTATTGGTGCTTTTCACAGCAGACCATTTAAAAACGTGCATAATATAATTAATTCCCGTGATGCGGTACCAAAACTCCCCCTGATATATGGCAAATACGGACACGAATGGTTCTACGATTCTGCTGATTTGAAGTACAGAGATTACTATGCTGCCGTATATAAAGAAGAGGGCTGGCATTGCCAGAATATTGTGGATGAACACGATCCGGCAACATATTTCGCCTTCCTGCTTTGTGATACTCCGGACAATATGGGGGACGGTGCAGAGAACCCCTACACGCTAACGAGCATCCATTGCCCCGTAGATATTTGTGTTTACGATCAGGACGGCGAACTGATGGCGCAAACGTCAGGAGAAGAAGTTCACCACAAAGAAGAAACAAAGGTATTAGTTATAACGGACGGAGAGAATAAAGAGATCCTTGCCCCTCCCGGTGTGAATTTCAGCATTGAGATCATCGGAACCGGGGACGGGGTCATGAATGTTGCGTGCAAAAAAATCGACCCGTATACGGATGAGGTGATCGAAGAAAAGCAGTTTGACGAAGTGACCGTCAATAAAGAAACTGTGTTTGATCTGCAGATCGATGAAAGGAGCATCAATGAAATTGAGTTGATCAAAAAAACACGGCAGAACGAAATTGAGGAAACAAGTACTTCACAAACATCTCCTGCTCTAATGGAAACAGTGATCGTCGAGATGGTTGAACATCAAAACGGCATTCCTTGGGCGGTGGTGATCATTGCGGCGCTTTTAGCGGCCGGCGGTATTTTGTGTTCCGTGATCGTTCTTCTAAAGCGGAACTCAAATCATGAGTAATATATCATGAACCGGATCAATACCTTATAACGAGGATGCCCTGGAGCGGTACGTCTGCAGCTACTGTATGGACTACAACCGGCGCTTTTCGATGCGGATCCACAAAGGATTCCAGGTCGCCCAGGCAGAACTGTTGGAGATGTTCAGTCAATGATGGTCACAGAGGTTTACACAAACTTCTTGATACTACCGATGCATATTACGTACAATATAACCGTTTATTTTATTATACCATATACCGTCTGTATTTGTAGTGAGATTTTTACCAAAATAGCTTGCCAGCAGATATGGCATGCTACTCGTTAAAAAAAAATCTGCGCATCAGCCAAGTGATTTTATTGGTCACGTCTCTCTCCTACCCATATGTGACTTTCATACACCCACTGTCATTTTTTCGCCCCAGCCCAATATGATCAATATCACTCCAACAACACAAAAAGCCCTTCGCTGCATACCCGCAGCGAAGGGCTTTCAAAACGTTTAGAATAACTCTTTTACCCCTAAACCCCTTGAAATGAAGAACAAAGGGTAATCATACAACTGTTATCAAATTGCTATCAAAGGAACTCCGGCAAAGCCGATAAGCGTTGAAAACACTGGTTTTTTTGAATCTTGTGTCTTATTCCCACTCCACCGTCGCCGGCGGCTTCGGCGTGAAGTCCACCAAAACTCTTGAGATCCCGGGGACTTCCGCGGGGATGCGGGCGGCCAGGCGGTCGATCAGGTCGTAGGGGAGGTGGACGGGGGTGACTTCGACGACGTCGACGGTGTTGATGGCGCGGACGATGCAGGGCCAGTCGAAGGTGCGCTTGCCGTCGCGGATGCCGGTGGTCTTGAAGTCGGGGACGACGCAGAAGTACTGCCAGGGGAGTTCCGGGAGGGTTTCGATTTCTTCGCGGACGATGGCGTCGGCGGCGCGGAGGGCTTCCAGGCGGTCGCGGGTGATGGCGCCGGTGCAGCGCACACCCAGGCCGGGGCCGGGGAAGGGCTGGCGGTAGACCATGGAGTCGGGCAGGCCGAGGGCTTTGCCGACTACGCGGACTTCGTCCTTGTAGAGGAGCTTCACGGGCTCGACGAGTTCAAAGCCGAGGCGCTCGGGGAGGCCGCCCACGTTGTGGTGGGCCTTGATGCCGGCGACGGATTCCAGGATGTCGGGGTAGATCGTGCCCTGGGCCAGGAAGCGGATGCCTTCCAGTTTAGCGGCTTCTTCCGCGAAGACGTCGATGAATTCGGCGCCGATGATCTTGCGCTTCTCTTCCGGGTCGGCCACGCCGGCCAACTTGTCCAGGAAGCGGTCGATGGCGTCGACGTAGATCAGGTTGGCGCCCAGTTCTTCGCCGAAGACGCGGATGACCTGTTCGGGCTCGCCTTTGCGGAGCAGGCCGTGGTTGACGTGGACACAGACCAGCTGCTGACCGATGGCGCGGATCAGGAGGGCGGCGACGACGGAGGAGTCCACGCCGCCGGAGAGGGCGAGGAGGACTTTGCCGTCCCCGACCTGGGCGCGGATGGCGGTGAGCTGTTCTTCGATGAAGGCTTCGGCGAGGGCCGGGGTGTTGATGCGGGGCATGGAGGCGGGACGGACGTCAGTTTGCATGGGGGCTCCTTTTTGAAACGGGCCGATGAAACATCGGCCCCTGCGGTTGGTAATGATTGAGGGCCGATGGCACATCGGCCCCTACGATTGGTCATGATCCGGTACGGACGAGGGAGTCCGTCCAGACGAATTATCCGAGGCAGTCGATCCGGAAATCTACCTTCTTGCCGTCGAACGTAGCGTTGCCTTCGATCTTGTCGCCGGCTTTGGGGGCGGGGTCGATGTAGGGCAGGGCTTCCTCGCCGATCACGCCGGGGTAGGAGTGCAGGAACGGGGCGGGCAGCGGGACGTATTTGATCTGGGCGGGCTCTTCGGCCTTGGGAGCGGCTTTCGGGGCGTTTTTCGCGGCTTCAGCGGCTTCCTTGGCGGCCTTGGCAGCTTCTTCGGCGGCTTTCTTCTTCGGGAAGCCGGCCTGGCGTTCCTTGAAGAAGTCCAGGGCGACCTGAGGGAAGAGGGCGTAGGTCAGGACGTCTTCGTCCTGGATGCTGTAGTCCTTGATCTCCTCGCGGAGCTTGGGCAGTTCGTTTTCGATCAGGTCGGCCGGGCGGCAGGTGATGGGCTCGGCGTCGCCGATGACCATCTTCTGCACTTCCTTGTTGAAGGGGCGGACGGTCTGGCCGTATTCGCCGTGCAGCAGGGCCTTGGTTTCCTTGGTGGCCACTTTGTAGCGGCCGCCGAAGAGGACGTTCATGACGGCCTGGGTGCCCACGATCTGGCTGGACGGGGTCACGAGGGGCGGCATGCCCATGTCTTCGCGGACGCGCGGGATCTCCTTCAGCACGTCGTAGAATTTGTCTTCCGCGTGCTGGTCCTTCAGCTGGCTGACCAGGTTGCTCAGCATGCCGCCGGGGACCTGGTATTTCAGGGTGTTGATGTCCACGCCGAGGACCTTCGGGTTCAGCAGGCCGCTGGCGAGGGCTTCTTCGCGGATGGGGCGGAAGTAGTCGGCCACTTCCAGGAGGATCTCTTCGTTCAGGCCGGTGTCGTACGGCGTGCCCTTGAAGGTGCGGACCATGACTTCCGTGGAAGGCTGGCTGGTGCCGAGGGCGAAGGGGCTAATCGCGGTGTCGATGATGTCTGCGCCGGCTTCGACGCCGCGCATGTAGCTCATGGCGGCCACGCCGCTGGTGTAGTGGGTGTGAAGCTGGATGGGCACGGAGACGGTGGCTTTCAGGGCCTTGACCAGTTTTTCGGCTTCATAGGGGATCAGCAGGCCGGCCATGTCTTTCACGCAGATGGAGTCGGCGCCCATGTTTTCCATGGATTTGGCGAGGTTGGTGAAGTATTCGATGGTGTAGGGCTCGCCGAGGGTGTAGGAAATGGCGGTCTGGACGTGGCCGCCGTATTTTTTGGTGGCGTTGACCGCGGTCTCCAGGTTGCGCAGGTCGTTCAGGGCGTCGAAAATGCGGATGATGTCGATGCCGTTGTCCAGGGATTTCTTGACGAAGTAGTCCACGACGTCATCGGCGTAGTGGCGGTAACCCAGGATGTTCTGGGCGCGGAACAGCATCTGGAGTTTGGTGTTTTTGAAGCCGGCGCGGATCTTGCGCAGGCGCTCCCAGGGATCTTCGCTCAGGAAGCGGAGGGAGGCGTCGAAGGTGGCGCCGCCCCAGCATTCGACGGAGTAGTAGCCCACTTTGTCCATCTCTTCGATGATGGGGAGCATCTGCTCGGTGGTCATGCGGGTGGCGATGAGGGACTGGTGGCCGTCGCGGAGGACGGTTTCAGTGATCTTTACGGGACGGGGGGGGATTTCAGGCATGATGTTTTCCTCTTTTTGGCGGGCCGATGGAACATCGGCCCCTATGATTATAGCGGGCCGGCACGTTGGCCCCCTGCCAGCAGTAGGCCAATGACCTTTTGACTCTCGTGTCATAAAATAAAAGGGCGGCGCAAAAGAGCACCGCCCCGGTTGCAAATGAGGTTTAGAATACGCCGTAGATGGCCATGAAGACGCCGGCCGCGACGGCGGTACCGATAACGCCGGCCACGTTCGGGCCCATGGCGTGCATCAGCAGGAAGTTGGTAGGATCCGCCTGGGCGCCCACTTTCTGGGACACGCGGGCCGCCATGGGAACGGCGGACACGCCGGCGGAGCCGATCAGAGGATTGATCTTGCCCTTGGTGGCCTTGGACAGCACCTGGCCCAGCAGCATGCCGCCGAAGGTACCGAAGGCGAAGGCGACCAGACCCAGGACCACGATCTTCAGCGTTTCCACGCGCAGGAAGGCCTCGGCGCTGGTGGTGGCGCCCACGGAGACGGCCAGCAGGATGACGACGATGTACATCAGGGCGTTGGAAGCGGTCTCCTGCAACTGGCGGGTCACGCCGCACTCACGGAACAGGTTGCCGAGCATCAGCATACCGATCAGGGGAGCGGTAGACGGCAGGATCATGGCGACCACGATGGTAATGATGATCGGGAACAGGATGCGTTCCAGTTTGGAAACGGGACGCAGCTGGCCCATTTTGATCTTCCGCTGTTCCTTGGAAGTCATCAGCTTCATGATAGGAGGCTGGATCATGGGAACCAGGGACATGTAGGAGTACGCCGCCACGGCGATGGGGCCCATCAGGTGGAACTGTCCCAGACGGGAGGCCAGGAAGATGGACGTCGGGCCGTCGGCGCCGCCGATGATGGAGATGGCCGCGGCTTCGGAGCCCTTAAAGCCCAGGAGGATGGCGCCCAGGTACGCAACATAGATACCGAACTGGGCGGCCGCGCCCAGCAGGAAGCTGATGGGGTTGGCGATCAGGGGGGCGAAGTCCGTCATGGCACCCACGCCCATGAAGATCAGGCAGGGCAGGATGGCCCACTCATCCAGGATGTAGAAGTAGTGCAGCAGGCCGCCGGCGTTTTCCTTGGTGGTGTAGGACTGGTTGTAAATGTAGGTGACCAGCAGGCGGTAAGTGTTTTCAATGTTCACGTCGGTCACGTTGAAAGTCGCGAGGGCTTCCTTTACGTAGCCGCCCATTTTGACGGTGGCCACGGTGACGTCCGAAGCGTCGATCACTTCCGCCTTCGTGCCGTCCTCCGAGAATTTGACGTCCTTGGCGGCATTGAGTGTGGCCGCCAGGTCGGTTCCCTCGAATTCCACGACGGCGAATTCATGGCCGTCCGGATCCAGGTAGGAGGTCGTCGGCGCCGCAATGATCTGCGGGTAGATATTGACTAACAGCATGCCGAACGCGATGGGCGTCAGCAGCAGCGGCTCAAAGCCTTTGGCAATGGCCAGGTACAGGAAGATGCAGGCGATCAGGATCATCACATAGTTCTTCCAGCCCAGCGAGGCAAAGGCGGTCTGTTGAGCCAGGTTTGAGAATGTTTCTCCGATTCCAAGCAACATTTGTCTTCTCCTTTGGACGATTCGAACTTAGTTTAAGGTCGCGATCACGTCGCCGACTTCAACGGCGTCGCCTTCCTTTACATTGATAGAAGCCACGGTGCCGTCCGCAGGAGACACCACGGGGATCTCCATCTTCATGGAGTCTAAGATAACGATCTCGTCACCGGCGGATACGGTGTCGCCGACCTTGGCCACGATCTTGAAGATCTTGCCGATAACCTGGGCTTCCACGTTGGTGGCGCCGGCAGCGGCAGGAGCAGCGGCCTTAGGGGCGGGAGCAGCAGCGGGAGCCGGAGCAGCAGCGGGAGCCGGAGCGGCGGCGGGAGCCGGAGCAGCAGGGGCAAAGGACACGGGCTGGCTCATCATGGGAGAAGAGAAAGCAGGGGCGAATCCGCCGCCTTCCACGGTTACATCGTAGGCTACGCCATTGACAGTGATCTTGTAGTTGCTCATTTTGATTTCCTCCTGGAAAGAATAAATATATTGATTTTAATGATTTACTTGCTCTTCTCGATGGATACGACCCGGGCGGCCGGACCGCATTTCTGAGCTACGGCAGCCAGGATGGCTGCGACTACGGCGCCGTCAATGACGTCTTCCTTCGGGGCGGGCGGCGTGGCAGGAGTCGCCTGGGCGGCCTTCACAGCCGGCTTGGCCTGCGCTGCGGGCGCCTTCTTCTTGTCAGCTTTGCCGATCAGTTTAAACAGGGAAATGATGCCGCTCAGGAAAATCAGAGCGAGGAACACGACGCCCAGGCCAACCACCATGTTGCCCAGCGCCTCGCCAATGCTGATATCACTGGCTGCTGCGATGTAAGGAATCATATTACGCTCACCTCATTTTGCAATATGTGCATCCATGAAGACGCCATTTACAGTATAAAGGAATTGCGGCTTTTTAGCAAGTTCCTTTTTGCATATTTTCCGGAGAATTATTAAGAATAATCCCGGAAAACAAAAAACAGGCCGGCGGCGTGCCGGCCCGTCCGGGAACGATGCGTGCGTCCCGCTGTCAGGTCAAAACGGCGTCAGCCTGCGTACAGTTTCCCCACGATCCGGTTGGCCAGCCGGCACGGGAGCAGCTTGACGAGCACGCAGACGGCCTTGTAGGAAAAGCCGATGGCGTACAGGGGCTTGACGTTCTTTTTCAGCGCTTTTTTCGCTACGAAGCGGCCGGCGGTCTCCGCCTTCATGCCGCCCCGCTCGTCCTTTTCCATGCGGGAGACGCTGCGGGAGATGCGGCCTTCGTAGACGTCGTCGCCGACGACGGATTTGGCGCGGGCGTCCGTGAAGCCGGTGGCGATGTCGCCGGGCTGGACGGCGCAGACCGTGATCCCGAAGGGACGCACTTCATTGGCCAGCGCCAGCGTGTAGGCGTTGATGGCGGCCTTGCTGGCGGAATAATAGGTCTGGAACGGGATGGCGACCGGCGCGGCCACGGAGCTGATGTTGACGATGCGTCCGCCGCCCTGCTCCCGCATCAGCGGGATGACCGCTTTGTTCACGTTGACCATGCCAAAGAAGTTCACGTCCAGCTGGCGTTTCGCTTCGGAAAGTTCGGTGAATTCGACGGCGCCGGAGATGCCGAAGCCGGCGCAGTTGACAACGATATCGAGGCGGCCGGCCTGCTCATAAAGGGCCGTTACCGCGGCCTGCACTGCGGCCTCGTCCGTTATGTCGACGGAGAAATGGGTCTCATCGCCCTCTTCTGCCGCGCGGCGGGAAAACGTGTAGACGCGGCAGCCCGCGCTGCGCAGCGCCCGGGCCGTTTCCAGGCCGATGCCGCTGGTGCCGCCGGTGACTAAGGCTACGGGACGGCTCATACTTCGTACTCCTTCAGGACTTCCGCGATGATGTCCACGGCTTCGTCGATCAGGGCGTGGGTGTGCGTGGCCATCAGCGAGGTGCGGATCAGGCACTCATTTTCCTTCACGGCGGGCGGCAGCGAGCTGTTGACGTAGACGCCGCGGTTGTACAGTTCCGTGGTCACCTGCAGGGTGCGGAACATTTCGTAGGTGTAGATCGGGATGATGGGGATCTGTTCGCCGCCGCCGGAGCGCATTTTGACGTTCCGGTCACGCAGCGCCTGGCGCATGTACAGCGCCCTTTCCTGCAGCGTTTCGGGCAGTTCGGGGTGCGCTTCCAGGATGCGGAGCGCCGCCAGGGCGGAGGCCGCGTTGGCGGGGGTCATGGAGGCGGAGAAGATGAACGGCCGGCAGATGTGCTTCACGCCGTCGATCACGCGCGCGTCGGCCGCCATGTAGCCGCCCAGGGAAGCCAGGGACTTGGAGAACGTGCCCATGTAGATGTCGACCTTGTCTTCCAGGCCGAAGTAGCTGGCCGTGCCGCGGCCGCCTTCGCCGATCACGCCGAGGCCGTGCGCATCGTCCACCATCACGCGGGCGCCGTATTTTTCCGCCAGCGCGCAGATCTCCGGCAGTTTGGCGATGTCGCCACCCATGGAGAAGACGCCGTCGGTGACGATCAGGGCGCCGCCGGTCTCCGGGACGCGCTGCAGGCATTTTTCGAGTTCTTCCATGTTGTTGTGGCGGTAGCGCAGCATGGTGCCGTAGGAGAGGCGGCAGCCGTCGTACAGGCTGGCGTGGTTCTCGCGGTCCATGATCACGGTATCGTTCTTGCCGACCACCGCGCTGATGATGCCCAGGTTGGACTGGAAGCCCGTGGAGAACGTGATCACGTCGCCTTTGCGCAGGAATTTAGCCAGTTCCTTTTCCAGTTCGATATGCAGTTCCAGTGTCCCGTTCAGGAAGCGGGAGCCGCTGCAGCCGGAGCCGTACTGCTCATAGGCACGGATGCCGGCGGCGATCACGTCCGGGTTCGTGGTGAGGCCCAGATAGTTGTTGGAGCCCAGCATGATCCGGCGCTTGCCTTCCATGATGACCTCCGTGTCCTGCCGGGACTCGAGGGCGTGGAAATAAGGGTACACGTTTGCTTCCCGTACCTGATCCACCAGCTGGGGGCGGAAGAATTTTTCGAAAATATCCATGCGGTTCTCCTGTCTGGTCCCGGCCGGGCGGGAGGGCCGGCGGGACAAAAAATTAAAAATTGATAAAGAGTCTAAAACAACGCAGTTATTATGCCACGGGAAGGCGTACAGCGTCAAGGGATATTTGCTGATTCAGCGGGATTTTTCCGGCATATAAAAGGGCGGCCGGAGCCGCCCTCAAAAACATGTTCCGCCCGTCTCAGCTGCAGCGCCCGCCATCCACGACGAAGCTGCCGCCGGTGGCGTAATAGCTCATGTCCGTCGCCAGGAACAGGAAGGTGTACGCGATCTGTTCCGGCGTGCCGATGCGGCGCAGCGGCCGGTAATCGCCGCAGGAAGCGATGCCCTGCGCATCCATCGGCACGCTGACCAGCTGCGCCCCGACGGACTGAAAAATATTGAGCGACCCCAGATACGAGGGCGATTCCATAAACACCCGCGCCTGCGATTTCACGATCCCCGTGGAGATCAGCTGCAGCGCCTGCAGCGCGCCGGATACCACCAGGATGCAGGACACCGGCACCTCGATCCCGAAGCCCTTCAGATGCTCCTGGATCGCGCGGCGCAGGCTGGGCATGCCCAACGGATCGGGATAATTCATGAACAGCTTCTGGTCAGACAGACGCGACAGGATGTCCTGCGTGATCTTCGTCTGCATCAGCTCCGGCGACAGTTCCCCGGTGCTCATCCGCGTGATCCCGCTCTGGAACTCCAGGCGGTTGATGATCTGCACCGTGGGCACGTTGGGATAGAAGCGGCTGGCCTTGATGTAGCTCTGCCAGTCCGGCGTCTTGTCCTGGATCAGCATCGCCCAGCCTTCGTTGGCCACGCGCGTGCCGCCGCCGCGGCTCCCTTCCAGCAGCCCCAGCGCCTGCAGCTCGTCCATCGCCTCCACGATGGTGCTGCGGTTGACGCCGAACATCTCCGCGAGCTTCCGCTGGGGCGGCAGCTTCTGGCCGCTCACCCAGTCGCCCGACGTGATGCGCTCCTGGAAATACGCCACGATCTGGCTGTATATGGAGGCCTTCGCCTGCTTGTCCGGCCGCCACGTGATCTGGATCATGTCCATGGGTTGGTGCGCCATGGCCGTCCCCTTTCTGTGCTCCCTTTACCGTTTCCCGAGCGGCGCGTCCGGCCGCACGCGGATCGCGGGGCGGACGCCGATGTCGAAATACTCGGCGCCGGTCACGTCCCAGCCCTCAAAATTCACTTCGCCGCTGCTGCGGACGATGACCGCGTGATAATTGTCGGAGCCCATGGTCCTCGTCCACCAGGGGCTGAAGCCCATCTCGTTCACGTGCAGGCCCTGCGCCACGGCGTACGGCGTGCCGGCGCAGCGTCTGGCCGCGTCGGTGGGCAGGAACTCCGTGACTTTGCTGACCGCGGAAAGATAGACCAGTTCCGTCACGGCGCTGCCCTGATCCGTGTTCGAATATTTCGGATTCATTCTGGGCGGGATCTCGTGATCCAGCATGACGGCTCTTTCCGCGTCCATGAAGGCGTTCCAGTAAAACGTTCCGGTCAGATATTGATTGATGCTGCTTGAGGAATACGTGACCCAGGTATAGTTCTGATTGAACGGGACCACGTCCAGGATGTACAGGCTGATCAGGTCCACATAGTCGTCAAAGACGCCCATGACCATCCATTCGATCTCTTCCGGACCGTTGCTGTAGTTGTTGTCCTGTTCGTAGTGGCCGAAGGTCACGATGTCGCCTACGCGCAGAGTGACCGGAACGGGCGTGGTGGGGGCTTCGGTGGTCGGAGCCTCGGTGGTCGGAGCTTCCGTGGTCGGAGCTTCCGTGGTCGGAGCCTCGGTGGTCGGGGCCTCGGTCGTCGGAGCTTCGGTCGTCGGAGCCTCCGTAGTCGGGGCCTCGGTGGTCGGAGCTTCGGTCGTTGGTGCTTCGGTAGTCGGTGCTTCCGTGGTCGGTGCTTCCGTCGTCGGTGCTTCCGTAGTCGGAGCCTCAGTCGTCGGCGCTTCCGTCGTCGGGGCTTCCGTCGTCGGCACCGCCGTCGTCGGAACAGCTGCCACCTCCACGCCCTTCAAGGCAAATTCCGCGTCGCCGCAGCTCAGCTTGGCCCCGAACAGTTCGGCCACTTTCCCGGTATCGGCGCCCGACCAGGAGAAGCGGATCGTATCCCCCCGGGAAAGCCCCGTCGATCTGTTCAGATATCCGTTCTTCACCTCTGGGTACAGCGTGTTCCCGGGGCCTCTGTCCCCGCCCGGCGTCGTTCTGTCCGCCAGGGCGGCCAGGATTGCCAGTTTGGCCAGCGTTTCGTCCTCTGTCAGCTGAAGATCGACGTTGCCGCTCCCGGTCCCTTTGTCAAGCGCCATGTTCAGCTCATTCCGGACCGCTTCCTCCACCAGAAGATCCGTGGAGAGGGAAGGAAACGTCTGTTTCAGGTAAGTCTTTATCTTCGGCCGGTTTTCGTCCGTTACGGCAAATTTATCCCTGTTGTCGCGGACCATGCGCGCCGCATCCAGGCCGATGCGGACAGAATAGTTTCCGTCCTCTCCGCTGACCGTCGGGACCAGATAATCATTCACATTCACTTTCCCGTGGAAAAAAAGGAAATAGACGCCGGCGCCCAGAGCCAGGACCGCCAGCAGAAGCACGGGGATCAGCCAGAGTTTTGATTTTTTCCGGGATCCCGAAGCGGTTTTGGCAGAAGGTCTTCCGCCGCCCGCCGGTTTTTCAGCCGCTTCCCGATTCCACTGATTTGTCTGCTGATTCTTTTGCGGCACGGGCGTTCCGCAGAATTGGCATAACCGCATGCCTGCCTGGATCTCTTTCCCGCATTTGCTGCATCTCATTGCAAGATTTCTCCTTCTGATTTCTTCAGATCTGCTTCTTTTGCACTGTCTTTTCCGTGTTTTTTATCATACCACTAATAAAAACTCGGCGCAAGGGCGAAGCGGCAAAAAGCACGATGCAAAAGGGGCGGCCATCAGCCGCCCCCGGTGGTATGCGGAAAACCCGCATCCGATCATTTCACTGTCAGTTTCGCTCCGCTGCTGTTCAGCACCTTCCCGTTGGCATCCTTGATCACGCAGCGGTAACGGTAGCCGTTCCAGGCGGATTTCACCACCAGTTTCAGCGTCGCGGTGTTGTAGCCCTCGTTGGCGCTCGTCACATTCGTCCAGGTCGAGCCGCCATCCTTGCTGACCTGCCAGCGGTATTTCAGGCCGGCGCCGGTGGCGGTCACAGTGAACTTGGCGGTGGCGCCTGCCTTGGCCGACGCGGCGGCAGGCTGCGCGGTGATCTTCGGCTTGACCGTCAGTTTCGCGCCGTTGGAATTCAGCACTTTCCCGTTCGCATCCTTGATCACACAGCGGTAGCGGTACCCGTTCCAGGCGGCTTTGACTGTCAGTTTCAGGGTGGGCGTGTTGTAGCCCTCATTCTGGTCGGTCACGTTTTTCCAGGTCAAGCCGCCGTCCTTGCTGACCTGCCAGCGGTATTTCAGGCCCGCGCCGGTGGCTTCCACCGTATATTTGGCGGTGCCGTTCACATAAGCCGAGGTGCCTTTCGGCTGCGTGACGATCTCGGGGATCACGGTGAGCGTCACGGTATCGGAAGTCGTCTTCTTGCCCTTGATGTCCGTGATCACGCAACGGAATTTATACTTGTTTCTGACTTCCGTCACGTTCACGTTGATCTTTTTGCCGATGCTCCAGCTGGACCAGGTCTTGCCGTCTTTGCTGAATTGCCACTTATACTGGAGCCTGGTGCCGCCATCCGCGGTGACGGAGAACGAAACCGTCGATCCTACGGTACCTTTTGCGTTGACCGGCTGTTTTGTGATGACGGTCTTTTTGTACCAGACGGCATACAGCGTGACCTTCGCGTTCTTCGTATAAGTCCCGCCCGGCTGGTATTTCACTTCGCCGTCCGGGCTGGTGGCCCAGCCCAGGAAAGTGTAGCCGGAACGGGTCGGCTTGGCGGTGCGGAGGGTCAGATCTTTGCCGTAGGTCTTGGTCTGGGCGGAGGGAGCGCCGGTGCCGCCGTTGGCATCGTATGTGACTTTATAGGTGCGGATCTTCCAGTGGGCGTAAGCTGTTTCATGGCCTGCCTTGACCGTCAGCGGGAAGGTCAGTTTCTCTCCGCCGGCAGGCGCGGTATACCAGCCTTCAAAGATGAACGCGGTCCTGGCCGGGTCCTCCGGGGCGGCATAGGTCCCGCCGTACTGGGCCGAGACCACGATGGGAGTCGAGGCGTGTTCCGGAACGAAAGTGCTGATGCCGTCGCCGTCTTCCAGCTGGAGCTCGGTGAGCCAGACGGTACCGGGCTGATCAACGTAAGGATGAAGCATATAGCCAAACAATTCTTCCCTGTTCATCGGGATTACATACTGTCTCCACTCTGTCGTCAGGCTTACACAACGGGTGGTCTGCTCAAAACCCCAGCGGAAATGGATCTTACTGCCGGTAACGGAACTTTTTGCCCAGAAACTCAAAACCATCTCACCGGCGTCGCCGACAAAATTGTCATTCGGATTAGAACCTTGTGAAGTCGTAACAAATGCAAGATCCTGGCCTTTTCCATCTTTCCAGTTCATGTCCCCGGCGCTCGTGTTGATGATCTTCAGGGAATTATAGCCGTTGTGTTTCTGAGTTGTGTCGACTGCAATGGTTGCAATATCGGTATTCCTGCTAAACCAGTAGTCCGTATTCAATGTGCCGGAAGCAAAGTCCGAATCGACCAGATAGTTCCGGCGGCTGTAGTTTTTGTACAGATACAGGTTGTAGGTGTTCGCTTCCCATACCGCGTACAGCGTCACACTTGCATTCTCTGAATAAGTTCCGCCGGGCTGATAGGCAACGCTGCCGGAAGCGCTAGTGGCCCAGCCTTTGAAGGTATAACCGGTACGGGTCGGTTTGGTCGAACTCAGGACGAGGCTCTTCCCGTAAGCTTTTGCCTGCTTGGCCGGAGCGCCGGTCCCGCCGTTCGCATCATAAGTCACGGAGTAAGCCGCATCGAATTCCACGGTGAAACCAAGCTTTGCATAACTGCAGTTGTCATTCCAGCAACCGTTGGCCCCCGCGAAGAAGTGGGCATAGTTTTCTGCGCCGGACTGATTCGACTGGCTGTTGTCCGGTTGTGAGGTTTTCCAGTTCCGATACGTGGACGTTCCTCCGTTGATCCACTTCCAGGTCCCTTCCGCATCCCTGTCTGTCAGACCGATCCAGGAAGCGATGTCGCCAGTCAGCGACCAGATATAACTGTTCTCTTCTGCAGTTCCGACAGCAACCAGATAACCGCCCAAATGTTTTGCAATCTCGTATGCTTCGTACCAGGTGACTGGGATACTAAAATAATAATATGTATGGTCGTTATATACCCCGACTTTAGGAGTATACTTACCGACATATCCCGCTGCGTCTACCGTGTTCAGCTTGAGCCGTATGTCCAGTTTTCCGGTCATCGTTCCCACTACATTATTCCCGGAAACGGTCCCGTAATACGCTTTTCCGCTCAGCGGCCTGATATCCGTGATGCGGTATGATGTGTCGTAAGCGACTTCCCTGTAAAAATCCGTCGTATCATCCGCCACCTTGCTGCCGCCCAGATACACGTCGAACGTCGCATAGTTTGCCACGTTGTTGGCGTTTGTGCCGTCCAGGCATCCGTTGACGTCAAGGATATACTTCTTGGCTTGCCATACCGCGTACAATGTCACATTGGCATTCGCGGAATAAGTGCCTCCCGGCTGGTACGCCACGCTGCCGGAGGCGCTGGTCGCCCAACCCTTGAAATCATACCCTGTCCGGGTAGGCGTGGTGGTACTCAGAGTGATGCTTCTTCCGTAAGGTTTTGTCTGACTTGGAATGCTTCCGGAACCGCCGTTGAGGTTATAGGAAACAGTATAAGCATAATTAAACTCTACCATGAAGCCGGCGTTGGAACTGTAGAAGGGATAAACATCGTTCCATTTTCCGCTGGTAGTAACTTCTCCGTAATTCTCTTCCCCACGGATCTCGTTCTGAGCATTGTCCGGCTGACCGGAAGCCCAGTTCCTATACGATGCCGATTCCCCGTTGATCCACTTGAAGGTGCCTTCATTGCCCTGGTCCGTCAATCCTGTCCAAAATGTTTTCTTGTTGGCCAGATTGTAAACATAGCTGTCTTCCGCCGAAGAATTGATGGTGACCAGATAGCCGCCCAGTTTTTTGGCCACCTCATACGCATCATGCCAGGTGGTCTTTTTTGAATAGAAATAGTAAGTGTGACCGTTATAGGTGCTGACCGTAGGTGTGTTGCTGCTAATGAATGACGTTGCGTCAACTGTATGGAACTTTAATCGAACGTCCAACGAGCAACTCGATCCCGGCGTACCGATCACAGCATCGTTAGTCGGGCCGTCATAGGCCTTTCCGCTTTTGGGTCTGATGTCACAAATGCGGTAGCTGGTTCCGACCGGGACGGCAGTGTTGCAGTAGTCGTCTACGTCATTCGCTACACGAGTGTTATTCAGATATACGTCAAAGGTTGCAAAACCTGTGACGTTGCAGGCGTTGGTGTTGTCAAGGTAGCCGTTGATGTCGAGGGTGTAGGTATCCGAAGGAAAGTCTGGATGGATAAAAATAGTTACATCACTACTACTTCTTGATATAGTTCTCTCCGTGCACCAATCTTGGTAATTATAATTTTGCTCTACGATAGAAAAAGAAGAATCTGAAACAGACGTTACAATTGCAACGTGCCCATAAGTTCCACCAGTCCAAACCGCAACACTTCCAGCAACCGGATAATTCTGATAGGACCATCCGGACGGGCAAAAGTTTCCTCCGTCATAATACTCATTTGCACTTCCCCGTGGCGCGTCCTGTCCCAAGAACACATAATAATATTTGGTCAGGTCAACACACTGAGCTCCGTATACGCCATCGTAATCCAAAGAGTTGCCTAACTGGCTTCTGGCCCATGCAACTGCTTCTGCCCTGCTTCGGCCGCCCGTGCTTGCTTCTGCCGATTTTTTCAGCAGAACTAAACTGATTAGTGCAAGTACGACCACCAGAAACAATAATGCTGTTCTTCTTTTTTTCATTTCTTCAACTCCTTAAAAAAGTGTAATATATCAGTGTCAAATCTGTTTATATTATTGGATCGCATACAATTAACAAGAACAGAAGTAAAAGTATCTATTTTCATTCTTTTCTATCTCCTTTCAGCACCACCTTGCATACTCCCTCTCCGCATCCGCCAGCGACGAATACGGTCCGTACTTCGACCGTCCGTCCATCACGTATACCCAGAAAAACACGCCGTTTCCTTCGATCCAGCAGTGCCCGTAAGAACTGTGTCCCTCTTTGTAAATCATGGTTTTTCTCCTTTCCAGGTCGTTCTTCCTGTTATTTTTACCATAATCGAAACCTTCCGCGGAAAAAAACGATTTCCGCAGATGTGCCGGGAACAATGTGGTCCTATCCTGAACTATCCAATCAATATTATTTTATTCTGTCCGAAGAGAAAAGTCAACACTCTGCCGGCTGATATTGACGGAAAACAAACCAAAAATACTTACAAACAGGGCGGCCAATGGCCGCCCCTACAAGGCCTCTGAACAATCTGCATCATGCAGCAGAATAAAAAGGGCGGCCCTCGGCCGCCCCTGCGGGAACGCGGACATTCGCCGCCCCGCGCGGAAAGATGTTTCTCCCGCCTTTACTTCACCGTCAGTTTTGCTCCGCCGGACTTCAATACCTTCCCGTTCGCATCCGTGATCACGCAGCGGTAGCGGTAGCCGTTCCATTCGGATTTGACCACGAGTTTCAGGGTAGCGGCGTTGTAGCCTTCGTTGGCGCTGGTCACGTTTTTCCAGGTCGAGCCGCCGTCCTTGCTGACCTGCCAGCGGTATTTCAGGCCGGCGCCGGTGGCGGTCACGCTGAATTGGGCGGTGGCGCCTGCGGCGGCGGAAGCTGCTGCGGGCTGTTTGGTGATCCGCGGTTTGACGGTCAGAGGCGCGCCGGGGGATCTCAGCACTTTTCCGTTCGCGTCCTTGACCACGCAGCGGTAGAGGTAGCCGTTCCAGGCGGCTTTCACCTTCAGTTTTAGTGTGGCGGTGTTGTAGCCTTCGTTGGCGGTCGTCACGTTGACCCAGGTCGAGCCGCCGTCCTTGCTCACCTGCCAGCGGTATTTCAGGCCGGTGCCGGTGGCGTTCACACTGAATTGAGCCTTGCCGCCCACATAGGCGGAAGCTGACTGCGTATAATCCAGGATCCCGCAATAGACGGTCAGTTTTGCAGAGGTGGAAGTCACTTTCCCGCCGTTGGCGTCTCTCACGACGCAGCGGTACCGGACACCGTTGAGTTTTTCCTGCACCGTAACCTCGAAGCAGGGAGTCTTGGCCGTGGGATTGATCGAATTCTTCCAGCTGCCGTCCGGGTATTTGTACTGCCACTGGAACTGCAGGCCGGATCCGGTCGCGGAAACGTAGAACCAGGCCGTGTTGCCGATCCCCCGTTCCATGTTTTCCGGGTTGGTCGCGATCGCGAGCTCGTCTCCCAGACTGATGGGAAGGGATTTGTCACAGTTCAGGAACAATTCCCGCGTATGGCTCATATACATCCAGTTCTTCGTGGTCCCGTCTTCGGAATAATTGCCGTTCGTATAGACGAACACGAGATAACGGCAGGGAGCAATGTTCAGTTCGGTCATCGGATTGCCGTTGCAATAAAGGATCTGTAAGCCAGGACACGCCTGCAGGTCCAGACCCGTCAGCTGGTTGTTTACGCAGTAAAGCGTATACAGCTTGGAACATCCGCTGCAGTTGATCGATTTTATTTTATTGTTGCTGCAGTATATGGTACCCAGCTCCGGACAGGAACTCACATTCAGCGTCTTTAGTTTGTTGTTCCCGCAGGACAGGGTCTGCAGGTTATCACACCCCTTGCAGTTCAGCGAAGTCAGCTGATTGCTGCCGCAATACAGACTCTCCAAGGCATCACTGTTGCTCACGTTCAAAGACGTAAACAGGTTGGCGGAGCAGTCAAGAAAACGCAGGGAGGAACAGCCGGCCACATTCAGGGACGTCAATGCGTTATCGTAGCAGCTCAGCCATTCCAGGGCGGTGCACGCGCTGACATCCAGTTCCGTTAATGCGTTGCCGTTGCAGTACAAAGTTTTCATGGAAGTGAAATACTCAATCCCCTTCAGGGAATCAATAGCCATGTTTCTCACTTCTATTCTTGTTGCGGCCGCGATCTCCGCCTGACTCAGGGAGTTGTTCTTGTTGGTGTCAAAATTCTCCTTCACATAGTTCCGGAACGTCGCGTCCGGGAAGTTGGTGCTGTTGATGGCGACGCCGCCTGCGGCGTGTGCTTTTCCGCCCAGGATGAACATCGCCATGAAAACCGCGAGAAAAACAGTTTTTACGATTTTTTTGGGTCTCATTTCTTTTTCCTCCGTATTGTAGGCCGGTTTCGTTCTGTTTTGTTGTCAAGGGGACCGCCGGAACCGGAGCGGTCTGCAGAGTACGATCAGGGATTCGTTATAATTATACGGTAAATTCAGAGAAAACGCAATAAAAACAAGGGAAATATCCGCAGAAAAAGACAGAGAACAGTTCTCTGTCGAAAAAGACAAGGGCCTGTTCTCTGTCGCCTGTGCTGTTATTTTACTGTCAGTTTCGCGCCGTTCGAATTCAGCTTCTTCCCGTTCGCATCCGTGATCACGCAACGGTAGCGGTACCCGTTCCAGGCGGCTTTGACCACCAGTTTCAGGGTGGCGGTGTTGTAGCCTTCATTGGCGGAAGTCACGTCTTTCCAGGTCTCTCCCGCATCCTTGCTGACCTGCCAGCGGTATTTCAGGCCGGCTCCGGTGGCGGTCACGCTGAACCGGGCGGCGCCGCCGACATAGGCGGACCTGGCGGCAGGCTGCGCCGTGATCTTCGGCTTGACGGTCAGTTTCACGCCGGTGGAATTCAGCGTCTTGCCGTTTGCGTCCGTGATATGGCAGCGGTAACGGTATCCGTTCCAGGTATCTTTGACGGTCAGTTTGAGGGTGGCCGTATTATAGCCCTCGTTCCTGTCGGTCACGTCTTTCCAGGTAGACCCCGCATCCTTGCTGACCTGCCAGCGGTAGGTCAGGCCCGCACCGGTGGCGGTCACGCTGTAAACCGCAGCGGCGCCAACATAGGCGGAAGCGCCCGATGGCTGGGCGGTGATCTTCGGATTGACCGTCAGTTTGGCGCTGGCCGATCTTATGGTCTTTCCGTATGAATCTTTTATGGTGCAGCGATAGCGGTATCCGTTCCAGGTATCCTTGACCACCAGTTTCAGGGTCGCGGTGTTGTAACCTTCATTGGCCGAGGTCACGTCCTTCCAGGTCACGCCTTTGTCCTTGCTCACCTGCCAGCGGTAGGTCAGACCGGTCCCGCCGGCCGTCACACTGAAAGACGCCGACGCTCCGACGACAGCGCTCGTGCTTTTCGGCTGAGTGAAAACAGCGGGCAGATTTCTCAGCACATACGCGCCGAACATCTTGCGGGTATAAATACGCGGGCTGGAATCCTCGCCGGCATCATACACCCCGACACAGCGATAGAGATTTCCCTCCCGGGACGCCGTCGCCGTAAGCTGCAGGGTGGCTCTGTTATATCCGGTATAAGTGGACGGAACGTTTTCCCAGGTCTCTCCGCCGTTCGTGCTTACCTGCCAGTATACATGATCGAGCTGGTCATACGAATAAGGATAATCATCTAAAAAATCGCAGTAAAAACTGACAGGATCCCCTTCATATCCGCTGCCGGTCCCCCGGATCACCAGGACGCTTTTGTCGACGGCGACGAAAAAGACGTCCCAATAGATGTCCCGGCATTCGACGACCTGGCTCCTGTCACGATATTGGATACTGCTTGACGCGCCGTAAATAAACCCTTCTTCCGGTTCGATCCTCTCCGCCGCGCTGATGTCCAGGACGGATATCTGATTACAGGCACAGTTCACGCGCCGCAGTTTCGTGTTTTTCGTCACGTCCAGTTCTTTCAGCTTGTTGTTCCGGCAATCCAGCCGGCTCAGATTGCTGTTTTTTCCGACGTTCAGCGTTGACAGGGCATTATTGTAAGCATTCAGTTCTATCAGCGCCGCGTTCTTTGTCACGTTCAGAGAAGTCAGTGAGTTTTTGCCGCAGTCCAGCGTCTTCAGCGCCGTGTTCTTCGTCACGTTCAGGGACGTCAGCGCATTATTGCTGCAATCCAGCGTCTCCAGCGCCGTATTATAGGTGACGTTCAGGGACGTCAGCCGATTCCGGGAGCAGTTCAGGGTCGTCAGCAGTGTGTTCTGGGTCACGTTTAAGGCGGTCAGCTGATTATTCTCACAGCTCAGTTCCTTTAAAGATGAACACCCGCTCACGTTGAGCGATTTCAAACTGTTGTTCCCGCAGGCCAGCGTCTCCAGCGCGGAGCATCCTCTCAGATCCAGCGAGGTCAAGGCGTTGTCGGTGCAGGTAAGCGTCCTCATCGAAGAAAAATTCTCGATGCCTTTCAGGGATCCGATGGACTTGTTTTTCAAAACAAGCTTTACTATCTTTCCTATTTCCCCCTGGCTGAGCGTTCCGTCCCCGTTGTAGTCATATTTTGTCTTTATAAAATTGCGAAATGTTTCGTCCGGGAAATTCGTGCTGTCGAGGGGAACGCCGCCGGCAGCGGCCGCCTTCAGTCCAAAGGCAAAACAGAACAGCATACCTGTCAGAAAAAGGATCGATCCCACCCTGTTTTTTCTTCTTTTCATGATCTTTCTCCGTTTCTCCTTCTCACGCACAAGAATTCCAATACGCGCCCCGAATGGAAAAGCCGCTCCTTCCTCTTTTTTTATTTTACCGTCAGCTTTGCCCCGCTGGAATTCAATTTCTTCCCGTTCGCGTCCGTAATCACGCAGCGGTAGATGTACCCGTTCCAGGCAGCCTTGACCACCAGTTTCAGGGTCGCGGTGTTGTAGCCTTCGTTTTGGTTACTCACGTTCGTCCAGGTCGAACCGCCGTCCTTGCTCACCTGCCAGCGGTACTTGAGGCCGGCGCCGGTGGCGGTCACGGTAAATCTGGCGGTGGCCCCGACGGCGGCGGATCTGGCGGTGGGCTGGGCGGTGATCTTCGGCTTGACGGTCAGCTTGACGCCGGTGGAATTCAGGACCTTATTGTTCGCATCGGTGATGACGCAGCGGTAATAATATCCGTTCCAGGTATCCTTGACCACCAGTTTCAGGGTCGCGGTGTTGTAGCCTTCATTGGCCGAGGTCACGTCTTTCCAGGTAGAGCCCTCATCTTTGCTCACCTGCCAGCGATACTTGAGGCCGGCACCGGTGGCGGTCACGCTGAACCGGGCGCTGGCACCAACGTACGCGGACCTGGCGGCGGGCTGGGCGGTGATCTTCGGCTTGACGGTCAGCTTGACGCCGGCGGAATTCAGGGTTTTTTTGTTCGCGTCCGTGATGTGGCAGCGGTAGCGGTAGCCGTTCCAGGTGTCTTTGACCGTCAGATTCAGCGTGGCCGTGTTGTAGCCGTCGTTCTGCTTGCTCACATTGGTCCACGTCTGGCCGGCGTCCTTGCTCACCTGCCAGCGGTACTGCAACCCTGCGCCGGCGGCTTCCACGGTGAAGGAAGCCGTGGCGCCGACATAGGCGGATTTGGCCGTCGGCTGCGTGATGATCTTCGGCTTGACCTTAAGGCCGTACACCCAGCCGGACCTGGTCACGCCGGAGCTGTACGTGGCCAGACAACGGTACAGATACCCGTTTCTTTCGGCTTTGACTTTCAGTTTCAGCGTGTCCGTATTGTAACCGCTGTAGGTGGAAGCCAGATCCGTCCAGGTGTGTCCGCCGTCTTTGCTCACCTGCCAGCGCATGCTTTTCAGCGTGAGCTGCTTGTTTCCCTTATACATCTTGCCGAAGGGGCTGGAGAAAGTGACGGTATTTCCTTCATATCCGCTTTTGTTTCCGAAGAACAGAAGGGTATCCGTATCCGTTTGCAGAGAACAGCTGTATCCTTCCATATCTGTCCCCTGATACAGATAGTACTGCTTATCCCCGTCCGTTTCGATCTGGACCTTATTCCAGGACGTGACCCGAAGCCGGGCGCATTTGCTGAGATCCAGCAGCAGGATCCGGTTTTCCCGGCAGTTCAGAAGACTCATCTCATGATTCGACAATTTCAGAACCGTGAGCGCGTTGCCCTGACAGATCAATTGACAAAGGAGCGGATTGTGCGTCACGTCCAGTTCCGTCAGCTGACCGTTCCGGCAGTACAGGTTTCTCAGATCCGCGGCCTGTGAAACGTCCAGTTTCGTCAGCGGATTGTCGTCGCATGAAAAATCATTCAGCCGGGGCATACTCGGCAGGATCAGTTCTGTCAGTTCATTGCAGGGGCAATTCAGAATGCCGGCATTCGGGAGATACTCCAATCCTTTCAGAGATCTGATTCCTTTACTCCCCAGCGTCATCGGCAGACTGACCGCTCTCTCTTCCGAACTCAGAGATCCGTCCTGATCCGTGTCATAGTTGTTCCGGACATAATTGCGAAAGGCTTCATCCGGGAAATTCGTGCTGTCGATGGCAATACCGCCGGCAGCATGAGCTTGTTGCGCGAAGGCAAAACAAAGCAGCGTGAATGTGAGAAGAAGGATGAACAATGATTTCTGCTTTTTCATATAGAAACTCTCCTGTGAGACATTTTTCCATTCATATAGATAAATAATATTTTAATAAGTTTGCCTCAACATGTCTACTGGTTTTATACAAAGAAGTTGAAAAATCCATCAATTCTTACGGTAGAAAGGCGGTCAGCTTTTTGCTCAGGACAACACAAAAAAAGAGCGGGCCTTGCGGCCCGCCCCTTTCGGGGGATGTTTCCTAAGAATTACATGCCCATCTGCTTGGCGACTTCGGCGGCGAAGTCGTCCTGACGCTTTTCGATGCCTTCGCCGGTCTCGAAGCGGACGAAGTTCTTGAGGGTCAGGGCGGCGCCGGCGGCCTTGGAGACCTGCTCCAGGTACTGGCCGACGGTCTGCTTGCCGTCTTCGGCTTTGACGTAGATCTGCTCGGTCAGGCAGAATTCCTTGAGTTCCTTGGCGATACGGCCTTTGATCATGCCTTCGATGACCTTTTCGGGCTTCGCAGCTTCCTTGGGGTCGTTCATGATCTGGGCGCGCAGGATCTCGGTCTCCTTCTCGATGAAGTCGCCGGGGACGTCCGCGCGGGTCGTGAACTGAGGACGCAGGGCCGCGATCTGCATGGCCACGTTCTTCAGGGCTTCCAGGACCTGGGGATCTTCCGCCTTGTCGGTGTCGGCTTCGACCAGAACGCCGATGCGGCCGCCGCCATGGATGTAGGCGACCACGGCGCCGCTCGTTTCGATCTTCGCGAAGCGGCGGATGGAGAGCTTTTCACCGATGCGGGCGATCTTTTCGGACAGTTCCTGTTCCACGGTCAGGCTGGGATCCAGGGCCCAGGGCTCGGCCAGCAGGGCTTCCACGGTGGCGGCGCCGGAGTTCATGATCTGATCCGCAACGGCGGCCACGTATTCCTGGAATTCCGCATTCTTGGCGACGAAGTCGGTCTCGGAGTTGACTTCCACCATGACGGCCTTCTTGCCGTCCAGCTTCGCAGTCACCAGGCCTTCAGCCGCGATGCGGCCGGCCTTCTTGGCGGCGGCAGCCAGGCCTTTTTCCCGCAGGAACTCGACGGCCTTTTCCATGTCGCCGTCAGTGGCGGTCAGCGCCTTCTTGCAATCCATCATGCCGGCGCCGGTCATTTCGCGTAATTCTTTAACAGCAGCTGCAGTGATAGCCATGGTTTACTCCTCCTCTTCCTTCGCTTCGGCGGCTTCTTCGACGGTCTCTTCGGGGGCTTCCTCCTCCGCGGGGGCGTCGGTCAGCTGTTCGCCCTGGTTGCCTTCGATGACGGCGTCCGCCATCTTGCCCACGATCAGTTTCACGGCGCGGATGGCGTCGTCATTGCCGGGGATCACATAATCCAGTTCTTCCGGATCCGAGTTGGTGTCGGCGATGCCGATCAGCGGGATGTTCAGGGTCAGGGCTTCCTGCACGCAGATGCGCTCTTTCTTGGGGTCGACGACGAAGATCACGTCGGGCAGGCGCTTCATGTTCTTGATGCCGCCGAGGTTCTTCTCCAGCTTCTCCCATTCCTTCTGCAGGGCCGCGACTTCCTTCTTCGGAAGGACTTCGAAGGTGCCGTCCTGGCTCATCTGTTCGATGGCGCGCAGGCGGGCGATCCGGCTCTGGATCGTCTTGAAGTTGGTCAGCATGCCGCCGAGCCAGCGCTGGTTGACATAGAACATGCCGCAGCGTTCCGCTTCGGTCTGGATGGCATCCTGGGCCTGCTTCTTGGTGCCTACGAACAGCACGACGCCGCCGTCAGCCACGATCTGGACCAGCGCGTTGTACGCGTCGTCGATCATACCGACCGTCTTCTGCAGGTCGATAATGTGGATGCCGTTGCGCTCCGTGTAGATGTAGGGGGCCATTTTGGGGTTCCAGCGCTTGGTCTGATGGCCGAAGTGAACACCGGCTTCCAAGAGCTGCTTCATGGAAATAACGCTCATTTTTTTATCCTCCTGGTTAGTTTCTTCCGCAGGGTTCGTTCCGGGGAAGACCGTTTTCACGGCACCGCTCCCGCCGGTCCGCCTGCGTGTAAAATAAAGCGCCCTGACATATTAGCATGCCAGGGCGCGGAGCGCAAGCAGATTTTCAAAAAATCTTACTTATTTTGATTATTTCAGGATACCGACTTCCTTGTAGAAGGCTTCGGCACCGGGGTGCAGGCTGATGGGCAGGTCGTTGGCGATGAAGCTCTTGTCAGCCATGTTGTAGAAGAACTTGTTGCCTTCGATCATCTTTTCGGCCTGTTCATACAGGGTCTTCGCCATCTGATACGCTTCGTCGAAGCCCAGATCCTTGTTGCAGATGACCATGCACTTCACGCCGAAGGTAGGGACATCTTCATCCTGGCCCTTGTAGGTGCCGGCCGGGATCGTGGCTTTGTAGTAAGCAGCGTTGGCGGCAACGATCTTGTCCAGCTCTTCATCGGTGAAGCCGAGCAGGACGCAGTCCTTGGTGTTGGCGGCGTTGGCCAGAGCGCCGACGGGAACGCCCGCGAAAGCGGTGGAAGCGTTCATGGTGCCGTCAGCGACGTTGTCAGCGCCTTCACCCAGGGTGACGTTGACGAGGTTCGCATTGTCCTTCGTGATGCCGACGGTCTCCAGACCCAGCAGAGCGGAGGATTCGGAAGTGGAAGCAGACGGGCCGATACCGAAGGTGCCCTGCGCATCATGCAGGTACTTGTAGCCCGAGGACTTCAGGGCGATCCAGTTGGACAGGGAAGGATACACGGCGCCGATGGCGACGATGTTTTCCTGCTTGCCCTTGTCCGCGAACTTGCCGGTGCCGTTCACGGCGCTCAGCGCAGCATCGCCGGAGCACATGCCGAGCTGGATCTCGCCGCTGTTGACTTTCAGCGCGTTCTCGTTGGAGCCGGAGGAGGTGGTGGCGTCAACGTTCATGCCGTTGATGTTGTTGGTGAAGGTGGTCGCTACGGCGACGGCCGCCGCGTACATGGTACCGGTGGAGTCCGCGCCGCCGATGGTCAGACGGTCGCCCTTGTATTCATAAGGGGTATCCGCCGCCTTCGTGGTGGTGTCGGCCGCTTTCGTGGTCTCGGGAGCCTGAGCCTGAGTGGTGGTGTCGGTCTTGCCGCCGCAGGCGGTCAGAGACAGGATCATCGTCAGGACCAGAAGCAGACTTACGATTTTCTTCATTTTGTTTCTCCTTTTCTTTTTTATAGACAGAAAACGCTGGGTTTTCAGACTATCGTGCGATAGGGCTTATTGGGCGGCTGTCGCCTGATGACTGTAGTTCCGGTTCATCAGGATCTCATACACCGCAACACCCGCAAGCACCGCCAGGCCGATGATACTCAGCAGGTCGTTCGGGATCATCATGCACAGGCCGGCGGCGATGATGATGATCCGGAAGATCCAGTGGATCTTCCGCTGTTTGCTGAAGTACCAGCCCTGCATGCCGCAGGACATGCCGAAGCAGCCGACCAGAGCCGTGCCGCAGACCATCAGGATCTCGCCCAGGGAGCCGTTCAGGTTCAGGGCGCTGTTATAGCAGAACACGAACGGGACGATGAAGCCCGCGAAGCCGATCTTGCAGGCCTGCACGGCGGTTGTCATCGGGTTGCTCTTTGCTATGCCGGCGCCGGCGTAGGCTGCCAGAGCGACAGGCGGCGTGATGGCGGACAGGCAGGCGAAGTAGAACACGAACAGGTGCGCGGTCAGCAGCGGCAGGCCCAGGTTCGTCAGCGCCGGTGCCAGGATGGATGCGCCGATAACGTAAGCCGACGTGGTGGGCAGGCCCATGCCGAGGATGATGCAGGCGATGGCCGTGAACAGCAGGGACAGGAACAGCTGGCCGCCCGCGGCGTTGATCATGGCGTCGCCGAACTTGGCGCCCAGACCGGTCCGGGCCACCATGGCCACGACGATGCCGGCGCAGGCGCAGCCCGCCACAATGGACAGCGAGTTGAAGCCGCTCTTGACGAGGGATTTCGGAATATCCTTAATTTTGAAGCGTTTCTTCTTCCAGTCGACCAGCATGACGATCGGGACGGAGGCCGTACCGATCAGGGCCGCCATGACGGGGGAGTACTGCGCGATCAGCAGGGCCCAGATCAGAATGCCGATAATAACCAGATACATCCAGCCGTCTTTCAGAACCTTCCAGAATTTCGGGATCCGGTCCTTCGGCAGCAGTTCGACGTCGCCGATCTCGCCCTGTGCATACACCGCGATGCCGGCACCGATGAAGTACAGCACGGCGGGGATCACGGCGGCTTTGACGATGGTGGTATATTTCTCAAGCGTGAACGCCACCATCAGGAACGCGCCGGAGCCCATAACAGGCGGCAGGATCTGGCCGCCGGTCGAGGCCACGGCTTCGACGCCGCCCGCGAAATCGGGTTTGTAGCCGCGGGATTTCATCAGCGGGATGGTGAAGGTGCCGGTACCCACGACGTTCGCCACAGCGGAGCCGTTGATGCAGCCCATCAGAGCGGACGCCACAACGGCGGACAGCGCGGGGCCGCTGCGCAGCTTGCCGGTCAGGGAAAGCGCCATGTCATTGATAAAATTGGAGCATCCCGAAGATTCCAGGAAGGCGCCGAACATAACGAACATGAAGATAACGCCGGCAGAGACCGAAATGGTGGTGCCGAACAGGCCGTCCAGGTCAAGTGCCATGTACTGGAACAGCTTTTCAAACGTGTACTCCTGATGGCCGAGACGGCCCTGGATCAGGTGGCCCCAGCGGGCATAGGCAAAGAAGATCAGCGCCAGGATCGGCATCACATAGCCGAGACAGCGTCTCGCTCCTTCCAGCACCAGGATGAAGAGGATGCAGCCGGCTACGGCCGCCCATTTGCCGGGCATGCCCAGATTGTCCGACAGATGGTCGTACTCATACCAGGCCATGATGATGGCCGCCCACAGCGCGAGGATGAAGATCACGTCGATGATCCGGGTGATCACGCGGAAGGCCGTGTTGCCCGCAAAGCGGTCCTTGAACACATGCTCATACAGAGGCATGCTCAGGAAAAGGATCGTGAAGGCCAGCGCCACATGGATGCCGCGCTCCGGGATAACGCCCTTGATACTGTTCGGAATGAAAGTCCAGGTGCCCCAAAAGACCTTGATGATGTGGTAGATAGCCATGGTGAACGCGACTACGATCGCGATCTTTCCCCACACGCTGTTCTTGCTCGACTCCAGCTTTTGCGCAGCAGCCAGATCTGCGTCAAGGGAATTGACATCGATTTCCTTGCGTTTTTGTTCTTTCTTCATGGTTGCTCCTCTGTTTTCATAATTCTGAAAATAGAATAGTTATTCAAGTCTTATAACTGAATCAATATAACATAATTTTCCCCGGGTCCGCAAGGGAAAATTCATTTATTATTCATAATTCTTTCATAATTTCTCGCCTTACGGCGGATTATGTGTCGTTTTTTTTGCGGTACAGCCACGTCGCGCCGTCGTTCGAGGCAGAGACGGTCTCGCGGTAAGCAGCCATCACGCCGTGCGCCGGGTGGTCCGGGCGGGTGATGTGCTGCAGGCGCGCGCAGATCTCTTCGTCGCTGATGTCCGCATGGATCGTGCCCGCGTCGATATCGATATGGATCATGTCGCCGTCCCGCACCGCAGCGATGGGACCGCCGTCCCAGGCCTCCGGGGAAATGTGGCCGATGCACGGCCCCCGGGTGGCGCCGGAGTACCGGCCGTCCGTGATCATGGCCACGGACGTGTGCAGGCCCATGCCCACCAGCATGGCGGCGGGGATGGACATTTCGCGCATGCCCGGCCCGCCCTTCGGGCCTTCGTAGCGGATCACCAGTACGCAGCCGGGCACGATCCGCCGGTCCACCATCGCCTCGCGCAGCGCCTCCTCCGAGTCAAAGCACACCGCCGGCCCGCTGTGGCGGAACATGGACGGCTCCACGCCGCTCTTTTTCACGATGCAGCCGCCCGGCGCGATGTTCCCGTACAGCACCTTGAAGCAGCCGTCCGGGTACAGCGGATCCTCCTCCGTATGGATGATGTTCCGGTCGACCGGCCGGTCGAAGCGGTCCAGGAATTCGCCCAGCGTGCCGCCCGTCACGAGCTTCGCGTCCAGGTTCAGATGGCGGCGGATGGCCTGCAGGGTCGCGCCGACGCCGCCGGCCTTGTGGTAGTCGCTGATATTGTACTTCGAGGACGGTTTGAACTTCGCGATGACCGGGACGTCCTTCTGGATCTCGTCGAATTCGCGCAGCCCGATCGGGAGCCCCATGACCTTAGCCAGCGCGCAGATATGCAGCTGCGCGTTGGTGGAGCCGCCCGTCGCACTTACGTGACGCAGGCCGTTGATCACCGAATCGCAGGTGACGATGTCCGAGAAGCGGATCCCCTCCCGCACCAGTTCCACGGCGCGCGCGCCGACCATGCGGGCCTGGCGCATCTTGTCCGCGGAGCAGAACAGCGTCGTGACCGAGCCGATCGGCGAAATGCCGATGGCCTCCGCGAACACCCCCATCGTATTGGCCGTCCCGTACATGGAGCAGGTCCCGCCGGAGAAGCAGATGTTCTGTTTGTAGCGGTCGAATTCCGCGGCCGTGATGCGCTCCGCGTTGTATTCGCCGATGGATTCTTTAAGGTCCGGGGTCACGAAGACCCGCTGCCCGTCGTCGTACGGGATCATGCAGCCCGCGGTCAGGAAGATGCAGGGCTTGTCCAGCGAAGCCGCCGCCATCAGCATGCCCGGGACGATCTTGTCGCAGGAACACAGGAAGACGAGGCCGTCGAAATCGTGGGCCCGCGCCATTCCCTCCGCCGCGCCCGCGATCAGGTCGCGCTCCGGCAGGATGTAATGCATCCCGAGCCCCTGCGCCATTCCGTCGCACGGCGCCGGCACGTCAAATTCCGCCGGCGTCCCGCCGGCCGCCCACACGCCGTCCTTCACGTACTGCGCCAGTTCGCGCAGCGGCTTGTGGCCCGGGTTGGCGTCCGTAAAGGAGTTGACGATGCCGATCACCGGGTGGCGCAGGTCTTTTTCGCTGTAGCCGCACGCGTGCATCAGACCGACGTAATAGGCCTGGGTACGGTCGTCGATATCATGGTTGTGGATCTCCATAAATACTCCTTCATACGTTATTCAGTTCATCTTCGATCAAATTGTTCAGGATCCGGATGTACGTCCCCTTCATCCCCGACGAGCGGGATTCGATGATTTCCGCGCTTTCCAGCTTCCGCAGCGCGTTCACGATCACCGACCGCGTGATGCCCACCCGGTCCGCGATCTTGCTGGCCACCAGGATGCCCTCCGTGCCGCCCAGCTCGTCCAGGATGTAGCGCACCGCCTCCAGTTCCGACGCGGACAGCGTGGCCACCGCCGAGCGGGCCGCCTGCTGCATGCGGAATTCGCGCGACGCCTCTTCGCTTAAGGAGCGGCGCATCTCCAGGCCGATGATCATGGTCGCGTGCTCGGTCAGGATGATGTCGTCCACGTCGAAGCCCTTCCCCTCGCGGTAGATGAACAGCGTGCCCAGCCGCACCCGCGAGATCTCCACCGGCGCGATGATGGCCTTCAGCCGCTCGCACGCCTCGCCCTCGAAGCCCAGGGCCTGCAGGCTCGCGTTCTCCTGCGTGGACAGGATGTTCAGCAGCCGTTCGTTCAGCTCCGCGGGCAGGAAATCGCCTACCTGCAGCTGCGGCCACAGCGGATCGAACGGCGGCTGGCCCAGCCCCAGGATCTTTCCCTTGCCGCTGATCACCACGACCCCCGCGCCGAACTCCACGCCCATCACGCGGGAAATATCCCCGAACGAGACGACATTGCTGTCGTCGTAGTGCAGCAATTTATTGATTCTTCTCATTTTGTCCAGCAATTGTACGCTCATCGGCGGACCTCCTTGGATATGTAAAAAAGATAGCGGGTTCAACACCGCTATCTTACATCAGTTTCAAAGGAATTGCAAGTAATTTTCAGACAATTTGACAATTATCCGCCGTCCTGCGTTATATATTCGACCACCTTGTCATACAGCAGAAGATATCTTACCCGCGTCTTTTCCGTTTCCGGCCGCTCAGAATACGCCGGTCCGTTCTGTGCGCAGTATGCTTCGGCCTCTTCTTCCGTTACGTCCAGCCCCGCCTGTGCCGCGACGGCCCTCACCAGCAGGACTTCATGGATCTCCTTTTCGCACCGCGAATACAGCGCGCCAATATAGTCCTCTTCGTCCTTTCCGGCCAGCACCCGGATATATTCCTTTTCGCTGAGGCCCAGCTGCTCCGCCAGGATCTTCGCTTCCGCGGCAAATTCGGCCGCCCGCGCGGCGAGTTTATCCGGATCCTTCCGGAATTTACAGTCGCTCATCAGTTTCTGCCGAGCTTCCTCCCAGGCTGCCTGCCGGTTCACCTGCCGCTGTTCTTCCCGCAGCGCTTCCTTCCAGGCTTCCACGGAGTCATACGGCCTGTTCTCCCGCACATACTCGTCCGTCAGATCCTCCAGCTTCAGCCCGGCTGCATTCGTTTCCAGGAAGAGACGGATCTGCTCTTCCACAGCGTGCTCGTCCGGGGGCGATGCAGGCGTCCGGGCCGCTTCCGTGTCCCCGAACTCCGTCAGTCCGCAGAGTTCATCCAGCCGGTAATCAAATACGTAAAGGAGATCCGATTGTCTGATGCCTTCCGGCGTCCAGTCCGAAAAGGCGCGGGCGTCTTCCCAATTTACCAGCACCCGGTCTCCCGGGATCCCGTCGAGTTCTTTTTTGACAGTGACCGCATCGGGATCGGAAATATCCAGTTCGACCACATAGAGAGTTCCGTTGCGGGTCTCATTGACCCGGAGAGAGAGAATGGTCCACGGATACTGAGTCCGGAGACGCTCCAGGACGGTCTGCGGGTCTTCGGAGGGCGGCTGGTCCTGCGACGTTGCCGCCTGTTCCGTTGTCTCGATTTCAGCGGGTGCAGGTGCTGTCGTCTGCGCCTGTTCCGTCTGCTCAGCAGTCGTTGTCACGTTCTCCGGCACAGAGGAGGTGACATCGGTGCTTTCCGCCGTTCCGAGATCCCGGCCGCTTCCGCAGGCCGTCAACAGAAACAGAACGGCAAGCAGTAGGGCCGCTGCCGGAAAGACCGCTCTTCTTTTTATGTTCTTCACGGCTGAAAGTTACCTCCTCTCATTTCGTCTGTATTGCCAGATAATTATGTCTTTTTTCTTTACTGTTTTATCCATTATAGCGGCTTGTCTTAATTTTGTCAATCAATATAACCTTCCGTCTCCTGTCCTCCTCCCACGAAAAAACCGGCGCCTTCCCTCACGGGCGGGGCAGGAGCCGGTTCCGACTCAATTCGGTTTTTCTGTTTCTTACTCTTTGGCCTTCGGCTTGTTCCAGCTCATGAACCCGCAGTCCTTGTTTTCGCAGGCGAAGAACCGGCGGCCCTTGGCGGTGCGGCGCAGGATCAGGCGGCCTCCGCAGTCCGGGCAGGGGACGTCCGCGACTTCCAGGAACGGCTTCGTGTTCTTGCACTCCGGGAAGCCCGGGCACGCCAGGAATTTGCCGTGGCGGCCGTATTTGATGACCATGCGGCGGCCGCAGAGTTCACAGACTTCATCGGACTCCTCATCCTTGACCTGCACGCGGTCCAGCTCCTCCATGGCGGCGTCCAGTTTTTCCTTAAACGGCGGATAGAAGCTGCGCAGGATCTCCCGCCACTCCTCGCCGCCTTCGGCCACCTTGTCCAGGCGGGTCTCCATGTCCGCGGTGAAGTTTTTGTCCGCAAGCATGGGGACGGTGCGGCAGATCATGTCGTCCACGGCGCGGCCGAGGTCGGTAGAGATCACGTTTTTGCCCTTGCGGGCCGTATAGTGGCGATCCATCAGCGTCGCCAGCGTGGGCGCATAGGTGGAAGGCCGGCCGATGCCCGCGGCTTCCATGCTCTGCACCAGCGAGGCTTCGGTGTAATGCGCGGGCGGCTGGGTGAAGTGCTGCTCCGGCGTGAAGCGCGGATCCGTCAGCACGCTGTCTTCCGTGATGCCCACCAGGTTTTTGTCAGCCTTCTGCTTGTCTTCGTGATTGTACAGCAGGCGGTAGCCCGGGAAGACCGGGTTCTGCGCGGCGGCTTTGAAGACGGCGTCGCCGGCGGCGGCCGTCAGCTGCACGGCGTCGTAGGTGTAATCCGCCATGCGGCTGGCCGCGAAGCGGTTCCAGATCAGCTGGTACAGGCGCAGTTCGTCGCGGCCCATCTGGTCCTTGATCTTCTCCGGCGTGCGCTCGATGGAGGTCGGGCGGATGGCTTCGTGCGCGTCCTGGATCCGCTCGTCTTTCTTGGCGGCGGCCGCGATCTTGCCCACGTAATCCTCGCCGTATTTATCCTTCAGATACGCCCGGGCGGCGGCATCCGCCTCCGCTCCGATGCGCGTGCTGTCGGTACGCAGGTAGGTGATCAGACCCACGGTGCCCTCCGCCAGCTTCACGCCTTCATACAGGGTCTGCGCTACACGCATGGTCTTGGAGGGCGAGAAGCCCAGGATGCGGGAGGCCTCCTGCTGCAGCGTGCTGGTAGTGAAGGGGTTGGGGGCTTTCACATGCTTGCGCGAGCTGGTCAGGGACTTGATCTTGAAAGGACGGCCGTCCAGGTACGCGATCATGTCCTGCGTGTCCGCTTCCGTTTTCAGGGCGCGCGGCTTGTTGTCATACTGCAGGATGAGCGGCGCCTTGCGGCCTTCGACGGTCAGGGCGGCCTCCAGGGTCCAGTACTCCTCGGGATCGAATGCGTCGATCTCCCGGTCGCGGCTCACCACCATGTTCAGGGTGGCGGACTGCACGCGGCCCGCGGAGAGGCCCCGCTTGATCTTCTTCCACAGCAGCGGGCTCACCGAATACCCGGCCACGCGGTCCAGCACGCGGCGCGCCTGCTGCGCGTCCACCAGTTCCAGATCGATGGCACGGGGGCTGGCCAGCGCGGCTTTCACCGCCTCCTTCGTGATCTCATTGAAACTGATGCGGTACAGCTTCGGGTTGACGTCCTTGAGCAGGAACGCCAGATGCCACGCGATGGCTTCGCCCTCGCGGTCCGGGTCCGTCGCCAGATAGACCTTCGTGGCCTTCTTCGCCTCGTTCTTCAGGGCCTTGATCACGTCGCCCTTGCCGCGGATGGAGATGTACTCCGGCTCGTAATCGTTCCCGATGTCCACGCCCATCCGGCTCTTCGGCAGATCCCGCAGGTGGCCGCCGGAAGCCTTCACGCTGTAATTCGAGCCCAGAAACCGCTTGATGGTATGCTCTTTCGTGGGTGATTCTACTATTATTAAAGGATGTCCTGCCATGATCTCTCCTGTCTGATCGTATGCTTTCGTTCAGTCTGATGCTGACAAGTCACGATGATAGACGATTCCCGTGAAATATGCAAGAAGTTTTTTCGCGCATTGACCGCTTCCTCTTCGTCCCCTATAATGGAGACCGGACAGACCGCCGGACGTTCTTTCCGCCCGGCACGGACACGGGGAGGAAGAACAATATGCTGTCGGAACAGATGATCCGGGAACTTAAGGAAGAGGCGGGGGCCGTCGCGGCACTGCTCACGGAGGCGCCGGTCCTGATGATCGGGACGCGCGGACTGGACAAACGGCCGGCGGTCCGCCCGATTCTTCCGCCGCTCGAACAGGGCGGGGCCCTCTGGTTTGCCGCCGCGAAAAACACCCGGCTTTATGCGGAACTGAGCCTGGCGCCCGCCTGCCAGCTCTGTGTGCAGGATCCGGAAAGCGGATACAGCTTCCGGCTTTCCGGGAAGGCGTCCTTTTCCGAGGAACCGGAGATCCTGGACCGCTGTCTGGCGGAAAGTCCGCGCCTGCGGGAACTTTATGCGCAGGAGCCGGCGCTTCTTCTCCCTTTCTGTCTGACCGGGATGCACGCCGAATTCGACGATGCGGCCGGCTTTCCCGTCCGAAGCTTCCTTCTGCCTGACGCGGACGGCCTCCTGACCGGTCCCGTCCTGCTGAAGAAAACGGAACTGCGCGACCGTCTGCTGCGGATCCTGGAAGAGCGGGAAGCGGAAGGCGATCCGCCGTTGAATGAAGAGGAACGCGAGCTCCGCCGGCTCCGGGACGGCCTTCTCCTGGTCCTTGCCGAACAGGCGAAAGCCTTCTGGCCCCGCATGAACGTCCAGCCCCTCGAACGCGCCGTCCGCTTCGAGACCTATGATGAGCGCGAAGAATACATGCGCCGGGCCAAAAAACTGGCCGGCTCCGTCACACTGAGCAAACCGGAAGATCTGACGTACTGGCTTGCGCCTGACACCCTGCGGGAGCTGCCGGCCGCCGCCCGGCACTGAGGATCCTCTTCCATAAAAATAATCTCTGAGGGACGGTTCCTTCGGCATTGCCGCCGGAACCGTCCTTTTTTGCCGCCTAGGTGCCGCTTGAGTGCCACTTGGGGACGATGCCGTTTGGGGACGGTTCTTTTTCGGCAGTGCCATTTGAGAACCGTCCCCTATCGGTACTGTTTTACCTTTTCATATACCCGCCGCCGGGCGTCTGACGGACGTAGCCGCGGGATTCAAGATCAAGGAGGCGGAGGGAGAGGTCGCCGAGGGTGAGGTCGGGTTCGGCGGCGAGGAGTTCTTCGATGTGGACGGGGTCGGTGCCCAGGTGACGCCAGATCAGCTGCAGGGCGGGAGGGAGATCGCCGGGACGGGCAGGACCGGAAGACCGGGAGCCATCCCCGGCGTCAAAGTCTCCAAAGAGGCCGCTCCCGCCGGGCAGGCCGATCCCGGGCCGGGTCATTTCCAGCCCCAGCGCCTGGTAGACGTCGCCGCAGCAGGTCAAGATCCCGGCGCCTTGGCCGATCAGTTTCAGGCAGCCGGCGGAGAGCGCGTCGCCGACGCGGCCGGGCAGCGCGAGGACTTCTTTCCCCTGCTCCAGCGCCTGGTCCACCGTGATCTGCGACCCGCTCTTTTCGCGCGCCTCGATCACCAGCAAAACGTCCGACAGCGCCGCGATCAGCCGGTTCCGCAGGGGGAAATGATGCGGCAGCGGCGGCGTGCCCGGCGGATATTCGGTCAGCAGGCCGCCCTTCTCCGCCAGCGCCTCATACAGTTTCCGGTTCCCGGGCGGATAGCACACGTCCGCGCCGCAGCCCAGCACTGCAAAGGATGCGCCGCCCCGCTCCAGCGCCGCCTCCTGCGCGTAACCGTCGACGCCGCGGGCCATGCCGCTGATCACGGACAGCCCCTGTTCGCCCAGCTCGCCGCCGAACCGCTCCGCCATCATGCGGCCGTAGGGCGTGCAGCTCCGCGCGCCGATGATTCCGACGGAGGGCGTGTCTTCGGGCGGTGTCTTCCCTTTTACGAACACGCCGAGCGGTGCATCGCCCAGTGCCAGCAGGCGGGCCGGGTACTCCGGCTCTTCCCAGCTGATCCAGCGGATCCCGGCCTTTTCGGCCTCATCGCGCGCCGCCAGCGTCTCCGGCACGCGCTTTTTCGCCTCGTTCACGGCCTCCTGCCGCAGCGCGGAAACCGGCAGTTTCTCCTCGCGGAACACCGCTTCCGGGTCGCCGTACAGGCTGAGCAGGCGGCGGAGCAGCAGCGGCGAGGCCTCCGGCAGCGTCGCCAGAAAATACAGATAGTCTCGTCTTTCCATCGTTTCACCTCCAGAATTTCTCCGCCGGCGTACGGTAGCCCACCGCCTCCGCCAGGTCCTCCAGCGAGATCTCCTCCGCCTCCCGCAGGTCCGCGACGGTCCGCGCCACCTTCAGGATGCGGTGATACGCCCGCGCGGACAGCCCTTTCTGCTCGAACACGCGCTTCAGAAACTCGTTCTGTTCCCGGCTCAGCGTGCAGTACTGCTTCACCTGCCGCGCGGTCATGCGGGAATTGAACAGGATGTCCGTGCCCCGGAAGCGCTCCTCCTGGCGGCGCCGGGCCGCCTCCACCCGCTCCCGGATGGTCTCCGAGCTTTCGTTTTTCGCCTTTCCGGTCAGCTCTCCGTAGCCCAGCGGTGGCGCCTCCACGCACAGGTCCATGCGGTCCAGCAGCGGGCGGCTGATGCGCCGCAGATAGTTCTCCACCTCCGCCTCCGAGCAGCGGCAGCGGTTTCGGTCCGGGTAATAGCCGCATCGGCAGGGGTTCATGGCCGCGACCAGCATGACGTCCGCGGGGAAACGGAAGGAGCCCTGCACGCGCGCGATGCACACCTCGCCGTCCTCCAGCGGCTGGCGCAGCGCCTCGAGCGCGCTTTTCTGGAATTCGGGCAGTTCGTCCAAAAACAGGACGCCGCGGTCGGCCAGCGAGATCTCCCCGGGCCGGGGCACGCGGCCGCCGCCCACCAGGGCAAAGGACGAGACGGTGTGATGCGGGCTGCGGAAGGGTCTGGTCAGGATCAGCGGCCGCTCCGGCGTGAGAAGACCGCAGATGGAATAGATGCGGGAAACTTCCAGCGCTTCCTCTAATGACAGGCGGGGCAGGATGGTGGGGATGCGCCGCGCCGCCATGGTCTTGCCGGCCCCGGGAGAGCCGATCATCAGCAGGTTGTGGCGCCCGGCCGCCGCGACCTCCGCCGCCCGCCGCAGCGCCCGCTGGCCGTTCACCTCCGCGAAATCCACCGTTTCCCGCCGGTTTTCCTCCTGCAGCAGTTCGTGCACGCGGCAGGGCAGCGGGACCAGTTTTCCCGCCGCCAGCAGGGGCAGCTGTTCCAGGCTCTCCAGCCCGATGACCCGGATTCCCTCCACCAGTGCGCCCTCCGCCCCGTTGCCGGCCGGGACCACGCAGCAGGCATAGCCCGCTTCTTTCGCGGCGCCGACCATCGTCAGCACGCCGCTCACCGGGACCAGCCGCCCGTCCAGCCCCAGTTCGCCGATAAAGACCGTATCCTCCAGGACCGCGTCCAGATCCACCAGTTCCGCGGAGCAGAGCAGCGCCGCCGCAATGGCCAGATCGAAGCTCGTTCCCTCCTTGCGGATGTCTGCCGGCGCCAGATTGACCGTAATGCGCCGCGGGGGCAGTTGGTAGCCGGTATTTTTCAGGGCCGTACGGACGCGGTCCCGGGCTTCCCGCACTTCCGCGCCTAGATACCCCACCATGGACATCTCGGGCAGTCCCGTGGAGCAGTCGCACTCCACGTGGATCGGGACTCCTTCCATGCCGAAAAGAGCCATGCCATTCGCCTGGCTGTACATAATTCGATATTCTCCTTTCTGTTTCGGCGCGCAAAAAAAGCGCCGCCGGAAAATATTTCCGTCAACGCCATCGATCATTTTGTATCACGGGGACCGTGCGGATGTCAAGGAGAAAATGCTGCGCGGCAGGGCCAAAAGGGGACAGTCCCTTTTTGGCCTCCCCGTTGTTCAACAGGGTTTACCTGTCATTTGATTGTCGCTTTAATAGAACGATTACGGGACACAATATGCCGAAGGCTATCAGAACCGCCGCAATGATCATCACGGTCCAGGAAATGCCATTCTGATGGTCAACGGTCCCGGTATTCGCAGTTTCTGTCGGAGCGGGATCCGTTCGCCCAGCATTCCCAGTCTGTTCTGTATCCCCAGTCTGTTCCGTTTTTTCGGTTTGAACAGGAACACCGGGAGTTGGATCGGCATCCTTCGTATAGGTCACTGTGAGGGTCACGTCACCGGCCGGCATGGTAAAAGTAGTTGTTGAATCTGTCTTATTTGCAAGGGTTACATTACCCGTGACACTCCACTCTTTAAAAGTGTAACCACTTTTAGTATCTGCCGTAATGGTGACAGTATCTCCGGCCTTTGCTTTGCCAGGGGTTGCTATGCCGTCAATCACGGTGACAGTGTACTCGATCTGAGTCTCCGTGCCGTCCTCCAGCACCTCTGTCAAAACCTCGCCGTCATCGTTCACGACGTAGAGCTTTACGCCGGAGGCTTCGATGTTTCCTCCGATTTGGCTGGAAAACTCTTTTCCATTGGTCAGTTCTACCCCTGTTATCATCTTCGATTCACCGGCATTTTGGAGATCCTCTGTATAATACAGCATTTCGCCCTCATCATACGCCTTCAGTTGGAGATCATAAACTTTGTCATCGGGGTAATATATGATTTTCACATCATCTTCAACGTAGATATCAAGAGACGTCACGGACTGATCGACTACATTATTCACGACACGCCCGACAAGATTGCCTTCGCAATACACATCTACATCTACAGGGCAGCCTATAATGGAACGGCATCTGAAGCCGGTTCCGCAATTCGGGACACTGACAACATACAGCTCCTCCAAATCCTGCAGGTATTTTGCCATACCGTGGTTAACTGCATCATACATTTGTGTAACCGTACTCTTCATCTGGTCTCCAATTGTCCGATGCTCATGACTGTATATCTCCAGATGACCGAATTTTCCAACGCCGCTGCCCATGCCGGTCGGCATGTATTGCCGCTTTCCATAGTGCTTCGGAGAAAACGTGTCACGCAAATTATAAACATTGTGGATATTCTCATATCCCTCACTTATTGTCGTACTTGTATCAATCGAGTTGATTGCCCCGAAGGTATAGCAAAACACACTCGGGCAAGTAGAGCGGAACCGGGGCAGTCCGTCGTCCGTAAGGCTCGCCGCGACCAGATTAGCCGCCGCGCCGCCCAAACTGTGTCCGGTCACAAGGACTTTGTAGCGATTATCCATTTCCAGAACATTGTCAAGCCCCTCGTCAATATCGTCGTAAAAGTCTTGTACGATGTCATAAATAGGATAACGTTCTTGATATATGGATCTGAATGATGCGGTAGCGTCCCTTATCAACTCATACGGTGTTCTGGATCCTCGGCAAACAATGACCAGGATTTTATCAGCGTCGTCTGTCGGACAGTCCTTCACTGCGATCGTATAAGCGAGGGAACCGCCGTAGTTGTTGGAATAAAATTTGGCGTGGCTTGCACTGTTGAAACCAAGGTCATATATTAAACAGTCCCGGACACTATCGTCGTTGGCACTGTTGTTATCATAAGTTTTGAGTGACAGCTTGGCCGCAATAATGGCCAAATCGTTATTGTATATTGCAGGGTCTGCTTCCAAAAGCGCATCAAGGTTACCTGCTTCTTTCTCATCTTTATAACTCAAAACCGGCTGTTCTGAACCTGGAACAGGGAGGTAGACCCAGTTGTATTCCCCATTTATGCTGCCACCATTATAGTTGCCAATGAATTGTACTAAATGTCCGTATTTGTCATAGGAACGACTTAAGTAAACAACATAGCTAATGCCTTTTTCGCCAAGGCATCTTTCGGCTGTGCACTGGTTTTTAGCCCCGTAAATATATGTGTATACACTAGAACCGTTGCTTTCCGACAAAAGCTGTCCCAATTCATTATACTCGTAGGTTGTAGCGCGACCATTCGCTCGTTCCTTTTTGATCATACAACCTTCACTATCATATTCCCAGACGGTATAATCTCCGTCATCCCATTCCCTTCTGAGCAGACGTCCTTCTTTGTCAAAGTTTTCCCTGATAATCCGACTTCTCCCATTCGTCCAGGATTCCGGATCCGGATCAAAACTCGCGTTATGATAGCTATCTAAAAAAGAGGAATACGTAATCCAGTTCAATTGGTATTCCACCGTCCATCCCCCGTTCAGGCTCTGGTAAATACAATTCAGTTCTGCCTCTCCATTATCGTGACTCCCATCCATATCCGTATAAACAAACTTAATCCAACGCAGCTTTCCAGAATCATCAAAGCTGTACTGTTTTTCCAGAACATCTTGCACCTCGCCTATATAAGTACGAGTATTAGAGGCATGAATGATTCGCCCTTGCTCATCTCGTATATATTCTTTTACTGTACCTGATCCATCACCGCTTGCAAGCGATGTTTCCCGCACCACTTGGCCATTTTCATAATCATATCCTGTTTTTCCATCCCATCCTCGGTCTTCTGTTGCATACCTTAAAGTCAAATCCTCGTTATACTCATATGTCCAATAAGGCAATTCATCCTGTCCATACACACTGTCAACAGATTCCGCATGCCCATCTGTCTGCCGCCAAACATATTTTCCGGCCGTATAATCTGTCAACTTGGCTCCTGACCCAAGGGTGATTATTTTTATTTCCGTATTGCTCACATCCAACGTTTTCAAATCTGTACACGATTCGATTTGCAAAGCAGACAAAGGGTTATTACTTACATTCAGTTTAACAAGTTTAGTATTTGAAGATAAATCCAAGGAAGTTAGCTGATTGGCAGAGCAATCAATTTCCTCTAATTGCGGGGTTAACGAAAAATCTATGCTTGTCAAATAGTTGCCTGCACAGTCAATGAATTTTAATTTGGGATTATGGCTTAAGTCGATTTCAGTCAGCACATGGCCGCTACAGTTCAGGGATTCTAAAGCAGGAAGAAACTCAATGCCTTTTAGGGTCGTCATATATAATTCATGTCCCTGTTGTCTTATGGGCAGTTCTGTGATTCCGGTCAATTTATCAAAAGGAATAGTCATATTCCCATATACTCTGGCTCCACCATACTGTACAAACTGGATGTAACTTCTGAAAAACTCGTCCGGAAAATTTTTTTCACAAATATGTACTTCAGTCCTCCCGTCATCGAAATGAACACAACAGGCGGGATACCCATTTACCAGTTCCAGACCATAGCGTTCCCCCTCGCACGCCTGGTCAGCCCCTATATTATTTGCTTTTGCCTTTTTAGACGAATAGCATACAGGTATAAACAGTAGTGCTATCAGTACAAGAAATGCAGTACCGTATATAGATGTTTTTTTCTTCATGTCTTTTTTTTCCTCATGATGTAGGACCATAGTTCCTTTGGGCGGTCGACAAGAGCAGACAATTACAATAGATTCCCAAACATTCGGTCCGGGCCATTGAGACAACGTTCCCTACGTGCAGTGCCACTCGGAACCGTCCCCGGCGGCCCATTTCTGTACCGTCACACGAAAACGTATTCCTTCAGCCGCCGCATCGCTTCCTGCACGCGGGAGCGGGGCAGGGCCAGGTTCAGCCGCAGGCCGAAGGGTTCGAAGAAGGGGCGGCCGTCCTGAAGGCCGACACCCACGTCCCAGGCGGCGGCGATGATCTCGTCCATGGTCCTTCCGGTGCGGGAAACATACTCATCGCAGCAGAGAAAGACCAGATAGGTGCTCTGCGGGCGGCTCACGGCCACGCCGGGCAGTTCGTCACGTACGAAATCGCAGACCAGGTCGATGTTGCCCTGCAGCACCTCCAGCAACTGGCGGAGCCATTCCGCTCCCTCTTCGCTGTAAGCGCCCGTCAGGGCATGCATGGACAGCACGTTCAGGCTGTTGTAGTGCGTCATTTCGCCTTCTTTCACCATGCGGTCCTGGAGGGTCCGGTCGTAGGCGATGCTGTAGCTGTTCCACAGGCCGGAAAGATTGAAGCCCTTGCTGGGCGAATAAAAGGCCACGGTCCGGCGGCGCGCGTCCCCGCTGACGCTCTGCACGGGGATGTGCTTGTAGCCCGGCAGGATCAGGTCGGACCAGATCTCATCCGCGGCCACGACGCAGTCGTATTTCGCGTACAGCGCCATCGCCTGCTCGATCTCCCGCCGCTCCCAGACGCGGCCGGTCGGGTTGTGCGGGGAACAGAAAATGGCGAAGTGGATGTGCTCTTCCGCCAGGCGCCGCTCCATGTCCTCGAAGTCCATGCGCCAGACGCCGTCCGCGTCCTTTTTCATGGGCGAGAGCTCCGTGCGCCGGCCCAGGTCCTCCAGCACGTGGGTGAAGCCGATGTACGCGGGGCTGTGCATGAGCACCTTGTCGCCGGGCGCGGTGAAGGCCTTCATCAGCGAGGCCACGCCGCCCAGCACGCCATTGTGGTAGCCGATCTGCCACTTCTCCAGGCCGGTCACGCCGTGGCGCTTCTGCCAGTCGAAAATGGCCTGGTAATACGCCGGCTGCGCCAGAAAATATCCGTACAGCGGATGCTCCGCCCGCTCCACGATCTTCCGCGTGATGGACGGCGCCGTCGGGAAATTCATGTCCGCCACCCACATCGGAATGAAATCGAACCCCTCCTTCGGCGCACGGGGCCCGAAGCCCCAGCCGAGCCCTTCCACCGCCAGGGCATCCTTGCCCTCGCGCGGGATGATGGTGGTAAAATCATAGGTCATAAAGGTTCCTCCTTAGGTCTGACAGGGGGACGGTTCCTTTGTCAGGTTTTTCGGGGTTTTATTCCCACCGGTACACATTATCGATCGTTTTCCCGTCCCGCATTTTGATCACGAAATTCCCGGGGATCATCTTCTCTTCCGCGCCGTCCCTGTACATCAGGAAGTACGTCGAAGTCACGTAACCGTCATGATATCTCGCGTTGTAGATGTTCACAGTGACGAGTTCGAGGGGGCCTTCCAGGACGACGTCGTTCCTGTCCAGCGCGGAGCGGACGATCGCGGCGGTTTCTTCCTGATAGGATGCGACCGCGTCAGAAACCTGCCGATAACAGGCGTCCTTGCCGGGGAAGAGGCCGTCGGAGGCAGCGGCGGAGCGCACGAGCGGCAGGGGCGCGGGCCGTTCGGCGGGGGCGAAATCATACACGCCGGCCCGCCGCATGGCGTGGATCATCAGGGCACCGGTGAAGTAGCAGGAAATGCGGATCGGGAACAGGCGCTCCGGGCGCGTCATCGCCGGCCGCATCCGGTCCGTCAGGGCGGCGGCCGCGTTTTCGTCCAGCTGCTGCAGGACCTGCCATTCGACGTAGTTGGCCGTTCCTTCGATTTCTTCGACTTTGCATTCGTAGGAAAACTCGAACGGGAACGCCCCGCTGCGGCGTTTCCGGAGCGCAGTCAGTTCGCGGAAGGCGGTGTCGTCAAAGCCGTCGAGCAGTGCCAGGAGCAGCTCGTTTTCGCGCAGTTTGAGACAGAGGTTTTCCGCGTCATAGCGGTAGCGGCGCAGGGCTTCCATCTCGTCCGGCCAGCAGGTCCAGCCCTGCAGGGTCTGGAAGCCGTGGAACATTTCGTGAACGAGTTTGGAGGTCAGGACGGGGAGGGGCAGGTCCTCCTGCACCATCCAGATCGCGATCTGCTCGCCGCGGTAATTGATCGAGGTGTTGGCGCAGAAATCGTCGGTTTTATCGACATACCGGCCGTTGAAGAAGCATTTTTCGGCGTCGTACAGGGCGAATTTCAGCGGGGCGAAGCCCGGCCAGATGCGGGGGAAGTCCAGGGAAGAGACGGCCCGGTCGACGGCGCGGTATAATATTTCAAGGTCCATTGAAGACTCCTTCAGAAAGCATTGCAGGAAAAACCTGACAAAGGAACCGTCCCCCTGTCATCTCGGGCCGTTGAAACAACGGCCCCTACGGCGGCCGGCCTTACACCGTCTTGAACCGGTTCGAGAACGGCGAGGGCACAAGCGCCGTGGAGCCGTGGAGTTTGGAGAGCGTGAGGCAGCGGAGTGCTTTGAGCGGGTTGATGGGGGCGAACTCCATGGGGTCCACTTTCATCAGGTAAAACATGCCCGCGGCGGTCTCGGCGAGGCTGTTGCATTTGTGGCTCAGGAAGACGTTCTTTTTGCCGAGGCGGGCAATGAGGCGGTCGGCGACTTCATGGATCGCGCAGTCGCCGGCGATGAGGACCGGGCCGGAAAGGGCGTCGATCTCCGCGGGGTCGTGGCCCTTGCCGATGATCAGAGTCCAGCCGCCTTTGCCGCCGTGGTCGCCGTACAGGATCTGCAGCAGCGTCAGCGGGTTGTTCATGCAGCCCTGCTTGCAGCAGCGTTCTTTGCCGACCATGACTTTCACGTCGGGCGGGTAGTAATCATACAGGTCGGTCGGCTGCTTCGTGTTGTACATCGAAATATCGCCGTCGATGTTGATGTCCTCCAGCCCGCGCACGCCCTCCGACAGGCCGCGGTCCACCGCATCCTTCAGATGCGGGACGTCGGCCAGGCCCAGGCCGAAGATGCGGGCGCCGACGATGTCCGTCGCCACCACATTTTTCCCGGCCACCAGGACTTTGAGCGGCAGGACCGCCTCGTCCGCCAGCGCGGTAACGGGGTAGTGGCCGTAGATCGTGCCCTCCACGCCCTCGATCAGCGTGAAGTCCGGGCGGACGTAGCTCAGGACGTCGGCCAGCTTGTGGTGCAGGTTGTAATTGTGGTCGAAGCCGCGCGAGGGCTGCGCGGGGAAGGCCCACTGGTTCTTGACGCCCAGCGTGACGCCGGCCATGGAGTGGGTCTTCAGCTTCGGGAGGCTGATATAGAGGCTTTTGTCGCGGTCCTCGATCAGGTTTTTGACGATGAAGCGCGGCATGTCGAAAGTCGTGACGAAATAGCCGTCCGGATCGTCCTTTGCGGAGGGGCGGCCTTTGAATTCGAACGGGACGGTCTTCTCCTCGTCCAGATAGACGGGCTTTGCACCGGTGCGGCGGCAAATGGCGTCATAGCCGGTCACCGCGTAGACCAGGCGCGTGGCGTTGCTCTGCGTCGAGTTTTCGAACAGCCAGACCTTCTCCGCGCCGTGCGCCTTCCAGTATTCGATGACCGTTTCGACCAGCTCCGGCCGCGTGTAGCAGTAGGGCTGGCCGTCAATACCGTTGGGTTTGAGGAAGACCTGGCGGCTGGATTTGAGCAGCGCGCTGCCGCCGGCTTTGTCGAAGATCTCCCAGACGGCGGTCTTCAGCTCGGCTTTCATGGCGTCGGTCAGGGGCCGGAATTTCGTGCGCGTGCCTTCCTGGTAGGGGGCGTCGAGGTGGCGGACGTAGACGGTGGTTTTATGTTCCATGATGGTCTCCTGTGTTGATAATCTGACAGGGGGACGGTTACATTGTCAGAAAACCTGACAAAGGAACCGTCCCCCTGTCAGATTTCCGGGCCGTTGAAACAACGGCCCCTACGTTATGCGAACTGTTTCACCCAGCGTTCGGTCTCGAGGATGTCGTCCAGGGTCGGGTCCGGGATGACGCGGTGTTTCGCCATGGCGTCGGCGATGAAATCCGCGATCTCGGGGAAGCGGATATCGCCGCGCAGGAAGCGGGCGACGGCGAGTTCGTCGGCGGCGTTGAAGACGGTGGGGAGGGTGCCGCCGGTGCGGCCGGCTTCGTAGGCGAGGGCGAGGGCCGGGAAAGTGTCGGTGTCGGGCTCTTCAAAGTGGAGGTCGGGCATGTGCCAAACGTCCAGGGGCTGCGTGACCAAGGCGCCGCGGTGCGGGTAGCCGAGGGCGTATTCGATGGGGAGGCGCATGTCAGGGACGCCGAGCTGGGCCTTGACCGCGCCGTCGGTGAATTCGACCATAGAGTGGATCACGCTCTGGGGGTGGACGACGACGCGGATGCGGTCATAGTCCATGCCGAACAGATGGTGCGCTTCCATGACTTCCAGACCCTTGTTGGCCAGCGTGGCGGAGTCTACGGTGATCTTCGCGCCCATGGACCAGTTGGGATGTTTGAGGGCCTGCTCGGGCCGCACTTCCTCCAGCCGCGCGCGGCTCCACCCGCGGAACGGGCCGCCGGATGCCGTGATGATCAGCTGCCGCACGGCCGCGCGGTCCTCGCCTTCCAGGCACTGGAACACCGCGCTGTGCTCGCTGTCTACGGGGATCAGTTCGGCGCCGCAGCGCTTTACCGCGTCGATCATGATGTGGCCCGCGGTGACGATGGATTCTTTATTCGACAGCGCGATCCGCGCCCCGGTCTCAATGGCCCACAGCACCGGCTGCAGCGCGATCATGCCGGAGATCGAGATGGCATAGATATCCGCCCGCTCGGCCCGGATCAGTTCGCGAAGCCCGTCAAGCCCGCACAAAACCTCCGGTGCCGCCGCCATATCGCGCACGCGCGCCGCCAGGTCCCGGGCCGCCGCTTCGTCCCACAAAAACGCGCGCCGGGGCGCAAATTCGCGCACCTGCGCCTCCAGGGCCGCTGCGTCCCGGCCGGCCGCCAGCCCCGTCACTTCGTACCCGCCGCTCTTCCTTATCACGTCCAGCGTCTGCCGCCCGATCGAACCGGTCGCGCCCAGCACGCATATTTTCTTCTTTCCTTCCGGCATTTCGTTCTCCCCTGCAGGAATTCCAAACTGCCTGCATTATACCATCCCCCGCAGCCTTATTTCAACCGCAAATCCGCCCGCCGCAGGCGGGTTACGGGGACGGTTCTCCTAACCCGCCTGACATACATCTCACCAGGCAGGCAGGAAAAACCACCCCGAAATTCCGCTTTAACCCGGGGAGAACCGTCCCCAAAACCCACTCAGCCCGGAGAGAACCGTCCCCAAAACCCACCCGTAACCTACATCTCTTCCCCGCTTCCCGCGCAAAAAAGTTAAATAATAATAAAGAAAAATGAGAAAAAAAAGTTGGCATTTTCTCTTCTTCATGCTAAAATACTTTCGTTATTTATACTCTTTACCCAATTCAACAGGAGAAAGAAAGTGGCTGCCAAATTTTTACAAAGCATTCCTGTGCCGCATCACAAGAATACGCAGGGCTTCTTTCCGGTGCGCCTGACTGATGTCAAGTCCGTGACGATCCCCATGTCCATGCATATCGGGGCCCCGGCCAAGCCGGTGGTCAAACCGGGGGACCACGTCAAGATCGGACAGCTGATCGGCGAACCGGGAGGATTTGTCTCTGCGCCCGTGCATGCGTCCATTTCAGGCACCGTGAAGAAGGTCGAGCCCATGCTGCTGTCCAACGGCGGAAGCTGCATGGCCGTGACGATCGAATCCGACGGCCTGAACGAGTTCGACGAGAACCTGAAGCCCCCCGTACTGACGGACATGGACTCCTTCATCCAGGCGGTCCGCGACAGCGGCGCCGTCGGCCTGGGCGGAGCGGGCTTCCCCACCAGCGTGAAACTGAAGGTGGATCCGGACAAGGTGGATTACATCCTGATCAACGGCGCCGAGTGCGAGCCGTACATCACCTCGGACTCCCACACCATGATCGACAATCCGGACCGGATGTACGCCGGACTGGGCGCCCTCAAGCGCTTCTATCCCAAGGCGCACATCATCATCGGCATCGAAAACAACAAGAAGAAGGCCATCGAGGTGATGCGGAAGTACACGGATGACGTCGACAACTGCGACGTCGTCGAACTGCCCTCCTCCTACCCGCAGGGCGGTGAAAAAGTGCTGATCTACAACACCACCGGCCGCATGGTGCCGGAAGGCAAGCTGCCCTTCGACGTGGGCTGCATCGTGCTGAACGCCACCACGCTGTCCTTCCTGGGCAAGTACCTGCTGACGGGCCGTCCGCTGACCACCAAGTGCGTCACCATCGACGGTTCCGCCGTGAAGGAGCCCAAGAACGTGATCGCCTACATCGGCACTTCCGTGCGCGACGTCGTGGAACTGGCCGGCGGCCTCAAGTGCGAGCCGGGCAAAGTCCTGTACGGCGGCCCCATGATGGGCCTCGCCATGCCGGACATGGACCAGCCGGTGCTGAAGAACACCAACGCCCTCCTCTTCTTCGACGAAAAGGACGCGAAGGTCCCCGAACCCAGCGCCTGCATCCACTGCGGCCGCTGCGTGGACGCCTGCCCGCTCAAGCTGATGCCTACCGAACTGGAGCAGGCCTGCCTGGCGCGCGACGTGGACCGTCTGAAGAAGCTGAAGATCAACCTCTGCATGGAGTGCGGATCCTGCGCCTTCGTCTGCCCCGCCAAGCGGAACCTGGTGGAAAGCCATAAACTGGCGAAAATTATCGTAAGGGAGGCGGATACCAAATGAGCAAACAGACTGTAAGCGTATCTCCTCACATCCGGAGCAGCCGCACCACGCAGAACATCATGCTGGACGTCATCATCGCGATGATGCCCGCCGTGATCGCATCCGGCTTCCTGTTCGGCTTTAGGGCCATCCTGCTGGTCATCATCTCCTCCGCCGCGTGCGCGGTCCTGGAGTACGGCTGGCAGAAAATGATGAAGCAGCCCGTCACCGTGCAGGATCTGTCGGCGGTGGTCACCGGCATGCTGGTGGCCATGAACGTGCCGGTGAGCATGCCGATCTGGATGATGATCGTGGGCGACATCGCCGCCATCATCCTGGTCAAGCAGCTGTTCGGCGGCCTGGGCTGCAACTTCGTGAACCCGGCGCTGGTCGGCCGTCTGGTGATGATGATCTCCTTCGCCTCGTCCATGACCACGTTCACGGGTTCCTCGGGTATCGTGGACGCGACCACGAGCGCGACGCCGCTGGCGAACCCCTCCGCCCTGGGCTGGGACCAGTTCCTGACCCTGTTCCTGGGCAAACACGGCGGCGCCATCGGCGAGACCTGCGCGCTGGCCATCCTGATCGGCGGGATCTACCTGATCGTCCGCAAGGTCATCAAGCCCATCATCCCGCTGTGCTACATCGGCTCCTGCCTGGTGTTCACGTTCCTGTTCGGCGGGGCGAACCCGGTGATGCAGATCTTCGCGGGCGGCCTGCTGTGCGGCGCGTTCTTCATGGCGACGGACTACGTGACCTCGCCCATCACCAACAGCGGCAAAGTGATCTTCGGCGTGTTCATCGGCTTCCTGACCGCGGTGATCCGCGTGTTCGGGACCTATCCCGAAGGCGTCACCTTCGCCATCCTGTTCGGCAACGTGCTGGTACCGTATATCAATGACCTGACCCTGACGAAGCCGCTGGGCGGCATCTTCCCGAAGAAGGAAAAGAAAAAGGAGGCGGCAGCATGAAATCGACAGTATTTCGCGACATGGTCAAGCCCGTCCTGGTCCTGACCGTCATCTGCCTGGTCGCCGCCGCGCTTCTCAGCTTTGTCAACGGCAAAACGGCCCCCGTCATCGACGAGAACGCCCGCATCAAGGCGGACGCCACCCGGCGGGAAGTGCTCCCCGGGGCCAATTCCTTCACGGAAGTGGACTGCGACCTGGCTGCGCTGGACATCACCGGCGCGTACAAGGAAGATTCCGGGCTGGGCTACGTCATCAGCTCCGCCCATAAAGGCTACGGCGGCGATGTGACCGTCACCGTCGGCATCTCGCCGGAAGGCCAGATCGTCGGCCTGAACGTGGACGTGCCCGCCGAAACGACGGGCGTGGGCTCCAAGGCCGGCCGGGCGGATTACGTCGCCCGCTTCATCGGCCTGAGCGGCGATTCCTCCTCCGTGGACACCATTTCCGGCGCCACCTACTCCAGCACGGCCGTGAAGGCCGGCGTGGATGCGGCGCTGGCGGCGTTCGGAAAGATTCGCTGAGGGAGGTGACAGAAGATGAAAGACAAACTCAAGATCTTTACCAACGGTATTTTTAAAGAGAATCCCGTGCTGATCCTCCTGCTGGGCTGCTGCTCGGTGCTCGCGATCTCCGTGACCGTGTCCGGCGCGCTGGGCATGGGCGTGGCGCTGACCTTCGTGCTGGTCTGCTCCAACGTCGTGATCTCGCTGCTGCGGAAGATCATCCCGGACAAGGTCCGCATCCCCTGCTTCATCGTGGTCGTCGCGACGTTCGTGACGCTGGTGCAGATGGTCGTGGAAGCGTACCTGCCCGACCTGCACAGCTCGCTGGGCGTGTTCCTGCCGCTGATCGTCGTGAACTGCATCGTGCTGGGGCGCGCGGAACTGTTCGCCAGCAAGCACAGCGTGGGCGACAGCTTCCTGGACGGCCTGGGCATGGGCATCGGCTACACGATCGTGATCGTCGGCATCGCCGTGGTCCGCGAACTGCTCGGCAACGGCACGATCTTCGATCAGCGCATCATCCCCGAGGGCTTCCAGATCGGGATCATTTCCCAGACGCCCGGCGGCTTCATGATGTTCGGCTTCGCGATGGCGCTGCTGATCTATTTCCTGGGCAAAAAGGGCAAGAAATTCGAGCCGCGCATCGGCTGCGACGGCAAGTGCGGCAGCTGCTCGGCCAACTGCGAGAGCCGCATCACGGATCTCCCCAAAGATGAACCCGCTGCGGAGGTGAAGGCATGAACGGAATCGCAAAACTCTTACTGATCACGTTCTCCATGATCTTCACGGAGAACTACGTCCTGGTACAGTTCCTGGGCATCTGCCCGTTCCTGGGCGTCTCCAAAAAGCTGGACTCCTCGCTGGGCATGTCCGGCGCGGTCATCTTCGTCATGACGCTGGCCTCGGCCGTGACCTGGCTGATCTACACCTTCGTCATGGTGCCGCTGGGCCTGGAATACCTGTCCACCATCATTTTCATCCTGGTCATCGCGGCGCTGGTGCAGTTCGTGGAGATCGTTCTCAAAAAATACATGCGGGGGCTGTACGACGCCCTGGGCGTCTATCTGCCGCTGATCACCACCAACTGCGCGGTGCTGGCGGTCACCCTGCTGAACATCGAGAACAACTACAACTTCCTCGAGTCCGTGGTGGACGGCCTGACGGCGGGCGTCGGCTTCGGCCTGGCTCTGATCATTTTCTCCGGCGTCCGGAAGGCGCTGGAGCGCGCCAAGCCGCCCAAATGCTTTGAAGGCCTGCCCATCACGCTGATCGCGGCGGCCCTCACCAGTATGACCTTCATGGGCTTCGTCGGCATCGCCGACAAGCTGTTCGGATAAGGAGGCGCAAGATGAATCCTGTTGTAACAGCTGTTCTGGTCCTCTCCGCCATCGCGCTCGTCTGCGGACTGCTGCTGGCGGTCGCCTCCAAATTCATGGCCGTCCCGGTGGATGAGAAGTTCGCGAAGATCCGGGAATGCCTGCCCGGCGCCAACTGCGGCGGCTGCGGCTACCCCGGCTGCGACGGCTACGCCAACGCGCTGGCGGACGGCAGCGAAGAAAAGACCAACAAGTGCACGGCCGGCGGCAACGCCGTAGCGCAGAAACTGGCTGAAGCCTGCGGCACGACGTTTGAGGAAACGGCCAAGAACGTGGCCTTCGTCCACTGCCGCGGCAACTGCGATGTGACTGAGAAGAAAGACGTATACCAGGGCACCCAGACCTGCAAGGCCGTCAAGCTGCTGTACGGCGGCGACGGCGCCTGCCAGTACGGCTGCCTGGGCTACGGCGACTGCGCGGCGGCCTGCCCCGAGCATGCGATCCGCCTCATCAACGGCGTGGCGCACGTCAATCCGGCGGCCTGCATCGCGTGCGGCCAGTGCGTGAAGACCTGCCCGCAGAAGATCATCTCCCTGATCCCGGAAGCGGCGGTCGTGAAGATCGCCTGCTCCAACAAGGACAAGGGCGTGGTGGCGAAGAAGAAATGCACCGCCGCCTGCATCGGCTGCGGCCTCTGCCAGCGGAAGTGCCCGAACGGCGCCGTCACGGTGGTGAACAACGTCGCGGTGTTCGATTACACGCTCTGCACGGGCTGCGGCGCCTGCCAGGCTGCCTGCCCGCAGAAATGCATCCTGTAAGGAAAATATCTTTTCTGCTCTTAGGGATCGTTCTGTGCCTTTCCGCCTGTTCCGGGCGGAAGGGCACGGAGCGGTCCGTTTCGTTTTTCGCGATGGACACGTACATGAGCCTGCGCGCGTACGGGTGCGGGCAGGAAGTGATGGAGGGTCTGAAGGCGGAAACGGAGCGGATCGAAGGGTTGTTTTCGGTGACGAAGGCCGACAGCGAGATCGCGCGGCTGAATGCGGAAGGGCGGATCGCGCCGTCCGCGGACACGCGGGATCTGGTCGGGAAAGCGCTGGATCTTGCGCGGGAGACTGACGGGGCGCTGGATATCGCCCTGTACCCGCTGCTGAAAGAATGGGGCTTCACGACCGGGGAGTATCAGGTGCCGGCGGAGGACCGGATCCGGGAACTGCTGGCGCTGACGGACTGGCGGCAGATCGAACTGTCTGACGCGGAGCTGCGCGTCGCGGACGGCATGGCGCTGGACCTGGGCAGCCTGGCCAAGGGCTATACCGCGGACGTGCTGACCGCGCGGCTGAAGGAGGCCGGCGTGACCGGCGCGCTGCTGGACCTGGGCGGGAACATCCAGACTATTGGGGCGAAACCGGACGGCAGTTCCTGGCAGATCGGGATCCGCGACCCGCAGGGGGAGGACCATCTGGGCATCGTGTCCGTCAAGGACGCGGCCGTGGTGACCTCCGGCGGGTATGAGCGGTATTTCACCGGAGAGGACGGCCGGGTGTACTGGCACATCCTGGACCCGGCCACCGGATATCCCGCGAAGAGCGGCCTGCTCTCGGTCACGGTCATCGGCCCCGCCGGCTGGCGCTGCGACGGCCTCTCCACAGCCCTGTTCGTGATGGGCCCGGAAAAGGCGCAGGCGCACTGGCGGCAGGCCGGCGATTACGAACTCATCCTGGTCACGGACGGCGCACAGGTCATCGTGACCGAGGGGCTGGCGGAGCGGTTCACGCTCTCGCAGCCAGACAAATACACCCTGACGGTGTGGAAGCGCAATTAGAGGGAAAAGCAAGCATGCTCAAGACCCGGACCTGGATCATCCTGTTTGCGGCGCTGCTGATCGCGGCGGCGGTCTTTTGGTGGATCCTCGGCCGGCGCAGCGCAAGCAGCAGTACGGTGCAGATCATCCATGACGGGGAAGTCATCCGCGAGATCGACCTGGACACCGTGAAGGAGGCCTACGAATTCACCTGGGAGGACGCCGACGGGAACCGCAACCTTATCCGCGTGGAGCCCGGGCGCATCCGCGTGACCGAAGCCAACTGCCCGGACCGCATCTGCGTGGAACACGGCTGGCTGTCCCGGGAACTGACCCCCATCGTCTGCCTGCCGCACCGCCTGATGATCCAATGGAAGGAGGCCGCGCCGTGAGTGCCGATAAAGCCCCGAAAAAGCAGATCTCCCTCCCGCTCCGCCTGACTACGGACGCGATGCTGACCGCGCTGGGCCTGGGCATCTGGTTCCTGGAAGCCCAGCTGCCCCCGCTCGTCCCGATCCCGGGCGTCAAGCTCGGCCTCTCCAATATCGTGATCCTCTTCGCCCTCTTCCGCCTGGGCCCGGCCGACGCGGCCGCGGTCCTGCTCACCCGCGTGCTGCTGGCCTCCCTCTTCGGCGGCCAGGCCGTGTCGCTGCTGTTTTCACTGTGCGGCGGCCTGCTGGCCTTCCTGGTCATGTGGCCGGTCCGGCGGATCGTGACGAACCGCCAAATCTGGGTTGCCGGCATCCTCGGCGCGCTGGCCCACAACACCGGCCAGATCCTCGCCGCCCGCTTCCTCATCGGCCAGGACGCCATCTTCGCCTACGTCCCCATCCTCATCATCTCCGCCATCCTGACCGGCCTTTTCACCGGCATCTGCGCCCAGGGCGCCATCCGCCGCCTCCCCTTCCCGCCCCGCCTCACATAAAAACAGGGCCATGGGGGGACAGTCCCCGTTCGGCCCGGTTCGTTATTTTTTTGTCATTTTTTCTGACAGAGGGACGGTTCCTTTGTCAGATTTTGGTATTCCGGGCCGATGAAACATCGGCCCCTGCAACATTTTCCGCCGACTTTTTTCAAAAAACGGGGCAGAATGAACCGTCCCCGTTTCTCCTGTCATTTCTTCAAATACGCCGCCGATACCGGAAACTCAAAATACGTCTCCGGGTACGGCTCGTCCTTCAGACAGAAATGCCACCACTCGCAGTCGATGGGCTGAAAGCCGTGGCGCAACATCGCGCGGCGCAGCACCATGCGGTTGTCGTACTGCTCCTGCGTGATGCCGGTATAATCCGGGTGCGAGACCGGATCGAACAGGTCGAAGGGGCTCCCCATGTCCACCTCCCTGCCGGTCTTCATGTCCAGCAGCGTCAGGTCCACGGCGCTGCCCCGGCTGTGGCTGGACAGCTTCGCGATATAGCCTTTTGCAAACAGCTCCTGCTTCTCCAGATCCGGATAAAAGAACGGTTTCATGCGCAGGTCCAGGTCCTCGATGCCCCACAGCACAAAATGCTTCACCGCCTTCACGGGCCGGTACGCGTCGAAGATCTTCAGGCGGTATCCCTGCACGTTCAGTTCGTTCGCCACTTCGCTCAGCGCCCACGCCGCCTCCCGGGTGATGATCGCGCACGGCTCCTCATAGCCGTCGATCCGGTCGCCGATGAAATTGTACGACGTATAATACCGGATCTCCTGCACCACCCCCGGCACATGGTCCGCCAGCAGCACGAACCCCGAAGGATCCATCGGATCCGGCTTTTTCCGCACGCTCAGCATATAACCTCCTCCCGTCCCGGTGACAAAGGGACGGTTCTTTTGTCATCTTTCCGTTTTGATAAACGCGCCGATGATCCCACCGGCTGCTGCCGGCAGCACCCATCCGAGCCCCAGGCTTGCCAGCGGGACCGCGTCCACAAACGACAGCCCCGCCACGCCGAAACTGCTGTAGAGCAGATCGGCCGCCGCGAACAGCAAAGCGCCGATCGCAGCCCCCCGGAACACCCATTTGTTCCGGATCTTATCGGTAAAGAAATTCAGGAAGACCTGCGTCAGGAAGACCGGATAGAGCAGCGACAGCACCGGCTCCGCCAGCGCGATGATCTGCGTCGTGCCCAGATTGCTCAGCAGCACGCCGCAGCCGCAGATGATCAGCACCAGCGTACTGTAAGGCACTTTGTTCTTCAGCACGCCGCTGAAATAATCCGCCGCCGCGCTTGTCGTACCGATGGCCGTGGTCAGGCAGGCCAGCAGCACGATGACGCCCAGCAGGATCGTCCCCGCCTGCGCCAGCAGCCGTCTGGTGATCTCCACCATCAGCTCCGTCCCGCTCAGCCCTTCCAGACCCTGTCCGGACACCGTGGCGCCCAGGTAATTGAGCCCTGCGTACACGAGCAGCAGCCCGATGAACGCCACCAGGCACGCGACCGAGATCATCCCCGCCTGTTTCTTCCGCTCATGATACCCCTTGTCTTTCACGCTTTTGACTACGATGACCGCCAGCGACAGCGAGACCAGCGCGTCCATGGTCTGGTACCCGGAGATCAGGCCGTTCCGGATCTCCATGCCGCCCATCACGCTCTCCGCCGGCGTTCCCAGCGGCGACACGATGCCCTTGACGCACAGCACCAGCAACGTCACCAGCAGCACCGGCGTCAGGAATTTCCCGATGATGTCCACGACCGCGGCCGGCTTGATGGTCAGCAGCGCCACCACTCCGAAAAACAGCACCGAGAAGATCCACGGGCTGAGCCCGGGGAACAGCGGCTTGATACTCATTTCATACGTGGTCGCCCCGGTCCGCGGCACGATCACCAGCGGCCCCACGATCAGCATCAGCGCGATGCAGAGCACCCGCGCCGCGATCCTGCCCAGCCGGCTCATCTGGTTCTCCAGCCCGCCGCCCTTCTTGACCGCCGACAGCACGGCCCCGACGGCCAGCCCGGCGTCCGCCAGCAGATAGGCGACAAAGCACAGCAGCCACTTTTTCCCGGACAGCAGGCCCAGCTGCGGCGGGAAGATCAGATTGCCCGCACCGAAAAAGGTGGCGAACAGGGCAAACCCGATGACCAGGGCGTTGACCAGGTCCTTTTTACTGAAGCCGCCGTTCTGTCCTTTACGCATGATCGTTCTCCTTTATGTCTGCCGGCCCGCCGGCCTCGCCGTCTTCCTTTGCCGGCCTGCCGGCCTCGCCGCGTCCGCTTTCCGCGCCGCGTCCGTCTTTCCTCCGCGTCACCAGCCGCACCAGCGCCGCGCCCAGCAGCGCCCCGGCCGTATCGATCAGCACGTCCCGCAGCTCTGCGCTGCGGCCCGGCACGAATAACTGGATCGTCTCATCACAGACCGCCGTCAGCAGCCCGATCCCGGCCGGCAGCCCCCACCGACGCCACCCCGGAGGCAGCGCCGCCGTCTTCCCGGGCAGCCATCCCGCCCGCAGCGTCAGCGCCAGCAGTCCGCCCAGTACGGTAAATTCCGCCATATGCCCCAGTTTCCGCAGCAGCGTATGGGTCATGAACGGAAGGAATTTCCGCACGAATGCCAGGATCCGCCCGCTTTCCGCGGACGACGCCTGCGCCGTCTGCAGCGAATGCCAGAAGATAAACAGGATCCACAGGCACGAAAGGACGCAGAAGATGATGAACCGCCGCTTCTCTCCTTTCATGCCCCTCTCCTTTTCAAAAAAGGGCGACCACCGGCCGCCCCTGGGGATCGTCCCGCAGGAATATTCCCTGTTTTCCGATCACTCAATCAGAATAAAGCCCGCGCATTCCGCCCCGGAGCGCGCGATCGTATTCATCTGGAAATCCACATAAGTCCGTTTGCTGACCAGGATCCGTTCCACGCAGACCACCGGCAGTTTCGCCTGCAGGGCGCTGACCGATTCCGCCGACTGATTGACGCAGCTGATCACCTTCAGATCCGCGTTCACGAACGGCCGCAGCACCTTGCAGATGCTCTCCAGCCGCTTGTCGTCGATCGTTCCCGTCAGGTAGGCCGTCTCCCCGGCCGGCAGTACCAGGTTCATGTTGGCAGCGATCAGTTTGGCCGACTCCTGCTGCGTCACGGCCGGCCGGTAAGTCATTTTATCCAGGATCTTCCGGGTCACGCCGGTATATTTCCGGGACGGGTAAACCCCGAAGCCCTGCACGCCGTACCGTTCCTCCAGGGCGGGCATGTTCACGTAATACCCGTTGATAATAAAGATCAGCATTTCCGCAAACGCCATGAAGACCAGGCCGATCAGGAAACCGACCAGTGCGTTCTTGAGAGCGCTGACGAACACATCCTTGAGGGAGATTTTCTGGACAGCGCTGGCCGCCAGGACCGTCAGCACGGCGCTGTCCGAAGTCAGCGTCCGCTGCTCGTCGGCAAAGGTCACGATGCAGCGGTAGGCGTAGCCGCTCTGCTCCTTTTTCGTCTGGAAAGTGAGTTTTGCCTTCAGGGCGGACGGATAGGTGGTGGAATTGACGTTGCTCCAGGTCACGCCGCTGTCCTTGCTGAACTGCCATTTATAAGAATAGACTTCGCCGGTGGTGGCGACGGAGAACCCGGCTGCCGTGCCTTCCGCCACCGACAGATCCGTCGGCTGCGAGGTAATGGACGGCTCGCCTTCCGTCTTGCTGACGGGCGTTGCCGTGGTCTCGTCCGGCTTCACGACGGCGCTTCTTTTGGCGAGCATTTTGATCCCGCCGTAGCCGCCCAGCAGCAGCGCGCCGATCAGCGCTGCCAGCAGCAGCCTTTTCCAGTTCCGGACAATGACCCAGAACACGTCCCTTAAACTCACGGATTTTTCGCTGTCGACCGCGATCCGATTCTGTGCTTCCATAAACGGAAAACCTCCCGGAATAATGGAATGATTATACCATATCCCGGGAGGCTTTGCAAGAAAATGTCAGATCGCTGCCGCTGTTTTTTATAATTCTACCGTCGCGATGCGCGGCTCGAAGCAGCAGGCCGGCCGCAGGCAGACGATGCGCACGCCGCTGGCGCGCTGAGGCCCGACTTTCATGAACGTGGCCAGCACGCTGGTGTTCCCGTGCAGGCCCAGCGGGCCGATGTCCGCGGCATTGACGCGGTCGGTAATCTCCCGCTCCATGTCGGACTGCACGTCATAACGGCCGTCCGCCTGTGCCTGCAGCATCATCGACGCCGCCTCGAAATGGCTGCGGCCGACCCCGACCGCCAGCGTGCAGGGCGAGCAGCCCAGCTGCGCGACCATTTCCGTGGCCCAGTTCACGATCTCATCCAGTACGACCTGCGTGCTGTGCTTATGGAAGACGCGGTACGTCCGCCCCCGGATTGCCGGCCCGCCGCCGAACATCAGGATGTGCAGGCGGGTCACGCCGTCCCCGCTGCGCCGCAGCAGGACCGGCGCCGGCTCCACGCCCGCGGAATCCGGACTTAAGCCGCCGCTCTGGTCGATGCGGTGACTGTCGTCGCCCATGATCCCCATGGGCCGGCCCGGCAGCGCCCGCAGACCTTCCGCCACGCCTTCCCGGATCGCGTCCAGCATTCTGCCGGAGACCGCGTCGTCATCCCCGACTTCCAGCACCAGATGCGGGATGCCGGAGTCGTCGCACAGCGGGCTGCACGCCTCCTGCGCCGCTTCCGCGTTTTCCAGGATCGTTTCCAGGACCCATTTCGCCTGCGGATTCTCCTCCGCGGCGATCGCCCGGCGGTAAGCATCCTTCTTGTCTTCCCGGAAAGTGCTGCCGGCTCTCACCAGGCAGTCGCGCACCAGGGCGACGGTCTCTTCGTAAGACTTACTCATAAATGCTCCTTCCCCGGGCCGCGCCGATGATGGCCGGGTACTCTTCCACCCGGATCAGATGCAGGGCTTCCATCCCCAGTTCCGGGAACGCGAGCACCCGCTGCTCCAGGGTCTTCTTCCCCAGCAGCGCCGTCACCGGCGGGATCACCGCATACAAGGCGTTGTACCGGTCCAGCGCCGCCACGGTCTCCGGCCGCAGGGCGCCCTTGCCCAGATGCAGCTTGATCCCGGCCGCGGACAGCGGCGCGATGCTGCTCTCGATCTCCAGTTTATTGGACGACGTGGGCCCCACGCCGGCCGGGCTGACCGCCGTATGGAAGATCACCTGCCCGTGCAGGTCGACGCCCAGGTCGGCGGCCGTTCCGTCTTCGATCATCTTCAGTATTTTGGGAAGCACCGCGTCCCGGCCGCAGAGGATATATCCGCTGATCTCCACGGTATCCCCGACTTTCAGGCTGCGGGCCGCTTCCTCGCTGATGGGTGTGGTAAGTTTGATCACAGTGACACCTCGGTCTTACTCATTGATAGCGAACAGCTTCACGTAGCCGCTCTCGTTCTTGACCACGCCGAACGCGCGGGCGCGGTTCAGGACCTTCTTCGCCCAGTTGGTGTGCGGCCGGATCTCGTTCATCTTGTTGCCGCCGGAGCCCTTCACCACGCCGCCGTTCGTGCCCAGGATCAGGCAGGCGTCGTCGTACTCTTCCCGCGTCACCGCCATCAGCGCGTTCACGAATTTGACGTGCGTGGGATGGATCACGGTGCGGCCGATGAAGCCGTTGGCCTTGTCCAGGATCACTTCCCGGAGCAGACCGTCGATCTCGCCGTTCACGAGGGGCTGGCGCCGCATCAGATAGTCCTCAATGCCGTGGTGCGGCAGTTCCTCGAACATCATCTCCTTGGGCGCCCGGAAATACTCCCAGACGGGGCCGGCGATCACGTAATCGTTGTTCCGTCCGAACACGTTCACGATGTCGCTCAGGCACTCGCGCACGACCATGATGTCATACAGGCTGTAATCCACGCCGCGGCGCACGCCGAACACGGAGGAGAAATCCGTGCCGCCGACGCGGACCTGCAGCACCAGGTTTTTGTACTTGTCCAGGATCTTCTTGATCCCCATCAGCTGCGGGATGCGGCTCTCTTTATAGGCCACCTCCGGGTCCTCGATGATGGGCATGCCGTAGAGGATCTCGCCGAAGCGCTCGTTCAGGTCTTTCAGGTAGGCGTAGTATTCGTAGCCGTTCTCCGCGTTGAATTTCGGGAAGTTGACGCCGCACAGGGAGCGGACTTCCTGCTTCGTCAGTTTTTCGCCGAAGGCTTTGAACTGGTCCAGGTTGCGGATGCGGACGAAGATCAGGGGGACCTTGTCAGCGTCCAGCGTGCCGTTGTCCACGGCTTCGGTGACGGTCGCCAGCAGGCGGTGCACGTTTTCCATCGCTTCCGGAAGCTTGTCCTCCGGGCAGGCGTCCTCAAAGCACAGGACCATGGTGGTCAGGCCGGGCATGGCATTCTCCAGGATCTTGGAGGTGAAGTCCTTGAAGCCGGGCATGTACATGGCGGCGCCCAGGCAGTACTGGAGCAGCTCGCGGTCCGTATATTTATTGAAATGTTCCGGTTCCACAACGAATTTGAAATCCGGATTGTACATGTGATGTCTCATCAGGGTTCCTTTCAGCCCGGAAATCAGTTCCGGGCGGTACAGTTTTTTCGGAGGGCTGTCGGGAGGCCGGCCGTTACATTTTCAGGCTGCCGCGGGGCGACCAGACGGCCTCGGGATAGTATTCGTCCAGCATGCGCTTGACCAGGCTGCACTGTTTGGCGCGCTTGCGGGCGTCGTCTTCCGTGGAGTCCCAGCTGTGGGTGGCCGCTACGGAGCCGCCGGTCTTTAAGTAGATCGGGGCGGCGATGCGGACCATCTCCGGCACTTCGTAATGGCGGATGAAGCCGCCGGTGGATTTAGGGTTCTCGGTGTGGATGTCGATCGGGCAGTCGATCGCCTGGCGCATGGCCGCCAGCATCTGCAGCTGGATGTCGCGCACCGGGTTGATGGAGTCCGCGCCGATGCTTTCCATCAGCTTTGCGGACGCGGGATTGCCGTGGCCCATGTGGGCGGACAGCTTGAAATGGCAGTCCTCCGGGATCTCGCCGGCTTTGCGCATCTCGCTCAGCACCCACAGGCAGCCCTCGTCGTAGACCAGGAAGCCGCGGCAGCCCAGGCGGGCGGCGCGCTTGACGTCTTCCACGGCGCGCACGATCTGCTCCTGGCCGCGCAGGCGGTAGCCCATGCGCACGCCTTCCTCGGTATGCACGGAGGCGGAGGTGTCCGTAGTGGCGCGCGGGCCGATGGCCAGGATCAGGTCCGTCTGATATTCGTGGGCCAGTTCCACCATCTTGCCGATCTCCTGGTCCGTCAGGCGCATGATGCCCTGGGTCTGGGTCACGCGGTGCAGGTACAGGCCGTAGCCTTCAATGGCCTCCAGCAGGGCCTTCATGACCTTGGGGCCCTGGATGCCGGGCACTTCGAAGCGGTACTGTCCGCCGTCCGCGAAACGCTTTTCGGAGGTGGGCAGGTCATAGGCGTCCCCGCCGGGGAGGCCGATCGTTTTTAAAAACTCGCGGGTCTTCTGCATGCTGTTCATGATGTATTCCTTTCTGTTCTGATTTGTATTCCGGTCGTCCGGGCCGCTGCGGACAGCGGCCGCGCGTTGTTATCAGTGTTTCAGTTCTTCCATCAGGCTGTCGACGGCCTCCCGGTGGTCGAACACGATGGGCGGCAGCTTGCGCGCCAGGCCCTTGTGGATGCGGCAGTCGATGAACGACGCCTTGCCGCAGTCTTTCAGCCGGCGGAGCGCGTCGATCAGTTCTTCCCGGGTCTCCACGGCTTTCCCGACGGTCTCATATCCGCATGCCTGCGCGATCGCCGTGAAATCCAGCAGATGGCCCGCGGAGGGCTGGCCGCCTACGGATTCATGCGCACCGTTGTTCAGGATGACGTGCAGGAAGTTCGGTGCCTGGACCTTGCTGACCATGGTCAGGGCGCCCATGTGCATGATGGCTGCGCTGTCGCCGTCCAGGGCCACGACCGGCCGGTCCGGTTTTTCCAGCGCGATGCCCAGCGCCACGGAGGATGCGTGGCCCATGGAGCCCACGTTCAGGAAATCCCGCGCTTTGGTCTCGCCGCGCTTTTCGCGCAGGAAGAACAGCTCGCGGGTCGCGCGGCCGGTAGTGGCCGCGTATACGGTGTTTTCGGGCATGTAGTCCAGGATCACTTCGATGGCCTCCTCGCGGCTCATCGGGTAGGTGTCGTCCACGTTGTTGGGCTTGTCCGCGGCCGCCATGACGCCCTTGGGAGCGATCAGGCCGTAGGAGCAGCGGTTCGTGCGGCAATGCTCCGCCGCGCGGGCGATCGTTTCCGCGAAATACGCCTCATCGTCCTCCAGGACCGTATACGGGATGTGCATCAGTTCCAGCAGGCCGGGCGTGATCTCGCCCTGCCGGGTGTGCTGCGGATGGTTGGGCTCCGTATCGCCCTGGCCGCGCCAGCCGATCAGGAGCAGCATCGGCACGCCGTAGACCAGCGGGTCCGCCAGCGAGACCAGCGGGTTCACCGTGTTGCCCATCCCGCTGTTCTGCATGTAGACCAGGGGGATCTCGCCGCTCGCCAGGTAATGGCCGGCCGCGATGCCCACGGCGTTCCCTTCGTTGGCCGCGATCACGTTCCGGTCCCCGCAGTGCGCCAGCGCGTGATTGCAGAAGCCGTTTAAGTAGGAATCCGGCACGCCGGTGAAGAAGGTCACGCCCTGCTCCGCCAATATCTCAAAAACTCTTGTCTGGTCCAGCATTTATTTCGTTGCCCCTTTGAATAAAGTGAAGTATTCCGGCGCGTCCGCCTTTGTGATCTGCCACGCTTCCTCGAACGCCTGCACGGTCTCCGGGCGCAGCGGGCCGGCCGCAGCCGCCTGCAGGTTCTGCTGCAGATGGCTCAGCTTGGAGGCGCCGATGATCAGGCCGTCTCCGGCTTCCTCCCGCAGCATGGAGTGGTTCAGCATCCAGCGGTACACCGCCTCGATCATGCTGATGCCTTCCGCTTCGGCCGCCGCGCGGATCACCGCCGCCGCCTCAAAGAAGGACTTTTTCCAGTACCGGCCCTGATAATTCGGCCGGTGGGTGAAGCGGCCGTCGCCGGGCGTTTCCTCAAACGAGGCGTACCGGCCCGTCAGCAGGCCGCCGGCCAGCGGGTTATAGGCGTAGAACCGCATCCCGAAATGATCCAGGCAGGCCTTCAGCTCGGTCTCCGCGCGGCGGGTCAGGGGATTGTAGATCCCTTCATAGACGCCCGGCTGCGGCCAGCCGTTCTTTTCGCACAGATACCACACCTCGGACACCATCCAGGCGGGGAAATTGGACAGGCCCAGTTCCCTGAACTTTCCGGCCGCGTGCAGTTCGCCGCAGGCTTCCAGCACGCTTTCCACCGGGGTGGCCGGGTCCGGGAAGTGCAGGTACAGCGTATCGGCCTGCTCGATGCCCAGGCGCTCCAGCGATTCTGTCAGCTGCGCGCGGGCCGCGGCCCCGTCCAGACGGCCCGTGATCCGGGGATTCACCTTCGTGGCGATCTTCATCCGGTCCCGGCCCAGCGTCTTCAGCGCCGCGCCGATGAGCCGCTCCGACTCTCCGTTATTGTAAACGTAGGCAGTATCCAGTTCCTCATACCCGGCCTCCAGAAACGCCCGGATGAACGCTTCCGGGTCCGGGGCGAAGACGGATTCGCCGAACGTCATTGTCCCTAAAATCAATTTCATGTTTCTTTCCGCTCCTTTACGCTTCCTCTTCGCCGATCACCTGCATGAACGCCCGGGCCCGGCGGGAAAGCTGCCGGTTCTTCCGCCAGATGACGGCGACGTCGCGGGTCAGTTTTTTCTCCGCCAGGGAATAATACCGCACGCCGTCCTTGTTGTTCAGGGCCTGTATGCCTTCCGGCAGCAGCGCGGCGCCCACGCCCGCCTGCACCATGGCCAGCTGGGCTTCCAGACTTTTCACCGTCGCGGCGGTCCGGAGGGTCAGGCCGTATTCGGCGCACAGCCGGTCCCGCAGCTGCTGCATCACCTGTTTCTTCGTCAGACTGACAAAGGGCAGGTCATTCAGCACCTGAACGGAGACGGCCGGATAAGCCCGGTCCGGCATCGATACGGCCGGCAGCGGCTGGTCCGCGGGCACCGCCAGCAGGATCTCCTCTTCCATCACCTTTTTCCAGGCGAAAAGGTCCTCATCCACCGGCAGCACGCTGACGCACAGGTCGTAAACGCCCTGCTCCAGGCCTTCGATCAGTTCGCGCGTCGTCCCTTCCCGGATAATCACGCTGATGCCCGGGTATTTCCGGTGGAAGCGCTTCACGATCTGCGGCATCATCGCGGCGCATCGGAAAGGAGCCGTCCCGACGGTCAGGCTCCCTTTCTTATCTTCCGCCAGATCCGCCAGCTGGATCTCCAGGCTCCGCTCCAGTTCTTCGATCTGGGCGGCGGTATCCAGGACCAGGCGGCCGGCTTCCGTCAGTTTCACTTCGCCCCCGCCCCGGTCGAACAGCGCCGCGCCGAGCTGCTTTTCCAGTTTGATGACATACTGCGACAGGGAGGGCTGCGAGATCCCGAGGCTTTCCGCCGCCCGGGAGAAGGAGCCCTCCTGCGCCAGTATTCTGATGTACTGATAAGCTTTGCGGTTCAGCATATTTCTTCCTGTCAGCGGGTCTTCAGTCTCCGAGCAGTTCCCGGACGGAGATGCCCGGGCGGTATGCTTCCGCATAGATCCGGTCCGCTTCCGCGGGATCCGTCTGCCCGTAGGCCATCATCGCGTCATAGCGCTTGCGGAATTCCGTCTCCGTCAGCGGGTTTTCGGGCTCCCCTTTCGGGAAATCCACGCGCACGGTCCGGCTGCTGCCGTCCGTCTGTTTCAGCGTCACTTCCGCCGGCTGCTTCGCCGGGAATACCGCGCTCAGGGCGTCGTCCGCCTCCGCGCGCACTTTCCGGGTCAGCGCCAGGATATCCGCCTGCTTCACCTGGTCCTCGGAAAACTCCGCCAGGTCCGCCCGGCCGAACATCAGCCCGGCCGCGACGCTGTACGGGATGCTCATCTTCGCGGAATAACTCCCCGCGATCTCCGTATGCTCATGGCCCGGGACCGCCAGGGAATAGGTCCTGACCAGGATCTCTTCCACGTCTTCGGGCCGGATCCCTTCGTTATGGAAACCGATCGCCACTTCCACGGCGGGATGGGTATAGCGGCAGGACGCGTACGGCTTGGTGTAGGATTTCTGGACTGCGTACGTGCCGTTCAGGAGGACATCCTTCAGTTCGACGTCGTCCCGGCCGGTCATCATTTTCAGGAAGCCGCGGCCGCCCAGCGGGTCTTCGTGGCCGGTAAAGCCGGCTTTGGCCATGTCCAGCGCGGTCAGCGCCAGCAGCGCGGATTTCGCCGCGTTATACGGCTTCAGCTCCGACCCGTCGTCCAGCACCTTCAGCATCCCGCTGGCCGCCACGCTGGCCGCCGCGAAGGCCTGAAAGCGCTCTTCCGGCGTGAAGTCCAGCATGAAGGACGCCGCCACCGCCGCGCCGATCACGCCGCAGGTGCCGGTCGCGTGATACCCCATCAGCTTGTGCGCCGGCTGGATGGAGACCGCCAGGGTGTAGGAGGTCTCATAGCCCAGCACCGCCGCCTGCAGCAGCTTCTCCAGACTCACGTCAAAGCGCTCCGCCAGCGGCAGCAGCAGGGAAAAGACCGGCGAGCCCAGATGGATGATCCCGGAGTTGGTCCCGTCGTCATAGTCCAGCGCGTGCGCGTTGAGCCCGTTCAGAACGACCGCTTCCTTAAGAACCAGCCGCCGGTCCATCCCGACGGCCGTATAATCACCGGATTCCGGCCGGGCAAACGCCAGGTACCGGTCCAGTTTTTCTTTCTGAAAAGCGGCTCCGGCGCAGGTCACCGCCAGATAATCCAGCAGGGACCTGCGTATCCGGGCCGTTACCGCTTCCGGCATCGGTTTCGTACTCAGCGCTTCGATCTGATCAATAAACGCCTTCGAACGATTCATGCCGGTCACATTTCTCCTTCATGCTTCTTCATGCTGCTGTCCGGAACCAGGGCCTTCTCACCAGAGAGGTACATGCAGAGCAGGCCGAACAGGATCAGGATCGTCGAAGCATAGATCAGGATGGGGATGAACTGCTTGTAAATAAACGTGCACATATTCGTCGCGGTCTCGCCGCCGATGATCAGCGCAGCCACATAGCCGAAGAAGGTGAGGCCGCCCAGGAACAGCACGATCATAATGCCGTAGCCGAAGATCAATTTGCAGACGCCGGCGATCTTTTTCAGAGTGTTTTTCATGTCTTTGCCTCCTTACAGTCCCAGGATGGGCAGCCAGCCCATCAGCACGATGACTTCCATAGTGAACTGGAGCGCCACCCACCAGAGGTTGTTCTTAAAAGTCTTGCCGAACTCGGAGCCCGCCAGGCTCATGCCGGCGTACATGCCCAGGCCCAGAGGCGGGGTAATGCCGCACATAACGCCGCAGATGCAGGGCAGCATGGCCGCCGCCAGCACCGGGTTGACGCCCACGGCCACCAGCAGGGTGATGAACACCGGGCCGAAGATAACGACCAGCGAAGAGCCGGGGATCACCATGCCCAGGAAGCAGGTGACCAGGCAGATAATGATGATCAGGCCGAACTTGCCGACGTTCAGGCCCTGCATGAAGACCAGCATCTCGTCCGTCACACCCATATCGGTGAACAGCGCGCCGATCATGTAACCGAACACGCAGACGCCGATGGCGGGGGCGATCGTCTTCACGCTGTCCGCGAACATCTTCGCGATGTTGCCCGGCTTGACCAGCTTTCTGTCCTTGCAGATCAGCACGCCGTACAGGGAAGCCAGACCGCCGATGAAGATCAGCAGGCTGCTGGACATGTTGCTCGCGCCGGTCTTGCCCAGACGGGCGGTAAAGAACGTGCTCTTGAAGAAGTAGTCCAGCACGAACGGCAGCAGGATGATGATGGGCAGCAGCAGGCCCTGCCAGCCCTTCTTGAAGACTTCCTTCAGGTTCGGGATCTCTTCCTTGGCCATCGGCTTGACTTTATAGACCTTGCAGAACGCGAACACGGTCAGGATGCGCTGCAGGATGAACCACAGGGAGCAGCCCCACATGACGATCCAGAATTCGCTCTGGGAGATGAAATCCGCGCCGTACGCCGCCATGCCGGTCAGGGCGCCCAGGGCCGCCGTGATGTTGCCGGAAGGCGGGATCATGTTGCCGAGGTAGCTGGCATTGCTTTCAATGTTCGCCGCCAGTTCGGCCGGGAAGCCGGAACGCTTCATGGCCGGGATCGTGATGGAACCTGTCGCCATAACGTTGCCGGGACCGGAGCCGGACAGCGCGCCCATGAACGAGCTGGCTACGACGGATACGTAGCCGGCACCGCCGGTGAGCCGTCCCAGCAGGGCCAGGATGATGGCAATGGCGCTGTCGATGACCTTGGTCTTGGTCAGCAGCACCGACATGGCCACAAACGCAGTCATGGAGTACAGCAGGGAAGTCTTCAGACCGGTGTCGATATACTTGCCCACACTGCCCCACTTGCCCGTAATGGTCAGCAGCAGCAGGAAGCTGATGAGAACGGCTTCATAAACGGGCCGCTTCAGCAGCAGAAACCAGATGATGATCACGGCCAGCATGATCGCCAGATAAGTAAGTGCAGAAGGCATAAGTGCTCCTTTCTTATTATGTACTTTGCAGTACTATCTCAACGGGAAGACAAAAGGTTTATTCCCGCCGATTTCCTTGATGTTCCGCGCCAGGGCGGCCAGTTCCTCCGCCGGGCGGTCCTCCGCGCAGACGCTCAGCTTTTCCAGGATGTCCGCCTCGGACACGGGCTTTTCCGGGTCGCCCTTGGGGACCAGAACCGTTTTCTCCCGGACCGTGCCGTCCTTCAGCAGCAGTTCCACCCGCGCGCCACGCACGCCCTGTTCCCGGTTCTCCATGGAAGGATCCGGGATCAGTTCGATACGGCTGATCATGTCCCTTACCCGCGGGGAAAGATCCGGCGGATCCATGTCCTTGATGCCATAAGTCCCGTTCAGCAGCGCGCAGGCCATGGTGTAATGGATGGAAAACTTCGTCTCGTCCGCGTCCGCGGGATGCCGGATCTGGCCCGACAGCCGGATGGCATTGGGATAAATGTACACGTTCACTCGGTCGATCTGATCCGGACCGGCCTCCCGGCTCAATTCCGCTGCCGCTTCGATGCCGCAGTGGGTGTGGCGGCAGGACGGATACAGTTTGAAATAACAGTCGTGCAGCAGCAGGTGGTCACTGCCCCGCAGCATAGATTCATGGATATGCTCCGCTGCCGCATGGAACCAGCCGTTGGGCCCTTCCAGCGCTTCCGCCGGGCCTTTCACGCCCGCGGCCGCCAGCTGCGCTGCAAACAGGCCGTTTTCCGCCGCTTTTCCGGGGTTCAGGGGTTTGATGGCCGGTCTGGACTCACCGTAGGAAAGCAGCCCGCCCGTCATGGTCGTGGACAGGGCGATGGCGTTTTCGATGCCGTCCGCGTCCAGGCCCAGCAGGACCGCGCAGGCTGCGGCACTTGCCAGCGTTCCGCAGAAGCCCGTCGAGTGGAAGCCACGCTCCACCATCCCCGGCTGCGCCGCGGACGAAATGCGGATATACGCTTCATATCCGGCCGCCAGCGCGGTCAGGACGCGATCTTGCGAGGCGCCCGTCTTCTCCGCCAACGCAAACACGGCCGGGATCAGATGCACGCCGCCGTGGCCCATGGCTCTTTTGCTGCCGTCATCCAGTTCGGCGCCGTGGCCGTAGACCGCATTCATAAAAGCCGCTTTGCCCGCCGGGTATTTCCGGGAAGAAAAGAGCACCGTCGCTTCCTGCTCTCCGCCGGCAGGGAAGACCACTTTTTCAACAGCTCTGTTGAAGTCCGTGTTGACACGGTAACCGGCAAAAGCCGCCGCAAAAAAATCCAGGATCAGCAGCCGCAAAGCTGCTTTATCCTGCTCCGATATCCGGGTAATGCCTGCCAGATCGGCAGCCAGTTCAGTGGTCAGTCCCATGGAACGCCTCATCGTTATAGTTATTTGGCTATAAAGACTATAGCAACACGATTATACGACTGTGCACAAAAAACCGCAAGTCTTTTTTTGCGGGTTTTTCACGTTATTTTTGCTTTTCCGGCAATAAAAAACGCTGTCCGGTTTTATTCGGACAGCGGAGAAATGATCCTGCCGATCGCGCCTGCGATCCTTACAGCGCCTTTTCCGTCACAGAAGGCATGGCCTGCTTTCTGCAGCCGGCCGCGCGCCGCGGCGTCCCGCATCAGATCCTCCAGATGCGCGAGGATGCCGGAAACTGTCTCCCCGTTCAGCCCCTGTCCGCTGCGGATATCCCCGCACCAGACGATGGCGGGCTCCAGTCTGACATTGTTCAGCTGGTTGTCCGCCAGCGCGTAAGCAATGACGGGAACCGAGCAGGCCATCAGTTCGTACAGCGTCATCCCTGCGGCGGAAACGGCCAGATCGGTCTCCCGCATCAGGCCGGACAGGTCGTCCAGCCTCTCGTGAAAGCGAACGGCCTCACAGGAACCGAACCGGGTCTTCAGCCGGTCCGTCTCGAAATAGCGGCCCACCACGATATCCAGTACTGTGTCCGGGAACCGCGCCAAAATCTCTCCGGCCAAGATCTCCGTCACGCCGAGCGGGTCCGTCCCCCCGCTGGTCAGCAGGATCCGGCGGACTTCCCGGCCTTCCTCCCGCGCGGGGACATCCCAGAACGGCCTTTTCAGCGGGGCATAGGCGGCTCCGGCCAGCACCTCCGTCACCTGCGGATCGAAGTTTTCCGCGTACCAGTCCCAGTCGCTGCTCACGCCGTACGGCACGATGACACGCATCCCGCTGAAATACTTCTTCCCGTAGCCGAAGCATCCCACGGGACAGATCTCCGACACCGCTTCGAACAGGGCGTTGTCCGCGAAATAGCTGTCAAAAAATACAAAGCGCGCCCCGATCTTCTCCAGGCACGCTTTGATCTTCTCCGCCTGATCCGCGAGACGGCGGTAATCCGTATCCAGGCGGAAACAGTCAGATCCCAGGCTCCGCACGACGGCTTCCGAATCGGCATCCGAAACGAGGAAACAGACCCGGTATCCCAGGTCTTTCAGCGCTTCCGCCACGGCCAAAGACCGCATGATATGTCCCAGGCCGATGGAGCGGTTGCCGTCCGCCACGATGGCAGCGTCAAAGATTTTACGCTTTCTCCCCATCCAGATCACTCATTTCCAGCGGATATCCCCTCGGGATGTCCCGCAGGGCCTTCCGGCCGATCAAATCATGGTAATACTTCGGCTTCAGACCGATCCCGGGGCGGATGCTCCGCACGTTCTCGGCCGTGAAGACCTCGCCCTTTCTGATCTCCGCGCAGGAGAACAGCGAGCGGCCCTGCCGGGGCTTGCGCGCTTCCGCGGGCGTCTGCGGGAACACGGCCCGGCCCAGGATCTTTTCCACGTCGCGGATGGCTTCCACCATCGCCTTGAATTCCTCATAATTCATGGAGAACGTGGAGTCCGGCGTCTTGACTTCCCGCGTGATGCAGAAATGCTTCTCCACGATGCAGGCACCCAGCGAGACGCCAACCACCGCCGCCAGATGGTCCATGGAATGGTCCGAAAGCCCGATGGGGCAGCCGAATTCCTCCTTCATGGCCGGGATCAGGGACAGGTTCATCTGCTCGAAATGCGTCGGATACTCGGAGGTGCACTTCAGCAGATAGATCTGATCGTTTCCCTGCGCGCGGCAGGCGTTGACCGCGTCCCAGATCTCCTCCTGCGTGGCGATCCCGCAGGACATGATCATCGGCTTCCCGGTCGCGGCCGTTTTCTCCAGCAGCGGGATGTCCAGCAGTTCCGGGGAAGCGATCTTATAAAATTCCACGCCGATCCCTTCCAGGAAATCCACGGAAGTCGGATCGAAAACGGAAGACAGAAAATCCAGGCCCAGCCGGTCGCATTCCGCCTTCAGATCCGCCTGCCATTCCCAGGGCGTGAACGCCTGCTGGTACAGTTCATAAGAGCGCAGGCCTTTCCACAGCCCCGTCGCGGCGGGCGGGAAAAATTCGTTGTCACAGTCCAGCGTCAGGGTGTCCGGGGTGAATGTCTGGATCTTCAGACAGTCTGCGCCGACTTCCTTGGCCGCGCGGATAATATCGAGCGCGCGCTCAAAACTGCCCCCGTGGTTGGCGGACATTTCCGCGATGATATAGGTGCGGCCCTGCTCCATGCATTCCTGAAATCTCATATCTTTTCTCCTGTCACCGGCCGGTCTGTTCCGGATAATGGGTCCGGAAATCGAAGGCCGGAAGCATCATGTTTTCTCCCTGCTCATCCGTGATGTGGATGCAGTCATACGCTTTCCGATACGCGTCGATCACGGCATCCAGCGTATCCCCGAGGAAAGAAAGCCGGACGGCCATCTGCTGCCCGGTCCCGGCCAGCGTCACCTTGTCCCCTTCTTTCTTCAGCAGGAAATACGCAAGGAGTTCCGGGATATCCTTCAGCGATTCGCTGACTTCTATCCGCGCGATGGTCCCCGTCCGGACCATCGGGTTGGGAAACACGGAATATTTGCCTTCCAGTTTCCAGTCGTCTTCCTTCAGCTGAACCGTTTCGCCGGGCGCAAACATTTTCCCGGTCACGGCATAGTACAGCAAGGATTTCTGAATATTCAGACCCGTCATTCTTTCGGTCAGCAGGTAGACGCGGCCTCCGCTGACCCGGATCGCCGGATCGTAGAACCGGATCACCCCGTCATCCACGAATGCCTGGATATTGAACGGGGCATTCTCAACCTTCAGGTCCTTCAGCATGCGGCACACTTTGGGATGGATCTCCGCCACATACTGCTCCGCATACTTGCTGGGATAGACAACACCGGCTGCGATCGTTCCCAGGCCTTTGACCGGTTCGACCACGTACCGGTCGCTGATCAGCGACAGATACGGGGTGCCTTCCACGACCGTATAATTGACGGAAAGCTGGTCTCCCTCCAGGAAATCCTCGATCAGATACCGGTCCGTGTGGGAATAGGACCGGGCCCGCTCCACAGCTGCCAGCAGTTCCTCCCGGTTCCGGCAGACGGAGATTCCTTTGGAACCGCTGCTGTCCGCCGGTTTGACCAGGACCGGATAAGGGATCTCATCTTCCGGCGTGTAATCGCGGACGACCGGGATCCCGTATTCCCGACATTTGTTCTTGAAAGCGATCTTGTCGCAGAAGACGGCAAGCTGCTCCGGCGTGCAGTAGCGGGGCAGGCCCAGTTCTCCGCACAGTCTGCTGTAAGTCATCAGCAGTCGCTCGGAAAGGCCCACCATGACGCCGTCCACTTTTTCTTCGCGGCAGATGGCGAGCAGCGCCTCCAGATCGATGGCGTTCACGTCGTAGGACTTCCATGCGATCTTTTTGCCGGGCGAGGCCGGATCCGGATCCACGACGATGGTCTTCAGTCCCATGTCGTTGGCGTTGCGGATGGTCTCCATGCCTTCGGCGTTCCCGCCCATGATCAGTATTTTCTTGCCCCTGATATCCATGCTTCCGTTCAGTTCTCCTGACTATCCTTCTGCTGCAGCAGGCGGTATTTCACTTCCGCCTGTTTCCAGTCTTCTTCCGTGTCGATATCCTGCATGACGCTTTCATCCAGGAGCAGCGGGATCTTTCTCCGTTCTTCCGGTCTGGTATGATAAAAGGCCTCCACTTTGGCGAAAGAGAACATCCCGCAGTCATGATACCACGGTTCCAGATCCTGGGAGCGCATCCGGGCCGCCGTGGGATCATTCCATTCCAGCAGGCCGTCCCTCACGTGATAACTGCGCTGGGGCGGATACGAATACCGCACGACCGGCAGCAGAAAGCCTGCTTCGCTGTTTTTCAGCAGATCCCAGCTCAACTGCAGATACTCCGGCCGGATCATGGGGGCCGTGGCATAAATGATGGCATAGGCATCGAATTCCCTGCCCTGTGCCCGGTACGTCTCCAGGACTTCCCGGATCACGTCGCTGATCGTGGCATGGTCGTTCGCGGTGGCTGCGCTCCGCAGAAACGGCACCGATGCCCCGGCGGCTTTCGCCACCGCCGCGATCTCTTCGTCGTCCGTCGAGACCATGACCTCGCTGAATATGCCGGAAGCCAGCGCTGCCTCGATGGAATAGCAGATGATGGGCTTCCCGCAGAATTCCTTGACGTTTTTCCGCGGGATCCGCTTGCTTCCTCCCCGGGCCGGGATCAGAGCCAGTATGTTCATGGACGCTTCTCCTTTCGGCACGCGCCGGCTTTATCGGCCGGCGGCCGCCTCTTTCACGTTTTCGATCACATACTCCACCTGCTCGTCGGTCAGGCCGTAGTACATCGGGATGCTGAGGATGTTCCGGTAGACCGCTTCCGCGTTCGGGCAGCAGGTATCCGCATAGCCGTGGGTCCGGTAATACGGGAAAGTGTAGGTGGGGATATAATGCACGTTGACGTGGATCCCGGCTGCCTGGAGCCGGTCATACGCCGCCTTGCGGTCCACGTCCGTAAACTGCAGGATGTACAGGTGATAGCTGTTTTTGCCGTCCGGCGCCTGGTACGGGATGATCAGGCCGGGGACGTCCTTAAACGCCTCGTCGTAGCGGGCCGCGATCTCGCGCCGTCTGGCGACGGAGCGGTCCACCTTCTTCAGCTGGCTGATCCCCAGCGCGCACTGGAAGTCCGTGATGCGGTAATTGTAGCCCAGGTCCAGCTGCTGGTAGTACCAGCCGCCCTGGTTTTCCGTCATCAGGTCCGGATTCCGGGTGATCCCGTGGGTCCGGAAAAGCATCAGGCGCTGATACAGCTCCTCGCTGTTGGTGGTGACCGCGCCGCCTTCGCCGGTAGTGACGTGCTTGACCGGATGGAAGCTGAACTCCGTCATGTCGGAGAGGCCGCCGATTTTCTGTCCTTTATATTCCGCGCCGATGGCGTGGGCCGCGTCCTCGATCACCAGCAGGCCGTACTCTTCCGCGATCTTATGGATGGCGTCCAGATCGCAGGGCTGACCGGACAGATGGACCGGGATGATCGCCTTGGTTTTTTCCGTGATCTTTCGGCGCACGTCCTCCGGATCGATGTCGTACGTCCGGGGATCGATGTCCGCGAACACCGTCCGGCCGCCGCAGTACAGCACGCAGTTGGAGGAAGCCGCAAACGTCAGAGGCGTCGTGATGACCTCGTCGCCTTCGCCGATGCCCGCCGCCAGGCAGGCCACGTGCAGGGCCGCGGTCCCGTTGGAGACCGCCACGGCATATTTCGCGCCGACGTATTCAGCCAGGTTTTTCTCAAATTCCGCCACTTTGGGGCCGGTGGTCAGGAAATCCGACCGCAGCGTCTCCACGACGGCCTGGATGTCGTCTTCTTCGATCCACTGTCTGCTGTAAGGGATGTTCATCTTCATGGGTCCGTACCTCCCGCTCATTCAGTGCAATTCCATTTGGGCGATCCGCTCCCGGAGGTCTTCCACGCTCAGCCACTGTTTGTTCTTGCCCGAGCTGTATTCGAAGCCCTGTTCCACCAAAGTTCCGCCGGGGATGACTTTCTCCCGGCCCCACCAGGTGTAGTGCGGATAGATGATGAAGTGTTTTTCGTATTCGTACGTGGTCATGGAGTCATCCGACGTGATCATGATCTCGTGCAGCTTTTCGCCCTCGCGGATCCCGATCTCATCGATCTCGCAGCCCGGCAGCATCGCCTCGGCCAGGTCGGTGATCTTGAAGGAAGGGATCTTGGAGATGAAGGTCTCGCCGCCCCGGGCTTCCTCCAGCGCTTTCACGACCAGGTCGACGCCCTGATCCAGGCTGATCCAGAAACGGGTCATGCGCAGGTCCGTGATGGGCAGTTTCCGTACGCCCTGGTCGATCAGGTTCTGGAAGAACGGGATCACCGAGCCGCGGCTGCCGGCCACGTTGCCGTAGCGCACGACGGAGAAGCGGACGTTCCGCGACCCCGCGTAGGAATTAGCGGCGATGAACAGTTTGTCGGAGACCAGCTTGGTCCCGCCGTACAGGTTGATCGGATTGACGGCCTTGTCCGTGGACAGCGCAACTATGCGGGTCACGCCGCAGTCCAGCGCCGCGTTGATCACATTGGACGCGCCGTCGATGTTGGTCTTGATCGCCTCCAGCGGGTTGTACTCGCAGGCCGGCACCTGCTTCAGGGCGGCGGCGTGCACGATATAATCCACACCTTCGCAGGCTCGTTTCAATCTTTCCCCGTCCCGGACGTCGCCGATGAAGAACCGCAGCGCCCTGGCCTTTTCGCCGTATTTCGCATTCATTTCGTTCTGCATCAGGAACTGCTTGAATTCATCCCGGGAATAAATGATCACCCGCTTCGGATTATACTGTGTCAGCATGCGCTCGATGAACGCATGGCCGAAGGAACCGGTCCCGCCCGTTACCAAAACTGATTTTCCGTTAAACATGTGTGTTCCGCCTTTTATCTGTGATTTATTGATCGGGAAACAATCCCTATTATTTTACACCGAACGCCCGGCAAACGCAATGCCTGCCGCCGCCGGAGGGCTTCAGTTTTCAACTGCGGCAGCCGTCCGTCCGGGGCGGACTGCCGGAAGAAGATCCCGGACCGGAGCGGCCGCGCAGGCGTTCTCTTTTATGCCTTCGAAAATGAAAGCCGAGAAGGAGAGCATAAAGAACAGGTTGTGCGTGTGCGCGCAGACGAAGGAAATGACCAGAAGGATCAGGCACAGATAACGGCTGTCCCTCCGGGTGCAGGCAAAGCAGTACAGGTAGTACAAATAGGAAATCGCGATACCGACGATGCCGTATTTATACAGCGTGGCCTGAAAGGCCGACAGGGCAGCGCCCAGTTCCCCCATCGCATCCGTAACGCCGAGCAGGAACTGCTGCCAGTCCAGCCCCTGGATCAGTTCTGTCCCCGCCGACGTCCGGCCGGCCACGGCGTTGTATCCGGTCTCGCTCTCCGAGATCACCCGGACCAGGCTCTTGTGCACGATGTCGGAATACTCGTACAGGATGACGAGAAGCACCAGGAGCATCAGGGGGATCAGGATCTTGCGGAGCGACAGGAAATTCTTCAGGCTGCCTTCTCCGTAGACCGGATTTTTATACATCACGAAATACGCCAGGATGCAGGCCAGGGAAAACGCGATCCCCATGCCCGAAGTGGACGCCAGGATGCCGCCGATCATCACGAAGCCCAGCCGGTGCATCGTCCGCGTGGAACGCGGGCTGAACAGCATGTACAGCGTCGTCGGGAAGGAAAACAGAAATACGTGGGACGGCTCCAGGAAAAACGCGGACGGCCGGTAAAACGTCGCGGTAGCCGTCGTGACGCTCAGCCGCTTGATCCATCGGCTGCTGGAGTCCAGCAGCGTGTCGGGGCTCAGGAACTGCAGCCGGAAATGCAGAACATAATAACAGAAATACTGCATGACGATGGCGGCGCAGGCGGCCAGGATGATGGCCGCGGAAATGTTCACCAAATACCGAAAATTGAAATCCTCCTTGACGACCGCCAGATAATAAAACATCAGGATCCCGAATTTCATCAGGTCCCCGGCCGAAAATCCGTGGTCGATCACGGTCCAGAGAATATAGGCCAGGATCAGGACCAGGCCGAAAAACACGTTCCGGCCGATTTTCCAGCCGGAAAGCATCACCCGCAGGGCGCAGAAAGGAAAACCCAGGATCAGGGCGGACCAGGCCGCGTTGACAAAGAAGCCTTTGTGCTGCTGCAGGACCGGTGCCAGAATAATCACCGTGCAGATGATGACGTCGAGCCAGCGGATGCTGCCGGCGCTGAAATGTTTCAGTCGGATCTTCATGCCGGACCCTCCCCGGATCCCGCCGCGGTTTCATCCGTCTTCCGGAGCCACCGGGTCAGAACCTGTTCCAGTTCTTCCGGCGTTTCCGGAATGGCCACGCGGCTGCCGTCCCGGTACATGCCGGTCATTTTTCCCAGATAGGCGTCGCGCTTCTCCCGGACAGCGGGATCCTGCGAAGTCATGCGGTACAGGAGAATCAGATACGGCTCCGCATCAAAAAGCATCCGCGGCGTGAACAGCGCCGTGGAGTTCAGGCCGACGAGGATCCTGTCCGACAGGTCCTCCTGGTGCGCGTAGATCAGTTCCATCGGCACTTCGGCCCGGGAAAAACGCGGAACGCCGACCGTGCTGTGTGCCAGCGAACGGGGATGCTCTTTCAGGATCACGTTATCGTTTCCGCAGATCTCCGCGATCTGTTCAAATACGCGGTCCAGCGTGACGATCTCCTCTTTGGGATCCGGCAAGCGGAACGTATCAAACAGCATGACCTGCTGCTCCACCAGCAGTTCCTCCTCCGATTCCCCGAAGATCGTGCGGAGAAGCGCCTTGCTTTCAGAGGTCAGGACGATCTTGGGCATCCGCTCCACGGGGATCCCTTCCGTCGCGTGATACAGTTCCGGCTCATAGAGCATGATCTTTTCCGGATGTTCCAGAGGCTCTTCCCATCCGAGCATTTTCTTGAGTTTCCGGAACCGCGCAGAGCCGGTCCGGATACGGCCTTTTTCCGAATAACTGCCCAGGCCGTCATCGTACACAACGATCCCGGCACGGTCCAGGCGCTTTGACAGCCCCCGGATCACCACCGTTTTCGAAACGGCCGCGCTGGAAGTGTACAGCCGTTCATAAGCCGTCCGGCTGTCGACCAGTTTATCCGTATAGCTCCCGGCCGTCAGCATGCGGGCGGCGATGGCGGAGCGTCTGTTTTTGCCCTTCAGAGAGCCGTAAAACGGGACCGGGATCACCTCTTCGAACAGGCCGGTCTGCCGCAGCCCTTCTGCGATCTCCCGATATCCGTTCAGATCATCGAAGACCAGGATGTCCGCTTTCCACCGGTTCGCCAGCTGAAAAGCGACCGCGCCCCATATCTGAAAAGAAGTGGTGCACAGAAAGCACGCCTGTTTCACTGTCTTTTCTTTACTCATGATAATCCTCCGTCATCGCTTCGATCGCTTCTTCCGCTTCCGTCACGGCGCCCGCCGCTTCGCCGGCCGGTATTTCTTCCGGTTCATTCTGCAGGTCCTGCCCTCTCCGCATGACTTTCCATTTGGCCTTCAGCGTCTTCCGGAAGATCAGAAAATCCACGCCGGCCCAGAGCAGCGCCATGGCGATCGCGAACGCGATCTTCGGGATGGTCCTGTGGGGACTGAACAGCAGTTTCGCGCCAAAGAAGACCGCACCGACCGCCACGTTGATCAGAAAGATCTTCAGGGCCTGCTTCCAGGGGAAGATCTGCCGGTACGGAATGCCCGTCGTCCGGGACGTATGGTACAGCACGTACAGGGACGCGGCGATCGTGGAGACCACGGTAGCCACGGCCGGCCCGATAAAGCCCATGATGAAATAGAACGCCACGTTCAGCACCGCGTTCAGCACCAGGCTCAGTACGGAGCTCCGCAGGATCAGCCGCGTCTTGCCGCTGGTATTCAGGATCATGCCGTAGTACGTGCAGCGTACCATGTAAGTCAGCGAATAGACCGCAAAGACCCAGGAGGCATCCCGGTATTTGGCCGAGTACAGAAAGAGGACCGCTTCCTCCGCAAACACGAACAGGCCGATGGCGAAGAACGTGTTGACGATCAGCGATAAAACGGTCACGTCCTTCCAGAGCGTCACGGCTTCCTTCGTCCGGTTCCGTTTCTGGAGACGGGCGATGTGCGGCAGCAGGACCGCCGTCAGGGATGCGGAGATCATGGTGAACGGCAGTTCCTTGGCCGCGTTGCTGTAAAGGGCGAGTCGCTCGGTATTCGTCACCAGGCCGATGAAAAACTTGTCCGTTTCATGCCGCAGGGTCCCGCAGGCGTTGGCCAGGCCCAGCGGGATGGAGAAGATCAGGACGGTGCGCAGCAGCTTCATGTTCACGCTGAAATGCAGCCGCCCGCCCAGGATCATGGCCAGGGCGTAGACCAGGATCGTGTACACGATCTCCGCGCTGAGCCGGATGATTAGATACTGCTGGAAATTGCCCCCTGCCAGCTGCACGCCCGCGATGATCACGACGGCGACCACGCTGTGGGAGACCCGGTACGCCACAAGCCAGCGGTTCTTCTGGAAGACGACCAGCAGGTTTTCCACACTGCTGGTGATGATCTTCGTCCAGGGCAGCAGGGCCATCAAATAGAGGAAGGACGTCAGCAGCGGGTTTTTGAAATACCGCACCATCAGGGGCGTCAGACACACCAGAAGCGACCCGACCATCAGGCTCAGCAACGAATTGACCGTATAATACAGGGAGAGGAACTTGTTCTTTTCCTCCGCTGTATCCGCCCGGGCCAGGAAATAGTTCAGGCTGCTGGGCAGGCCCAGCATGATCACGGACGTCACCAGATTGTTCACCAGCAGGATCTGCTGATATGTGCCGTACTCCTCCAGAGTGCGGAAGCGCGCCAGCAGCATCGAACTGACGAGACCGATGAAATAACTCAGAAATTTAGCCGAAGACAGGGAAAGGAACGCTCCGCCCAGGGAATTCTTTTTGGGGATCTTCTTCATATCGGCGCTCCTTTCCGGCCGTACGGCCATATTTAATCTTATTATTATAGCACAGATCTCCCGGTTCCGGTCAATGCTGTTTCTTCTTCATCGTTGATTTATAGTGGAAAATCTGGCTGCGCAGATGCGCCCAGAACGGTTTGGGGTCGTCCTTCTCGTACATGACCTCTTTCGTATTCTTCCAGCTGAACCAGGATGGTTTGGTTTTAAACCGCTGCGGCGATTTCAGGAACCAGGCGATATCCGTGTCAAAGTGCCGGATGTACATACCGAACTTGTCGTTTTCCGGATAGCGGGTCACTTCTTCGCCGTAGATCATTTCCAGCAGCTGGCGGGACACGTTGCAGCCGCACATGTATGCCATTTTCACACTCTGCGGGATCCGGCCGTTGATCTCCAGCAGACGCGGCTCCCCGGTCTCCCGGTCCACCATGAACGCCACATTGGCAAAGCCCTGCCAGCCCAGATCCTGCAGAAGCCGGCCCGCATAAGCGAGCACTTCATGCGCATCCACCGTTTGGATCAGCACCCCGGAACCGGCATCCAGCGGGAACCAGCGAAGCACATCCACGGCATAGGAAGTGCAGATATTGCCGTGCCGGTCCACGAACAGATTGGTCCCGATCCGCTTTTCGAATTTCACGAATTCCTGGACCACATAGTCATCCGGATCCAGGCCTTTTTCCTGCATATACGGCCAGAAGTCTTCCTTTTTCTCAAACTTGTGGAAGCCGATGGAACCGAGTCCCTGCCGGGGCTTGATGATGATCGGGAACCGGCACTTTTCCAGATAATCCTCGATCGGCTGATCGCTCATCCGGGTATACGGGCAGGGGATCCCGGACTTCATCGCCTGATCGAACGTGATCTGTTTGTTGAACGCCCGGATGTAAACTTCCCGCGGGGCGCAGGCAAGTCTGACGTACGGTTTCAGTTCTTCTTCATGCTCCGTGATAAAATTGGTGCCCAGTTCGCCGATCGGCATGACCACATCGTAATTGCCCGTTTTGACCAGGGCAAGCAGTTCGTCGAACGCCTGCCGGTCCCTCAGCTGGATGTGTTCGCTCAGGATCTTTTCGTCCGGCAGTTTTGAAAGATACAGCGTAGCGCTTTTATTCGCATACAGTGCGGTCACGTGACAGCCGAGTTCCTTCAGGCCCCGCACCATCGCCAGGGTCTGCTTTCCGGAGCCGTCGGTTACAAGAACTCTAATTTTGGTAAAATCCATATTCCGCCGCCTTTGCTCTCAGTTCCGGCCGGACGCGTTTCTGCTTTCCACGCGTTTTTGGGCCTCTGCTTCATATTTCGTAAACGGGAAATCTTTTTTCCGGAGGATAATGACCTGGAAGATCAGCTTCAGGGTCCTGCCGATGCAGTAGACGTCCAGGCCGACGTTCCGTTTTTCTACGTAGGTCCGGGCGAGTTCCCTTCTGACCGGCATGACCTTCTGCATGAATTCCTCATTGTCGGTCACGACCAGTTCCCCGTGGACATAATCGTACAGACTGTCCAGGCAGGCCAGTCCCGGCCGGACGGTCAGGATGCTTTCATACTCGCCCGAATACTGCCTTTTGACCCCGGCAGCGGTCAGCGGGCGGGGGCCGATGACCGACATGTCGCCGATCAGGATATTCAGAAGCTGGGCCAGCTCATCCAGTTTGCTTTTCCGCAGCAGCTTCCCGAATTTAAAAATCCGGTCCGTATTGACCAAAGCGCCGGCCTCCCGGTTCTGTCCGGAGCCCGGCTCGGCATGATACACGTGCATCGACCGGAATTTGTACAGCGTGAACGGCTTCCGGTTTTTCCCGATCCGTTCCGACTTATAAAAAACAGGTCCCTTGCTCGACAGTTTGATCCCGGCCGCAATGATCAGCCACAGAGGCAGTGTGACCAGGACCGCCAGCAAAGAACTGACGATATCAAAAAACCGTTTCAGGATCCTATATAAAAGTTTGACCACGTTTGCCGGGACCTTTCACTTCGTTTCTCTGATCAGCATGAATGCTTCCGCTGCCCTGACGTTTACGGTCGCGCCTCTGAATTTCGCCAGCGCTTCCACGGTTTCCGGGGACCGCAGATCGGGGAAATCGTGCACCTGGGACTGGAAGAAGCTCAGCGCCGTTTTTTTCTGCTCCAGATAATCCGAGATGTCTTCGAACACATTCGGGATAAAGGCATAGTTTTCGGTGGGCAGGTTGATCCCGGTCTCGGACAGCGTTTCATAGGCATAGATCCGTTTGACCGGATGGTCGTATTTTTCCCGCAGCGCGACCATGGCCGCCTCCGTGACGATCTGATGGTCCTTCTGCATGTCGCCCCAGAACGGGAGATAGACTTCTTCCGGCGCCGCTTCCGTGACCGTGTCGAAAATGGCTTTGTTCAGCTCTCTTCTGGAAAAGGTCTCCAGGTTGACGGCGGAAAACGGCAAGCCGACGTATTTGTCTATGCCGCAGTAAGCATGCGCCTGCAGCATTTCTTCATGGATCCGCTTCACATTGGGCGGGAGTTCCTGTCCCTCTCTTGCCGTGACGACGCAGACGGTGACGTGCGCGCCCGCCGCTTTTCTTTTGAGGATCGTCCCGCCCACGCCGAGGATCTCGTCGTCCCGGTGCGGGGCAAAAACCAGAATGTTCATCATGTTCACCTTTTCCGACAGTTACCCGTACAGTCTGTCCGTGTCAAAATTCTTAAACAGAAGACTGCGGCCGTTCACATCGTCGACATGCACGGAATCCTGGATAAGATGAATGATATCGGCCACCTCTTTCAGCGAGCCGGCTCTGATCTTAAACGAAAAGCACCGCTGCTGCGTGGTCCCTTTATCCAGAATATGCTTTCCCTCATACACGTACGGGTTAATGTCCAGGATATACGGGCAGTCCTGCAGCGCGCTGCAGTCCACATGCCCCACTTCGCCCTCGTGCGCATATAAGATATACGTTGCCATGCAGTCTTTCAGATCCGCGTTGTCCTTTTCCAGGGAATCTCCCATGGATCCGGTCAGGGAATAATGGATCATCATCTTCATGTAATTGATGCCGTTGCAGATCTGGAGGAGTTTCCAGTCATTCCCGCCGTTCAGCCGCAGCGCCATTTCAAACGGAACGATCCTGTCACCGGCGGCGATCAGCTGGAAGCCGGCCATGCCGTTCCTGACGCCGATCCCGCGCAGAAGCTCTTTGATCTTCTGATCCGTCGTATCCAGATAAAGCTGATAGAAGCGGGACGGCGTGACCGCGATGTCGCAGAGCGCGCTGTAGCGGTCCCCTTCCAGGGAGAGGCATTTGTCGTTTACGATGGAAAGACTGATCTCCCCGTCCACGATCGTGTACAGGGCGGTCAGTTCCGTTCCCGTCAGGAATTCTTCCACGACGACCGTGCGGGTCTCGGAGCTGTTTTCGGCCGCCGTCAGCGCATCTTCCAGCTGATCCGCCCCGTGGCAGATCGTAATGCCGATCCGTCCGCCGTAGTCCGCCGGCTTGACGATGACCGGGTACCGGACGGCGCTCCGGTCCAGGTCTTCCGCTCTTCCGTTCAGACAATATTCTTTCGGGACGGGGAGGCCGTATTTCACGCACAGTTCTTTAAAGGATCTTTTGTTTCTGGTCAGCTGGACCTGCTCCGGCGTCACGTAAAAAGGAGTCCCCAGCAGCCGGGAAAGCTGTGCCGCATAATAGACTTTTCCCTCGCTGTAACCCGAAAAAACACCGTCGACCTTTTCCTCGCGGCATTTTCTGACCAATGTTTCCATATCCGAATAATCGATGTCCCAGGCTTCGTCCGCGGCCGCTTTGGCAGGCAGTTTCTGCCGGTCGGTCCCGCGTTCGGTCACGATCGTATAGACGCCCATTTCCCGGGCCTGGGTCACGATATTGACGATACTGGCTTCTCCGCCTATGATCAGCAGCTTTTTGCCCGCTGCATCCTCAAACATACTGTTCCTCCCTGTTTTCTTCAGGAGAAAAGATCACTTCCTGATGATTTTGACTTCGTTGTATTTCATCATGCATACCCCGTCGTCATAAGATCCGATATTCTTTTCGTTCCTTATCCCGGCTGCGTTGTTCAAGATCAGTTTCATATGATCGCAGCCCGCTTCATAGGCATGCGGATAGCCGCCGCCGAAGCGCGGGTTGACTTCCGAAATGTAGTACCGGCCGCCGACTTCAAAAACGTCGATGTCGATCTGCCCGCGGTAGCCGGCTTCCAGGATGAACCGTTCCATCAGGGCAAAAAGCTCCGGGTCCTTAAAGCTGACCGCCTTGTCCGTTTCTCCGGCCCGCATCACGATCTTTTTCTTCGTGAAGATCGAAACGACTTCGCCGGAGATCAGGTCGATGTACGCATCCACGCCGATCTCCTGCCCGTCCAGGAACTCCTGGATCATGAGGCCGGGCGTGTGGGCAAACAGGAGGTCTGTCGTTTCCCTGTCATATACTTTGGAAATGCTGATGGAGGCGGAACCGCGCACCGGTTTCACAAAGACGGGGTACTGGGCTCTTCCGGCTTCTACTTCCCTGTAAAACAGTTCCTTGTCCGTCCAGGATCGCGCGCAGCAATAATGATGGGCGGCCAGCCATTCATACATCTGCATCTTGTCCAGGGCCATCTCGCAGAGATCGTATGAACTGCCGACGACCATCGTCCCCAGCGCGCGGAATTTTTCTTCATGGGCGGCCAGCAGGCTCAGTTCCGGGTCGATCAGGCTCATCACGGCGCTGATCTGCTCCTTCCGGCAGAGATCCAGGATCAGGTCGATATAACCGGGCGCATCAATGCGCGGAACGATATGAAAGCCGTCCGCTTCGTATAAAGCGGGCGCCAGGTCACTGGCATCGGCGGCGATCACCCTGCCGTCCCCGTTCAGCGCCTTTTTGAAATACTGGACGATTTTATTTCTGGTTCCTGCGGAAAGGATCAAAATATTCATTGTTCTGTCTCTTCTGCTTCCCTTGCCTGATAAAAATGCTTCCAAGCCGTTTCGACTTCCTCCGGAGAGATCTTCTGGTTTTTGCTGACGGCCTGATACGGTGTATTCAGCCGCTTTTCCCAGAAAGCATCAAAGTCGCCGATACGCCGGGCCGGGACCCCTCCGTAGACTCCGCCGGATTCCAGATCCTTATTCACGACAGAGCCTGCGCTCACGATCGTATTGCTGCCGATCCGGACATTGCCCAGGATGATGGTCCTTGCCCCGATAAACACATTGTCCCCGATCTCGATGCAGTCGGCTTTTTCGGACAGTTTTCTTTCCCGGTCCGGCAAAGAATTATACACGAGATGGATCGCATCATGTGTGATCAGAGAAGTGTTGCTGCCGACCGCAACGTTGCTCCCGATCCGGATCAGTTCGCCGTACAGCGGGATCTTTCGCGGCTGATAGCGCACGTTTTCGCCCACGCTGGCAAAAACGTGATGTTTACGCAGATAATCGCCTCTTCTTTTGGCTCCTCTCTGCAGACACAGGCCTATCAGATTGATCATGCGTTTGAATTTCATGGTCTACCTCTCTGCAAAGCACCTTCTGACGATCTCCGATACCCCGTCCACCTGTTCCGGCGTCATCTTGTTGTCGCTGGGCAGGCACAGGCCGCGGCGGAAGATATCCATGCCGGCGTCCACGGCGCCGGTCTCCCGGATGTACGCGTTGCTGCGGGCGCGGCCGCTGCCGCTGCGCGTGATGAAGCCGTGCATGCGGTACATGGGCTGCATGTGCATGGGCTTCCAGATAGGGCGGCCTTCCGCGTTGAAGGCGGCCAGGGCTTCCAGGATCTCCGTGGGGCAGGACTTGCCGGGCACGGGGACGTACACGGCTTCTTTTTCGCCGCGCACGGTGGGGCACATGGCGTCCGGGTCGATGATCAGGCAGCTGAGCCAGTAGTTGGGCTCGGAGTGCGCGAAGTCGATGGGGTTCATCTGAACGGGCAGGCCTTTCAGATTTTCCCGGTAACGCTCAAAGACCGCTTTTTTCTGCGCAATGTGCTCTTCCAGGTGCGGGAGCTGGCCGCGGATCACGCCCGCAATGATGTTGCTCATGCGGTAGTTGAAGCCGAGTTCCTCGTGCTGGTACCAGGGGGCGTCCTCGCGGCTCTGGGTGGACCATTTGCGGACTTTATTGGCGTCCTCCGCGTTGTCGGTCAGGAACATGCCGCCGGCGCTGCCGGTGATGATCTTGTTGCCGTTGAAGCTGATGACGCTGTAGTCGCCGAACATGCCGGTCTGCACGCCGTCGTAGGTGGCGCCGAAGGATTCCGCGGCGTCTTCCACGATCAGGGCGCCGTGCGCGTCCGCGATCCGGCGGATCTCCGCGGCCTTGCCGGGCGTGCCGTACAGGTGCGCGACGACGATCAGGCGGACCTCCGGATAGATCTCGAACGCCTTCTCCAGCGCAACGGGATCCATATTCCAGGTGTCGTACTCCGTGTCGATGAACACGGCCCGGCCGCCTTCATACGCCACCGGGTTCACCGTCGCGTCGAAGGTCATGTCGCTGCAGAAGACCCGGTGCCCTTCCAGGCTGCCGTGGCCGACTGCGGGCTGGCCGTACAGGCGCTCCCCGGCCAGTTTGATGGCCAGATGGAGGGCCGCCGTGCCGCAGGAAAGCCCCACGGCGTACTTCCGGCCGATCTTCTCCGCGGCCAGGCGCTCCACTTCGTTGATGTTTTCCCCGACGGTGGAGACCCAGTTGGTGCGGATGGCCTCGTTCACCCAGTACGCTTCTTCGCCGTGCATGGTGGGCGTGGCCAGCCAGACCTTTTTCTCAAAAGGGACCAGGCCCGCAAACCGCGCGTCGGTCCGGAAATCGATGATGCTCATACTCTTACTCCAGATGGTAGGTGGGGACGACTTCCGCCACCCGTTCCTTGATGTCCCGTTTATTTTTGTAAGCGGCGAGCATCAGCCCCTCCAGCTGTTCAAAGAACAGAGCCGGTTCAAAGGGGATGGGCTTACCGATGTGGATCAGGTCGTTGGCGGTCTTCTGCATGCCTTCTTCCGCCATCAGTTTTTCTTCGTACAGCTTCTCGCCGGGGCGCAGGCCGGTGTAGACGATCTTGATGTCCTTGTCCGGACGGTAGCCGGACAGTTTGATGAGGTTGCGCGCCAGGGCGTCGATGCTGACGGGCGATCCCATGTCCAGGACGAAGATCTCTCCGCCCTTGGCATAGGTCCCGGCCAGCAGCACCAGGCTGACGGCTTCGGAGATCGTCATGAAGTAGCGGATGATATCCGGATGGGTCACGGTGACGGGCCCGCCGTTTTCGATCTGCTTGCGGAACAGCGGGATCACGGAGCCGTTGCTGCCCAGCACGTTGCCGAAGCGCACGGCGGCGAATTCAGTCTTCACCTTGGAGAAATCGAACTGGCCGGCGTCCACTTTGTGGTGCGACTCATCATGCGTAAACAGCTGGGGGATCTCCGCGGCGCGGCCTTCTTTGATCATCGCGGCAAAACTCTGGATGATCATTTCGCACAGGCGCTTGCTGGCGCCCATGATGTTAGTGGGGTTCACCGCCTTGTCCGTGGAGATCAAGACGAAGCGCTCGCAGCCGTGCACGATGGCGGCGTAGGCGGTCTTGTAGGTCCCCATGGCGTTGTTCTTGATGGCTTCGCAGGGGCTGTCCTCCATCAGCGGCACGTGTTTGTGCGCCGCCGCGTGGTACACGATCTGGGGCCGGTAGGTTTCGAACAGTTCAAACACCTTGCGGCTGTCCCGGACGGATCCGATCAGGACTTTCAGGTCCAGCTCCGGATTCGAGCGCTTTAACTCCTGCTGGATGTCGTAGGCGTTGTTTTCGTAAATGTCGAAGATGATCAGGCGGCCGGGCCGGTGGGACGCGATCTGCCGGCAGAGCTCGCTGCCGATGGAACCGCCGCCGCCGGTGACCAGCACGGTCTTGCCCTGGATCATACGGAACACTTCGTCCAGGTCCGTCTTGATGGGCTCGCGGCCCAGCAGGTCCTCCATGGACACGTTGCGCATCGCCAGCGCGGATACTTTGTCGTCGCTGTCCACGTACAGGCGGGGCAGCTGCTTCATGGCGCATCCGGTCTCCTTGCAGATGTTCAGGATGTCGCGCCGGTCCGCCGCGGAAGCGCTCGGGATGGCGAAGAAGATCTTGTTGATCCGGTATTTTTCCACCGCGGCCATGATGTCGTCGCGGCCGCCGGCCACCGGCACGCCGTCCACGAAGCGGCCCCACTTGTTCGGGTTGTCGTCGATGATGCAGACCACGCGGCTGTGCTGCTCCCCGCCGTGATTGATGTCGCGCAGGATCATCTGCCCGGCCGAGCCGGCGCCGATCAGCATGAGCCGTTCCACGGGCCCGTCCGATTTCTTCCGGCGCAGCAGCAGCAGGAAACGGTACGAGAAGCGGACTCCCAGCAGGAACACGAACTGCAGCACACCGCCCAGCAGATAATAGGAAGTGGGCATCTTCTGGACCAGCAGGATGATCAGGACTGTATGGATCGCCGACGCCAGCACCGAGCCGCCCAGCGTCAGCAGCAGTTCCATGTAACTGGCAAAACGCCAGATGCTGCGGTACAGCCGCAGGAACCAGAACAGCAGGATGCAGCCCGCCGCATAATAGGTGATGAAACTCCGGTACGCGGAAAAATAGACCTTCGGGATGCTGGAAAAGACAAAATCAAACCGCATCCACAGGGCCAGGAAATAGGCCGCATGGATCAGGATGAAATCTGCCACCATCAGCAGCAGCGAAATGACGTGCCAGTGCTCGATGGACTTCTTTTTTCTGCGTTTGGTCGAAGTTTCTATCATAAAACCGTGTTCCGCCGCCTCTTAAGGATTGACGATCTCCCCGTTGTAGACCCGCCGGATCAGGGACTGCGCGTAGCTTACCGTCGAATAATCGGGATACATGACGTATCTTGTTTCGCCGATGGAGAAACTGTATTCCAGGCCGTTATAGCCGTTCACGCTGTAATAGGCGACTGTCCAGTCGTCCCCGCTCAGCGCGCTTTGGCTGAAGGCCGCGATGGTGTCATAAGGGATCGTGGTCTGGATCACACTGCCCACCGCGCTCAGCACGGCATCCAGGCGGCTGACGATGGCCGGAGAGGCGATCTTCTGAATGATCGCTTTCAGCAGGGCCAGCTGGTTGTTGCCGCGGGCCCGGTCGCCGCCTTCCATGCCTCTGCGGTGGCGTGCAAAGACCAGCGCCCCCGTGCCGTCCACTTCATTGGCGCCTACTACAAATTCATATCCGCCTGCGGTAAACGCGTAGGAAGAACGGACCGTGACGCCGCCCAGCGCATCCACCAGTCTCTTGACGCCCGAGAAGCCGAGTCTGGCATAGTACTGGCTTTCCACGCCGTACAGATTGCGCAGCGCCGCCATGCTGGCGTCCACACCGTAATAACCCGCATGGGTCAGTTTGTCCCGGGCGCCGCCCACGGTCGGGAACGGAACGAAGTAATCCCGGGGCGTGTTGATCAGCAGCACATGATGGGTGTTCATGTTCACGACGGCCAGAATGTTCACGTCGCTGTTGCCGCGGGTAGGCAGGCCGCCGCCGCGGGTATCCAGACCGGAAATGTAGACCGTGAAGATACGGCCCTCCTGGCCTTCCGGTACGGTGATCGGGCCGGCTGTAGGCGGTTCCGTGGGAGGCGGCGCCGTGCCGATGGTGCCCTCGGGCAGTTCCGTCGTCACGACCGGGGCCTGCGACTGCGTCTCTTCCGGCGTCTCCGTAGGTTCCTCTGTCTCCGTTGCCGAAGGCTTTATGATCTTCCAGCTGCGGCTCCCGTGATGCGGGGCATCGGTGGCTTCCGCGCTGGGATCTTCCAGCGTGGATTCCTCGGCCCCGGTAGGAAGGGTCGCGATCTGCGTGGGTCTCTCCGCGACGATGTCCGTGATCAGGCGGACCTTCGACTTGACGTCCTCAAAGCCTTCCATCTCGGTCAGGACTTCAATAAATTCCTGGTCCAGGATGACGGCGCGGACTTCTCCGGCATACAGGCCCTTGATGGCTTCGGCAAAACTGCCGTAGGTCCTGACCTGCAGCGGATCTTTCATTTTCAGCGAGATCTCGTCCAGGACCTGTTCGGATTCGTCCCGGTCCACGTTTTCCAGGATGCCGATGACAGAACCGGACAGGTCTTCCACGGCGGACAGGGTATCATCTTTGAGGACATAGATGCCCATGGTGACGGTCTGCCGGGCATCGGTGGTGACAAAAATCTTGTCCTTGGCTCCAGCAATTGGAGCGATAAGTTTCACATTAGCAATAATAAAACCTGCACTGAACAGTATTGCGAGTATCGTACCAATAATGAATCTTTTTCGCCGTTTAGTATTCCAACACAATAAAAACACTAGAACAGCCAGCAACAATAGTACAAAAACACCCAAGACAAAAATCCAAGTCGGCAGTGCTTTGTGCAATCCGGATTTCAGTAACCGCAGAAAGAACCATCCCTCTACCAATACAAACAGCGCCGTGATCAGGATCCCGGGCAGATTAATATTGCCCCCCTGCGGATTGCGGCGGCTGCGGACGTTTTCCGTATCCACTCCGTATTCTGACAGATCTGTCTCTGACGGTTTCTTATTCTCTAAACTCATTCGTTGACCTCTCTTTTTTCAAACGACATTCAAGGCATCAGAAAAAATCCTTTGCCTTTCGGGCTGTATTATAACAAACCGCCTGTAAAAAAGCAAGTAAAACGCAATTCCGCGGTTTTCGGCTTGTATGCGGCCCAAAAAGATGCTATTATAATTTGAGCGAGGCGTGTCATGAAACTGTGGGATCTGCTTAAAAAAAACAGCCGGAACAGGAATGCCGGGGATGAATTCTCCTCTCCCGGCCTTGATTTCCGTACGTTAGCGCAATACGGGCCCGGCACGGACGATTTCGCGTGTCCGGATCCCGGCCTGGAGTGGAACGAAGCCACCGGCGCCGAAAAGCAGACCGCGCCGAAACGGACCGGCCGCTCGCGGGTCCTCCGGCTGGCCCTGATCGCTGCCGCCATGACGGCCGTCGTCATCACCACCGATGCCATGGGCCGCGACTTCCTGCGGGAAGACCCCTTCGCGGACAGCCCCCTCTACGCCTCGCATGAAGTGCCGGACCCGACCGCATCGGAAGCGACCATCCCCGGCACGGAGATCCCGCTCACGGAGATCCCGGAGACCGAAACCGCCACCGCCGGCCCGGATATCACGGAGGAGCCCACGACTGAACTCCTGACCACCGAAGCTCCCACGACGGAAGCGCCGACCACGGAACCGCCCACCACCGAGCCGCCCACCACCGAAGCCCCCACCACGGAGCCGCCGACCACCGAGCCCCCGACCACCGAGCCGGTCTATGACGACGAATTCCCCGTGCTGATCAACCCCTGGCCCAACGGATTCTCCTCCTCCAACTGGACCAACACCTACGATTACCCGAACGACTACCTGGAAAACCCGGTGGATGACAATAAAAACATCTACCTGGAGCCCGGCTGCGAATATCTGATCATGGGGAACGAGGAGGAAGGCACGCTGCCGATCCACGTCGGCGTCGACCGCACCCAGGAATTCCCCGACATCGTGGACCTGACCGACCGCGGCGCGCATTACGACGCGGACACCAATACGCTGACCCTGACGGATTTCGACGGCGGCGACCTGGCCCTGGAGGCCAACCTGATGGGCAACAATTTCACCATCGAGCTGCACGGTGAAAACCGGCTGTCCCGCATCCGGGTCTGGGGCTGGTATTTCGGCGGCTCCCTGACGATTACCGGCGACGGGTCGCTGGCCGTCAATGACACGCAGACGTCGGGCGTGGGCCTGTACATGGAAAGCGAGTTCAGCCCCAGCTGCCTGATGATCGACCGGGACGTGACCGTGGACATCTACGGCAGCCCGGACATCGAAAACAGCGCGGCGCTGTACATCTACGCCACCACCTTTGAGGGCGGCATCTACGCGCTGCAGCCCCAGCAGATGGAAGGCGGCACGCTGACCGTCCTGCAGCAGGCGGAGCTCAGCTACGGCACTACGTACGTGTACGGGGTCATGACGGACGAGGAAGGAACGGTGCATTCGCTGCACGTCACGTTCTCGCCGGCGGCGCCGTAAGCGAAGGACCGCACGAAGGACCGCACGAAGGACCGCAGCCGGAGACGCGGTCCGATCATTCCGTAAACTTACACGGCCGGGCCCCTGCCCGGGCCCGCAGACATAAAACCACCGACAGTCAGTCAAAAGGAGACACATCATGGAAAACAAAGCACCGGCCAAGGAAGCTCCCGTGAAGAAGGAACGGAAGAAAGTCAATATCGTCCAGATCATCATCTGGGCTGCCATCCTGATCGTATTCCTGCTGCTCACCAACCCTTCGCTGATCCCCTTCCTGCCCCAGGAAGCGAAGATGAAGCTGAAGGAAGCGTGGGTCAAGACCTTCGGCGACGTGGGGAAGATCTCGCAGACCATCAGCATCAGCTGGGTCTCGCTGTTCCAGGTGATCGCCGTGATCCTGGCTGTCATCCTGATCTATAAGATCCTCAGTTTCGTGCTGGGCAAGATCAATCCGAAGTCCGGGAAGGGCAAGAGCCTGGTCTCGCTGCTGCGGAGCGCTCTCAGCTACGTGCTCGTCATCATCGCCGTGATCTGGTGCTTCTCCGCGATCGGGGTGAACATCAGCACGATTTTCGCCAGCATCGGGATCTTAGCCCTGATCATCGGCTTCGGGGCGCAGAGCCTGGTAGAGGACATGGTCACGGGCGTGTTCCTGGTGTTCGAGGATGAATTCAACGTGGGGGATATCATTGAGATCAACGGCTTCCGCGGGACGGTCACGAGCATCGGGATCCGCACCACCTGCGTCAAGGATCCGGGCGGCAATATCAAGATCCTCAACAACTCCGACCTGCGGAACGTGCTGAACCGCTCTTCTTCTGACAGTATGGCGGTCACGAACGTCAGCATCGCTTACTCCTCCGATATTGAATACGTGGAGAAGGTGATTGCTGAGCTGATGCCGAAGATCCGGGAAAAGTATCCGGAAGTGTTCCTGGCGGATCCGCGGTACCTGGGCGTTCAGGAACTGGGCGATTCCGGCGTCGTGCTGAAGTTCGTGGGACAGGTGGACGAGAAGAACGTGTTCTCCGCGCCGCGCATCATGAACCGCGAGATCAAGATCGCGTTCGACAGGGCGGGGATCGAGATCCCGTTCACGCAGGTCGTGGTCCATCAGGCCGAGTAACGGCCGGGGAACTGCGGCGGAACGGGCCCGCAGCGGAAAAACCGCTGTGGGACAACGCAAAAAGCATCCGGAAGACCGGATGCTTTTTTATTGCTTTTATTATGCAGGGCGCCTTTGCGGCCCCCGCTGCCCCTCATCAGAACAGCGTGCGGATATCCGTGTACTCGTAGTCCTCGAAGCTGTCCGCCACGTTCTTGCAGGTCAGCTTGCCCGCGTATGTGTTGATGGCGGAGTAGATGCAGGGGTTCGCCTGGCAGGCCTTCTCCAGGCCCAGGTTCGCGATCTGCAGACCGTAGCGCAGGGTCGCGTTGGTCAGGGCGATGGTGGAAGTGCGCGGCACGGCGCCGGGCATGTTGCCCACGCAGTAGTGCACCACGCCGTCCACGACGAAGATGGGATCGTCATGCGTGGTGGCATGGGTGGTCTCGCCGCAGCCGCCCTGGTCCACGGCCACGTCCACGAAGACGGCGCCGGGCTTCATTTCCTTGAGGTAGGCTTTCTTGAACAGCTTGGGAGCGGACTTGCCGGGGATCAGCACGGACCCGATCACCAGGTCGGCTTCCTTCACGGCATTCTCGATGTTGGCGTCCGTGGAGACCAGGGTCTGGATGCGGGATCCGAAGATCTCGTCCAGGTACTCCAGACGCTTTAAGTTGATGTCGATGATGGTCACGTTCGCGCCCATGCCGACGGCGATCTTGCAGGCGTTGGTGCCCACGGTGCCGGCGCCCAGGATCACGACGTTGGCCTTGGGAGTGCCGGGCACGCCCGCCAGCAGCACGCCTTCGCCGCCGAAGGTCTTCTCCAGATACTTGGCGCCTTCCTGGATGGACAGGCGGCCGGCGATCTGGCTCATGGGGATCAGCAGGGGCAGGGAGCCGTCGCGCTCCACGAGGGTCTCATAGGCGACGCCTTTGACCTGGCGCTCCAGCAGGGCGTCGGTCTGTGCCTTGTCGGCGGCCAGATGCAGGTAGGTGAACAGGATCTGGTCCTTCTTCATCAGCTTATATTCGGGCTCCAGGGGCTCCTTGACCTTGACGATCATCTCGGACTTGCTCCAGACCTGGCGCGCGGTGGAGAGGATCTGCGCTCCCGCCGCTTCGTACTGCTCATCCGTAAAACCGGAGCCCAGGCCGGCTCCCTTCTGGATCAGGACTTCATGGCCGGCGCGGACGTACGCTTTGACGTTGTCCGGGGTCAGGCCCACACGGTTCTCATTGTTTTTGATCTCTTTTACGCATCCGACTTTCATCAGGCGCCTCCTTGAAAAATAATTGTTTCGGGATAGATTTCCGTTCGTCTCCGACCCTTCAGGTTTACCATAGGAAAGAAAAAAGGGCAAGGGCTTTCCGCCCCGCCCTCAAATGAATTGTTTTTGTTAATCAAAAGACGGCTTTTACCTTATAATCCTGCGCTTCGACGGCGTTTTTCAGAACGTCGTCCGGGACGGCTTCGGTCAGTTCGACGACGGCGGTGCCGGTCTCATGGCTGGGGGCGGCGGATTTTACGCCGGGCAGGGCTTCCAGGGCTTTTTTGACGCGGGCTTCGCAGTGCATGCACATCATGCCTTCGATCTCAAGGGTTTTGGTCACGGTAGGTTCCTCCTTTAGTGTGATGGTGGTCTCGGGTTTGGTTGTGGGTTCGGTTTCGGGTTCGGTCACGGATCCGGCTTCAGTTCCGGTCCCGGCCGGCTCCGGCTTTCCGCTTTCGCTTCTTTTATAATTGAACGGGTACAGTTTCACCCGGTTCAGCCGCAGCGCGTTCATGCAGACCGTGAAGCTGGAAAGGCTCATGGCGGCCGCGCCGTAGATGGGCTTGAGCTCGATCCCCAGCAGGCCCATGGCCAGGGGGATGCAGATCAGGTTGTAAATGAAGGCCCAGAAGAGGTTTTCGTGGATGTTGCGGATGGTGGCGCGGCCCAGTTTGACCGCGGCGGCGGCGTCCATCAGCGAGTTCTTCATCAGGACGATGTCGGCCGCGTCCAGGGCGACGTCGGTGCCGGCGCCGATGGCCAGGCCCACGTCCGCGCACACGAGGGCGGGGGCGTCGTTGATGCCGTCGCCCACCATCGCGGTCTTCCCCTGCTCTGACAGGGAGCGGATGACTTCTTCCTTGCCCTGGGGCAGCACGCCGGCCGCCACGTCCTTCACGCCAGCCTTGGCGGCGACGGCGCGGGCGGTCTTTTCGTTGTCGCCGGTCAGCATTACGGTCTTCAGGCCCAGCTCGTCCATGTAGGCGACGGCGGCGAGGGAGTCCTCCTTGAGGGCGTCCGCGACAGCGATGATCCCGAGGAATTCCTCATCCCGCGCGAACAGCAGTGGAGTCAGGCCCTGCTCCGAGAGGGAGGCGGCCTGCGCGGAGGCGGAGGCGGGGAGGAGGAGTTCGGCGGCCATGTATTTGAGGCTGCCGCCGCGGAGGGCGCGGGCAGCGGGGGCGGCGGAGTTGGGCAGGCGGGCCGGGTCAGCCAGGCGCGCGGTCAGGCCGTTGCCGGGCAGGGCCTGGAAATCCGTGACTTCCGGCGCGGAAATTCCGTCCTCTGCCGCTTTCTTCATCACCGCTTTCGCCAGCGGGTGCTCGCTCTTCGCTTCCAGCGCGGCCGCGAGGCGGAGGAGTTCTTCCGCGGAAACGCCGTCCGCGGGATACAGGCCCATCACTTCGGGCTCGCCCTTGGTCAGCGTGCCGGTCTTGTCCATGGCGACGATCTGTGTGCGGCCCACGCCTTCCAGCGCGGCGGCCGTCTTGAACAGGATGCCGTTTTTCGCGCCGACGCCGCTGCCCGCCATGATCGCCACCGGCGTGGCCAGCCCCAGCGCGCACGGGCAGCTGATGACCAGCACGGAAATGCCGCGCGCGACCGCGAACGTGAAGTCGCGGCCGGCGATCAGCCAACCGATCATCGTCACCAGCGCCAGGCCGATGACCGTGGGCACGAAGATCCCGGACACCTTGTCCGCGATGCGTCCGAGCGGCGCTTTCGTCGCCGCCGCGTCGGAGACCATCTGGATGATCTGCGACAGCGTCGTATCCTTCCCCACGCGGGTGGCGCGGCACACCAGGTACCCCGCGCCGTTGACGGTCGCGGCGGAGACCGGGTCGCCCGCCTGCTTGTCCACGGGGATGCTTTCCCCGGTCAGCGCGGCTTCGTTCACGGCGCCGGTCCCGGATTCCACGACCCCGTCCACCGGGATGCTCTCGCCGGGCTTGACCACGAACAGGTCGCCCGCCTGTACCGCCTCGATGTCCACCGTGACCTCCTGCCCGTCGCGCAGGAGCGTGGCGGTCTGGGGTGCGAGCTCCATCAGCCCGCGCAGGGCGTCCGTCGTGCGGCCCTTGGACAGGGATTCGAGCAGCTTGCCGATCGTGATCAGCGTCGGGATCATCGCCGCGGTCTCAAAATAGAGGTTTCCGCCCAGGCGCATGACTTCCGCGTGGTCCATTTCGCCCTGCGCCAGCGCCATCAGCAGCAGCTCCGCCAGCGAATAGGCGTACGCCGCGCCGGAGCCCAGCGCCACCAGCGTGTCCATGTTCGGCGCGCGGTGGAGCAGCGAGGTGAGGCCGCTGCAGAAGAATTTGCCGTTGATGGCCATGACGATGAGCGTCAGGCACATCTGGAAGATCCCCATAAAGACCATGTTGTCGAAGGCCTTCGGGGCCGGGAAGCCGGCCATCATATGGCCCATCGAAAAATACATCAGGACGAGCAGCACCGCGACGGAGGCGATCAGCCGCTTCTTCAGCTTCGGCGTCTCCGTGTCCTCCAGCGCCGCGCGGGTCTGCTGCAGGCGCGCCTGGTACGAATCACTGCCCTCCGACGGCGCTCCGAGCAGCGACGCGCCGTAGCCCGCCGCTTCCACGGCGCGGACGACGGCCTCGGGGGACGCCGTGCCTTCCACCGCCATCGAATTGGTCAGCAGGCTGACGCTGCATTCCGTGACGCCTTCCACGCCGGACACCGCCTTTTCCACCCGGGCGCTGCAGGCGGCGCAGCTCATGCCCGTGACAGTATATCGATCCATTATTTCATCACCTTCTTCAGCGTTTCCACCAGCTCGTCGATGGTCTCGAGCTTGTCCGCGCGGATGTCCTCCACGACGCAGCTGCGGATGTGCTCCGCCAGCAGCTCTTTATTGAAACTGTTCAGCGCCTGGGTCACCGCCGACACCTGGATCAGGATATCCGGACAGTACGCGTCCTGCTCCAGCATGTTCTGCAGCCCGCGCACCTGGCCCTCGATCCGCTTCAGCCGGTTCATCAGATTCCTCTTTTCTTCCTCATCCCGCAACTTTTTGGCGTGGCAGCAGGTATTATCCATGAATTCTTCCTTCTTTCTCCTGACATCCGATACCGCCCCGGGGTATCTTCCGCCTACACTGTATACCCCCGGACGGTATTTGTCAAGAGGAAATCCTGACAGGGGGACGGTTCCTTTGTCAGATTTTGCAGGGAATTTCTGACAAAG
>JAFRNR010000042.1 GCA_017430085.1 Lachnospiraceae bacterium | reverse complement strand
TGTCGCGCTTCGCGCTCTGTGCCTCATTGCGGCTTCACCCGCCTTCATCGCCCACTGGGCGCGGCGGCCTCCGCCGCCCGGGCGGAAAAGGTGCAAGGAAAGCATTTTTGCTCTCGCAGGGCAAGCTCTGCTTCGCAAAAACTGTCTCAATTCGGCATTGTCGCACTTCGTGCTCTGTGCCTCATTGCGGCTTCACCCGCCTTCAGTGCCCACTGGGCACGGCGGCCTCCGCCGCCTCGCACCGCACATGTCGCTGCTGCGGATTACACTTGGAGGGGCTGTGTTTCCTGGGCCTACCGGCCCGTTGCTCAGTGAAAACAGTCCACCGGACTGTTTTCCGGGCCTTCGCAACCCCTCCAAACCTCCCAAAATGTTAATTGCCCAATACTCTTTGTTGTGCAATCGCTTTGAACAACCAATACTCCTAACATCATTTGCAGCAGATTTATATGAGCAATATTGTTAGTACTAAAGAGCCTGAATGTAGTGAGGCCAATAAAACCAGCCGCCGGTTTGCCGGCGGCTGATCGCAATTGCTGGTATGAAGGATTACTTCTTCCCGCGGGGGGCGCTCCAGTCGTAGTTCTTCATGTGGATGCTGAGGTGGCGGGGCAGACCCTCGACCATCACGGGCTGATAGTGGCCCTGGATGAGCGGACGCACATAGTCCAGGAACTCTTCGGTCACATAGTTGCCGGCCTTGTTGATCCACTTGCGCGGAACGACCTTTTCGCCGTTGGCGATGCGATGCACGTCATAGACGCCCGTGGAGCTCTGGTACGGATCGTCGGATACGCGGTCGATGACGACCATCATGCCGGTCGCGCCTTCATCCGCGGCCTTCACGCAGGCGCCGCCCACGTTGAACGCTTCGTCCACGTCGACGCGGCTGGCCAGGTGCGCGGCAGCGCGCTGCAGGGTGGACAGCTCGATGGCGCGGGTCTTGCAGCCGATCTCGTTCTTGACCACGGAGGCCAGGTAAGAGGCGGTGCCGGTCATCTGGATGTGGCCGAAAGCGTCGGTGGAGTTGGAGCCGGCGTATTCGCAGACGTACTTGCCTTCCTCGGTCTTGATGCCTTCGGAAACGACGGCCACGACGACGTCCTTCTTTTCCAGCAGCTTCTTGATCTCGGCCACGAAGCCTTCAATGCTGAAGGGCAGCTCGGGCAGGTAAATCAGGTCGGGACCTTCGCAGTCTTCGCTCTTGGAGAGCGCGGAAGCGCCGGTCAGCCAGCCCGCGTTGCGGCCCATGATCTCGACGATGGTCACGTTCTTCTTCTTGTAGGAGAAGCCCATGGCGTCGCAGAGGATTTCCTTGGTGGAGGTGGCGATGTATTTAGCGGAGCTGCCGAAGCCGGGGCAGTGGTCGGTGATCGCCAGGTCGTTATCGATGGTCTTCGGGCAGCCGATGAACTTCTGCCTTGCGCCGGTCAGCAGGGAGTAGTCGGACAGCTTGCGGATGGTATCCATGGAGTCGTTGCCGCCGATGTAGATGAACACTTCGATGTCCAGCTTGTCCAGAAGCTCGAAAATGCGCTCATAAATCGCTTTGTCTTCGTGGATTTCCGGCAGCTTGTAGCGGCAGGTGCCCAGGAAGGCGGAAGGAGTGCGCTTGAGCAGTTCCAGGTCCAGCTCGGTCTTGATGTAATCGGACATGTTGATGTACTGCTCATCCAGGAAGCCCTGAATGCCGTAGCGCATGCCGTACACCTTGGAGAAGCCGCGTTCCATCGCGGTCTTGAACACGCCCGCGAGGCTGGAGTTGATGACGGCAGTGGGGCCGCCGGACTGACCTACGATAACGTTGCCTTTCATGATGTCTCCTCATTTCTTTTCTTTTATACTGCCATCGGCCACCGGAGCGGCTGATGTGTTGACATGGTTGGCCCTCAAAAGAGCCTCAACGCGAGACATTATACTATCGAAGCGCGGCGTTGTCAACCGGATTGCCCTGATTGCACGGACATTCAGGGGGAATGGGGCCGCTGCTGGCCCCACCGCTTTGCCCGGTGCGCCTGATGGGTCGAAAAGCGTCATGCAACGCGCTGATCCGGCTCACTTGATTTCGAAAACGGCTGTGCCGAAGGGCGGGAGCTCATACGTGCCTTCTGCCGGTTCGCCCGTATAGAGCAGCGTGGCCGGTTTTTTCAGCGCTATTTGCTGCGCCGTAGTCTGGAAGTTCAGCGCAAAGATGAACGTCCGCCCGTTTTTCCTGCGCATCACCAGTTCCACGCCTTCCGGTGCAGCAACGACGTCGGCAAACAGATCAACGATGCCGGTATACCGGAACAGCTTCCGGACGGTGTTCCGGGAAAAGGCGCTGCCAAGATGGATTGTGCGGCCCTGCCCGGTCTTTTTTTCCGTCAGGCTGGCCTCGCCCGCGTAATAACTGCCCTTGTACCGATCCAGGACCGCGGTTCCTTCCAGGGGCGTCAGGACATCGTTCCAGACCGACGCTTCAGGGTCCGCGTCCTCACCGGGGCTCACGAAGGTAAAGTCCCTCACGTCCGTCCCCGTCAGTTCCTGCAGGACTCCCGGCTGGGGCAGCATATACGCCTGCCCGCGCATGTCTTTCAGCCCGGCGCGGCAGCCGACGACGAGTGTGCCGCCGCCTTCGACATAGCAGCGAAGCATGGCGGCGCGCTTTTCATTCATGATGACGGGATGCGGATAGAAAACGACCGGATATTTGCGGATTTCATCCGCTTCCGTCCCGTCATCGATGTAGACGACGTCATACGGCGTGTGCGTCAGTTCCGACGCGGCAAAGATCTCCGCCTCGGAGTGCCTGGCGATCCGGCGGTGGAGGGCGTCCAGCCGGGCGTCCCACTCGTTGTCGTAGTCCTTGAGCAGCGCGAAGGCGGCGACGTGCTCCGCCCCGCAAACCGGATCGAGGGTACGCAGGAGCTTGCCGAATTCCTTCACTTCCGCCAGCTTGCGGTTGTCCCGGTTGTCGTAGTCCAGGATCCCGTGCCAGTACATCTCGGTGCCGAAGGCGCAGGTACGCCAGCGGAAGAAGGAAAGATAGTCCGCGCCCTGCGCGACGCTCTGCATCGCCCACAGGGCCAGCTGGCCCGGCCTCGGCGCGGGCATCTCCATGCGATTGATCCAGCCGCCGCCCCCGGACTGCTGCTCCATGATGCCGAAATGCGGGCAGATGGAGCGGGTCTCGATCAGGTGCCGCGACCATTTGCGGTCGTTGAGGTCGTTCGAGGTCCGGGGATCCCGGTCCAGACCGAACGCGAAGTCCGGGTAGGAATCATAGGTATATACGTCCAGCACCTCATTCAGCAGCCGGTGGTTGTCCAGGTTCCCGAAGAGGCCGTTGGTGGTGATGAAATCGCCGGGTTTGATGTACGCACGCAGGATGTCCGCCTGCATTTTCGCGAAGCTCAGGCAGCTTTCCGAGATGAACCGGGTATAGTCCAGCAGCAGATGCGGGTTATGGCCGCCGTTCAGCACCGGGCGCGGGCAATGGATCTGGCGCCAGTCTGTGTAGGTTTCGCTCCAGAAAACGGTTCCCCACGCCTCGTTGAGCGCGTCGATCGTACCGTACTTTTGCTTCGCATATTCACGGAATGCCGTGTGATCGGCATCGGAATAGAACTCGTCCGTCTCGCAGTTGAACTCGTTGTCGAGCTGCCAGCCCACGATCGCGGGATGCCGGCCGTAATGCTGGGCCAGCCGGGTGACGATCCTGGCCGAAAGCCGGCGGTATACGGGAGAATTATAGTTGTAGTGCCGGCGCGCGCCGTGGCGGAGCAGGGTGCCGTCCCGGAGGGCGTTGAGCACTTCCGGATACTTCTCCGTCAGCCATGCCGGCGGCGTCGCGGTCGGCGTGCCGAAAATGACCTTGATACCTTCTTCCGCGCACAGGGCGAGGAATTCGTCGAAGAAGTCAAAGCTGAATTCATTTTCTTTCGGCTCGAAGACCGCCCACGCGAATTCCGCTATGCGCACGGTGGAAATCCCGGCCGCTTTCATGCGCCGCAGATCGTCGCGCCACATCGCTTTGGGCCAGTGTTCCGGATAGTAGCACACGCCGAGGGTCATGGTGTTCCACTGATATTTCTGTTTCTGCATAACGTTCTCCCAAAGATCGTTCAATGAGCCTGGACGGCAGCCGCTGAGTCTTCGTCTGATTGGTCCTATCTTATCACGGCGGATGTTATCACGCAAGGAAGTTTTCGTACTCCTGAATATCCACCTGCGGGTCGATCCAGCTTTCCTGGCGGGCGTCGCGGATCACATCGTCAGGCAGCGGATGCCCGATCAGCAAGGGGGATTCCGGATCGTGCAGCTTCCTGTTCGCCTTGACGGTCTCCGTGTCGTAATTCGCGTAGCAATACCGGCAGAAATGCCCGCAGGTATTGTATGCCCCGATGTCCCCGCCGAGGTAGCAGGCGCATTCCTTCCGGGCGGGCTGAAAGCGGGGCGCCTTCAGCCGCTTTCCCAGTGCCTGCTCGTACATGGCGATCGTCATGCAGCCGCTGCAGTCCGCGCCGAATTGTATGAGGTCGTTCCCTTCCCCGCAGGGCCGGAGCGTCATGCCGTACTGCCGGGCGATCTCGGTCATGGCTTTGCCCAGCGTCATCCTGTCTTCATGCGCGACGGCGCGGACTTCCGGGAAGTCCCGTTTCGTCTTTTCGTACAGATCGATGAAACTGATCACCGCGGTCCGGGTGTATCCTGAGAGCTCTTTTGCCATATAAGCGAAGGCCCTGATATGCCTTTCCACGGGCCAGTTTTCGCTGATGAAGACGGGATCGTACCGCCAGCCGACGCGGTTGACGCCCACCGTGTCCGACAGGCGTTTGAAGCTCTCGAGCACCTGCAGTTTATGGGGCACATGGGGTTCGATGTCCCGCCCGTAAGGCGTGATGGTCACATACCAATACTGGCCGAAAGGCCGGAGCAGGTCCATATGCGGCAGCATCGGCGCCGGGTTCTTGGTGCAGAATCCGATCAGGTCCACCACGTCCGGGGTCAGCCGGTATCGGGTGAGGCTTTTCGGGTTATAGGGGTTGCGCACCAGAACGAAACCCGCTTTCAGGCGGTTCACGAACCAGTCGGAATAGAAGGCGGGGATGTCCGTGCGCTGTCCGGTGTTGATGATCATGCGAGCATCTCCCGGATCACCCGGTGGGAGTCCCCGGCGATGACGATCGAACGGGCGCGGATCTGCTCCGGCACGGGCTCTTCTTCCATGTTCAGGCAGGCGTAGGCGGCTTTATCGTTCTGATACACCTGCTGCCAGAACGGATATTTGATGATTCCCGGGGTGTTGTACCCGACGCCGATCTCCAGATACACAACCGCGCGGTCCTGATGCGCGGTGACCCAGGCTTCGTATTCCACCGCGGCGTCCTGCCAGCCCGCGTCCTCCACGAATTTGTCGTCCGAGCGCAGGTTCATGGTCAGGGGCCGGCCGCAGTTGGGGCATTTGGGAAGCAGGCGGGTCGGGATCGCCATGGCCGCTTCTTTCCCGTCAGGCAGCGTCAGTTCGCTGCGTTCACCGATGACATAGCCCTGCGCGAGCACCATCTCCCTGACCATGGCTTCGTTGTCCCAGGTCTTTTGGCAGCAGGGCTTGCTGCACTGGAACAGGCCGTAATCGCCCTGGGTGTAGAACAGGCGCTTCTTGTCGAAGCCGGCCTTTTGGAAGCAGTGGTCCACGTTCGTGGTCAGCACGAAGTAATCCTTGTCCTTCACCAGGCGGAGCAGGTCCGCGTAGGTGCTCTCCGGCGCGTCCATATAGCGGTTGATCCAGATATACCGGCTCCAGTAGGCCCAGAACTCCTCCTGAGTTTCATAGGGCCAGAATCCCCCGGAATACATATCCCGGAAGCCGTACTTCCGTCCGAAATCGCCGAAGTACTTTTCAAATCTTTCTCCGCTGTATACAAATCCGGCCGCGGTGGAAAGCCCCGCGCCGGCGCCGATCATCACGGCATCCGCCTGCCGGATCAGCTCTTTCAATTTCAGAATCTTCTTTTCCATGATAATGCTCCTTTGCCGCTTCTTATTCAGCGGCAGGAACAGCATAACACAAAAACAGCCAACATGTAAGTGGACACACAAAAATCAGACAGCGGCCGTCTGTAACCGGGAGGGGCAGCGGCCTGTTTCAAAGACGTATATCATACGGGACCGATCGTTTCCTTCACACCGTAACAGTACGCCGGTTCATGCGGGATCACCTCGTCTCAATTGAAATCATTTTTGCATTAAAATAAGCAAAATAATCTATTTACTGGATTTTTTATCCGTGCTATGATGCAGAAGGAACAACATAAAGGAGGCATCCCCCATGATACGCGTCGCAATCGTCGGAACGGGCGGCATCGCCCACAGCCACATGGAAGCCTATCGGAAGCTGAAGGATCGCTGCGAGGTGGTCGCGCTGGTGGATATTATCCCCGGGAAAGCCCGCCGCTTCATGGAGGAGTTCGGCCTTTCATGTGATACTTATGAGGACCATCAGAAGATCCTGCCCCGGCAGGACATCGACCTGGTGGATGTGTGTACCCCGCCCTACGTGCATGCGCAGATCAGCATCAACGCCCTGCGCAGCGGCAAGAACGTCGTGTGCGAAAAGCCCATGGCAGCGTCCCTGGAGGAATGCGACGCCATGCTGAAGGCCCGGGACGAGAGCGGCAAACTGCTTTCCATCATCGCGCAGAACCGCTTCCGCAAGCCCATCCGGGACCTGAAAGCCCTGCTGGACAGCGGCATCGCGGGCAAAGTGCGCCATGCCGAGATCGACAGCTTCTGGTGGCGGGACCATTGCTACTATGACCTGTGGTGGCGCGGCACCTGGGAAAAGGAGGGCGGTGGCTGCACCCTGAACCACGCCGTCCATCATATCGACATGCTGGGCTGGATGATGGGGCTGCCGAACAGGATCACCAGCGTCCTGGCCAATACCGGCCACGACAACGCCGAAGTGGAAGACCTGTCCGTCTCCGTGATGGAATATCCCGGCGCGCTGGCGACGGTCACGGCCTCCGTGGTGCATCACGGCGAAGACCAGAAGCTGGTATTCCAGTGCGAGAAGGCCCGGATATCCGCGCCTTATGACTGCTTCTGTTCACAGGCCATGCCCAACGGCTTCCCGCTGAAAACCTCGGACAAGGACTTTGAGCAGAAAGCGGCGGAGTACCTGGCCTCGCTGCCGCCGCTGCCCTATGAGCACCACGCGGGACAGCTGAACGACGTGCTGACGGCCATCGAAAACGGCACCCAGCCCGCCATCACCGGCGAGGACGGCCGCCGCACGATTGAACTGATCACCGCGATTTACAAGGCCGGTTCCAGCCATATGCCGGTGGAATTCCCGCTGAAACCGGACGATCCCTTCTATACGGTGGACGGCATACGGGCCAATGTGCCGCATTTCTATGAAAAAACCGTTTCTGTCATGGAGCAGGAAGGTACGCTGACCTTTGGCAGCGATTTAGGTGAAAAGGAGAAGAAATAAGATGAACGTATCAGACGGCATGAATTACGCACCCCAGGGGAAGCCCCATCCTGTGGTGAAGCCCGGTGAATTCGTATTCTCCGCGGCCCACATCGACCACGGCCACATCTACGGCATGTGCAACGGCCTGACGGAAGCGGGCGGCACGGTCAAGTATGTGTACGATCCCGATCCGCAGAAGGTGGAAGCCTTCCTGAAAGCCTATCCGGACGCCAAAGCGGCGCAAAGCCTGGATGAGGTGCTGGAGGACAAGGAAACGCAGATGGTCTGCTCCTCCAACGTGACCAGCGAACGCGGCCCCCTGGGCGTCAAGGCGATGCTGGCGGGCAAGGATTACTTTTCGGATAAGGCGCCTTTCACCACCCTGGAGCAGCTGAACGCCGCCAAGGAAACCGTGGCAAAAACCGGCCGGAAGTACATGGTATATTATTCCGAGCGGTTGCACGTGGAAGGCGCGATTCTGGCGGGCTATATGATCGACCAGGGCGAGATCGGCAAGGTGATCAGCGTCACCGGTTTCGGGCCCCATCGGCTGGGAGCGGCAGGACGTCCCCGGTGGTTCTTTGAGCGCGAAAAATACGGCGGCATCCTGTGCGATATCGGCAGCCACCAGATCGAGCAGTACCTGCACTTCGCGGGTGAAGAGGACGCCACGGTGCAGCTCAGCCGCATCGGCAATTACGCGCATCCGGAATATCCTGAGCTGGAAGACTTCGGCGACTGCTCCATCGTGGGCAAAAACGGCACCACCAACTATTTCCGGGTGGACTGGTTCAATCCCGACGGACTGCGCACCTGGGGCGACGGGCGCACCTTCATCCTGGGCACCGAGGGCTTCATTGAGATCCGCAAGTACATCAACCTGGCCGACGATGCTGTGGACGGCAACCACGTGTTTCTGGTCAACGGCAAGGGCGAAAAGTATTTCAACGCCACCGGCGTCACAGGCTATCCGTTCTTCGGCAACCTGATTCTGGACTGCCTGAACCGCACGGAAAACGCCATGACCCAGGCGCACGCCTTCAAGGCGGCGGAACTGTGTCTGCAGGCGGAGGCCCAGGCGGTCAAGGTCACGGGCTTGCAATAAAACCGAAAGCTGAGGTCTTTTCATGTATCGTGTGGGGTTGATCGGCTGCGGCAGCATATCCGGCGTGCATGCCCATGTGCTGAGTGAACTGGAAAATACCGAGTTGGCGGCGTGCGCCGACTTGATTCCGGAGCGAGCGGGGCGCTACGGCTGCGCCGCTTATACGGATTGGAAGGAGATGCTTGACAGCGCCCGGCTGGACGCTGTGCATCTGTGCACGCCTCATTATCTGCACCCGGTCATGGCGGCGGAAGCGGCCAGGCGGGGCATCGCCGTATTCACCGAAAAACCGCCGGCGATCGACGCCGCGGGCTGGGCGCAGGTGAAGGAGGCGGCCCGGAAGGTGCCTGTCGGCATCTGTTTCCAAAACCGGTATCATCCCCACATCCTGTCCTGCCGGCGCTTCCTGGAGGAAGGAACCTACGGCAGCCTGCGGGGCATCCGGGCCTTTGTGACCTGGAACCGCACGGCGGAGTACTATGCCGTCAGCGACTGGAAGGGGAAATGGGCCACGGAGGGCGGCGGCGCGCTGATTAACCAGGCCATCCATACCCTGGACCTGATCGTCGGCTTTCTGGGCCTGCCTGACCAGGCCGAAGCCGTGATGTGCAACCACCGTCTGCGTGGAGTCATCGAGGTGGAGGACACGGCGGAGATCTATCTGCGGAAGGGCGATGTCCCTGCCCTGCTTTACGCTTCCAACGCCTACAGCCAGGACGCGCCGGTGATCATCGAACTGCACTTCGATCAGGCGGTCGTCCGCCTGGAAGGAGATGTGATGACGGTCATTCGGGACGGGCAGAAGCAGGACATTCCCTGCGTGACCGACCCGGTCATTGGCCGCTCCTACTGGGGTGCCGGACATAAAGCATGCATTGCCGATTTCTACCACAGTATCGAAACGAAGATGCCTTACCGGAACGATCCGGCATCCTGTGAAGCGACCATGCAAACGCTGCTGAAACTGTATGCGCAGTGCAGAACTGAAAAGTAAACGAAATCTATAAACGTGTAAAGGGCTGTTGCACCAGAAAGCGAATGCCCTCATTCGTCATGCCTGCGGCATGACACCGTTCCTCAATTCGGCATTGTCGTACTTCGTGCTCTGTGCCTCATTGCGGCTTCGCCCGCCTGTTTCGTCTACAAGACGCGGCGGACTCCATCGCCCCCGAGATCGGGGGAAGGCTCTTGCTTGACGCGCATCAAACTATCTGATTCTTCAGACATTTCAAAAAACTAAATGAAGGAACATACCAAAAGCCTTCCCCCGATCTCGGGGGAAGGTGGGCCGCGAAGCGGCTCGGATGAGGGCTGTTTGCCAGTGCGCAGCAGCCTTTTTATTTGTCCGTCTGTTGTTTTATCTTCGAGTAGTCCCGTCTTCCGTCAGGAGAGCCTGATAGATTCTGCAATCCAGATCCTTGTATACATTGAACACCGTCCTGATGCCGCTGCCGGTGTCTTCATAATATTTCCGCACGGTCTCCACGGCGATCTCCGCGGCCCGCTCATTGGGGAACATGAACACGCCGGTGGAAATGCAGCAGAAGGCGATGCTCCGGCAGCCGTTCCGATCGGCCAGTTCCAGGCAGGAACGGTAGCAGGACGCCAGCAGCCGCTCGTGCTCCCCGGTCAGCGGGCCGTCCACGATCGGGCCGACCGTATGCAGCACATGCTTCGCGGGCAGATTGAAACCCGGGGTGATCTTCGCCTGGCCGGCGGGTTCTTCATGCCCCTGCGCCCGCATGATTTCGTCACAGGCCAGGCGCAGCTGGACGCCGGCCATGGTGTGGATGATATTGTCGATGCAGCCGTGGCAGGGCGAAAAACAGCCGAGCAGCTGGCTGTTGGCGGCGTTCACGATGGCGTCGCATTTCAGGGTCGTGATGTCTCCCTGCCAGAGGGCTACCCGCTTATCCGTCGCGCCGGACGGAAGCGACGCGGCGTCCACGATCCCCTTCTCTGCGGTCATCTGCCGCAGAAAAGCGTCCTGCACCTTAAGGAATTCGTTTGTTACAGGCATCGGGGGCCGGACGTTCATTAGGCTCCGGAGCAGCCGCCACCGGCGGTCCGGCAGGGCGGGGATGGGCGTATCCCGGTATTCGGGCATTTCATCGAGCAAGGCCCGGATCAGCCACAGGCATCTTTCCTGCTGGTTCATTCTGCCTCCCGTGTTATCTGCTGACAAAATGGAGTTTCCATGATTGGTGTGTCTCTCAATTTATTTTAACATAAAAAAACGCACAGGGTCAACACGGACCCTGTGCCGGTCATGACTGGGGTGTTTCGGTTATTCCTGCTCTTCCTCAAGCTCAAAGAAACTGATCCAGAGGCCCCGCTCGTCCCGCAGGCCCTGGCCCACGAAGTGGTTGCGGTGCAGGATGGGCGCCAGCGCCTTGGAATCGGTGATGAAAGTGGGAACGGTGCGGAAAGGACGCGGACGGTTGCCGTCGGTGAACCAGGCGTTGTTTTCCACATAGATATGGCAGGGCTGGCCCGCGCAGTCGCGGCCGGTCAGCATGTACCGGGCCGACATGTGCCTGACGTCGTTCTGGTTGGTGACCTGGGTATCCACGCCGCAGGGTTCCACGATGCCGTTGAAGATCTCGCTCTGCACGGTGCCCTTGAAGGGGATCATTTTCACATGGCCGATTTCGCTTTCGAACTCTACCGTGCCCTCGGGATCGGTTTGCACCAGGACTTCGAGAATGGGTTTTTTGCTGAATTCTTTCATGCTGCAGGCCTCACTTTTTCAAATATCTGTCCAGGAAGTCCAGGATAAGCTGCTTGCATTCGGTCTGGAAGAGCTCCCGGGTGCCATGGCCGCCGTTTTTGACGATATACAGTTCGCTCTGGTCGGCCAGGCCGGCCTTTTCCAGCCGGTCGTAGAAGTCCTCGCTCATGGAGACGGGCACCAGCGGGTCCTGGTCGCCGTGAAGGATGATGATCGGGGCGGTCTTTTCGCTGATGTGGAAGATGGGGCTGGCCGAGTCGCTGCGCTCCACCATGGTGGCGGGATCGCCGCCCAGCAGCGCGCCGCCGTGGGTTTCCTCGATCTTGTGCCACCGGTGGTTCGGGTTTTTGAAGTTTTCGATCTCGATCAGGTTGCAGGTCTTGACGTCCACCGGGCCGAAGAAATCGACCGCAGCCTGCACCTCGGAGGATTCGCCGGCCCATTCTTCACCGTCGAACCCGTCGGTGTTCATGGCCATCCAGGCGGACAGATGCCCGCCGGCCGAGCGGCCCATGGTCGCGATGCGGTTCGGGTCGATGCCGTACTGTTTGGCATGCGCGCGCAGGAAACGCACGGCGGTTTTGACGTCGATCAGCTGGGCGGGGAAGCTGCCTTCGCCGGAATGCCGGTACTGGATGCAGGCTACGGCATAGCCGTGCTCGGCAAAGAACTCCATTTCGGCCGCCATCAGGTTCTTGTCGCACTTGCGCCAGCCCGCGCCGTTGATCCATACAATCAGCGGCTGCAGTCCGGTGGAGACTTCGTCGTCCCGGCCGGAAGCCAGGCGCATCTCGCTGTTGCCGTTCTGCACCATCAGAGACAGGTACAGGTCGAGCGGGTTGCCCTCCAGGTCCTTCACATGGGAAAAGCAGATGTTATCCAGAAAGTTGATGGTCCGGCGCTCCTTGCCGGGATCGATGACGATACGCATAACGGTAGTTTCCTTTCAGTGACGGTTTTACAGGCTGGTATTCCGGATGGCTTTTACGATCATGGCGGCCGCCTCTTCCCAGCGGGTCATGAAATGCGGAATGAAGCCGTGGACGGCGTCGGGGAAGATCTTCATGGTGACCTCAACGCCCAGTTCCGCCAGCCGCTTGCCCTGCTCCAGGTTCTGGAAGCGGAAGGGGCATTTCGAGCCGCCGAGGATCATGGTGGGCGGTAGGGAAGCCAGGGCTTCTTCCGGCGCCATCATGAAATCGATCATGGGGTCTGACATCAGCGCGGCGTTCCCGTCGCTCATCAGTACGCCGAAACCGGCATTGCGGTATTTCTGGGTTTTCCAGTATTCCGGCACGTTCTCGATCTCCGCCGGGTCATAGCGCACGTCGCTGGGGCCGTAGCCGTTTACCAGCAGGCAGAAGGGCAGCGGCTCGCCCCGCATGCGGGACACGGCTGCGATGCTCATGGTCAGCTGTCCGCCGGCGGAGTATCCGCCGCACGAGACTTTGCGCGGGTCGCAGTTCCATTTTTCTGCGTTTTCAAAGGTATAGCGCGCCGCGTCCATGCACTGCTCCAGCGGTACGGGGAAGGACGCGAACTCGGTGGTCGTGTAGTCCACGTCCACCACGACGCCTCCGATCTGGTCCGCCAGCCAGGCGCACCACAGGGTGTCGTTGGGCATGTGCCCGATCAGCCAGCCGCCGCCGTGGATATTGATGTGCAGCGGGCAGTTCGGCTTCCTGTTTTTCGCGGTGAAGATATACAGCTTGTAAGGCCAGCCGCAGACGGCGGGGCGTTCCACGGTCTCCATGTCCGCCAGGTTGATAAAGGCGCGGCATTCATCCGGGATGTCAGTATCGCCGTCGAATTTGCGGTTGCTAAGCATGTCGTGCGCCATCCTGGCGCGCAGTTCGGGGGTCAGTGGCATGGCGGCCTCCTCCTTTTGAATAAGGCTGCGGCACACAATGAATGCCGCAGCCCTGCAAAGCTGTTACTGCTCCGCCTTCTTGGCGGCGCGGCGGTTCTTGATGGCCTTGGTGATGATGGGGCCGACCACGCTGTACACGGCGATCAGGATGAAGATCAGTGAGATGGGGCGGGTCAGGAAGCGGGTATAGTCACCGCGGGCATAGGATACGCCGGTGCGGAAGTATTCCTCGATCTTGGGTCCGAGGATGAAGGCCAGCATGAGGGGAGTCATGGGCATTCCGAACATATCCATCACGACGCCCAGCACGCCGAAGCCGATCATCAGGTAGACGCTGAACATGCTGGTGTTGGCGGTGAAGGCGCCCATGAAGCAGATCATCATGATGGCGCTGAACAGGTAATGATAAGGCGCTTTGAGCAGGTAGGGGAACCAGCGCTTGGTGCCGAGCTCGGTGAAGAAGATCAGGATGGCGCTCACCAGTACGATCAGGAAGATCAGGGCGGCGACCACGGGGTTGGTCTTGATGAACATGGGGCCGGCCGTCAGGCCCTTGATGGTCATGGCTGAGAGCAGCAGCACGGTGGTGGCGTCGCCGGGGATGCCCAGAGAGATCATGGGGATCAGCGCGCCGCCTACGCCGGCGTTGTTGGAAACTTCCGTCGCCCAGATGCCGGGATCATAGCCGGTGCCGAATTTCTCGGGATGCTTGTCCATCTTCTTGGCCTGGCCGTAAGCGATCAGGTTGCTGATGCCGCTGCCCATGCCCGGCAGGAAGCCGATGAACAGGCCGATGAGCAGGGATACGATGATGGTCTTGAGGTTGGAGGTGAAATCCTTGATCGTCAGGCCGAAGCCCTTCAGGGATTTCGTGTCAACCGGGGGCATTTCCTGCTGGCCTTTGGCGTAAGCCGTGGCTACCTGCTGCAGGGCGAAGGTGCCCATCAGGAGGCAGATCATGTTGATGCCGCCGAACAGGTTGGTGTTGCCGAAGGTGAAGCGCAGCTGGTTGGTGACCTTGTCCGCGCCGATCATGGCCAGGAAGAAGCCGATGAAGGCGGAGAGCAGGCCCTTGTAAATGGAGCCGTTGCTGAGGCCGACCACCATGGTGATGGCCATCAGGCACAGGGAGAAGTATTCCCAGGGCCCGAGCTTCAGGGCGATATCGGCGATCGCGCCGGAGCACAGCATCGCCACGATGATGGAGACCAGCGTGCCGATGAAGGAGCCCGTGATGCCGATGGACAGCGCCTTGGCGGCCTGGCCGTTCTTGGTCATGGGATAGCCGTCATAGCATGTGCCGATGGAAGCCGCGGAGCCGGGAATGCCGACCAGCACGGCAGCGATGAAGGAACCGCTGACGCCGCCGACGTACATGCCGACCAGCATGGAGAAACTCAGCTCCTTGGTCAGGGCGAAGGTCAGGGGCAGGATCAGCGTGATGCCCAGACCGCCGGACAGGCCGGGGATGGCGCCCAGTACGCAGCCGACCAGGCAGCATACGTACATCATGATGAAATTGGTAGGCTGGAGGAGAATACCCAGCGCCTCAATATAGGATTGCAGCATATTCTGTTCCCTCCCTTACGGCATGGTGATGCCGATGGCATCCCAGAGCTCGCCCTTGGGCAGCGGAATGTGGAAGCCCTGGGTAAAGCCGAAATAGCACAGGGACCCTAAGCCGATGCACAGCAGGATGGCAAAGAGCAGGTTGATCTTTTTCTTGCCCTTCAGGGTCCAGATGAACATGAACATGCCCGCCATGGAGGTGATCCAGAAGCCCAGGAATTTCATCGCCAGGGCGAAGACCACGGTTTCGGCCATGATGATGCCCAGACGGATCCAGCCCGCCTTGTCCAGATAGGGCTTGTTGCCGTTCTTGGCTTCCTTGGGACCGTCAAAGATCATGGAAAGGATGGCGAACAGGGCGATACCGCCCGCGGAGATATAGGGGAAGAAGCGGGGGCCGGGTTCCCGCGCTACCAGGCGGGTAGGCACCTTGCCCGTCTGCCACACGATCCATGCGGCCAGGAGCAGGCACAGGACGCCCATCACATAAGTGCGGTTGATTTTTTTCATCGGAGACAGCCTCCTGTCATTATTTTCTGAGGAAAGCGGCCCGGCAACAAGGCCGTTGCCGGGCCGTTATAGGATTGTACTCAGCGGATGGATCAGCGGGTCTTCAGGCCCAGGCCGTCGACCAGACCGTCCAGGAATTCCCACTCAGTGTTGAACGCAGTCTGGGTGTCTTCATAGTTCACAGGAGCCACGAAGGTCGCCATGGCCTTGTTGCCCTCGATGTAGGAGGCAGCTTCGCTGGCCTTGCAGATGGCTTCGTTGATCGCCTGGCAGACTTCGTCGGGAGTGCCGGCGGGAGCGTATACATAGTAGTTGCTGTCCCAGGTGGCGGATTCGACGCCCTGTTCGGGGCCGGAGGCGTACTGGCTGCCCAGTTCGGCGCCCAGCAGTTCGCTCATGGCGGGGATGGTGGACATCTTGGGGCCGATGGTGCCCAGGATGGTCAGGCGGCCGTCCGCTTCATAGGATAGGGCGTTGGGGATGGAGCAGTTCGCGATGTCGATGGCGCCGGAAGCGACGTTGGTCAGCTTGTCGGCTTCGGAAGCGCACTGCACGTACATGGCCAGGTCCTTGTCGCCCGCGATGGCTTCGACGAAGGAGGTGAAGATCATCTGGGTGGTGCCGCCCAGGGAGCAGCCGATCATGACATAGCCGGGGTTGGCCTTGAGGTATTCAGCCAGTTCGGCGAAGTTCTTGTAGGGAGCGTCTTTGCCGGCGATGATGGCCTGCGGGCCGCCGAGGTTCATGATGCCGACGATCTTGGCCTGATCCTTCAGGTTGATGTTGGAGGAACCGGTGTACCACTGGATGATGGCGCCGCCGTGGCAGGTGCCCAGGTTGTAGCCGTCGGGCTTGGCGTTGACGACGGTGGCCATGCCGACTTCGCTGGTCTCGTAGTTGTTGACAACGAAGTTGACGCCGGGGCAGACTTCGGTCAGGGCCTGGGTCAGATAGCGGGTGTACAGGTCGGTGCCGCCGCCGGCTTTGGCGTTAACGTGGAAATACACGGTGTCGCCGGCTTTCCAGGCGTCAGCCATGGCGGGAATGGCCAAGGCCAGGCACAGTACGGAAACGAGTAGGATAGCAAGGAACTTCTTCATGTGTTGTTACTTCCTTTCTGTGTTTGGTTGTCATGGGTATATAGGATACGGTGCTTTGAGACGATTTCATGATACTGTGAACTGACCGGATTGACAATTCCCGTTTTATTGTATATGATATGCTCAAAAGTTGTAGGTCGGTGATCTCTGTGAATTTGGATCAGCTTTCCTATTTTGTCGCGATTGCGTCTTATGGGAGCCTTTCTTCCGCTTCCCGCCACCTGAGCGTGTCCCAGCAGGCCCTCAGCAGCTATCTGTCTGATTTGGAGCGGGGCATTGGAATGCCTTTGTTTTTCAGAAACAGGCAGAAGCTGCTTCTGACCGAAGCGGGCAAGCGATATCTGAAAGGCGCGCAGGATATCCTGAACGAAATTGGGCGCGCGCAGAGCGCCATTCAGATGCTGGACTGCGGGCCGAACCAGGAACTGCACGTCGGCATATCAGCGCATTCCGGTGCGCTGCTGCTGGCCGAATGCGCGCTGGAATTCAGCCGGCGGTATCCGGGCGTCCAGTTGATCCCCCATGAGGGTTATTCATTTGATCTGCGGCGAATGGTCCGGGAAGGACAGATTTCTTTGGCGTTGACCGGCCTGGAAACTGAAAAACTGCCTGGATTCCAGGTCATCCCATTTTCAAGGGACGAGTTTGTGCTCGCCCTGCCGGCTTATCATCCCAGGGCGAAGCAGGCGTCCTCCTTTGAGGAACTGCCGGTGGCGGACCTGTACGATTTCCGGGACGAGGTCTTTGTGCGTTCCACGCCGGACACCTCGACTTATCATGTTTTGGAACCGCTGTTTGAACAGGCGGGTTTCCGGCCAACAGTGGCGGTCTCCTCACCGAATATCAATATGATCAACAAGCTCATCCGCACCGGCTGCGGCATCGGCTTCATCCGCTACAGGAATGATCCGGCCTTTTCCTATTACCGGCTGAAGAATCCGGCCTATTCCTACAATTGCGTCATCGCACAGCCCACCCACGTCTTCAGCGGGCAGGAACGTTATCTGATTTATCTGATGAACAAATATATCGTGCTCAGCGAAGGCGTCCGGATCAGGACGGATGCCCTGCTGAATATCATCCGGGAGTTCGGTCCGGGCGATTACATGCCGGAGGAACCGCAATGAATACGAAGATCCTGGAATATATCATCGCCATTGCCCAGGAGCATTCCGTCTCCAAAGCGGCGGAGCGTTTTTACCTCACGCAGCCGGTTTTGTCCCGGCATCTGAAAAAAATCGAGGAGAAAACGGGCACGGCGCTCTTCACCCGGCAAAAGGACGGAATGACGCTGACTGAGGCTGGGCGCATCTATATCAACAGCGCGCAGAACATCCTTCATCTGGAATCCGAGATGGAAGCCGATCTGCGGGCCATGCTGGAGGAAGAGAAAAATACACTGCGCATTTATATGGATTATCCGTACGGCAAACTGCTTTCCGACCGCATTCTTCCCGGTTTTCAGAAAAAATACCCGCACGTACAGGTGCGCTTCATTTACGCTGGTACCGAGGAAATCCAGTCTTCTTTCGTTTCCGGTGCGACCGGCATCGGCATCCTGATTTCTCCGGGCCGCCGCATGTCCGGCCTGGAATACATTACACTTCGTACGGACGCGCTGGTGGTCGTCAGGCCGGACAGCCCGGAAACGGCCGACACGATTTTCCTGCAGCCGCTGGGAACTTCGCTGCGCGCGGCGGAGGATCGCTGGCTGGAGCGGGAAGGAGCCGCGTTCAGCATGCTGATGGAAGTGCAGACTTTCCGGGCGGGGCTGAGAGGAGCTCAGTCCGGCCAGGGCTGTGCCTGTGTGCTGCAAAGTATGGCAAAGGATATCAACCTGCGGCAGTTGGACACTGTATCCCCTCTGCCGTTCGAAGTCTGCGTCGTCTATCCCAAGAATATGGTGTTCCGCCCCGCCGCCCGCATGTTATTGCAGGAAATCCTGCAGGTGGCTGAGACGCTTTATCAATAAAGCGCCAGGCATGGAACTGCCTCAGCGCTTAACACCGGAATCGGAGGTTCGGCATGATCGATTACAGGGTCAGGATCAACGGAATTGACGTCGACGCGCGGTATACCGAAGCCGCGGCCGACGGGATCTTTCTGCCTTTGCTGGAAAAACTCAGGGACCTGCAGCGGGCGAAGGGGAGCAGGCTCCTCGCGATGCTGGCCGCGCCTCCCGGCGCCGGCAAAAGCACGCTGGTGAGCTTTCTGGAAAAGCTCTCCCGGGAGCGGCCGGATCTCAGTCCGGTCCAGGTGATCGGGATGGACGGTTTCCATAGGAGGCAGGAATACCTGCAGAGCCATTTTGTGAAGCGGGACGGCAGGACGGTTTCCATGGTGGAAATCAAAGGCGCGCCAATCACCTTTGACCTGGAGCGGCTGACGGACAGTGTCAGGCAGGTGGCGTCAGGCGCAGTCTGCGGCTGGCCGGTCTACGACAGGCTGCTGCACAATCCGGTCGAGAACGCCGTGACCGTCGACGGGGACATCGTTCTGCTCGAAGGCAACTACCTGCTGCTGGACGAGGACGGATGGTGCGAACTGTCCGCGTTCGCGGATTATACCGTATCCGTCAGCGCAGAGGAAGAAATGCTGCGCACCCGCCTGATCGAAAGGCGGATCAAGACCGGCGTGGACCGGGACGCGGCAGTTCGGTTCGTCGATTTCAGCGACATGCCCAACGTCAGGGTCTGTCTGGAAAAGACGATGCCCGCGGACCTGCAGCTGGTCATCGACGCGGAGGGGGATTATCACATAAAAGAATAAAGGGCTGTAAACTAAAGAATGTCCTCGTCCGTCACGCCGGTGGCGTGACACCGTTCCTCAATTCGGCATTGTCGCGCTTCGCGCTCTGTGCCTCATTGCGGCTTCACCCGCCTTTATCGCCCGCTGGGCGCGGCGGCCTGCACCGCCCCCGAGATCGGGGAAAGGCTTTTAGATTGACGCTCTTCCTTAATTGTATCTCAAAATTGGAAGTGAATTCAGTTTCAAAAACTAACCTGGAAACTGCTTTCTCACACTTGAGGAAGTCTTCATGTACACAACTCAGCATCGGAAGTGTACTCAACTTCAGCAAGGAATTTGCCAAAAGGCTTCCCCCGATCTCGGGGGAAGCTGTCAGGCGAAGCCTGACTGATGAGGGCGTTCAAGCTGTTTTACAGACCCAAACAAAATATCGCCAGGCTGCGACGCGGCTCAGATGAAGACACGAAAGCAGCGTATGCAACGGTTCCTATTCAATATGCGTGAGCGATTCTGTCAATCGGACCGGCATCAATCCATATGAACGATCAGGTTGTTGCTGCTGTAGGCTCTGAAGTAGCGGACCTCGCTCGCCATGCCGAGCACCATCCGGATGCCGATGTGCTTTTTCTGGTCCTCTTCTTTGAAAATCTCATGGAAGGCCGTCGGATCAAAGGCGTCGCTCAGGTCCATCAGGCTGAAATAGACTTTTTCCCCGTCCGCGTACAGCTGGAAATCCGCGCTGACGGATTTAATGTGATACTTTTCCGCATGGTTGAAGATGTTGGTGGCCATCTCCTCCACGCACAGGGCGGTCAGGGCTGCCTTTTTCTTTTCGGTCCCATGGCTGAGGCAGAATTCTTCGGTACGGATGCTCTGGCGGACAGCATCTTCATTGGAACGGATCTCGGCATAGAGATTATTTTCCGGCTTTCCGCCGAAATCCTTGGGCAGGAACATGAAATCGGCGATCTTTTTCGGCAGGCCTTTGTGCTGGATGACGGCGGCGCATACGATCAGGAAGAAGAGAATTATCTTGCTGATGGCCGCCGCGGCCAGCACGCCTTTCGAACCGTAAAGCATTCCCAGCAGATAAGCAGTGGAGACCGGCACGATCAAGCGCTCCGCCGTGCTCAGGAGATTTGCCGCCCTGGTATTGTCGATCCCCTGCAGGTAATGCTGGATCAGTACGATCATCGTATCAAACACGAGGCCGACAGACATCCAGCGAATGCTGAACGCCGTCAGGGAGATGATCTCAGGGTCATCCGTATAGAGCTGCGGGACTGCCGACGCGCCCGCGAAAGCAAGGATCCCGAACAGGCCCGAAAGGATCAGGCCGTACTGGAAGGAAGCGATGTAAAGCCGCCGCAGCCCTTGCAGATTGTTGGCGCCGTAATAGATGCCGGCCATGGTCACGAGCGTCCTTCCGAGTCCGGTCGGGATGCAGAACAGGAAGACAAACAGATCTCCCTGGATGCCTTTTGCGGCGATGGCCACGGCGCTGACAGAGACGATGATGTTGATGTAGTTGGTCAGGATGTCGCGCAGGGCGCCGGAGAGTTTCCTGATCATCGCGGGTGTGCCGCTGCGCAGGATGCCCTTCAGCTGGCGGAAGCGGATCATCTTCAGCGAGAACCTGAAATAGTGGCCTTTTTTGTAAAAATGCAGAAGAAGCACCAGCATCTGGATGATGTAGCTGATCGAGGTGGCCAGGCCCATGCCGTAAGCGCCTCTGTGAAAGACGAGCGCGTTGAGCAGGTCGCCGGTAATATTCGCTGCGCACAATACAATGGACGAGATGAAAAAACGGTGCTTCCCGCCGTCCATCACAATGACCGTACCGGAAATATGAATCATCATTATGGCCGGCAGCCCGACAATGTAGCCGTCCAGGTACTGGTACATGTACGGATTCAGCTCGGGATACTTGTTTATTGCAACGCCGCAGGCCTGAAGCAGTATCGGCGTGAAAAAGACGGCGGCAAGGATCAGCAGCACGGAAAACAATAAAGCAAGAAAGGAAGCCAGATTGAAGACTTCGTTGGACTCCTCTTTCCTGCCAAGCCCGATCAGCCGGGAGCAGACGACCGTGCAGCCGGTGGACAGAAAACCGGCCAGCATCAGCACGATGCTGGAGAAAGGTTTGATCAGGGATATACCGGAATACACGTCCGCGCCGAGAAAGCGGCTGGTCACGATGCCGTCGATGAGGACGGCGATCACCCCGACCAGTTCTGTCAGGATCATGGCGATTGACGTGGAAAAAAACATGGACGGGATGTTGGATCTTCGGATCCCGTTGTCTTTGAAGACTGAAATCATCGTCTGGGTCTCCGTTCCTTTGCTGCGCATTAAATCGGAAGCCTGCCGGTATCTGCCGGATGTATTATAACGCAATCTGCCTGTGCCGTCAAAAAGTTTTGACGGTTCCGGCGGCGGAGCGGGGCAGAATGCCGTTGCCCCGGGCCGTGAATTGCGTTATAATGTCCATGTCAACAAGATCGTGTTGCGACAGGAAAAGAACCCAATCAGCAGCAAAAGGAGCATAGAAGCATGGAAATCATGAACGCGCACTGGATCACCCCGGCCTTGGACATGGGGGACGTATGCCCGGTATTCCGTCGTTGTTTTACCGCGGGGCGGCAAGTCGTTCAGGCGGAATTGCAGATCACGGCGCTCGGCGTATACGAAGCGGAACTGAACGGTGAGCGTATCGGGGATTTCGTGATGGCGCCCGGCTGGACCAGCTATGATCACCGACTGCAGGTGCAGACCTATGACGTGACGGATCTGCTGGAAACGGAGAACGATCTGCGGGTGACGGTGGGACGCGGCTGGTTCCGCTCTCCCATGCCGGGCTGGATCGACAGCGAGGACAAACGGCAGCGCTATGCCCGGCCCTGCGGCCTGATTGCGCTCCTGACGCTCCGGTATACGGACGGCGGCGAGGAGCGCATCGTCACAGACGAGGCGTGGCGTGTGGGCGAGAGCCCTGTCCGCTTCAGTGAAATCTACGACGGCGAGACTTATGACGCGCGCCTTGAATGGAATGCTGAGCGGGCGTGGCAGCCTGCGCGGCTGCTGGACTGGACGAAGGACATCCTGATCCCCCAGGAG
>JAFRNR010000041.1 GCA_017430085.1 Lachnospiraceae bacterium | reverse complement strand
TTTCAAGAACACGATCATCATCATGACCTCCAACCTGGGCTCCGACATCCTGCTGGAAGACGTGAAGGACGACGGCGAGATCAGCGACACGACCCGCAAGATGATCCTGGACATCCTGCGCCGCAGCTTCCGCCCGGAATTCCTGAACCGCGTGGACGAGATCGTGTTCTACAAGCCGCTCACCAAGGCCGACATGCGGGCCATCATCGACCTGCAGACGAAGGCGCTGGCGAAACGGCTCGCGGACAAGGAACTGTCGCTGGAGATTACCGGCGCCGCGAAGGACAAGATCATCGCGGAGGGCTACGACCCCGCCTACGGCGCGCGCCCCATCAAGCGCTACCTGCAGGCCGAAGTCGAGACCCGCATCGCCCGCGCCATCCTGTCCGGCCGCTACAAAGCCGGCGACACGGTGAAAGTGGACGTGAAGGACGGCGAATTCACGCTGTAAAAATGTAGGGGCCGATGTTTCATCGGCCCGGCAATAAATCGTAGGGGCCGATGTTTCATCGGCCCGGAATACAAAACGCAGGGGCCGGTGTTTCACCGGCCCCTTTTATCTTACTGCAGCTTCTCGAAATCCGCCGCCCCGTGCTTGCACAGCGGGCAGATGAAGTCGGGCGGCAGCTCCTCGCCCTCATACACGTATCCGCAGACCGTGCAGACCCAGCCTTTCTTTTTGGCTTCGCCTTCGCCGGCTTTGGGCGGGCGCGGCTTGACGTTGCTCTGGTAATAGCTGTAGGTCATGGTCTCCGCGGAGCTGACCACCTTGGATTCGGTGACCGAGCAGATGAACAGGCCGTGCGTGCCCATGTCCGTATGCTCCTCGACCTTCAGGGACAGGTACGCGTTGATGTATTTGTCCAGGTACAGCAGGCCGTTGCCGGAGCGCTCCAGCGTCTTGCCAGCGAATTTGTCCACGGCGCGGCCGCTCACGAAACCGTACTCCTGGAACACGCTGAACGGCGCTTCCACGGAGAGCACGTTCAGGTTCAGGATGCCGGTCTGCTCCACGATGTGGTGCGTGTAGTTCTGCTTGTTGATGCAGACCGCGACGCGGTTCGGCGTGGAGGTGAGCTGGACCACCGTGTTGACGATGCAGCCGTTGTCCTTCTTGCCGTCGTTCGTGGTGACCACGTACAGGCCGTAGCCGATCTTGAACATCGCCTTCGGATCCTGCTTGGCCAGTTCTTCGGCGCCGGGCTTTTCATATTCCGCGCACAGTTCCTGCGCCAGGCCCTTCAGGGCGGCGTTGGAGGCGTCGTTCAGGGCGCCGAGGATGCGGACCGTGTTTTCCGCGAAGGTCAGGTCCTTGCCGCCTTCCAGCATGTTTTTCATGATCTTGGCGGCCTGCGGGGCCCAGGAGCCGTTTTCGATGAGGCCGATGGTGCGCTTCTGGTAATTGCGCTCCTTCAGTTCCTCGATGAACGTCTGCATGAACGGGAAGATCCCGCCGTTGTACGTGGTTGTGGCCAGAACGATCTTGCTGTAGCGGAACGCGTCTTCCACGGCCTCCGCCATGTCGTCGCGCGCCAGGTCCGTGATCGCGATCTTCGGGCAGCCCTCGGCCTTCAGCAGCGGCACCAGTTTCTCCGCCGCTTCCTTGGTGTGGCCGTACACGGAGGTGTAGAAGATGGCTACGCCGTCGGTCTCCGGTTCATAGGCGGACCAGGTGTTGTACAGATCCAGATAATAACCCAGGTTTTCCTTCAGGATGGGGCCGTGCAGCGGGCAGATGGTGCGGATGTCCAGGCCGGCGGCTTTTTTCAGCAGTGCCTGCACCTTGTCGCCGAATTTGCCCACGATGCCGAAATAGTAGCGGCGGGCTTCGCAGGCCCAGTCGTCGTCGTACGCGTCCAGCGCCCCGAATTTGCCGAAGCCGTCGGCGGAGAAAAGGACCTTGTCCGTCTTTTCATAACTCATGATGACCTCGGGCCAGTGGACCATGGGCGCGGTGATGAACTGCAGCACGTGACGGCCGAGAGGCAGCGTATCGCCTTCGCCCACCACCACGCGGCGGTCCGCAAAGTCCGTGCCGAAATAGTTGTTCATGACGCGGAAAGCTGCGGCGGAAGAGACAATCTCGGCTTCGGGATAGAGTTTCATGAAGTTCAGGATATTGGCGGAATGGTCCGGCTCCATGTGGTGCACGACCAGGTAGTCCGGCTTGCGGTCGCCCAGGACTTTGGCCAGCTTGTCCAGCCATTCGTGGGTGAAATTGCGGTCGACCGTATCCATGACGGCGACCTTGTAGTCCAGGATGACGTAGGAATTGTAGGCCATGCCGTCCGGGACAACGTACTGGCCCTCGAACAGGTCGATCTTGTGGTCGTTGACGCCGATGTAACGGATGTCGTCAGTGATGTACATGCTTATCCTCCTTGAAATTTACAGAAATACCGTATTCTGCGCCCGGCGGGCGTATTGCAGTTCGAGTTCGCTTTTGTGGTACAGATAGCCCGGATCGTCGTAGTAGCGGGCGCCTTCCGGACAGCCCTTTTCGCAGGCGCCGCACTTGATGCAGACACCCAGATACTGCGTGACGTCGCGCGGGTCGATGCTGCCCATGGGGCAGAGCGTGACGCAGCGGCCGCAGCTGATGCACTTGGAGAGGTCCGTTTTGGGCTTGACCTTCAGGATGTTGATGGGGTTCCCCTGGCGGTCGCGCGGCGTGTAATAAGGCTTGAGCGGGCGTTCCTCCTCCCGCAGCAGTTCCCAGACGCTGGCGGCTGATTGCCCGGCCTTGATCTTTTCCGCGGCGGAACGGGCGAATTCCCGCACTTTGCGTATGTCGCGGCGGTCCGGGCGGCCGGCGCCGAGTTCCCGCGAGAAGGCGTGCTCGCCCACGAACGCGCCGGCGGCGGTGAGGCGAAAGCCCTGCTGCTCCAGCAGGAGGCCCAGCTCCAGCAGCGCGTCGTCGTAATTGCGGTTGCCGAAGACCGTCAGGAAGATCGCGGGCGTGTCATGGCCCTGAAGGGTCTTCACGTAGGGGAGCAGGAGATTGGGCAGCCGGCCCGCATAGACCGGCAGGCCGATCACGGCGACCTCATCCTCTCCGAAAACGATGGGCTCCTGGCGGCGGATGGGCACGGTAAAATCAGCCTGCACGAACGGGACGTCCAGTGCCTCGCTCAGCGTGCCGGCCAACGCCAGAACAAGCCGTCTTGTCGTCCCGGTCGGACTGAAGAAAGCGGCTTTGACCTGTTTCATATCGTCTCCTCCGAAAACTGTTTCTGTTGCTGGCATCAGTGTAGCATACCAGGGAAGAAGAATGCAATCGCAATTCGCATAAAGTTGATGCAAAAGGCCGCGGATGTGCTATAATCGTCCCATCGGAACCTATGAGAGGAGAATCCTATGATATCCAGAAAACTGTGCGAACGCGTTCTGGCCGCTGCCGCTTCCACCGGGGCGGACTACGCGGAACTGTTCGCGGAAAAAACATTCAACCGCTCCGTCAACATGCTGGACGACAAGGTCCAGACGGTGGGCGACAACGTGGTGGCCGGCGTCGGCATCCGCGTGTTCAAGGGCCTCCGCAGCGTGGCCGCCTCCACGGTGGACACCTCGGAAGAAGGCCTGATCCGCTGCGCGCTGCAGGCCGCGCAGGCGCTGGGCGAAGGGAAGGCGGAGATCTCCATCGTCCTGAAGGAGCGCCGCTTCGGGGACATCCACCCGATTAAGCTGGTGCCCGGCAGTGAAAGCCTGTCGCGGAAGACGGACATCTTAAAGAGCGCATATTTCGCCGCCCGCAAGGCGGACGACGCGATCGTCCAGGTGGACGCGAGCCTGCTGGACGTGGACCACAACATCCTGGTGGCCAACTCCGACGGCATTTACGCGGAAGACCGCCAGATCCGCACGCGCCTGTACATCACGGCCGTGGCGGACAAGGGCCAGGGCACGCAGACCGGTTCCACGGGCCCCGGCGCCCGCAAGGGACTGGAGTTCTTTGAAGAGGACGTGGATCCCGCGGCGGCGGGCAAAGAAGCGGCCCGCCAGGCGCTGGTGATGGCCGGCGCGGGGTACTGCCCGGCGGGCGTCATGCCCGTGGTCATCGACAACGGCTTCGGCGGCGTCATCTTCCACGAAGCCTGCGGCCACTCGCTGGAAGCCAGCTCCGTCGCTTACGGCGTCAGCCAGTTCGCGGGCAAGCTGGGCCAGCAGATCGCAAATGAAAAGGTCAGCGCCGTGGACGACGGGACCATCCCGAACGCCTGGGGCTCCATCAATTTCGACGACGAAGGCACGCCGTCGCACCGCAACGTCCTGATCGAAAAGGGCATTCTGAAGGGCTACATGATCGACAAATACGGCGGCCGCCGCATGGGCATGGCGCCGACCGGCAATGCCCGCCGCCAGAACTACTCGTTCGTGACCACGTCGCGCATGACCAACACCTTCATCCTGGACGGCGAGGACAAAAACGAGGACATCATCGCTTCCGTGGAATACGGCCTGTACGCGAAGGACATGGGCGGCGGCTCCGTGAATCCCGCCACCGGCGGCTTCAATTTCGCGGTCAAGGAAGGGTACATGATCCGGAACGGGAAGGTCTGCGAACCGGTCCGGGGCGCGTCCCTCGTGGGCACGGGCTCCGAGATCCTGATGAAGATCGACATGGTGGGACAGAACCTGCGTCGCGCGCAGGGCATGTGCGGATCCAGCTCCGGTTCGATCCCGACGGACGTGGGCCAGCCCATGATCCGGGTCTCGTCCATCACGGTAGGCGGCAGATAAGGAGGCGGACATGAGATACGAAGAATTCAAAAACCTGGTGGTGCAGGCCGCGGAGAAAGCGGGCCTGACCGATTACGAATTATATTACAGCGCCTCGGAAAGCACGGAGATCGAGACCTTCCGCCGGGAAGTCGACAAGTTCTCCTCCTCCGCCGAAGGCGGCGTCTGCTTCCGTGCGCTGGTGAACGGCCAGATGGGCTACGCCTCCACGGAAGACCTGAGCGCAGAGGAAGCCGAAGCCATCGTGGCCCGCGCGCAGGAGAACGCGGCGGTGCTGGAAAGCGCGGAAGAGCAGTTCCTGGGCGAAGGCGGCGGACAGTACGAAACGTTTGAGAAGAAGGAATACCCGCTGCCGGAAACGGACGCGCTGATCAAAGCCGCCCTGCACGGGCAGGAACTCGCCTACGCGGTCGATCCCCGCGTCACGGACGGGACTTCCACCGTCGTGATGCGCATGAAGCAGTCGGTCGCCATCTTCAACTCCCGCGGCCTGGACCTTTCCGCGGAGAACCAGGCCTCCCTCTGCTACATCGCGGCGGTGGTGAAGGACGGCGAGGAGATGAACGACGAGTACAAGATCAAAGCCGGCCCCATCGATGAGTGGAAGCAGGAAGAACTGGCCGAAAAGGCCGTGAAAGCGGCGCTGGCCAAAATGGGCGCCAAGGCGGCCCCCACCGGCAGCTATCCGGTCGTATTCGCCCCGGACGCCATGTCCGCCCTGCTGATGACCTTCAGCCCGGCGTTCTCCGCCGAGGCGGCGCAGAAAGGCCTATCCCAGCTGGCCGGCAAAGAGGGCACGAAGATCGCCGCCGACTGCGTGACGCTGGTGGACGACCCGTTCCACAAGGACAGCCTGATGCCGATGCCTTTCGACGCGGAAGGCATGCCCACGCGCAGGAAAAACGTCATCGAAAACGGCACGCTGACCACGCTGCTGCACAACCTGAAGACCGCCAAAGTCGCAGGCGTGCCGACCACCGGCAATGCCTCCAAGCGCGGCTACGCGGGCTCGGTGCAGATCAGCCCCTTCAGCTTCGTGCTGGCCCCCGGACAGATGTCTGAGGAAGAATTGCTCGCGAAAGCCGGCAGCGGCGTCTACATCGACACCCTGAACGGCACCCACGCCGGCGCTGACCCGATCTCCGGCGACTTCTCGCTCCAGAGCCTCGGCTTCATGATCGAGGACGGGAAGAAGACCCGCCCTGTCAAGGACTTCACCGTGGCCGGCAACTTCTTCGACCTGCTGCAGCACGTCGAAGCCGTCGCAGACAACGCGGAGATGGAAAGCTTCGGCATGACCAACTTCGGCTCGCCCTCCGTGATGGTGAGCGGGCTGAGCGTGGCCGGGGAATAAATGGAGGGGCCGATGTTTCATCGGCCCGGTAAAAAAAGCAGGGGCGGACACCTTCGTCCGCCCCTGTTTCAGTTTTCAGGATCCTTCGACTCGCTTCGCCCGCTCAGGATGACACGCCTGTCAGAACCCCAGCTCCTCATTCACCAATATCACGTGGATCCGGTCTTTATGGAAGGACCGCCGCGTGATCAGCATCTGGCAGCAGATATTGTCGGGCGTCATGCAGTCCAGGCAGGCGCCTGTTTTTTTGCACGGCGTCGGCATCGGAAAGCGCTGGGCGTTCGTGACGGCGGCCACGTTCCGGGCGCGCTTCATGGCGGAATCCAGGTCCGGGCAGACCTTGTTCAGGGAGCAGATGATGATCACCTTCCGCGGGCCGTAGGCGATGGCGGAGATGCGGTTCGCGTTGCCGTTGATGTTCACCATCATGCCGTCCCGCGTCATCGCGTTGGCACTGGCCAGAAAGACGTCCGCGTCATAGGCGGCCAGTTCGGCTTCGCGGCGGGGGATGGCGTCGCGGTCGATGTAATTGTAATTCCCTTCTTTCAGCGCACTGATCAGCCCGATCTCGTGCGCGCTCATGCAGCCGCCCATCGTGATGCGGGAACCTTCGGGAATGAGGCTGAGCGCCAGCTGCAGCGCTTCCTCTTTGTTTTTGGCGTAATAGCCGGTCATGTTGCGGGCCTGCAGGCCGTTGATGACGGACTCCGCCAGCGCTTTGCTGCGGGCGTCTCTGAAGATCTGGATTTCCATGGCTTGCTCCTGTCTGTTATTTCTGTCCATATCATAGCATAGATCAGAACACGTTATTTACGGTTTTACGGCAAAAAAACGACAACTGCCGGGCCGGGCATTGCATCTTGTCACCGCTGCACCAGCAGCGCGTGCATCGCATCCTTCAGTCCGTCCAGCGTGAGCCGGTACATCGGGAAGATATTGGCGATGTGATAATAGCTCTGGCCCCAGTAACCGCCCTGCATCGGCGGCTCCTCGGGGTTCAGCCAGACGCTGTATTCGTACTGCTTCCGCAGGCGCCGGAGCTGTTCCCAGCCGCTTTTTTCGCTGCGGTCGTAATAATAGCCGTAGCCGCTGCCCTTCAGTTCGTACATGTCCATCAGGGCGTCGCCGACCAGGATCAGTTTGTACTCGCTGCCGTAGTTTTTCAGCACCCAGTCCGTGGGCACGCGGCCGGACCAGGAAAGGCGCGGATCGGAATACAGATGCCCGTATACGCAGTTGTGGAAATAGTAAATGTGCAGTTCCTTGAAGTGGTTGCAGCTTTCCGCGGCCTGGAAGAGCTGCGAGCAGAGGCGGGAATAATAGGCCATCGAGCCGCCGGAATCCATCAGCATCAGGAGTTTGACGGTGTTCGTGCGCGGTTTTTTATACTGCACTTTCAGGACGCCGCCGTTGTCCGCGGTGGCGCGGATGGTTCCGTCCACGTCGAATTCCGGCTCGAGGTCGGGCAGCTGGTCGGAGTACTGGCGCAGGAGGCGGAAGGCCATCTGAAACTGGCGGGTGTCCAGGACGTTGTCCGTGCGGAAATCGCGGAAACGCCGCTCTCCGGCCACCTGGAACGCACGGCGGTAGCGCGACACGCCGCCCACGCGGATGCCCTGCGGGCTGTGGCCGCTGTGCCCGAAGTTCGAAAAGCCGCCGGTCCCGATCCAGTAGGAGCCGCCGTTGTGCTCCTCCTTCTGCTCCTTCAGGCGCTCCTCGAACATCTTCAGGATCTCCTCGATGTCCTTCTGCTCATAGCCCTGCTCCTGCAGGAAAGCGCGGAACGCCTCCATCACTTCCTGCGGCTTTTCGAGCCAGCGCAGGAGTTCCTCGGGGAGGTCGTCGCCTTCGTACGGCACATCCTGGAAATACTCCAGGAAGACGCGGTCGAATTTGTCATAGTCCGCCTCAGATTTCACCAGGACGGCGCGGCAGAGCTGATAGAAGCCCGTGAAGGACGATCCGTGCAGCCCGAAGAGCAGGCCGTCCAGGAGGGTGACCCACTCGGTGAGGCTCACGCCGAAGCCGCGGAGTTTTAACAGGTAGAAAAATCCGATAAACATAATATGCCGTAGGGGCGCCACCGGCCGCCCGGAAATGAGGGGGGGCTTACCGCAGCCGCCTCTTCATCGTCTCGATATCCTTATCCTTCTTCAGCAGCACCCCCGCGAACGGGATCTCCTTCCGGATCCGGCTCACCGGGATCCCGCTCACCTGCAGCGCGCGCACCCAGTCTACCAGCTCGGAAGTGGAGGGCTTTTTCTCGATGCCGTCCAGCGAGCGCAGGTAATAAAATGCCTCCATGGACTGCCGGAGCAGCTTGTCGTCCAGCCTGTCAAAATGCACGCGCAGGATCTTTTCCATCTGCTCCTGGTCCGGGAATTCGATGTAGTGGAAGATGCAGCGGCGCAGGAACGCGCCGGGCAGTTCCTTCTCCGCGTTGGAGGTGATGATCACCACGGGCCGCTGCTTGGCGCGGATCGTCTCCCCGGTCTCGGGGATATAGAATTCCATCTTGTCCAGCTCCCAGAGCAGGTCGTTCGGGAATTCCAGGTCCGCCTTGTCGATCTCATCGATCAGCAAAATCACCGGATCCTCCGCCGAAAACGCCTCACCCAGCTTGCCCAGTTTGATGTACTGCGCGATATTGTCCACGGCCTTGCCGCCGAATTGCGAGTCGTACAGCCGCTGCACCACGTCATACACGTACAGCCCGTCCTGGGCCTTTGTCGTGGACTTGATGTTCCAGATGATCAGCCGGCGGTCCAGCGCGTCGGCCACCGCCTGCGCCAGCATCGTCTTCCCCGTGCCCGGCTCCCCCTTGATCAGCAGCGGCTTTTCCAGCGTCATCGCAATATTGACGGCGCTGATCAGCTCTTCGGAAGCTACGTAAGTATCGGTACTGCGGAAACTTTGCATGATATTCAACTCCTGCGTGATGAAATCTGACAGGGGGACGGTTCCTTTGTCAGGTTTGATGACAAAGGGACGGTTCTTTTGTCATCAATCCGGGCCGTTGGAACAACGGCCCCTACGATAGGCTGTCTTTCCGGGCCGCCCCCGCAACGGCTCCAACGTTTATCATTCTATCATACGCGCCGGGAAAACAAAAGGGGAAATCGTCCTTGCAGAGTGTATCTGCGCATAGTATAATAAACAGAAACAGTGCGCCGGCGGCGGGAAGGCCGGGAGGCGCGGACGATCCTGATAAGCAGTACGAAAGGAGATGTCATGGGAAACAAGTACGCGGGAACGCAGACGGAAAAGAATTTGTGGGAGGCCTTTGCGGGCGAGTCTCAGGCGAGGAACAAATATACGTATTTCGCCTCGCGCGCGAAAAAAGAGGGGTTCGAGCAGATCTCCGCGCTGTTCGCCAAGACGGCGGACAATGAGAAGGAGCATGCGGAACTCTGGTTCAAGGAACTGAACGGGATCGGTAACACGGCGGAGAACCTGGCGGCCGCGGCCGACGGCGAAAACTACGAGTGGACCGATATGTACGAGGGCTTCGCGAAGACCGCGGAGGAAGAAGGCTTCCCGGAACTGGCCGCGAAATTCCGCGGCGTGGCGGCCATCGAGAAGCATCACGAGGAGCGCTACCGCGCGCTGCTCCGCAACGTCGAAGCGCAGGAAGTCTTTGCCCGGAGCGAAGTGAAGGTCTGGGAATGCCGGAACTGCGGCCACATCGTCGTGGGCACGCACGCGCCGGAGATCTGCCCGGTCTGCGCGCATCCGCAGGCGTATTTCGAACTGCACGCGGAGAATTACTGAACCAAACGGGGCTAAGGCCGCGGGCGTTTTCCGTTTGCCCGGATACGCCGCGCCTTCGCCCTCAGAATAGCATACAGAGGTCAAAAATGCGAGATTTTGTGATCATGGCGGATGTCAACGCGGACACTACGCCGGAGTTTGTCGAACAGGAAAATATCGCGATCATGCCCCAGTATTACCACTTCAACGACGGCGTGATCTACGGGGACGGCAACGTGCTGCCCATCGAAAAGTTCTTTGAGCGGCTGGCCGCGGGCGAGCGCGCCTTTTCCATGGGCTGCAACCCGGACCGGGTGCACGGGATCATGGAGCAGGCGGTGCTGGACGGCCACGACATCATCGTGTTCATGGCGTCCGCCGACTGCAGCGGCAGCTACAATACGGTCTGCGTGGAAGCGGAAGATCTGATGCAGCAGTACAAGGACGCGCGCATCGCCGTAGTGGATTCCCGCCTCGAGTGCGCGCCGATCGGCCTGCTGGTGAAGCAGGCGGTGGCCCTGAAAAAGGCCGGCAAGGACTTCGACGAAGTCGTGCGGATCTCCGAGGAGACCAAGGCCGGCGCCAACGTGTTCTTCCTGGTGGACCATCTGGATTACCTGGTGCGCGGCGGGCGGCTCTCCCCCATCAGCGGGATGGTCGGGACCGTGCTGAACATCAAGCCGATCCTGTATTTTGAAGAAGGCAAGATCGTCCCGTTCACGAAAGTGCGCGGCCGCCAGACCGGCAAGAAGACGATCATGGAGCAGCTGCGGAAGCTGGACCCGAAGACGACCGTCTGCTCGGTGGTCCATACGGTGGCGGAAGAGGAAGCCCGGGAATTCGCGGCGCAGATCGAGTCGGAACTGGGCCTGAAGGTCGTCAGCGTGGATGAAGTGAACCCGACGATCGGCGCCCATGCGGGCCACAACGCCATCGGGGTGGCATACTTAAGCGGAACGGCGGTACAGTGGTAAGGAGGCTTTTGTGAAGACCCTGTACTTCAATTGCGGCATGGGCGCCGCGGGCGACATGCTGACGGCGGCCCTGCTGGAACTGTTCCCGGATCAAGACGCTGTGCTCGCGGAACTGAACGCGCTGGGGATCCCCGGCGTGCGGTTTTCGTACGAAACGGTGAGCAAATGCGGGATACAAGGGACGCACGTGACGGTGACGGTGGACGGGAAAGAGGAACTGCCGGCGGAGGAGGATGACGGGCCGGAAGATCATCACGGTCATGAACACGGCCATGAGCACCTCCATGAACATCATCATCCGCATGAACATCACAGCCTGCACGACATCGAAACCCTGATTGCCTCCCTGCCGGTTTCTGAAAAGGTCCGCCGGGATGCGACGGCAGTCTACGCCCAGATCGCGGAAGCGGAGAGCCATGTCCACGGCCGTCCTGTCCCGGAGATCCATTTCCATGAAGTGGGGACGATGGACGCGGTGGCGGACGTGACCGCCGTGTGTTATCTGATGGACAAACTGTCTCCGGACCTGGTCCTGGCTTCTCCGGTCCATGTGGGCTGCGGGACGGTCCGCTGCGCGCACGGGATCCTGCCGGTCCCGGCGCCTGCCACGGCGTATATTCTGCGGGACGTGCCAGTCTACGGCGGGAAGATCGACGGCGAGCTCTGCACGCCCACCGGCGCCGCGCTGCTGAAGCATTTCGTGACCCGCTTTGGGAAAATGCCGGCCCTGCGCGTTTCCGCCATCGGCTACGGCTGCGGGAAGAAAGATTTCCCCGCCGCCAACTGCGTCCGCGCCTTCCTGGGCGAAACGCCGGACCCGGAGGATACAGACACCGTTTACGAACTCAACTGCAACGTGGATGACATGACCGCGGAGGAGATCTCCTTCGCCCTGGAGCGCTTCTTCGAAGCCGGCGCGCTGGAGGCGTACACCATCCCCGTTAATATGAAGAAAAACCGCCCGGGCACGCTGATCCGCGTGATCTGCCGCCCGGCGGAGAAAGAAGAACTGATCCGCCAGATCTTCCGCCACACCACCACCATCGGCCTGCGCGAAAACGTGACGCAGCGCCGCGTGCTGAGCCGCTCGTTCTCCAAGCAGGAGACGCCCTGGGGGCCTGTAGCGGTCAAGCGGTCTGAGGGCTACGGCGCGGAGCGGATCAAGATCGAATACGAGGACCTGGCCCGTATCGCGCGGGAGCAGGGCCTGAGCCTGGCGGAAGTGCGGGAGCGCATCGCCGGGAGAGGAGAGGACGAAACGCATGCGTGACGATAAAGTCAGAAACCTGGTGATCTCCGCCATCTGCCTGGCGCTCGCGCTGGTCCTGCCGTTCCTGACGGGCCAGATCCCGGAGATCGGCAAAATGCTGAGCCCGATGCACATCCCGGTGCTGCTGTGCGGCTTTATCTGCGGCCCCGGCTGGGGCCTGCTGGTCGGGCTCATCGCGCCGCTCATGCGCTCGCTGCTGTTCGGCATGCCCGTGATGTTCCCCAACGCCATCGGCATGATGTTCGAACTGGCCTGCTACGGCTTCGCGGCCGGCTGGCTGTACCGCCTGCTGCCGAAGAAGCCCTGGCGCGTGTACGTCAGCCTGATCGGCGCCATGATCCTGGGCCGCATCGTCTGGGGCATCGCCCGCGTGATCCTCTGGGGCCTGGGCAGCTCGCCGTTCAGCTGGAAACTGTTCATCGCCGGCGCGCTCACGAACGCGGTGCCGGGGATCATCCTGCATATCGTGCTGATTCCGCTGGTGGTGCTGGGGCTGGAACGGAGCGGGTTTATCCGGGAGTGAGTTCTATGAAAAAGTATCTTTCCGTGCTGCTTGCGGCGATGATGATCCTCACAATGCTGTCCGGCTGCGCCGGCGATAACGGCGCGACGACGGCTGCTCCTTCGGCTGAAACTACCGCCGTGCCGACCGCGGCTCCGACCACGGAAGCTCCTACCGAAGCCCCCGCTACCGAACCTGCTGAGACCACGGAAGCCTCCGTAACCGCGCACACCTACGACGACGGCCGCGCCCGCCCGTCCTCCTGCGGCCGGCTGCAGGTCAGAAACGGCAAGCTGTGCTCCGAAAGCGGCGAGCCGGTCATGCTGCGCGGCGTCAGCGTCAACGGCCTGGTCACTTCGGAATCCTTTTTGAACCCGGCGCTGTTCGAGGAACTGGCGCGGGATGACGGCGTCAACCTGTTCCGCCTGGCCATGTACACTTACGGCGTCGGCATCGTCGGCTACTGCACGAAAGGAGACAAGGAACGCCACAAACAGGACATCGCGGACGGCGTGGAACTCGCGAAGAACGAGGACATGTACGTGATCATCGACTGGCATATCCTGAGCGACGGCGACCCGAACCTCTACGTGGACGAGGCGAAGCTGTTCTTCGCGGAAATGGCGGAGAAATACAGCAGTTACAACAACGTGCTGTACGAGATCTGCAACGAGCCGAACAACGTGGACTGGCCGGCGGTTAAGTCCTACGCGGAGCAGGTGATCCCTGTCATCCGGGAGAAGGATCCGGATTCCGTCACCATCGTGGGCAATCCCGACTGGTCGAAGGCCCTGGACGACGTCGCTGCGGACCCGCTGGAATTTGACAACATCCTCTATACCCTGCACTTTTATTCCGCCACACACGGGCAGAATTACCGTGATATGACGGAGCGCCTGAGCAAGCAGGGCCTCCCGATCTTCGCTTCGGAGTTCGGCGTCACCGCGGCCAGCGGCGGCCTGCCCCGCGACCTGGAAAGCGCGGACGAATGGATCGGACTGCTGGAGCAGGAGGGCATTTCCTACTGCCTGTGGGCCCTGTCCAAGGCGCCGGAGGCCTGCTCCATGATCCGCATGAACTCGATGAAATACAGCGGGTATGAGGACGCGGATTACACGGACACCGGGCGGTGGCTGCTGGATACGCTGAAGAAGCATAACAGCCGGTAGGACCGGAGGAGGAAAAAGAGGGCGGCGGCCCTCTTTTTTTATGTAAATCTTCAAATATGTGTTGACAGTGTCCGGGGGGAGTGCTATACCAATAATTGATATATGAACAAGTAAGCATATATCAAAAGGAGATTCGTTATGGCATCCCTGAATATACAGAAAACGCAGAGAGCGGAGTTCTCCGAAAAGCTCTCCGAAGCGGAGGAAATGACGGAAGAACTGGCCGAAGAATTGACAGAAGAGGAGTTTGAGGACGATCACCTGGACGAGCCCCGCCTGGGTGTGACCTGCAATTGCGGCCACTGCCATCATGGGCACGGGAAGGGGCATGGCCACGATGACCATGATGACGACGATGACGACGACGATCACGACGGTCATAAGCACGGTCATCATCACAGCCACGACCATGGCCACTCGCACGGCGACCACGACGAAGACGACGAGAAAAAAGAGCGCCTGGAACTGATCATCGGCGCCGGCCTGTTCGCCGCGGCGCTGATCCTGCATTTCCTAGTGCTGAAAGAATCCGCCTGGAGCTGGCCGCTGATCGCGGTCCTGGTCCTCGCGTACCTGATCCTGGGCAAGGACGTCCTGCTGGCGTCCGCGCGGAACATCGCGCACGGCGAGGTGTTCGACGAAAACTTCCTGATGAGCATCGCCACGCTGGGAGCGTTCGCGATCGGCGAATTTCCGGAGGCGGTCGGCGTCATGCTGTTCTTCCGCGTCGGCGAAATGTTTGAGGACATGGCGGTGGAGCGCAGCCGCAAGCGGATCCTGGAGACCGTGAACCTGCGCGCGGAGACCGTGGTCCTGACTGACGGCGAGCGCGAGATCCCCGCGAAGCGCGCCAAAGTGGGCGACGTCATCCTGGTCCGGCCCGGCGACCGCGTGCCGCTGGACGGAATCGTCGTGGAGGGCGAAAGCTTTCTGGATACCTCCGCGATCACCGGCGAACCGGTGCCCGTGCGCGTGGCGAAAAACAGCGAGATCCTGGCGGGCTGCGTCAATACGCAGGGCGTGCTGAAGATCCTGGCTACCAAAAAACTGTCCGAATCCATGACCAGCCGCATCCTGCATTCCGTGGAGGAGGCGCAGGAGCAGAAGCCGCAGCTGGAGCATTTCATCACGCGGTTCGCCCGCGTTTACACGCCCATCGTGGTGGGCCTGGCGCTGTTCGTGGCGCTCGTGATGCCGCTGATCCGCGGCGAGGCCTTCCGGCCCTGGCTGTACACGGCCATCAGCTTCCTGGTCATGAGCTGCCCCTGCGCGCTGGTGGTCAGCGTGCCGCTCGCGTTCTTCTGCGGCATCGGCACGGCCTCCGGTAAAGGCATCCTGTTCAAGGGCGGCTCGGCCGTGGAGGCGCTGTCCAAAGCACGCGCGGCAGTGCTGGATAAGACGGGCACCGTGACGGAGGGGACGTTCTCCGTGCAGGAGGTCATGACGCAGCCGGGCTTTGCAGAGGACGAGATCCTGCGGCTGGCGGCGGCGTGCGAGGCATTCAGCCGCCACCCGATCGGAAAGAGCATCTGCGAAGCGGCGCGTGAGCGGGGCCTGACCGTTCCCGCGGCCCGTTCCATGGAAGAAAAGGCCGGCCGCGGCGTCAGTGCGGCGGTGGAAGGCCGGCACGTACTGTGCGGCAACGCGGGCCTGCTGGAGCAGAACGGCGTGGCGGACGTGCGCGAGCCGGAAATCGCCGGGACGCGCGTGCTGGTGGCCGTGGACGGCGTATTTGCGGGCACGGTTCTGATCGCGGATGCGGTCAAGAAGGACGCGAAGGAGTCCCTGGACCGCCTGCGTCAGCTGGGCCTGACGACCGTCATGCTGACCGGCGACGCGGAGGCGTCCGCGCAGGCCGTGGCGAAAGATCTGGGCATAGACCGCGTCCGGGCGGGCCTGCTTCCGGAACAAAAACTCACCGCCATGCAGGCCGCGCGCGCAGAACTGGGCGGCGTCCTCTTTGTGGGCGACGGCCTGAACGATGCGCCGGTCCTGGCCGGCGCGGACGTCGGCGCGGCCATGGGCAGCGGCGCGGATGCGGCTATCGAAGCCGCGGACCTGGTGTTCATGAACTCCAATGTGAGCGCCATCCCGCAGGCGGTCACGCTGTCCCGCCGCTGCATGCGTATCGCGACCGAAAACGTCGCAGGGGCGCTGGCAATCAAGGTCATTGTCATGCTTCTCGGTATCACGGGGCTGTATTCCAATATGTGGCTGGCCGTGTTTGCCGACACGGGCGTGCTTATTCTCTGTATACTCAACTCCCTGCGGTTACTGCGCTGGAAGCAATAAATAAGAGGGCGGCCAATGGCTGCCCCTACGATGATGGATCACGGGTCGTTGAAACAACGACCCCTACGAAATGAGACACAGGGGCGGTTCTTTCCGCCCCTGTTTTTTATTGATTCAGCAATTTCCGGTATACACGAACTCCAGATTCTCCCTCGCCACCTCTGCCAGCCGGTATACCGTTCGCACATTCGTCGCCTTCCGGTCCTGCATGTGGAACCGCGGGAAGAAGCGGGAAATGTGGAGCGGAACGCTTTCGCCGTCCGGGTTCCTCAGGCGGCTGACCCAGCGGGAGAGGGCGCGCATTTCGTCCTCGCTGTCGTTTTCACCGGGGACGATGAGCGTCGTGAGTTCCACATGGCAGGTCTTAACGGCCTCCTCGATGAACGCCATGACCTGGGCGCGGTCGCCGCCCAGCACCTGACTGTAGTAGCGGTCGGTAAAGCCCTTCAGGTCGATATTCATCGCGTCGATGTACGGCTTCAGCTCCTCCCACACGCTCAGCTCGGCCGTCCCGTTCGTGACAATCACATTCTTCAGTCCCGCCGCCTTCGCGAGCCGCGCCGTATCCCGGATGAATTCATATCCGACGAGAGGTTCATTGTACGTGAACGCTATGCCGATATTCCCTCTCGGCCGTGTCCGCAGCGCGATCTCCACCAGTTCCTCCGGGCTGAACGTTTCCGCCGTGCGGGCGAATTCCCGCGCCTGCTCCGACCAGGAGATCTCATAATTCTGGCAGAACGGGCAACGGAGGTTGCAGCCGAAGCTGCCGGCGGAGAGGATCAGGCTGCCCGGGAAAAACCGCGCCAGCGGCTTTTTTTCGACAGGGTCCAGCGCGAGCGACGTGATCCGCCCGTAATTATACGCCTCGACCAGGCCGTCCCGGCAGATCCGCGCGCCGCAGAAGCCGAGGCGGCCCTCCGGGATCTGACAATGTCTGAAACAAACGCCGCATTGTGCCATGCTGTTCCCCCCGCGTCGTGATCAATAATGCCGCACGACCTCGAACCGCTCCAGCGTATACGGCTCGGACTCGCCGATCCCGCCTTTCTGCCGCGCGATCCGGATCTGCTCCTCCACGGTATCCACGCCGTCCAGATTCGGCAGCAGCAGTCCGCGCTTGCGGCCGCGGCTGACGATGACGCCGTACCGCTTCACGTCCAGTTCCTCCGGCGAATCGATCGGTTCCAGATCCCCCAGCACGTCCACGCTGATCTCCAGGCTGCTCAGTTCGTCCGCGGTCACGGGCAGAAACCGGGGATCGCGCGAGCAGGCGCTGATGCCGTTCTCGATGATCTCCTCCGCGATATTCCTCCGCGTCGCCATGATCGTCCCGATGCACCCGCGCAGATTGCCGTCCTTATGCAGCGACACGAACGTCCCCGCGCGCCGCGCCAGCATCTCTTCCGGCAGCCCCTCCGGCACCGCGATACGCTCGTGCCGCCTTACCCAGGCCTCCACAGACGCCCGCGCGAGCTTCACGAATGCGTCGCTCTTTTCCGCTTTCTCGCGGCACGCGCGCTCCCGTTTTTTCTGATATGACTGCAGAAAATGCCGCTCCTTGTCCGCCCCGTCCGGGTAAAACGTGCAGATCCCGTACCCGACGCCGGTCACGTCCTGATGGGAGAGTACTTCGGTTTTCACACGCAGGCCGTCGAACGCGCCGGCCATGATCACGAACGACCGGTGGCCGCATTCAGCCGCCTTTTCGCAGAACAACTCATCGAAATCAAACAGTTCGCCGAACGCCGCGCGCCCGCACACGTCCATGATCCGGCGGTCATATTCCGGCCCTTCCGGCGCAAACCCGTACGGCCCGTACGGCTGCAGTTTGTGGGACAGGTCCCCGCTCGCGATCAGCACCGCCCGCGTCCCGGTGTCCTCCACCGCCCGCGTGATGATCTGCCCCAGCCGGTAATGCTCCGTCAGCGGCAGCCCGGACAGCCCGATGCGCACGATCTTTCCTTCCGTATACTTCTGCCGGATGAAATACAGCGGCACCATCGTCCCGTGATCCAGCGCCGCGTCGCGCTCCCCGAGCGTCCCCGCGGGCAGCCCTTCCTCCTCCGCCAGCTCGCAGATCCGTTCCACGAGCGCCGTATCGTACCGCTCCGAGAATCGCACACCGGGCGCCCGGAAGCGGCGGAAAGATCCCTCCGCCCCGCGGCCGGGCGAAATGTGGAAATAATCCGCATACATCACGGAATGCGGACTCGTAATGATCACCGTCTCCGGCGCCAGCGCAGCCACCTCTCCGGCGACTCGCTCGTACGCCTGCGCCGTTTCCGCAATCTGCGCCTCTTCCCCCTTCCCGACGGCCGGGACGATCAGGGGCGGATGCGGTACCATAAATGCGGCAAGAATCGGCATGTCGTTCCCTCCTATGACCTGGCTTTCGCCGTGAATTCCGTGACAATGATCCGGATGACTTCGACGGTCGCCGCCATTTGTCCGCTGAACTCAAAATCCTGCCCCGTCTGATTCTTCATCAGCAGAGCCAGGCCTTTTCGCTTCTCCTGCTCGTCGCTGACGATTTCCGCGCGGCCGAACCCGATCACGGAAGCGAACCGGGATCCGTATTTGCAGGGAAGATCGCCGCCGGAGACCAGCTCCACGCTGCACTCCATCTCCACGCAGACACGCGGGTTTTCGCGGATCAGGTCCAGTTTGCGGCCTTCTTTCGCACAGTGCAGATAGAAAACCAGACTGCCGTCCGCGTATTCATATCCGAAATGGAGCGGGACCACGTAAGGATATTCGCTGCCTGCGATCCCGAGATGCAGAACCTTGGCTTTATCGACGATCTGCAGGATCTCTTCCCGGTCCGTGATCTGTCTGTCTTTGCGTCTCATTTCCATTATTTTGCCTCCTGTTTCCGCGGGCGGACCACGATCGTTCACATACTGACATTATAGCACAGTTTTTTGTAAAAACAGGGAGACTTTTCCCGATTTTTATGGCATAATAGCAGCAAGAACGCGGCCGGCGCTTATTTTGCGCGGCCGGAACCCGTCAATAAATCGTAAAGGAGACTGTTTATGGCTCGTAAGAATATCATCCTCGCGTCCGGCTCGCCCCGCCGGAAAGAACTGCTGAAGATGGCGGGCGTGAAGTTTTCCGTCCTGCCCAGCACCATCCCGGAACAGGTGCCGGACTTCATCCCGCTGCAGAACCGCAGCGGCTTCCTGGCGGAACTGAAGGCGTCCGCGATGAGCGTGTTCCACCCGCTGGAGATCATCATCGGCGCGGACACCACCGTCCTGTGCGACGGCCGCCTGATGGGCAAGCCGAAGGACGCCGCGGAAGCGAAGGAAATGCTGCGCTTCCTGTCCGGCAAAGTCCACACGGTCTATACCGGCGTCTCCCTGATCTACAGCGACGAGGAGGACGCGGATACGTTCGTTTCGGAGACGAAAGTGGAGTTTTATGACCTGACCGACGAGGAGATCGACGCCTACGTGGCCACCGGCGAGCCGCTGGACAAGGCGGGCGCCTACGGAATCCAGGGCAAAGGCTGCCGGCTGGTGAAGCGCATCGAGGGCGATTATTTCACGGTGGTAGGTCTGCCCGTCGCCGAAGTCGTGAGACGTCTGGAAGCGCACGAAGCGATGGAAGCAGCGAAAGAAGCGAATAAGCAGTAAATGCCGACAGACACGGCGGCCGCGGAGCTGCCAAAGGAGGAACACATGAATAAGAAACAGGTCCGTCAGATCCTGAAAGACACGGATTATATCCACATCAGCGGCAGCCCGGAAGAAAAGAAGGTCGCCGAATACCTGAAAGCCCGCTGCGAAGAACTGGGCGTGAAAGCTTGGCTGGAAGATTTTGAAGTGCAGATCGGCGCGGTGCAGTCCGCGTCCCTGACCGTCAAAACGCGCGACGGCAAAGAAAAAGAGATCCCCTGCAAGGGCTTCCGCCTCTGCGGCAGCGGCACGGTGGAAGCGCCGCTGGTCTACCTGCCCGACCTCGATCCCGCGTCGCTCACCCGCGCGAAGGACGCCATCGTGCTTCTGGACGTGGGCGTCGGCTATTTCACCTATCACGATCTGCTGGACAACGGCGTGAAGGGCATCATCACCTACGACGGCAACGTGCATTACCGGGACCGCGACATCGACCTGAAGGAACTGCGCCCGCACGTCGTGGGCGAGGACGGCAAAAAGACACTGGCTGTGAACGTCAACGCGAAGGACGCCTTCGCCATCGTGAAGAGCGGCGCCGTCAGCGCGAAGATCAGCGTGAAGCAGAAGGAGAGCAAGGGCAAGTCGCACAACGTGATCGCGGAGATCCCCGGCGGGACCGACGAATGGATCGTCCTGTCCGCGCACCTGGATACTACGCCCCTGTCCCGCGGCTCCTACGACAACATGACCGGCTGCCTCGGCCTGCTGATGGTCATGGACGCGCTGAAGGACAAACCGCACCGCTACGGCCTGCGCTTCGTCTTCTGCGGCAGCGAAGAGCGCGGCCTGCTGGGCTCCAAGGCCTACGTGGCGGCGCATGAGGGCGAGCTGGAGAAAATCGCGCTCAACATTAACCTGGACATGATCGGCACGTACATGGGCCACTTTCTGACCCGCGTCAGCGCGGAGGAAGCGCTGGTGAGCTTCGTGCGGTATTTCGCGGCGCAGCGCGGCTTCGGCATCCGGGCCTCGCAGGGCGTGTATTCGAGCGATTCCACGCCGTTCGCGGACAAGGGCGTGCCCGCGCTGTCCTTCGCCCGCATCGCCGGCCCGAACCAGGCCACCATCCACAACCGCTACGATACGCCGGACCTGCTCTCGGACGAGCAGCTGCTGAAGGACGGCGCGTTCATCACTGATTTCACCCGCTTCATGGCGGACGCGGTGAAGTGCCCGGTCAAGCGGGAGATCCCCGAAAAAGTGAAGAAGAGCCTGGACGAATACCTGGCGCGGAAACGGAAAGAAGACTGACGGACGCGGCGGAAAGCCCGCCGGAACGACATGGATAAGATCAAGATTATCATCGTCATACTGTTTATCGGCTTCCTGATCTACCTGATCCGGGAGGCGGTCACCGTGCGCAAAGCGCGCGCCAAACTGACCCACGTGGTCTACGTGAACGGCACGCGCGGCAAATCCACCGTGACGCGCATGATCGCGGCCGGCCTGAAGGCGGGCGGCCACCGGGTGCTGTGCAAGACCACCGGCACGCTGCCTATCGCGATCTACCCGGACGGGCATCAGGAGGAGATCGTGCGCCGTGCGCCGGCCAACATCCGGGAGCAGATCAAATACCTGCGCATCGCGGCGGCCGAGGGCGCGGACGTCCTGATCATCGAATGCATGGCCCTGCAGCCCGAATACCAGCGGGTCTCCGCCAGAGATATGCTGCACTGCGACGTGGGCGTCATCACGAACGCCCGCCTGGACCACATGGACGTGATGGGCGACACCCGGGAGGAGATCCTGGACTGCCTGATGGAGATCCTGCCCGCGAAGGGCCTGATCGTCACCGCGGAGCGCGATTTCCCGGAGATCCTGGAAACCCGCGCGAAGAAACTGGACAGCCGCCTCCTCATCACGGACGAAAACACGCTGGGCGACCTGCCCGGCGCCGCGGAACTGGACTTCCCGGAAAACGTGGCGCTGGCGCTGGGCGTCTGCGAATCCCTGGGCGTGGAGCGGAAAGCGGCGTTTGAGGGCATCCGCGGCTTCGTGCGCGACCCGTACGCGCTGTCCGTGCACGAGGGCGAAAACACGGTTTTCGTAAACGCGCTGTCCGCGAACGACGTGAGCTCCACGCAGATGATCTACGACAGGACCCGCGGCCCGGAGGACGAAGAACTCGTCATCCTCATCAACAACCGCGGCGACCGCCCCGCCCGCGCCAAGGACATGGCGCGCCTGGTCAAAGTGATGCAGCCCCGCCGCGTCTGGATGCTGGGCGACAACCAGGAAGCGCTGGGCAAACTGTGCGAAAAAGCCGCCCCGCAGGCCGAAGTGCGGGGCTTTCGAGTGGCGGAGGAGATCCCCTTTGCCAGCGAAACGCCGCGGCTGATCCTGGCCGTGGGCAATATCAAAAACGAGGGCATCCGCCTGGTGGAGCGCGCGAAGGCCGAACTGAAGGAAAAGGAAGTGAGCAGCGATGTACAGTGAAATGGTTATCATCGGGATCCTGATCGCCGTCATATACAGCGAGATCACGGGGCTGTCCACGGGCGGCCTGGTGGCGCCGGTCTATTTTGCCCTCAGCCTGTCCGACCCGCTGCGCATCCTGTACACGGTACTGGTGATCCTGGCGGTCTACGGGATCGATAAGCTGCTCGGCCGTTACCTGATCCTGTACGGGCGGCGGCTGTTCGCGGTCAACGTCGTGCTGGGCTTCCTGCTGACCTGGCTGGTCGGCGTCACGGGCCTGCTGCCCATGGGGCTGCGGGTCATCGGCTATATCGTACCGGCTTTGACGGTGCGCGATCTGGAGCGCCAGGGCTTTGTCAAGACCGGCATTTCCATGGGCACGGTCACGGCGCTGTCCGCGCTGTGCCTGATGTGGGCGGGGATGTTATGATCGGCGCGTGGATCGAAAAATGGATATTGATCCTGGCCCTGGCGCTGGCGGGCATCGCGGCGCCTCTGAAGCAGCTGCCCATCGAACGCCTGCCCTACGCGGACGAGATGGAAGAGGCCGCGCGCATCCAGCAGCGGGCCGGCGAGCTGATCAAGGCGGAAAAACTGCGCCGCGGGATCGAACTGGCGGAAGAGGACGTCTGGGAGATCGGCATCATGGGCCCGCATTTCACCGCCATCACGACCACGTCCGGCGGCGCAGCGGAAAAGCGCACGTGCCAACTCCCGGATTTTGCCGCGCTGTGCGTGAAATACTTCCACGAGGCGGGCCTCCAGCCGGGCGACCGCGTCGGCGCGAACTTTTCCGGTTCCTATCCGGGCCTGAACCTGGCCGCTATCTGCGCGGCGGAAGCGATGGGTCTGGAACTCGTGTATTCGACCTCTGTCGGCTCCTCTACGTATGGCGCCAACTGCCCGGGCTACACATTCCCGGAGATGCTGAAGACGCTGGTCGACGCTGGCCTCATCTCCCGCATGCCCGGCATGATCACGCTGGGCGGGGGCGGCGACATGGGCCGGAACATGGCCGGCTACGAGCTGGAGGACGACGAGTGGATCGCGGAGATCGAGGACATGAAGGCCCGGCTCGTGGCAGAGGGCCTGGCCTATGAGACAAATATCGAAAGCTACGCGCAGGACATCGCGATCCATGAAGCGCTGTACGGCGACGTCAAGGCGTTCGTGAACGCGGGCGGCAACGGCCTCGGCCTGGGCCACAACGACGGCGTGATCCTGGAAGTCGGCAGCGGCCTCCTGGAGCCGCAGGCCGTGGAAGTGAACGAGCACAGCGGTTTTGTGGAGCGCTATCTGGCCAAAGGCATCCCGGTGATCCATCTGCTGAACGTGCACGCGCTGTGCGAAGAAGGGATCCCGTTCGACCCGGTGCGGCCGCCCGAGATCGGGACCTCGCCCGTGTATTACGGAGGGTGGCAATGAGACTGAAGCGGAAGCATTATCATTATCTGATCCTGCTGGTCCTGCTGGCCGCCGCCGCCCTCGGCATCTGGCTGGCCGGCCGCCGCGTGCGCGTTTCGTGCGCAGATCAGATGCAGGAGGCGGCCGCGCTGCACCGTCAGGTCGTGGCGGCCGTGAAAGAAGAGCGCCTGCGGCGGGGCTACGAACTGGTCCCGGAGGACACGCTGCAGATCGGCCTGATGGGTGAGCATATCACGGCCATCACCACCTCGCTGGGCGCAATGGAGGCCAAGCGGACCGCCCAGATCCCGGATTTCGCCGCCCTGTGCGTGCGCCTGTTCCATGAGGCGGGAGTGCAGGAGGGCGACCGCGTCGGCGCCTGCTTCTCCGGCTCTTTCCCGGGGCTCGACCTGGCCGTGCTTTGCGCGGCGGAGGTCATGCACCTGGATATCGTATATTTCTGCACGCTGGGCTCCTCCAACTACGGGGCGAACCTGCCGGGCTATGTGATGCCGGAAATGGTGCAGACCGCGGTGAACGCCGGCCTGCTGTCCGTCATGCCATCGACCGTCTCCATGGGCGGCTCCGGCGACCGCGGGAGCAACATGCAGGGCTATGCACTGGAGGAAACGGAAGAGATCGATGAAATGATCGCGCGGCTGGAGCGGGAAGGCATCCCGCTGTCCGCGCATCCGGACTTTGCGGAAAACATCGCGGTCCACATGGACCTGCTGGGCGATATCAAGGCGTTCGTGAACGTCGGCGGCAACATTCTCGGCCTCGGCAACGAGGACGTCTCTCTCGGCTACGGCCAGGGTCTGCTGAAGCCGGCCGACCCTGTGATCAAAGAATCCAGCGGCCTCGTGGAACGCTACCTGTCCCTGGGCGTTCCCGTGATCCACCTGCTCAACATCAAGCAGCTCTGCGCCGAGACCGGCGTCCCCTACGACCCCGTCTCCGTCCCCGCCGACGGCACTTCCGCCGTCTATTACAGCCGCAATTACGCCAAACCCGCCATCATTGCCGTAGGCGCTGCCGCCGTCCTGGGGTTGCTGGGGATCAACTGGATGGACCGCAGAAGGAGAAGCGAAACCTGACAGAAAGTACAATTGACACGGGCGGCCAATGACCGCCCCTGCGTTTTTGATAACGAAACAGGGCCACTGGGGGACAGTCCCCAAATGGCCCTGTTTGTCATTGTATTGTCAATTGATGCCTGCTGTGCCCGCAACGGGTCAGATTTACGGGATCTCCGTGACCGTCCCGATGAACACCGGCAGCATCTGCTCCGTGTCGATAATCATGTAGACGAAGGGGCGGTCCAGCCGCACGGCGCTGATCTCGCCGGGCATGGGCATGGCGGCCCTGGTCATGGCGACGACCGTGACCGCGGCGGCTTTCGTGCCGGCGTTGTCCAGCTCCAGCCGCGTCTTGTGCAGGATGTGGCCGATGGACAGGGCGTCGCCCTTGCTGATGCCGGAGAAATCCGCATCGTCAAACGCGTGCGAGACCCCCATCCGCCGGAGCGCGTCGACCAGGTCCGTGCCGTATTCCACGCTGAATTTCGGCATGGTCAGCGAAATGCTTTTTTGCGTGACGTTTTTCAGCAGGCTGCCGATCTTCGCCGCGTCCAGCCCGTTCACGTACTGGCTGAAATCCGCGGTCTCGTCCAGGGGCAGGAACGCCGCGAAGCGGTATTTGTCCCCGGCGTAGGGCTTCATGATGCCCACGGTGTCGTCGTCCAGGATCAACAGGGACTCGTCGCTGGTCATCATCGAAACGCTTTGATCGTTCCCGCTTATGGCGTGGAACTTGTCTTTCCGGATCATGTTGGAACCGATAGCGGTTTCCCACTCCGCGTCGAACAGCAGGGCATTGATCAGGAACATCACGTCTGCGTCGCTGATCTGATCCAGCATCTTCGGGATCAGGTGGTCCGTCTTTTGGTCGATCCATCCGTTGATATCGTTCAGCGTCTGCTCGTTGAACGGGGCCTGATAGGCATCCGCGCCGTAGCAGGCCTTGTTTTTCTGCAGGAACGCTTCCTCGACCTGGAAGCCTGCATCCTGCTCTCTGAACCAGATCGAATTCGCGAACGAGAACCTGGATTTATCCGTGGACGGCAGGTCCTTGTAATACTGATAAAGGTACCGGTTCAGCGCTTCGCGGTCAAAAGCCGCACCGTTCCCGGTCTTTTCCCCGGTCGTCAGGACTTCCTCCAGTTCGGCCAGCGTTTCCCCTTCGGCGCCGTTCATCGTCATAGCAAGCGCGGTCATGACGGAGAGAGGGGAGAGCAGGACGTTGCGGTTTTGGGACGACGCGGCGTAGGAGTCCTTCAGCAGGGCGGCAGTGAATTTCAGGTACGCGTCCTGAAACGCGGTGTCGGCTTTTTTGCCCTCCGCGGATGCGGTCTGCACGTTCGCCATCAGGTCTACTGTCTTGCCGGTTTTGACGGCCTGTCCCGGTTTCCCGGATGACTGCGTCGTTGCGGAGCTGCTGCAGCCGGCCGCGGAAAGCAGCAGGACGGCAGCCAGCACGACGGAACAGATTACAGAGATCCGCTTCTTCATTATTATCCACCTCCTTGGTGTTCTTCTGACAATAATACCACTGAACCGGGGGCAATGTTGCGGCCGGGAATTTTTTTCAGAATTATTTTTTCACAAACAAGCGGTCCGCGGCCGGAAAGGGCGGCCCGCGCGCCGAAACACTCTCTTGTTCTGTGAAAAGCGAACAAATGGTCGGAATTTTCCGAAAAGCCTTTTATTTTTCCGAAAAGTGCGGTATAATCTATCTAACTATGCGTAATCATCCACAGGAGGTTGTGTTTTGGCCAATTCATCCCATAAAAAATCGGCTTCGTCCGGAAAGGGAAGCGCTTCACGGACGTCCGGAAGCGGTACGGCCCGGCGGACGGCGTCTTCCGGCACCCGCTCAGGGTCGTCCGGGACCCGCACAGCATCTGCCGCTAAGCGGACGCCTTCCCGGAGCACGCCGAACCGGAATAAAACATCACAGCATTCGGCCCTGGTCCGGGACATCCTTTTATTGTTCCTGATCGCCTTTATGGTCCTGCTGTTCCTGAGCCTGTTCAATATCGTGGGCGCCGTGGGCCGCGCCCTGGCATCCGTCCAGTTCGGGCTGTTCGGCAGCCTGGCCTACGTGTTCCCGGTCGTTTTCATCCTGCTGGTCATTTTTGCCATATCCAATCTGAAACTGTACCCTGCTAATACGGTGCTGCGCATCCTGGCGGCGCTGTTCACGTTCACCGTGCTGTGCGGCATCATCGAACTGGTCGGTTCGGGCGGGGAGATCCTGCCGGTGCTGGGCTCCTATTACCGCGTCGGCCGGGGCACACGCCTGCACGGCGGCTGGTTCGGCGGCCTCTGGTGCCGCCTGTCCCTGAGCGCGCTGGGCCTCGTGGGCAGCTATATCATCATGCTGGTGCTTTTCCTGGCAGGCCTGGTCCTGACCTTCGGCAAGGCACTGCTGACAGCCGTCGGCCTCACCGGCAACAAGATGGCCCATGCTATCAAGGATGAGCACGTACGCCGCCGTGAAGCGGTCGAAGATCGCCGCAAACTGGCCGAACTCCGCACCGAAGAGCGTATGCTGCGCCGCGCGCAGGCCCGCGAAGAACAGGCGGCCAAAGAAGCCGCCGAGCGCAAAGCCCTGATGGCCCAGCTGGACAAAAAACTCGCGGAAGGCCGCCGGAATTTCCCCACGGACACGGACCTGCAGCTGAAAGAAGTGCGCCTGAAACGCCAGGAACTGGACGAACAGGCCGAAAAACGCCGCACCGCCGAACGCGAAGCGGCCCGTAAACAGGAAGAAGAAAAACGCAGCGTCGATTTCAAAAAAACCGACCTGAAAACGCCGGCGCTCCCGGAGGACGCCTCCCTGGAAGAACTCTTCAAGGAAATGAAGAGCCATAAAAAAGGAACGGACAAGACCGCCGGTGTCAGCAAGGAGAGCCGCACCCTGGAAGAACTGCAGGGCCTGGAGGAAAAACGCCCTGCGCCGCGCATTTCCCGCTACCAGGATACGGCCGCGGGTAAAGCGGAACAGATGTCGCTGCCACTGTCGGACAGCGCGGAGACGCATCCGGAGCCGGCAAAACCGGAGAATAACGCCGCCGTCGCCGGCGCTTTTGACGAATATGACCGCAGCCGGAAGACGGGAGACGCCAGACCCGCGTCCTCGCCCCGCATCCGCTTTGATACCAAGCCGGATGCTCAGAAGGCACGGGAAGCTTCTGCTGCCCCCGCCTCCTCCGTTCCCTCCTCTGTCGGAGCGGAAGACGATCCGGGCTGGGTCGATCCCCGCGTCCAGCTGGACCGCATCAAAAATGACGATATCTTCCGCAAGGACGGCGAACCGGGCGGCACCGGAAGTTCCGGCCGCACGTTCAGCGGCATCAGCACGGGCGTGAGACCGAAGACGGCAGCCGGGGCTGCGATCGGTACGGCAGCCGGGACCGTCGCAGGGACCGCTGCTTCTGTCGGTACTGCAGCCGGGTCCGTCTCAGGCACCGCCGCGGGCGCATCCTCGACCGGATCCGCCTCCGCCGCCCTCCTGACCCCCGCCAAAAAAGAATACCGCCTGCCTTCCCCCAACCTGCTGAACCGCTCCCGGAATAACAGCGCCATGAAAGAAGGCGACCTGAAGCGCACGGCACGTCTGCTGGAGGACACCCTCCGCAATTTCGGCGTGGAAGTCACCGTGACCGATATCAGCTGCGGCCCGTCCGTCACGCGCTATGAATTAAAGCCCGAACAGGGCGTCAAAGTATCCCGGATCTCGGGCCTGGCGGACGACATCAAACTGGCCCTGGCCGCCACGGAGATCCGTATCGAGGCCCCCATCCCCGGCAAATCCGCCGTGGGCATCGAGGTCCCGAATTCCGAGAACCAGACCGTTTCGCTGCGTTCCATTATCGAAAGCGACGAATTCCGCCGCTCGCCGTCCAAGATCGCCTTTGCGGTCGGCCAGGACATCGGCGGCCGCGTGGTGGTGGCGGACCTGGCCAAAATGCCGCATCTGCTGATCGCCGGCGCGACCGGCTCCGGCAAATCCGTCTGCATCAACTCCCTGATCACGAGCATCCTGTTCCGCGCCAAGCCGAACGAGGTGCAGCTGATCATGATCGACCCGAAAGTCGTGGAACTGGGCGAATACAACGGGATCCCGCACCTGCGCATCCCGGTCGTCACGGATCCGAAACTGGCCGCGGAGGCCCTGAACGGCGCCGTAAAGGAAATGACCGCGCGTTATAAGGCGTTCGCGGACCTGAACGTGCGCGATATCAAGAGCTACAACGCCAAGATCCGCGAGAACCCCGAAGACTACGGCGACCGCGAGCCCATGCCGCAGATCGTCATCATCGTGGACGAATTCGCGGACCTGATGATGGTGGCGCCCGGCGACGTGGAGCAGTCCGTCTGCCGCCTGGCCCAGCTGGCCCGCGCGGCCGGCATCCACCTGGTCGTGGCCACGCAGCGGCCGTCCGTCAACGTCATCACCGGCCTGATCAAGGCCAACATTCAGTCCCGCATCGCGCTGGCCGTCTCGTCCGGTGTGGACTCCCGCACCATCATCGACATGAACGGCGCGGAAAAACTGCTGGGCAAGGGCGACATGCTGTTCTACCCCACCGGCTACCCGAAACCCGTGCGCGTGCAGGGCTGCTGGGTGAGCGACGAGGAGATCGAAGCCGTCACCGCCTTCTGGAAGAAGCAGAACGCCGTATCCGAAGAGGAGATGGCGCAGCAGAAGCTGTCCTGGATGGCGGAATCCGACGGGAAGGACAAGGCCTTCCACGAAGAGCGCGACGACCTGTTCATGGAAGCGGCCGAATACATCATCGAAAACGAAAAAGCCTCCATCGGCAACCTGCAGCGCGTCTTCCGCATCGGCTTCAACCGGGCCGCGCGGCTGATGGACCAGCTTGCGGACGCGGGCATCGTCGGCAAGGACGACGGTACCAAAGCGCGCCAGATCATGATGGACCGCGCGCAGTTCGAGGCCTGGAAGCAGGCGAACGGCTGACCGCAGCGTGACCCGGGGCGAGGAAACGGACCCGCGGGAAGACAAGAAAGGACCACCGGCATGGAATTATCGATACAGGAGATCTGCCGCATCACGGACGGCACCCTGCTCTGCGGGGACGGCGGCGTCGTGATCCGCCATCTGAGCTTTGACTCCCGGGATATCCCGGAGGACTGCCTGTTCATCCCCACCATCGGCGCGCGCGTGGACGGCCACGATTTCATCGGCGGCGCGTTCGACAAAGGCGCGGCGGCGACGCTGACTTCGCGCGGCGATATCATCCGCCCGGACCGCCCTCACATCCGCGTGGCGGACACGCAGAAAGCCCTGGAGGCGCTGGGCTGCTATGCGCGCAGCTGCTTCCGCGGCCCGGTTGTCGGCATCACCGGCAGCGTCGGCAAAACGACCACCCGGGAACTGACCAAGGCGGCCTTGGCCGCCGGCGGCCGCGTGACCGGCACCATGAAAAACATGAACAGCCAGATCGGCACGCCCGTCGTCCTGTACCACATGGACCAGACCGCGGACCGCGCCGTCATGGAGATGGGCATCAGCGCGCCGGGCGAAATGAAGGACCTCGTGGAACTGGTCCACCCGACTCTGGCCGTCGTGACCAACATCGGCGTGGCCCACATCGAATACCTCGGCAGCCGCGAAGGCATCTGCGCCGAAAAAATGCACATCACGGACGAACTCGGGCCCGAAGCCTGGGCCGTCCTCAACGGCGACGAGCCGCTGCTCCGCACCTACCGTGAAAAACTCCCCTGCCGCGTCCTGACCTACGGCCTGCAGAGCGGCAACGACCTGATCGCCCGCGACATCCGGGAAGGCGACGGCGTCACCTTCACCGCCGTCTTCGACAGCGCCGTGACCGGCTACCGCGAAGTCCCCGTGACCCTGCTCATCCCCGGCGTCCACAACGTGATGAACGCGCTGGCGGCCCTCGGCGCGGCCTTTGCCCTCGGCATCGATCCGGCCCTCGCCGCCCTCTCCATGGGCACCTTCAGCGGCTTCTCCCGCCGCCTCGAACGCAAACTCCTCGGCGGCCTCACTCTGATCGACGACTCTTACAACGCCAGCCCGCCCTCCATGAAAGCCGCCCTGTCCGTCCTGGACAAAGCCTCCGGAAACAAGAAAATCGCCCTCCTCGCGGACATGCTCGAACTGGGCGACAACGCCCCCGCGCTCCACCGCGAAGTAGGCGAATTCGCCGCCGGTACATCCGTAGACACCTTCATCCTCTTCGGCGAACTCGTCCGCGAAATGGCCGCGCCCCTCCGCACCGCCGGCAAGAAAGTCATCCTGTGCGATACCCGCGAAGAGGCCCTGCAGCAGGCCGTCCGAACCGCCAAAGCGGGCGACGTGATGCTCCTCAAAGGCTCCAACAGCATGGGCCTGGACAAAATCGCCGCCGCCCTGCCGGAATTCTGATCCGAAAGAGAGTACCATTGCCTTTATACGCCGATATCATCGTGAACATATCCGTTTCCTCCCTGGACCGCACCTTCCAGTACCTCGTCCCGGAGGAAATGGCGGACACTATCCGCCCGGGCTCCCGGGTGGATATTCCTTTTGGCACCCGGACCGTCAGCGGCTACGTCGTCGGCCTGGGTGACACCCCCCTGCTGGAGCCTGCGAAGATCAAACCTATCCTCGGCTATGCCCCGAAAGGCGTCGCCCTGGAAGACCGCGCCATGGCCCTCGCCGCCTGGATGCGCGAGCGCTACGGCTGCACCATGAACCAGGCGCTGGCCACGGTCCTCCCCGCTAAAAAAGCCGTGCGGAAAGGCCGCGCCAAACTCCCCGCCCCGGCCTGGGAAGGCCTGGAAATGCTTCCGCCCGCCCCGCTGAACGACGCGCAGACCCGCGTGGCGCAGGGCATCGAAGAAGAACTGGCCGGCCGCAACCGCCCGGTTTTACTACACGGCATCACCGGCAGCGGTAAAACGGAAGTCTACATGGCCGTCATGGAAAAAGTCATGGCCGCCGGCAAGCAGGTCATTCTCCTGATCCCGGAAATCTCCCTGACCTACCAGAACGTCCGCCGCTTCTACCAGCGCTTCGGCGACCGCATCGGCCTGATCCACTCCCGCCAGTCCCAGGGCGAAAAATATGAGACCGTGGAAAAAGCGCGGAAAGGCGAACTTTCTCTCGTCATCGGCCCGCGATCGGCCCTCTTCACGCCCTTCCCGGACCTCGGCCTGATCGTGATCGACGAAGAACATGACGACAGCTATTTCAGCGAGACCTCGCCCCGCTACCACAGCGTCGAAGTCGCGGAAAAACTTGCGCATCTGTGCGGCGCCGGCCTGATCCTCGGCAGCGCCACGCCCTCGCTGGACAGCTATTATCAAACGCAGACCGGCGCGTACCGCCTGGAAAAACTGGAAGCCCGCGCCGTGGAAAACAGCACGCTCCCCCGCGTGGAAGTCGTGGACCTGCGCCGCGAAATGAAGGAAGGCAACAAAAGCATCTTCAGCCGCAGCCTGAAAAGCAAGATGGAAGAGCGCCTGGCGAAAAAAGAGCAGATCATCCTGTTCCTGAACCGCCGCGGCTTCGCCGGCTTCGTATCCTGCCGCTCCTGCGGCAAGCCGCTGATCTGCCCGCACTGCGACGTCAGCCTGACCCTGCACCGCGGCGCGCAGCTCAAATGCCACTACTGCGGCTATCAGATCCCTGCGCCTCAGAACTGCCCGTCCTGCGGCTCCCCCTACATTGCCGCCTTCGGCACCGGTACTCAGAAAGTGGAGGGCCTCATCGAAAAGACCTTCCCCGGCGCGAAAGTCCTGCGCATGGACGCGGATACCACGAAAGGCAAAGAAGGCCACAGCCGCATCCTGTCCGCCTTCGCGCGCGGCGGCGCGGACATCCTGCTCGGCACCCAGATGATCGTCAAGGGCCACGATTTCCCCAAAGTCTCCTTGGTCGGCATCCTGGCCGCGGATATCTCGCTGTACCGCGAGGATTACCGCGCCGCGGAGCAGACCTTCGAGCTCCTGACCCAGGCCGCAGGCCGCGCCGGCCGCGCCGGCCTCCCCGGCGAAGTCGTGATCCAGACCTACCAGCCGGACCATTACGCGGTGGAAGCCGCCGCCCGCCAGGACTACGAAGCCTTCTACCGCGAGGAGATCGTCCGCCGCCAGCTCTTGCATTATCCGCCCTCCGGCGGTATGCTGGAGGTGCTGGTGAGCGGCCTCGAAGAAGCGGAGAACACCGCCCTGGCGGAATCGCTCGCGGAAGACGTCCGCCGCCGCTACGGCCCGTCCGGTGCCGACGTCATCGGCCCCGCCCCGCATTTCCGGGGCAAAGTCCAGGACGTCTACCGCCAGGTCCTGCTGATCAAACACCCGGACCGCGCCCTGCTCCTTCAGATCGCCGCCCGCCTCCGGGAAGAAGGGAACACCCGCGTGCAGTCCGACCTGCACTGACGCATACATAAATGAGGAGAGTAAAATGAGCATCCGCAACATCCGCGTATTGGAAGAAGACGAGATCCTGCGCAAGACCGCCAAGCCCGTCAAGGAAATGACCGCCCGCACCTTCACCCTGATCCAGGACATGAAGGAGACCATGTACGCCGCCAACGGCGTGGGCCTGGCCGCCCCCCAGGTGGGCGTCCTGAAGCGCATTTTCGTCGTGGACTGTGACCAGGAGGACGGCCGGCAGAACCCCATCGTCTTCATCAACCCGGAGATCCTGGAACAGAGCGAAGAGACCGTCACGGACAATGAAGGCTGCCTGAGCGTACCCAACCGCCACGCCCTGGTGACCCGCCCGGAGAAGGTGAAAGTCACCGCCCTGAACGAGCAGATGGAACCCTTCACACTGGAAGCCGAAGGCCTGCTGGCCCGCTGCATCTGCCACGAAAACGACCACCTGAACGGCGTCATGTACGTGGACAAGGCCGAAGGACCCGTGGAGCAGAATACGAAGGAGAACGGATGGGCGTAAAGGCGTAGGGCACAGGGCATAAAACATAGGCCTGGCCTCTTGCAGTGCACCGATCATTGGCGCAGTCAGAAAACACGCCCGGTCAGCCTTAGCAGCATCACGCAGACGCACGCCCCGCTCAGCGCCGGCCCCAGCGGCAGCTTCCGCCTGTCCGGCCATACGGCAAACGTCATCAGGATATACCCGCACGCGATCCCGCCCCACAGCGGGACCGATCGGTACTCCACCTGCAGCAGAAGAGCGAAGACCAGTTTGATGTCCCCGCCGCCCAGAGGAAACCACTCCGCCTTCCGCTTTGCAGCCGACGCTCCGTATAGCCGCGCTACCGCCAGATCCGCCGCCGCCAGCAGCCCGCAGAACACCACTGCCGCCGCCAGCGACTGCACCCACCCCGCCGGCTCCGCTATCGCCCTCGCCAGCGAACACGCCGCCAGCCCCCAGTTTTCCTCCGCCGGGATCCGCAGCGTCCCTGCATCCGCCCGCGCGATCCGCCCCAGCAGAAAAACCACGGCCGCCATATAAAAAACCTGCAAAAAAACCATATTTCACCTCAAAAACCGATTGACAAGCCCGCCGTTCGGTGCTAATATACTTTCGCAATTAATTCAAAGCAGAGTATCCGCTCTCACCTGATCATCCGGATATGCATCAGGTCAAGGTTTCGGGAGGAGCCCGGGGAGTGGATAGCATGCTGTCCGCTTTTTTTTGTGGAGAACACGAGGAGGTACACCATCGCAAGCGAATTATTGATCAATGATCAGATCAAAGACAAGGAACTGCGTCTTATCGGAAGTCACGGCCAGCAGATCGGCATCGTCAGCCTGGCGGAAGCCTTACGCCATGCCGAGGAAGAGGAACTGGACCTGGTGCTCATCGCGCCGCAGGCCAAGCCCCCGGTGGCCAAGATCATCGATTACAGCAAGTATCGCTATGAAATGATGCGCAAAGAGCGCGAAGCCAAGAAGAAGCAGAAGACCATCGAACTCAAGGAAGTGCGTCTCTCGCCCAACATTGACGACAATGATCTGAATACCAAAGCTTCCGCGGCCCGCCGTTTCCTGGAAAAAGGAAACAAGGTCAAGGTGTCGCTGCGCTTCCGCGGCCGGGAAATGAGCCACATGAACGAGACCCGCCGCGTCCTGGACGACTTCGTTGCGCAGCTGAGCGATATCGCAGCGGTGGACAAGCCTTCCAAAATGGAAGGGCGGAGCCTGACCGTCGTACTGAATCCGACAAAAAAGTAAAATAATTTAGGAGGACATAGAAAATGCCGAAGATGAAGACCAAGAGAGCGGCTGCCAAGCGCTTTCACAAAACCGGTACCGGCCAGCTGAAAAGAATGAAGGCTTACAAGAGCCACATTTTAACAAAGAAGTCGACCAAGCGCAAGAGAAATTTACGGAAAGCCACCATTACCGACCCGACGAACGCGAAGGTAATGCAGCGCATTCTGCCCTACTAAAGAAGGAGGTCGAGTAAAATGGCAAGAATCAAAGGCGGCTTAGGCGCCAAGAAAAGACATAATCGCGTATTAAAACTGGCCAAGGGCTACCGCGGCGCCCGCAGCAAACAGTACCGCATCGCCAAGCAGACGGTCATGAAGGCCCTCAGCACGGCATATTCCGGCCGCAAGCAGAAGAAGCGCCAGTACCGCTCCCTGTGGATCGCCCGTATCAACGCGGCGGCCCGCATGAACGGCCTGTCCTACAGCCGTATGATGCACGGCTTAAAGCTCGCCGACGTTGAACTGAACCGCAAGGTCCTCGCCGACCTGGCCGTCAACGACGCCGAAGGCTTCGCCGAACTGGCCGAACTGGCCAAGGCGAAACTGGCCTGACGTTTTCGGATCCTTCGGGGCGGGTTTCCCGATCCGCCCCGAAAAACTCCCAAAACAACACTTGACAAACATCTGTCCTTGTGATATTCTGTTTTCGCTTCGGAGCGTGGCTCAGTTTGGTAGAGCGTCCGGTTAGGGACCGGGAGGTCGCAGGTTCGAATCCTGTCGCCCCGACTATCCTACG
>JAFRNR010000040.1 GCA_017430085.1 Lachnospiraceae bacterium | reverse complement strand
CTAAAGCGGAAGAACCCACCACGCCGGAGGAAACGACTCCGGCGGAAACAGAGCATGTGGAGACTGATCAGGAAAAAGCGGACAAGGTCGCCGCACTGATCGACGCGATCTACGTGCAGCAGCGGACTGAGGACACGGACGACCAGTGCGCCGCGGCCAAGGAGGCCTGGGATGCGCTGACCGATGAGCAGAAGGCGCTCGTGGAAGGCGAAGAGGCCGATCCCGACTATTTTGGCCGCGATACCGGCGACGCTTCGAAAGACGATCCGCTTAACGATGATGACATCGGCGAGAAAGAACTGCTGGTCGTGAGCTTCGGCACGTCCTTCAACGACAGCCGCGCGGAGGATATCGGCGGCATCGAGAAGGCGCTCGCAGAATCCTTTGAAGACTGGTCCGTGCGCCGGGCCTTTACCGCGCAGATCATCATCAACCATGTGCAGGCCCGCGATGACGAACACATAGACAACGTTGAGCAGGCGCTGGAGCGTGCGTTGAAGAATGGCGTCAAGCACCTGGTCATCCAGCCCACGCATCTGATGCACGGCGCGGAATATGACGAACTGGTGGAAACCGTGGAAGCCTGGAAAGATCAGTTCGCCAGCGTCCGGATCGCGGAGCCGCTGCTGGGTGAAGTCGGCAATGACGCCACGGTCATCAATAAGGATAAGGAACGTGTTGCGGCTGCGATCACGGCAGAAGCCTTAGAGGATGCCGGGTATGAGTCCCTGAAAGATGCCGTCTCGGACGGCGTGGCGTTCGTCTTCATGGGGCACGGCACCTCCCACACCGCGAAGGTTTCCTACAGCCAGATGCAGACCCAGATGAACGACCTGGGATATGAAAACGTGTTTATCGGCACGGTGGAAGGCGAGCCGGAAGAGACCGCCTGCGAAGCCGTGATCGAAGCCGTGCATGCGGCAGGATACAGAAAAGTCGTGCTGCGGCCGCTGATGGTTGTGGCCGGCGACCACGCCAACAACGACATGGCGGATGAAGAGGACGAGGAGTCCTGGCTGAGCATGTTCAAGGCCTCCGGGTACTTCGAATCCATCGAATGCCAGATCGCCGGCCTGGGCCGCATCGCAGCGATCCAGCAGCTGTACATGGAGCACGCTGCGGTTCCGATGGTCTATGCGGAATTTGAAGAAATGACGCCGGAACAGAAAGTGGCGATCGTTGCCATGCTGATCGATCAGATCTATGTGCAGGAACGCGACTATATGACCGATATCACCTGCCTGATCGCCAAAACGGCCTGGGATGCCCTGACCGATGAGGAGAAGGAAATGGTGGAAGGCGACGAAGCCGATCCTGATTACTTCGGCCGCGACACCGGCGACGCCTCGCTGGATGATCCCCGGAACACGAACGGCATCGGAGAAAACGAACTGCTGGTCGTGAGCTTCGGTACGTCCTTCAACGACAGCCGCGCGGAGGATATCGGCGGCATCGAGAAAGCGCTGGAAGCCGCTTATCCCGGGTGGTCCGTACGCCGTGCCTTTACCGCACAGATTATCATCAACCATGTACAGGCCCGCGACGGCGAATTCATCGACAACGTGAAGCAGGCACTGGCGCGTGCGACCGCGAACCACGTGAAGAACCTGGTGATCCAGCCCACGCATCTGATGCACGGCGCCGAATACGACGAACTGATCGACACCGTGGAAGACTGGGCGGATAATTTTGAGCATATCGAGATTGCGGAGCCGCTGCTGGGCGAAGTCGGTGCGGATGCGTCTGTGATCAATGAGGACAAAGAGCGCGTCGCGGTCGCCATCACGGCGGCAGCGGTGGAAGAGGCCGGTTATTCGAGCCTGCACGCCGCGGAGAAGGACGGCGTGGCGTTCGTGTTCATGGGCCACGGCACTTCCCACACGGCGAAAATCTCCTACAGCCAGATGCAGACCCAGATGAATGAACTGGGCTACACGAACGTCTTTATCGGCACGGTGGAAGGCGAGCCGGAAGAGACCGCCTGCGAAGAAGTGATCGAAGCGGTCAAGGCCGCCGGCTTCACGAAAGTGGTGCTGCGGCCCCTGATGGTCGTGGCGGGCGATCACGCCAACAACGACATGGCCGATGCGGAGGATGAGGAGTCCTGGCTGAGCATGTTCACGGTCTCCGGGTACTTTGAATCCATTGATTGCCAGATCTCCGGTCTGGGCCGTATCGAAGATGTTCAGGCTCTCTATGTGGAGCATGCCGGCGCCGCGATCGCGAAGATCCCTGCCGGCGAAGCGGAACTGGAAGACGGCGTCTACACGGCTGAATTCCATACTGACAGCAGCATGTTCCACGTCAACGAGGCGTACGATGGTTTGGGTGAACTGAGAGTGGAAAACGGTCAGATGGTCATCCACGTCACCCTGGTCTCCAAGAAAATCGTCTATCTGTTTTACGGACTGGCGGAAGACGCCAAGAAGGAAGGCGCGGAGCTCCTGGAGCCCACCGTGGACATTGTGACTTACAGCGACGGCACTACAGAGGAAGTATTCGGCTTCGACATTCCGGTCCCGGCGCTGGATGAGGAATACGACGTGGCGCTTATCGGCACGGCCGGCAAATGGTACGATCATAAAGTGATCATTACAAATCCGGAACCCGTGGAATAAACATATCGCTGAGAACCTATTGCAAAAAGGAACGGTCATTATGAAACACCTGGCCCGTCCGGCTGCCGCTATCCTGATGATCCTGCTGCTGATCACGGCAGCAGGCTGCGGCGGCCGGAAAAATGACAGCCCGACTGATCCCGCCAGCCCGGCCGACGGGGTCTATCAGGCTGCCGTGACGCTGACCGGCGGCACCGGACGGGCTTCGGTGGAATCTCCCGCGCAGATCACGGTCTCGGGCGGGAACATGACGGCGCGGATCGTCTGGAGCAGCGCATATTATGACTATATGATCGTGGATGGCGTGCGGTACGAGCCGGAGATCCTTGACGGGCACTCGGTCTTTGAAATCCCGGTCGAACTGGACAAAGACCTCCCCGTCATCGGCGACACGACGGCCATGAGCACGCCGCATGAGATCGAATATGTCCTGCATTTTGACTCCGCTACGCTGACGGAAGTGACCGGCCCGGACTGGAGCAGTCTGGCTCCGGGGACGGAGGTGCCGGTGAGTTATGCCACGCAATTCCGGATCACGGAATATGCGGACGGCTACCGCCTCATCGACATTGATGCGAGCGGCCGTTTTCTCGTTGTGCCGCAAGGGAAAATCGCGCCGAAAGGACTGCCTGAGGACGTTACTGTCCTGAGTCAGCCCCTCGACCGAATCTATCTGACTGCCACCTCATCCATGGACTTTTTCCGCGCGCTGGACGGGATCAGCGCGATCCGCCTGTCCGGCACGAATGCGTCGGGCTGGTATATTCCCGAAGCGAAAGCGGCCATGGAAGACGGCCGCATCCTTTTCGCCGGCAAGTACAGCGCGCCGGACTTTGAACTGATCTTTTCCGAACACTGCGACCTTGCAGTCGAGTCTACCATGATCTACCATTCCCCGGAGATCAAGGAACAGCTGGAAAAGATCGGCGTCCCGGTGCTGGTCGAACGCTCCAGCTACGAGGAGCATCCGCTGGGCCGTATGGAATGGATCAAAGTGTACGGCGTCCTCCTGGGGAAAGAAGAGGAGGCGGCGCGGATCTTTGATCAGGAAGCCGCCGCCGTGGAAAAGCTTCCGGCGCAGAGCGGGAGCGGGAAGACTGTCGCGTTTTTCTACATCAATTCTTCCGGGACGGTCAATGTCCGGAAAAGCGAGGATTACGTGCCCCGCATGATCGAAATGGGCGGCGGGCAGTACGTTTTTTCTGACCTGGACAGCGGCAGTGCGCTTTCCACGGTCAACATGACGATGGAAGCTTTCTACACCGGCGCGAAAAACGCCGACGTTCTGATCTATAACAGCACGATCGACGGGGAACTGCAGACCGTGGACGAACTGCTGGCCAAAAGCAAACTGCTGGCGGATTTCAAGGCCGTACAGTCCGGCGACGTCTGGTGCACCGGCAAAAACCTGTTCCAGGAGCCCATGGGGCTCGGACAGCTGATCGGCGAGATCTACCGCGTCCTTTCAGGCGACGTTCCCGCGGACGGACAGCTGACTTACCTGCACAGACTGCAGAACGGAAATTGAGGGGCAGCCTATGGAAAAAAAAACGCACCGCCGGCTCCGGACCGGGTTCTGCTGCCTGATCCTGGCGCTTGCCGCGCTGACCGTATGGAACATCAACGCGGGCAGCGTCTCTCTTTCGGTGCGCGAGATCCTGTCTATCCTGTTCGGCGGCGGCGGGGAAAACGCAGCGATCGTTTGGGACATGCGGCTGCCGCGCATCGCGGCCGCCATCTTGTTGGGCGGCGCGCTGGCGCTGTCCGGTTTCCTGCTGCAAACGTTTTTTGCCAACCCCATCGCCGGGCCCTTCATCCTGGGCATTTCTTCCGGCGCCAAACTCATCCTTTCCCTGACCCTGATCGGTTTTCTGAGCGCGGGCATTGCCGTGGGTTCGTTCGTCCTGGTCCTGGCGGCTTTTCTGGGCGCCATGATGTCGATGGGATTCGTCCTGATCATTTCATTGAAGGCGAAAAGAATGTCGTACCTGATCATCGGCGGCGTGATGATCGGGTATATTTGTTCTGCCGTAACGGACTTCGTGATCACGTTTGCGGACGACGCGAATATCGTCAATCTGCACCACTGGTCGCTGGGCAGTTTTTCAGGCATGTCCTGGGAAAACATCGGCGTGATGACCGCGGTGGTGATCCCCGTGCTGGTCGGCACGTTCCTTCTGAGCAAGCCGATCAGCGCGTATCAGCTGGGCGAAGTTTATGCGCAAAACATGGGCGTTAACATTAAACGCTTCCGGATCGCGCTGATCTTGCTGTCCAGCATACTGGCCGCCTGCGTCACGGCGTTTGCCGGGCCGATCTCTTTTGTGGGCGTGGCGGTCCCGCATCTGATCCGAAGCCTTTTCCGTACGGAAAAACCGCTGGTCATGATCCCCGCGTGCTTTCTGGGCGGCGCGGTTTTCTGCCTGTTCTGCGACCTGATCGCGCGGACGGCTTTTTCGCCGACGGAGCTGAGCATCAGTTCGGTCACCGCCATGTTCGGCGCGCCGGTCGTGCTCCTGGTCATGCTGCGGCGCCAGAAACAGCAGATGTAGCGGAAGGCAGTGTGATACATCATGGAATACTTTATTTCTGCAGAGCATCTGACGGTCGGCTATGACGGCGTCCCGCTGATCGAAAACATTGAGATCGGCGTGCGCCGGGGGGAGATCCTGATGCTGATCGGGCCGAACGGGTCCGGAAAATCCACGATCCTGAAGAGCCTGATCCGCCAGCTGAAACCGCTGGCGGGCACGGTCGTACTGGACGGAAAACCGATGAGGGATTTTTCCGGCCGCGAACTTTCCCGGAAACTCGGGATCGTCATGACCGAACGCATCCGCGGCGAACTGATGACCTGCCGCGACGTGGCCGCGACCGGCCGCTATCCCTATACCGGCCGCCTGGGGATTTTGTCCGCGGAAGACCGGGAAAAGGTGGACGAGGCGATCCGGTTGGTACATGCGGAAGAGTACGCGGACCGTCCGTTCCGGCAGATCAGTGACGGGCAGCGGCAGCTGGTGCTGCTGGCGCGCGTGATCTGTCAGGAGCCGGAGATCGTGGTGCTGGATGAGCCGACATCATTCCTGGACATCCGTCATAAGCTGGAGATCATCGACGTCCTCAAAATGATGGCGCGCACCCGCCGCATGGCGGTCGTGATGTCGCTCCATGAGCTGGACCTGGCGCAGAAATGCTCCGACCGCATCGTCTGTGTCGGCGATCACTGCGTGGACCGCTGCGGCACACCGGAGGAGATCTTCCGGGACGACTATATCCGGAAACTCTACGGGATAGAAAAAGGCAGTTACAACGCGCTGTCCGGCAGTCTGGAGATGGCGCCGTCCAAAGGGGAGCCGGGCGTCTTCGTGATCGGCGGCGGCGGGGCGGGCGTCCCGGTGTACCGGGCGCTGCAGCGGAACGGGATCGCTTTTGCGGCGGGCATTCTGCAGGAAAATGATATCGATCATCCGGTCGCGTGCGTACTGGCGGCGGAGTTGGTTTCCGTGCCTGCGTACCGGTCGCCGGATGAAGCGGCGGTGCGGCGTGCGAAGGAACTGATGGAGGCCTGCGGCCGCGTTATCTGCTGTGTAGAAGAGTTCGCGGAAGGCAATCAGGCGAACCGCAAATTGCTGGAATATTCCCGGGAGCAGTCGCTGCTGACAGATCTTGACAGCGTCATCCGCGCCGCGAAAGGAGAGCCGGAATGAGACTCGTCTGGCTTCTGACGCTGGCGGCGATCTTCCTGGGATTCCTGGTCGACTGCCTTCTGGGCGACCCGGTCTGGTTCCTGCCCCATCCGGTCGTCCTGATCGGCAAACTGATTGCGGCCTCTGAGAAGACGCTGCGGCGCCTTCTCCCGAAAACTGCCCGCGGAGAACGGGCTGCCGGAACCGTAATGGCTGTCTGCATCCCGCTCGTAAGCGCGGGGATAGCTTTTCTTCTTCTTTGGCTGTGTTTTGTCCTGCATCCGCTGGCGTATCTTGCCGTCTGCACGTTCATGTGCTGGCAGATCTTCGCGGCCCGCTGCCTGCAGAAGGAAGCGGCCAAGGTGGTCAAATGTCTGGAACGGGACGGGTTGCCCGCGGCACGGACACAGGTGGGAATGCTGGTGGGCCGCGACACCGAAAATCTGAGCGAGCCGGAAGTGCTGCGCGCGGCCGTCGAGACCGTGGCGGAAAATACTTCCGACGGTGTCATTGCACCGTTGTTTTATATGATGTTAGGCGGTCCGGTCGGCGGTTTTTTCTACAAGGCCGTCAATACGATGGACTCGATGGTGGGATATAAGAACGACCGATACCTGCATTTCGGCCGTGCGGCGGCGAAGTTTGACGATGCCGTCAATTATATCCCGGCGAGGCTTTCTGCGCTTGGCATGATCGCCTCTGCGAAGATTCTGGGCATGGACGCCCGGAACGCGGCCCGCATCTGGAAACGGGACCGGCGGAAACACGCGAGTCCGAACTCCGCGCAGACGGAATCGGTCTGCGCCGGCGCGCTGCATATCCGGCTGGGCGGTCCGGCCAGTTATTTCGGCGTGATGCGGGAAAAACCGTCGCTCGGCGATCCGGACCGGCCCATTGAACGCGAAGACGTAGCAAGAAGCTGCCGCCTGATGTACGGCACCACGGTGCTGTGGCTTCTGGTATTCGGCGCACTTAGCGTCGGCTTGTTTTTACTGGGAGGAACGGATCTATGATCATCCATACGCCTTACGGGCACGGCGGCGATATTTATCGGAACCGCGTCTTGCTGGATTTCTCGGTCAATGTGAATCCGCTCGGGACGCCGGAAGCGGTTAAGGACGCTGTTCGGGAAGCTGCGGATCATCTGGCTGCTTATCCGGATCCTTATTGTGCGGAACTGCGGGAAAAGATCGCAGGATCGCTGAATACGGAAAGTGATTGGATCCTTTGCGGAAACGGCGCAGCAGAACTGATTTACCAGATGATATCCGCACTGCAGCCTTCGCACGCCCTGCTTCCCCTCCCTTCCTTTTCGGATTACGAGGCGGCGCTGGCGACGTCAGACTGCCGCATCACATACTATCCGCTGCTGCGGGAAGAAGGCTTTCTGCTGACAGACAGGATCCTTCATGAAATCACTGAAAAGACCTGCCTTCTGATGCTGTGCAGTCCCAACAACCCGACCGGCCGCCTGATCGACCGGAGCCTTTTGCTGCGCATCCTGGACCGCTGCCGCGAGACCGGGACGTGGCTGTTTCTCGACGAATGCTTCGGCGAACTGACGGACGACGGAACGCCGTCCCTGGCAGGCGAACTCCGGCCGGACGACCGCGTTTTCCTGCTCCGCGCTTTCACCAAAACCTATGCGATGGCCGGCCTCCGGCTCGGCTATGCGGTGTGCCCGAACCGCGAACTGACGGACCGGATCTGCCTCGGTTCCCAGCCCTGGAACGTATCCTCGCCCGCGCAAGCTGCCGGCCTGGCGGCGTTGGACTGCGATGAGTGGGCGGAAAAAGCCAGGGAATTGATCCGGGAAGAAAAGGCCCGCCTGATCCCAGAATTAGAACGGCTTGGCCTTACCGTTTTTCCCAGCGATACCAATTTCCTGCTTCTTTCCGGCTCCCCGGATCTGTATGACCGGCTTCTGGACCGCGGCATCCTGATCCGGAACTGTGAAAACTACCGCGGCCTGCGGGCCGGAGATTTCCGCATCGCGGTGCGGACCCGGGAACAGAACGAGACGCTCCTGCAGGCGCTCCGGGAGGTCCTCCATGCATGAGACGGGCATAGAATCCTATTATACCGTGGTAGACGGTAAAAAACTGCGCTTCGGCTACACCACCGGGACCTGCGCGGCCGCGGCGGCCAAAGCAGCGGTGCTGTTTCTCCTGCAGGGACGCGCGCCGGAAACCGTGCGCATCCTGACGCCGAAAGGAATTCCGCTGGATCTGGAGGTGCTGGAACCGAAGCTGACTGACGTCGCCGCCTCGTGCGCAATCCGAAAAGACAGCGGGGATGACCCGGACGTGACGAACGGGATACTGGTATATGCGGAGGCACGTGCCTGCGCCAAGCCGGGCATCGAGATCGACGGCGGGATCGGGATCGGCCGTGTGACGAAGCCCGGGCTCAAGCAGCCCGTCGGCGAGGCAGCCATCAATCCGGTCCCGCGGGAAATGATCCGCCGCGCGGCCGAAGAAGCGCTCGCCGAATGCGAGCAGCTGACAGGCCTGCGTATCGTGATCTCCGTGCCGGAGGGCGTGGAGATCGCTAAAATGACGTTCAATCCGCGGCTGGGCATCGAAGGCGGCATCTCCATCCTCGGGACCAGCGGCATCGTGGAGCCGATGAGCGAGGAGGCGATGGCTGAGAGCATCCGCCTGGAGATTCGTCAGAAGAAAGCGCTCGGCGCAGAGCGGCTGATCATCTGCCCCGGCAATTACGGCGCAGACTATGCAAAAGAGGTCTGCGGCGCGGAAGAAGGAGAAGTGGTCAAGTGCTCCAACTTCATCGGGCGCACGCTGGACGCTGCGGTTACGGAAGGATTTCCGGAAGTTCTTCTGGTCGGCCAGATCGGCAAACTCGTTAAACTCTCCGGCGGGATCATGAACACACATTCCCGGGAAGGCGACGGCCGCGCGGAACTGATGGCGGCCTGGGCGCTGAAAGCCGGCGGCAGCGCGGACCTGGCACGCGCCGTCCTGGACTGCGCGGTCACAGAGGAAATGCTGCGCCTCATCCGCGAAGCCGGACTGCTGGAACAGGCGATGGCGTATATGGGCGAACGCATTGAGTTTTATCTGCATCACCGGGTGAGAGACCGGATCCGCGCGGGCGTCGTCGTGTTCCATGAGACGTTCGGAACGCTGTACATGTCGGAAACGGCCGCCGGATGGATCGCAGAAATGCATGAAAAGCGCAAGCCGGAAGGAGAAAGCAAATGATCCATTTTGTGGGAGCGGGCTGCGGCGCCGCCGATCTGATCACGGTCCGCGGCAGGCGGCTGATCGAGGAAGCGGACGTCATCATTTACGCGGGATCCCTGGTGAATCCTGAACTGCTGTCGTGGAAAAAAGAGGACTGCGCGGTCTTCAACAGCGCGGAAATGACGCTGGAAGAAATCATTGCCGTGATGAAGCAGGCGGAACTGGATAGGAAGACAACGGTGCGCCTGCACACGGGCGATCCGAGCATTTACGGCGCGGTCCGGGAGCAGATGGACCTGCTGGACGAGGCCGGTATCGAATACGACTGCTGCCCCGGCGTCAGTTCTCTCTGCGGGGCGGCTGCGGCGCTCAAAATGGAATATACATTGCCGGACGTCGCACAGAGCGTCGTGATCACGCGGGCGGCCGGCCGCACGCCGGTGCCGGAGCGGGAAAGCATCCGCTCTTTTGCGGAACACCGGACGACTATGGTTCTGTTCCTTTCCGCCGGCCTGCTGGAAAAAGCCGCGGCGGAACTGATGTCGGGCGGCTATGACGCGGACACGCCCGCGGCCATCGTGTATAAAGCGAGCTGGCCGGATGAGAAGACGGTGATCTGCACGGTGGCAACCATGGCAGAATGCGCGCGGGAACATCAGATCAGGAAAACCGCGCTCATCATCGTGGGCGATGCGGTGGCGCAGAGCGGCTACCGGCGTTCCGATCTGTACCGGCCGGGTTTTGCCACGGAATTCCGTCCGGCGAAGGAGTAAGAGTATGCGTGTACGGCTGATATCCTACACTAAAAAAGGCCGGGATACCGCGGAACGGATCGCCGGAATCCTGCGCACGACGGGCTACGACTGCCGTTGCTTTGCCCTCCCGAAATTCTGCGGGGCCGGCGATGAGCCGCTCACGGTGAGTGCAGCGGAATGGGCTGCGGAAGGCTTTCGTGAGGCGGAGGCGCTGGTTTTCTGCTGCGCTTCCGGGATCGCCGTCCGCGCCATCGCGCCTTCTATGAAGGACAAGACGACGGACCCTGCAGTCATCGTGACCGACGACCGGGGCCGCTTCGTGATCCCGCTTCTTTCCGGCCATCTGGGCGGCGCGAACGAACTGGCTCTGATGATCGCGCGGGAACTGCCCGGAACCCCGGTGCTCACGACTGCCACGGACGGCAGCGGCGTTTTTGCGGTGGATGTTTTTTCGAAGAAAAACCATCTTAAAATCAATGATATGAGTCTGGCCAAAGCGGTCTCGGCCGCACTGCTCGCGGGACAGCCCGTTGGCTTCCGTTCGGAGATCCCGTGGGAAGGAAAACTGCCGGACGGTCTCACGGAAGGCGAGGCGGACCTGGGGATATGGATCCCGGAAAACGGGCAGATGCCGCCTTTTCCGCGGACTCTGAAACTGACGCTGCAGCGGTACGCCGCGGGCATCGGCTGCCGGAAAGGGAAGACCTGCGAGGAACTTTCCGTGTTTCTGTCGGAACAGTTATCAAATTGCGCCGCAGCCCCGGACGAACTCCGCTGCATCGCCAGTATAGACATCAAAAAGGATGAACCCGGTCTGACGGAACTCTGTCGGACGCTCCGCATCCCTTTTCAGACCTATACGGCGGAGGAACTGCGGGCCGTGCCCGGGGAATTCACCGCCTCGGCGTTCGTAGAGGCACAGACGGGCGTGGATTCGGTGTGCGAGCGGGCAGCGGTGCTGGCAGCCGGCTGCGGCCGGCTGGTGCGAAAAAAGACGGCGGCGGACGGCATGACCTTTGCACTGGCGGAATTTGAGGAGGGGATCACGTTTTGAATAAGCTTTTCATTGTGGGCGTCGGCCCCGGAAACTATGAAAACATGACCGGCCGCGCGCTGGCGTTGCTGGAGCAAAGCGACGTGATCGTCGGCTATACGCTGTATGCGGACCTGATCCGGGACCGCTTCCCTGAGAAGGAGTTTTTCACGACGGGCATGCGGCAGGAGGTCGAACGGGTGGAAGCCGCACTGACGATGGCGGCGGAAGGCCGCACGGTCGCGCTCGTCTGCAGCGGGGACGGCGGCGTGTATGGGATGAGCGGGCTGGCGGAGGAGCTGGCCGTGAAATATCCGGGCGTGGAAGTGGAAACGGTCCCCGGCGTGTCCGCGATGCTGAGCGGCGCCGCGCTGCTCGGCGCGCCTCTGATGCATGATTTTGCGGTCATCAGTCTGAGCGACCTCCTGACCCCCTGGGAGACAATCGAAAAACGCCTGCGGCTCGCCGCTCAGGCGGATTTCGTCATCTGCCTATACAATCCGTCCAGCCGGAAACGGAAGGATTATCTGCAGCGCGCCTGTGATATCGTCCTGGAATCCGCCTCTCCCGATACAGTCTGCGGCCTGGCCCGGAACATCGGACGGGAAGGCGAAAGCAGCGCGGTCATGACGCTTGCGCAGCTGCGGGAGACGGAAACGGATATGTTCACCACCGTTTTTATCGGAAACTCCATGACCCGGAGGATCGGAGACAAAATGGTGACCCCGAGAGGATATGCCCATGAATGACGTGATCCTGTTTGCCGGTACGACCGAAGGCCGGAAGATCGCGGAAGCCTGCCGCGGCAAAGCCCTGACGCTCCACGTGAGCGTGGCCACCGAATACGGCGAGGCCCTGATCGAGCCGGCGGAAAACATCCGCGTGCTGCCCGGACGGAAGGACGCGGCGCAGATCGCCGCCCTGATCCGGGAGACCGGCGCGTCCCCGGTGATCGATGCGACGCATCCCTACGCGGCGTCCGTGACGAAGACGCTGCAGGACGTGTGCGCGGAACTGCAGACGGAGTATGTCCGTGTGCTAAGGCGCGAAGAGCATGAACTGACGGAAAACTGCATTTTTGCGGCAGATACCGCGGAAGCAGTGAGTTTTCTGAATTCGGTGCAGGGTAACGTGCTTCTGACAGTCGGCAGCAAGGAACTGCCGCACTATGCGGAGGTCCGGAACGCTGCGGAACGACTGTACGTCCGTATTCTCCCGCTTATGGACGGGATGAAGCAGGCGGAGGCGCTGGGCTTTTCCGGCAAGCATCTGATCTGCATGCAGGGACCGTTCAGCGAAGAACTGAATGCGGCGATGCTCCGCGCGGTCGGCGCGCGGTACCTGGTCACCAAGGACAGCGGGACAGCCGGCGGCTTTCCCGAAAAGATCCGTGCCGCGAAAGCCTGCGGCGTGACGCCGGTCGTGATCCGCCGGCCGCTGCAGGAGGAGGGGATCGGGGTGGAAGAGTGCCTCGCCCTGCTCGGAAAACGGTTCGGTTTTACTGCTGATCGGGAAAAACAGGTCACTATTCTGGGTACCGGGACGGGAGATCCGGGGTCACTGACTCTGGCTGCGGAGCAAACGTGTGCTGAGGCAGATCTGATCATCGGCGCAGAGAGACTTCTGGAAACGCTGACCCGCTTTGGAAAAGAGACGGCGGCCGCGGTACTGCCGCAAGACATAAAAAACATCATTGACGCGAGCGGTGCGCGCAAGATAGTGGTAGCCATGTCAGGCGATACCGGGTTTTTCAGCGGGACAAAGAAACTGCTCCCGTTGCTTGCGGAGTATCACCCTGCGGTGCTGCCCGGGATCTCATCCGTCGCGGGCTTCTGCAGTCGGATCGGCGCTTCCTGGGACGATGCGGTACTGGCCAGCGTGCACGGCCGTGCCTGCAATTATGCGGCGAAAGCACGACGGAACCCGAAACTGATCCTGCTGGCAGGCGGAGAGGGCAAAGTCGAAGAGATCCTGCGGACCCTGACCGAATACGGTCTGGGACAGGTCCGGGTCACGGTCGGTGAAAACATATCCTATGAAAACGAGCAGATCAGCAGAGGGACCGCGGTAGAGCTTTGTGAGAGGTCCTTCGATTCCCTCGCGCTGCTTCTGATAGAAAACCCGGAAGCGGCCACGATGCCTGTGACGCAGGGACGGCCGGATGAGGATTTCCTGCGCACGCAGGTGCCGATGACCAAGCAGGAAGTCCGCGCCGTCACGCTCGCAAAACTGCGGCTGCCACGGACAGGCATGCTGTGGGACATCGGCGCGGGCACCGGCTCGGTATCGCTGGAAATGGCGGAATGCTGCGAGGACGGCACGGTGTACGCCGTAGAACAGAAAGAAGACGCCTGTGCACTGATCCGCGATAACATGCGGCACCTCGGAATCGCGAACGTGGAGGTGATCTGCGGCAAAGCGCCGGCATGCCTGGCGGATCTGCCGGCGCCGACGCACGTGTTTATCGGCGGCAGCAGCGGGAATCTGCGGGAGGTCACGGAAGCCGTGCTGCGGAAAAACCCGGCGGCGCGCATCGTGCTGAATACGGTTACCGCGGAGACATTTGCGGAAGCGGTAAAGCTGGTGAAATCCTTACCGGTGAAAGATGTGGATATCGTCCAGATCAGCGCGGCGCGGAGCCGCGAACTGGGCGGATATCATCTGATGACGGCGCAGAATCCGGTGTATGTGATCTCATTTAACGGAGGCGGCGATGGCTGACGCGAGAGTACTGTTTGCCGCGCCGGCCAGCGGAAGCGGAAAGACGACCATCACCTGCGGCGTGCTGCAGGCGCTGGCCGATCGGAACATCAAGACCGCGGCGTTCAAAAACGGGCCCGATTACATCGACCCGATGTTTCATGAGCGGGTGATCGGTGTTCCCTCCGGCAATCTGGACCTGTTTTTCTCCGACCCTGATACGCTGCGCCGCTTATTCATGCGCCGGGCCCGGACAGCGGAGATCTCGGTCATCGAAGGCGTAATGGGGTATTACGACGGTCTGGCCGCAGCCTCGGACGAAGCTTCCACGTACCGCGTGGCAGAAGCGCTGCAGGCCCCAGTCGTCCTGATTATAGATGCGAGGGGCCAGAGCCTGTCCGCCCTGGCGGAACTGGAGGGCTTCCTCCGCTTCCGGCCGCAAAGCCGGATCCGCGGTGTGATTTTCAACCGGATGAGCGGACACGTGTTTGAAGCGCTCCGGGAAGAGGTGGAAAAACTGGGCGTGGTCCCGCTGGGATATCTGCCCAAGTCGGAGGATTTCGTGATCGGGAGCAGGCATCTTGGCCTGGTGACGCCGGACGGGATCGCGGATCTGTCGGAAAAACTGCATAAACTTGCCCGGACATTGGAGCATACAGTGGATATCGACGCGCTGATCGCGCTGGCAGGTGAGGCGGAACCGTTGGAAATACCGCCGGAGCCTTCAAGGACGCGCGGGAAAACCGTAAAGATCGCGGTAGCCAGGGACGAAGCATTCTGCTTCCTTTACCGGGATAATCTGGCACTCCTGGAAGATTTCGGCGCTGAACCGGCCTTCTTTTCCCCTCTGCACGATAAACACATCCCGGACGGTGCGCAGGGCCTGATCCTGCCGGGCGGGTATCCGGAACTTTATGCACAGACTTTAAGTGATAATGTTACGATGCGGGATTCCGTTGCGTCGGCCATCCGGAACGGCCTGCCCTGCCTGGCGGAGTGCGGCGGCTTTCTGTATCTGCACCGCGAACTCGAAGACATGGACGGCGTCCGGCGGCCCATGGCGGGCGTGATCGACGCCGCCGCCTGGAAAACAGACCGGCTGGGCCGCTTCGGATATATCATACTGACAGCCAATTCCGACGGCGGCCTGATCCGCCCGGGCGAGCAGATCCGGGCGCACGAATTCCATTACTATGAAAGCGGTGACTGCGGCAGTGACCTGCATGCCGAAAAGCCTTCCGGCACGCGGAACTGGGATTGCGCGCATGTGCGGGGCAACCTGGCGGCCGGCTTCCCGCATCTGTTTTACGAATCGGATCCGCCGTTCATCGCGCGGTTCCTGAACCGCTGCCGGGGAGAGGAGTGACGGCCATGGCAAAAGCATTAATGATCCAGGGCACCATGTCGAACGCGGGAAAAAGCCTGATCGCGGCCGGCCTGTGCCGGATATTCCGGCAGGACGGCTACCGCGTCGCGCCGTTCAAAGCCCAGAACATGGCCCTCAATTCCTTCATCACGCGGGAAGGCCTGGAAATGGGCCGGGCCCAGGTCGTGCAAGCGGAAGCCGCCGGCGTGGAGCCGTCCGTCCTGATGAACCCGATCCTCCTCAAGCCTACCACGGATATGGGCTCCCAGATCATCGTGAACGGCGAAGTCTGGGGCCAGCTGAATGCCAAAGACTATTTCGCGCGCAAGAAGGAACTGCTGCCCGAAGTGCTGAAGGCCTTCCGCGCGCTTTCGGAACAGAACGACGCCATTATCATTGAAGGCGCCGGCAGCCCGGTGGAGATCAACCTGAAAGATAATGACGTATTCGTCAACATGGACATGGCCAAAGCCGCAAAGGCGCCGGTGCTGCTGGTCGGCGACATCGACCGGGGCGGCGTTTTTGCGCAGCTTTACGGTACGGCCGCGCTGCTGACGGAGGAAGAGCGGGCGATGGTCAAAGGCGTCATTATCAACAAATTCCGGGGCGACCGGACGATCCTGGAGCCGGGGATCAAACAGCTGGAAGACCTGATCCGCATCCCAGTGGTCGGCGTTGTCCCCTGGGTGAAACTGGATATCGACGACGAGGACAGCCTGTCCGCGCGGCTTACGGACCGCGAGGCGGCGCTGGTGGATATCGTCGTGATCCGCCTGCCGCGGCTGTCCAATTTCACGGATTTCAAGGCGCTGGAAGGAATTGACGGCGTATCGGTCCGCTACATCGATTCTACCCGGCATTTCGGCGAACCGGACCTGGTGATCCTGCCGGGCACCAAGAACACGATGGCGGATCTGCTGTGGATGCGCCAGAACGGGCTGGAAGCTAAAATCCGCCGCTACGCAGATCAGGGCGGCGCCGTGCTGGGCATTTGCGGCGGGTATCAGATGCTTGGCGAGAGCCTTTCCGATCCGCATAACATCGAACACGGCGGCACGATCCGCGGCATGGAACTCCTGCCGGTCTCCACCGTTTTTACTCCGGAAAAAACACGGACCCGTGTGTCGGGCCGCTTCGGGAAACTGGAAGGAATCTTTTCCGCGCTGTCCGGGAAACAGTTTGAAGGTTATGAGATCCATATGGGAGAAACGGACAGCCCCGCGCCGGCCGCGGAACTGACCGACAGCATCACCGGCAGCAGCCGTCCGGACGGATGTCAGAACGGCAATGTTTACGGCATCTACGTGCACGGTGTCCTGGACGGGGATGAGGCGGCGGACGCTGTCATCCGCGCGCTGGCGGAGAATAAGGGCGTCGACCCGGCGGTCCTCGGCCATGTCTCCGGCGAAGAATACAAACAGCAGCAATACGACCTTCTGGCCGATACGCTGCGCCGCAGCATGGACATGGATGCGGTCTACCGCATCTTTGAGGAGGGCCTGGTATGAACATCCGTGATCTTTCTCCGTCGGAGATCGAACAGGAAAGTTTCGCGATCATCACGCGGGAACTCGGGGACCGGGTCCTGGATGAGGAACAGGCCCCGGTCATCAAGCGCGTGATCCATACCACGACGGACTTTTCTTATGCCGACACACTGTATTTTTCACCGGACGCGGTGCGGCTCGCAAAAGAGGCTTTTCTCGGCGGAGCGACCGTCGTCACGGATACGCAGATGGCTTTGTCCGGTATCAGCAAAAAGACGCTGGAACGCTTCGGCGGCCGCGCGGTCTGCTTCATGAGCGATCCGGACGTGGCGGTGGAGGCAAAGAAACTCGGCTGCACACGGGCCCGGGTCAGCATGGATAAAGCGGCGAAGCTCGGGGACAACGTGGTCTTTGCTATCGGCAACGCGCCGACCGCCCTGATCCGGCTGCGGGAACTGATCGATGAGGGCTACCGCCCGAAACTGATCATCGGCGTGCCGGTGGGGTTTGTCAATGTAGAGGCGTCCAAGGAACTGACCATAGAAAGTCCGGTACCGTGCATCGTTTCCCGGGGACGCAAGGGCGGCAGCAATGTGGCGGCCGCCATCGTCAACGCGATCCTGTACATGCTGGACGGGACGCGCGGTAGCGGGCAGCCTGTGAAAAAGCCGGAAGTGACCGAGAATAAAGACAGCACTTTCTTTTTCCAGAACAGCGGCTGCCGGTATTTCCCCTGCCATGAAACGACGGACCCGGCTTCCTTTAATTGTTTATTCTGTTACTGCCCGCTATATATGCTGGGCAACCGGTGCGGCGGGAATTTCCGCTATACAAAGAAAGGCATAAAAGACTGCACTCTTTGCACTTTCCCTCACCGGCCTGATGCGGCTGAACAGATCAAGGCGCGGTTTCCGGAGATAGCGGAAAAAACGGGCATCCGGCGGAGCGTGCTGCCAGAAGAGGACGCGGCTCCGGAAGAGACGGAAAGCGGCAGAGCCCTGCTGGCGTGCTGGAATGAAGAGATCCGGCTGCCCGATGAAGACGCGATGGCACGGGCCCGTGCCCACTGGGACAGCATCGCGAAACCGCTTCACGGGCTGGGAAAACTGGAAGACATCATCGTGAGGATCGCGGGTCTGACCGGTTCGGAGAAAGTATCCCTGAAGAAGCGCGCGGTCGCGGTGCTTTGCGCGGACAACGGGATCGTAGCAGAAGGCGTGACGCAGACCGATTCGTCGGTCACGGCAGAAATGGCCGGCCGCATCGCAAACCTGCGTTCCTCCGTCTGCCTGATGGCGCAGACCGCTCACGCGGACGTTTTCGCTGCGGATTTCGGTATGCTGCACCGTGTGGACGGCGTCCCGGACCTGCATGTAGCAGACGGAACCGCCAATATGACGCAGGGTCCTGCCATGACGGAAGAGCAGGCTGTTCAGGCACTGAATAACGGCGTACGGCTGGCCCGCCGACTCCATGAGGCCGGGTACGACATTCTGGTGACCGGCGAGATGGGGATCGGCAACACTTCCACCGCCAGCGCACTGACCGCGGTGCTGCTTGAAATGCCGGTCGATGCGGTCACCGGCCGAGGCGCGGGTTTGTCGGATGAAGGGCTCGCCCGCAAACGCGATGCCCTCCGGCGCGCCATCGAGATCAATCATCCGGATCCGGCGGATCCGCTGGCCGTGCTGTCCTGTCTGGGCGGCTTCGACCTGGCGGGACTGGCCGGTCTGTATATCGGCGCGGCGCTCTGCCGCATGCCGGTCGTCATCGATGGCTTCCCCAGCTCCGCGGCGGCGCTGGCAGCGGCCCGTCTGGTCCCGCACTGCACCGCGGCCATGATCGCGAGCCATTGCTCCGCGGAGCCCGCCGCGCAGGCGATCTTGCGGGAACTGGGCACGGAAGCAGTGATATTCGCGGACATGAAACTTGGTGAAGGCACCGGCGCCGTCTGCCTGCTCCCCCTGCTCGATGCAGCGCTCGCAGTCTATGACAGCGCAGTCACGTTCCGGGAGACCGGGATTGAGCAGTACGTGCCGCAGGGAGGGCCCGCATCATGATGATCCTGATAACCGGCGGTTCCGCCTGCGGGAAAAGTTCACACGCAGAAGAGATCTGCCTGCAAGGCCCCGCTCCCCGTTTTTATCTGGCGGCCATGCAGCCGTACGGGGAGGAAGGCCTCCGCAAAGTGGTACGGCACCGCCTGCTCCGAAAAGATAAAGGATTCGAAACGATAGAACGATACACGGACTATGCTTCGCTGGAACTTCCTTCAGGATGCACGGCGCTTCTGGAATGCATCGCCAATCTGACCGCCAATGAAATGTTTGACGAAAACGGGAACCGGAGCGATCCGGTCGACCTGGTGCTGGCTGGCGTCGAACACTTGGCTTCCCGCTGCGGCCTGCTGGTCGCCGTGACGAACGACGTCGGCTCGGACGGCATCCGTTACGAGGAAGGCACAGAGGCTTATATAAAAGCTCTTGGCACGATCAACGCGGCACTGGCCGCGCGCGCGGACACGGTCATCGAGATGGCGGCCGGGATCCCGATCCTGTGGAAAGGAGAAATGCCTTAAGTGAAAAAGATCCTGCATGCGGTCGTAGCCGCATTTTCCACCTTTTCCGTGATCCCGATGCCGCGCATCGGCTGGGACCCTGACAGTTTCCGCGGCCTTTTAGGCGCGCTGCCGCTGGTCGGCGCTGCGATCGGAGGGATCTGCTGTCTGTATTTCTGGCTGGCGGGTCTCCTAAATCTGCCGGTCGTCCTCTCCGCGGCGGCGCTGACGCTTCTGCCTCTCGCCGTCTCCGGAGGCATTCATATGGACGGCTTTGCGGACACGGTAGACGCGCTGAAAAGCTACGGCGACCCCGAAAAAAAGCGCGAGATCCTTAAGGATCCCCATACCGGCGCCTTTGCCGTGATGGGGATTGCAGCCTATCTGATCCTGTACTTTGCGCTCTGCGGCGCGCTCCCGATGACCTGGAAAATGCTCCTCCTCCTCGGCCTGACCCACGTGATCGCCCGCGTGACAGGCGCGGCGGCCAGCATCCTGCTCCCGATGGCTTCGCATAAGGGTATGCTGCATACTTTCCGCGAGGCATCCACCACGGGCAACATCGTCGCCCTTGCCGTCGGGGCTCTGCTCTCGCTGACCGGCGCGGCATTCCTGATGCCGCTCGCGGCCGCCCTGTTCCTGGCGGCTTCCCTCTGCGTGTTTTTCTATGTCAAACGGATCGCACGAAAACAATTTGGCGGCATGTCCGGCGATCTGGCCGGGTTCTGCATCTCGGTGACCGAGATCGCACTCCTTTTCGTACTTGTTCTTTCAGAAAGGATGGTAGCGCTGTGGTTCTGATCTTAGGCGGCGCAGGTTCCGGAAAACGGGCCTTTGCGCAATCGCTGGGCTATAAGGAAGAAGAGATGAGTCCGGACGTTTTTTCGGACGCGCCGGTCATGACGGACCTGGAAGAAACGGTGCGGAACGATCCTGCCGGCGCTGCAGCCCTCCTGGGGCCGCTCTGCCAAAAAGAACTTGTGCTGTGCCGTGAAGTCGGAAGCGGCGTGATCCCCCTCGCGGCAGAAGACCGGCGCTTCCGCGAAGAGACCGGCCGTCTTTGCGTGCAGCTCGCCCGCCGGGCGGACGCCGTCGTGCGGATGACCGCCGGGATTCCGATGATCCTCAAAGGAGAAATGCCATGCGCGCGCAGCTGATCCGTCACGGAAAAACAGCCGGCAATGCCGAGCGCCGCTATATCGGCATCACGGACCAGCTGCTGAGCGGACAGGGACGGGCCGAAGCGGAACTGGCGCAGAAAGATCCGGCCAGAAAAACAGTATTCGTCTCGCCGCTTATCCGGGCGAGGGAATCCGCGTCCCTTCTTTTTCCGAACGCAGAGCAGGTCGTGCTGCCGGGGCTTCGCGAGACGGATTTCGGTGTCTTCGAAGGCCGGAGCGCGGATGAAATGGCGGACGACCCTGTTTACCGCGCCTGGGTGGACGGCATGTGCCTGGGCCGCTGCCCGGGAGGCGAATCCAGGGGCGACGTTGTCCTCCGCGCGGCGGAAGCCGTCATCGAAACCGTCCGTCAGGCGTCCGCGGATCCTGAATCGGAAGATCCCCTTGTTTTTGTGACCCACGGAGGCGTCATCATGGCGGTCCTTTCCGCCCTGGCCGATCCGCCGGGGGACTATTATGATTTCATGACTCCGAACCTCTGCGGCTGGGAGGCGGAATGCGTGTGGGAAAACGAACAGCTCCTTCTGAAAAATCTGAAACAGATCTCTTTCATTAAGTCTTGATGCAGGGCTTACAATTCTTCGTTATTTGTGCTAAAATACAATTAAAATATCGATCCGCACGGAGAACAAAACCATGAAGATCTTATTTGTGACCAGCGAATGCGCCCCTTTCAGCAAATCCGGCGGTCTAGCCGACGTGGCCTTTTCCCTGCCGCCCGCCCTGCAGCGCGCGGGCGAGGAGATCGCCATCGTGACGCCGCTGTACCGCTGCGTAAAAGACCGTTTCGGGGATCAGCTGCGCTATGTGGCGTCTCCTACTGTCCAGCTGGGCGATTGGAAGACCGCCTGCGGCCTGTACCGCGGGGACCGCGACGGCGTAACAGTCTGGTTCGTCGAATACGACGACTTCTACGACCGGCCGCGCCTGTACGGCTATGACGACGACGGCCGCCGCTTCGCTTTCTTCAGCCGCGCGGTGATCGACCTGCTGCCGTATTATGACTTCCGCCCGGAGATCCTGCACTGCAACGACTGGGAGACCGCGCCGGCCGTCCTCTACCTCAAGAACGACCAGGCCTGGCGCCAGGACCTGCAGGGCATCCGTTCGGTGTACACCATCCACAACATTGCCTACCAGGGCCAGTTCGGCGCGTCGGAAATGGAATCGACATTCGCGCTGCCGCCCGGATGGTACGAAGGAGGCCTGGGCTATGAATATCAAGGCCGCCACGACATCAACCTGATGAAAGGCGCCATCCTGATGGCGGACGCGGTCTCCACCGTATCCGAAACCTATGCCCGCGAACTGCACAGTCCGGATCTCGGCATGGGCCTGGACCAGGTCATGCACATGGTGGAACGCAAGACATACGGCATCCTGAACGGCATCGACATGGATCATTACGACCCGTCGAAGGATCCGCAGATCCCGTATCAGTTCACGGCGGAAAACCTCTCCGGCAAGGCCGCCTGCAAGGCGTATATCCAGGACAAATTCGGCCTGGCGCGGGAGGCGGAATGGCCGCTGCTCTGTTCGGTGGCGCGGCTGGTGGAACAGAAAGGCGTCGACCTGATCCGCGCGATCCTTCCCGAACTGATGAAGATGGGCGTGCAGCTCATCGTGTTCGGCCAGGGCGACAAAGAGTACGAGGACTATTTCAACTGGGCGCGGACGCAGTGGCCCGGCCAGCTGGGCTTCTCCACGGAATTCAGCGAAAAGACCGCCAGCGAAATCTTCGCCGGCTCGGACATGTACCTGATGCCGTCGCGCTTCGAGCCCTGCGGCCTGTCCCAGATGATGGCCATGCGCTACGGCACGGTCCCGATCGTCCACGAGACCGGCGGCCTGAAGGACTCCGTCCGGCCGTACAGCGATTTCGACGGCATCGGTGACGGCTTCTCCTTCGTGAATTACAACCCCAAAGCGCTGTACCAGGCGGTCCTGGCCGCGGTCAAACTGTATTTCGGCGACGCGGACACCTTCCGCCTGCTGCGCGACCGCTGCATGAAAAAGGACTTCTCCTGGACCAAGAGCGCCGGCCGGTACCAGCGCATGTACAGCGACATCGTGGAGGAAGGCGCGGACAGCGGCGAGCTGTCCTTTGAGCAGGCGTTCAGGGAACTGAAGGCTGTTTACGAGGAACTGTTCGCGGATTATCTGGCGCATCACGGAAGTGAGCTGCCGGAGGATTACCGCCGCGTGATCCAGATTCAGATCACCGGTCGCGGCGCGGGCTTTTTATACCTGGAGTTCACGAAAGACGGCGTAAAAGCCGTTCCGTGCGATTATCACGACGCGGACGCATGGATCGCCGCCAGCTTCGATAATCTGGTGGGAATGACGGACGGCAGCGTATCGGCGGATAAACTCTTCATGAACGGCCAGATGAAGGTGATCGGGAACGTGGCGAAAGGCGCGGAACTGCGGAAACTGCTGCAGCCGCTGGCGAAGAAGAACAAGTGAGGCCGGTGAGGCGGACCCCGCCGGGACGGCGGAATCTGCGGAAGAGAAGATAGAAACGGCGTGCTGCTGAGCCGGCGGCGCCCGCGGATCATTCGGATCACATAAAAAAAGAACCGCGGCAGGTTTCCCTGCCGCGGCCTTTTTGAGTTACGCCGTCATCCTTTCGATCACGGTTCGATGGTGCAGTACATGAAGTACTTGTAGCCCAGAGGGTTCGCGAAGAAGCCCTTCACGGACTTGCTGATCATGAAGGTGTCGGTGTAGAAGTACAGCGGGCAGATGCAGCCGGTGGACATCAGCAGGTCCTCGGCGCGGTGCATCAGCTCATAGCGCTTCACGTTGTCCGTGCAGCCCTTGATGGTCTTGATCAGGACGTCGTAGGTGTCGGCCCAGGTGCCGTTCTCGACCTTCACGTCGAAGCCGAGGTCGGTGATGTCCAGGCTGTACACGGCGGCTTCGGCGTGCGCGCCCTTACCGAACTGGACGTCGTTGTTGCCGGAACCGGTGGTCCACATATCCAGGAAGCAGATCGGGTCGTTGTAGTCAGCCAGCCAGCCGTTGCGGGCGATGGAGTAGTTGCCGTCCTTACGGGTGTTCAGGAAGGTGTTCCACTCCTGGTTCTCCAGGTTCATGGTGATGCCGATGCCGGCCAGCGCGCTCTGCAGATACTCGCCGATGGCCTTATGGCCTTCGGACGTGTTGTACAGGTAGGTCATGCTCGGGAAGTTGGTGAACTTTTCGCCGTCCCAGCTGTAGTACTTCTTCAGCACTTCCAGAGCGGCATCGAAGTTGGCTTCCATGGCTTCTTCCGCCACGTTGTAGTAGCCGTCAAAACCGTCGTTGTGGCCGGCGGTCTTGTAGAATTCGCTGCCGTCGGGGTTGGTCATGCCCATGGCCACGAAGGAGGAGGCAGGGACCTGGCCGGCCTGGCCGATCTCTTCCACGATGTAGTTGCGGTCGAACAGCAGGCTGACGGCGTTGCGGATCTCCGCGCGGGCGATCTCGGCCTCGGCGCCGCTCAGACCGGAGTCGGCGGGCAGGATGTCTTCGTTGACGTTCCAGCAGACGTAGTAGGTGCCGATCTGGCCGATGACCTTGAATTCATCCGGATACTCCGCCTTCAGGGAAGCCATTTCGTTGGTGGGAACGCCGTCGATCAGCTGCCAGGTGCCGTTCTTGAAGTTGGCGACCATGTTGTTCTCGTCGTCGGACAGGTAGAAGAGGATCTTGTCCATCTTGATCTGGTCGGCGTCGGCAAAGTTGGCATTCTTCTCGATGGTGATCACGCTGTTGTGATCCCAGCCGGTCATGGTGTACGGGCCGTTGGAAACGTAAGTGGAGGGATCGGTCGCCCAGGATTCGTTGGAGACGACGTCTGCACGGACCGGGAAGTAGGTCGGGAAAGCCAGCAGTTCGTTCCAGTAGGAGACGGCGTTGGCCAGGGTGACCTTCAGGGTCTTGGCGTCGACCGCTTCGACGTTCAGCTTTTCGGTGCCGTAGCCGTCCACGACTTCGAACATGTAGCCGTAGTCCGCGCCGAGTTCATCGGAAGCGGCACGCTGCCACGCGAAGGCGAAATCGGCGGCGGTCACGTCCTTGCCGTCGGACCATTTCAGGCCGTCGCGCAGGGTGTAGGTGTAGGTCACGGTGCCGTCGGCGTTGGCAACGCCTTCCGTCAGTTCCTTGGCAGCGTCGGCGACGATCTGGAGGGCGCCGTTGCTGTCCTGGGCCCACTTGGCCAGACCGGAGAACAGGTGGCTGATCAGCGTGGCGCCGTCGACCGCCGAGTTCAGGGCCGGGTCAAGGGTGTCGGGCTCGGAGGAAAGGCAGACCGAGATGCTGGTGGGCTCCGCCGGAGTCGGGGCCGCGGTGGTCTGATCCTGAGCCTGGGTAGTCTGATCCTGAGCCTTGGTGGTCTCAGGAGTGTTGGCCGTGGTGGTGGGCTCGGTCTTGCCGCCGCAGGCAGCAAGAGAGAGGACCATGATCAGGGCCAGCAGCAGAGACAGTGCTTTCTTCATGTTGGTTCCTTCTTTCATTTTATTTTCACCGCCGACGGAAGGTCCGTCCGCAGATGAATGCGGGAAAAACGGGTCACAGTTCGTTTACCCGGTGGCAGGCGACAAAGTGCCCAGGTTCGACTTCCCTGAATTCGGGCATGCTTTCCGCGCAGGCTTCCGTCGCGTACTGGCAGCGGGTCCGGAAAGGACAGCCGGACGGCGCGTTCAGCGGGCTCGGAATGTCGCCGGAGAGAACGATGCGTTTGTTGGCGCGCGCGACCTTGGGATCGGGCTGCGGCACGGAAGACATCAGCGATTTTGTGTACGGATGCAGCGGCTGGTCGTAGATGACGCCGGAATCCGCCAGCTCGACCATCTTGCCCAGGTACATGACCGCGATGCGGTCGGAGATGTGGCGCACCACCAGGATGTCGTGGGCGATGAACAGGTAGGTCAGGCCCATCTGTTCCTGCAGCTCCACGAACATGTTGATGACCTGCGCCTGGATCGAGACGTCCAGGGCGGAGACCGGCTCGTCGCAGACGATGAATTCGGGGCGCAGGGCCAGGGCCCGGGCGATGCCGATGCGCTGCCGCTGGCCGCCGGAGAACTCGTGCGCGTACCGGGACGCATGTTCGCTGTTCAGGCCGACGCGGTCCATCAGCTCCAGGATGCGGTCCATCCGCTCTTTCTTATTGCTGTACATCCTGTGGATGTCCAGCGGTTCGCCGATGATGTCGGAGACCGTCATGCGCGGGTTCAGAGAAGAGTATGGGTCCTGGAAGACCATCGTGGCCTTTTTGCGCAGCTCGCGGATATCGTCCTTCGTCCGGATCAGCTTTCCGTCGAACTCCACCTCGCCGGCCGTGGGCTGGTACAGGTGCAGGATCGAGCGGCCCGCGGTCGTCTTGCCGCAGCCGGATTCGCCGACGAGACCCAGGGTCTCGCCCCGGCGGATGGAGAAGGAGATGTCGTCCACGGCCTTGAGGGGCTTCGTGCGCAGGGCGCCGACGTTGATGTTGAAATACTGCTTCAGGTGACGGACGTCCACCAGCGGACGTTCGTTTTGGTCCGTGGTCAGGTTCATTCTGCCGCCCCTCCTTTTTCTTCTTCATTCACGATCGTGCCGTTTTCCATGCCTTCCTTCACGTTCATCCAGCAGGCGCTGAAATGGTACTCGTTCAGGCGCATGCGCGGGCAGCGCTGCTTCAGGCAGACCTTCATGGCGTTGTCGCAGCGCGGCGCGAACGGACAGCCCTCGGGCATGTTCAGCAGGTCGATCGGGGTGCCCGTGATGGGCTGGAGCTTGCGGCCGGAGGTGTCCGCCGTCGGGATGGAGCGCATCAGGCCCTTGGTGTATTCGTGGTGCGGGTTGTAGAAGATCTCGTCCGCGGTGCCCTGCTCGCAGATGGAGCCGGCGTACATGACGATGACTTCGTCGCACATCTGGGCCACGACGCCGAGGTCGTGCGTGATCATGATGATGGCCATGCCCAGCTCTTCCTGCAGAGAGCGCATCAGGTCCAGGATCTGCGCCTGGATGGTCACGTCCAGCGCCGTGGTCGGTTCGTCCGCGATCAGGATGTCGGGCTCGCAGGCCAGCGCCATCGCGATCATGACGCGCTGCCGCATGCCGCCGGAGAACTCGAACGGGTACTGCTTCATGCGCTTTTCCGGTTCGTTCACGTTGACCAGCCGGAGCATTTCCACGGCCCGGTCCCAGGCTTCCCTGCGGTTGCGCTTCGTGTGCAGCCGGATGGCCTCCATCAGCTGGTGGCCGATGGTGTAGGTCGGGTTCAGCGAGGTCATCGGGTCCTGGAAGATGATGGAGACTTTATTGCCGCGGACGGTCTTCATGACCGATTCGCCCGCGTTCACGAGCTCCTGCCCGTCCAGTTTGATGGACCCGGACACGATCTTGCCCGTGGAGGCCAGGATCTGCATGATGGAATACGCGGTCACGGACTTGCCGGAACCGCTTTCCCCCACGATGCCGAGGACCTTGCCGCGGTCCAGGTTGAAGGAGATGCCGTTGACGGCTTTCACTTCGCCGGCGGGGGTGAAGAAGGAGGTGTGCAGGTCGCGGACTTTCAGCAGCGGTTCATTCGCGCCGACGGCCGCTTCGGCGGTCTCACCGGCCCGGACGGCCGTTTCGTTGATCTCGTTTGCCATGACGGTCCCTCCTTCCTTAAGATCTCAGTTTCGGGTCGAACGCGTCGCGCAGGCCGTCGCCGAACAGGTTCAGCGAAAGCACGATCAGCGAGATCACGATCGCGGGAATGACCAGACGGTGCGGGTAGGACGACAGGCCGTTCAGCGCGTCGGACGCCAGCGAGCCGAGGGACGGCATGGGGGCGTTGACGCCGAGGCCCAGGAAGGACAGGAAGCTTTCGGTGAAGATCGCGTTCGGGATCTGCAGCGCCGTGGAGATGATGACCACGCTGATGCAGTTCGGCAGCAGGTGCTTGCGGATGACCCAGCCGCCCTTGGCGCCGGCCGCCTGGGACGCCAGCACGTATTCCTGCTCGCGCAGCGAGAGGATCTGACCGCGGATCAGGCGCGACATGCTGACCCAGTACAGCAGAGCGAACACGATGAACAGGCTGATGATGTTGGTGCCGATCTTCACCAGCGACGTCCCTTCGATCGCCTTGCCGAGCGTCACCTTCAGCACGGAAGCGAGCAGGATGACCATCAGCATGTCGGGCAGCGAATAGATCATGTCCACGATCCGCATGATGATGATGTCGACCCATCCGCCGAAATACCCCGCGACCGACCCGACCGTCATCCCGATGATCAGCACGATGATGCTGGCGAAGAAGCCGACCGCCAGCGAGATGCGCGTCCCGTACACCACACGGATGAAATAGTCGCGCCCGCTGGAGTCCGTGCCGAACACGTGCGGGAAGATCTTTTCCCCGGCCTCGATGCGCTTGAGTTCCGTCTTGCCGTACTCGAACGGGGCCAGGTTGTTGTAGCTCGCGTCGACGCGCTTGCCGGGCTTGACGCCGAGCATTTCGTCGTAGGAATAGGGCCAGAAGATCGGGATGATCAGCGAGGAGAGCGTGATCACGATGATCACGATCAGGCTGACCGTCGCTACCTTATTCTTGAGCAGGCGCTTGATCCCGTCCTTGAAGAACGTGGAAGAGGGGCGCATCTGCACCATGTATTCTTTTTCTTCGTCCGTGGCCGGCAGGAAGGCGTCCACGTCGACGTGCATCGTAAATTTCTTATTCATCGTGCGCCTCCTTCCTTATTCCAGATTGATCCGCGGATCGACGATCTTGTAGAGGATGTCGCTGACCAGGTTCATGACGACGATCAGGACGGCCAGGACGATCGTGGTGCCCATGATCATCGGATAGTCGCGGTTCGTGATGCTGCTGACGAAGGCGCGCCCGATGCCGCTCACGGCGAAGATCCGCTCCACCACCAGCGAGCCCGTCACGATATACGCGAGCATGGGGCCGAAATACGTGATGACCGGGATCAGCGAGTTCTTCAGCGCGTGGCCGAAGATGATCTTCGCGCCGGACACGCCCTTGGCTTTCGCGGTCCGGATGTAATCCTGCCCCAGCACGTCCAGCATGGAGGAGCGCGTCAGACGCGTGATGTAGGCCATCGGATACAGCGACAGGGTGATGATCGGCAGGACGAGGCCGCCCTTTTCGGTCCCGTTCGCGGGCAGGATCATCAGATGGATGGCGAACAGCACGAGGAGCAGCGATCCCATGATGAAGGACGGCATGGATACGAACGCGGTGGTGATGACCATGATGACCTTGTCGATGATCTTGTTGCGCCGCAGGGCCGCGATCGCGCCGAGCACGATGCCGACCGCGCCGGCGATCAGCGCGGCGATCACGCCGAGCTTGGCCGAGGTCTTCATCCCGTCCGCGATGATGTCGATGACCATGCGGCCTCTCTGCTTGATCGACGGGCCGAAGTCGAACTTCGTCACGACGTCCTTCAGATACGTGAAGTACTGTTCCATCAGCGGTTTGTCCAGTCCGTATTTGGCCTCCAGCGCCGCCTGGGCGGACGCGCTGACGGCTTTTTCGGACAGGAACGGACCGCCCGGCACGGCATACATGACGAAGAAGGTCACCGTGATGACGACCCAGATCGTCAGGATCGCCAGCCCGATCCGTTTCAGAATGTAAAACAGCGTCTTGGTATTCATAGGTTACCTGCCCTGTTGGGATATAATTAAAAGCAATATTATCACAGTCTTTCCGCAAAAACAACACAAAAAGGAATTTTATTATAGAAGTTTTGTAGGATTACAATACATATGTTACACCGACTTCCACAATAAAAAAGATGGAAGTGCCAACTTGTGTTAGGATTAAGTCACCACAACAAAAAACCTAAGGAGGACTTCCATCGTGGCTACTATAACACAAGACATGCGGT
>JAFRNR010000039.1 GCA_017430085.1 Lachnospiraceae bacterium | reverse complement strand
GGCCGATGTTTCATCGGCCCGTGAATGGAAGATTTATATACGTAGGGGCCGATGTTCCATCGGCCCGTGAAAAGGAAAACAACATGATCAAAGAATTCGAAAGCGTGGCGCTCCTCATCGACGCGGACAACGCCCAGGCTTCCAAAATAGAAAGTGTCCTCAAAGATGTGTCCGCCTATGGCCGCATCGTCATCAAGCGCGCCTACGGCAACTGGTCCAAGCCGCATCTGTCCTCCTGGGAAAGCAAGATCAAGCGCTTCGCCATCTCCGCCATCCAGCAGTTCGACTTCGCCACCGGCAAGAACGCCTCGGACATGGCCCTGACCATCGACGCCATGGAACTGCTGCACACCGAAAAATACGACTGCTTCGTCCTGGTCTCCAGCGACAGCGACTTCACATCACTCGCCATCAAACTCCACGAATCCGGCGTCTACGTGGTCGGCTACGGCAATAAGACCACCGTCGAATCCTTCCGCAACGCCTGCGACGAATTCAACTACGTCGAGGAACTGCTGGAGGAGGAGAAGAGCAGCGAGGAGACCGAAGCCGAGGCGGAAGCGGAAGCTGAGGCCGGCCCTGAAGCCCCGGCGGCCGGGACCGAGGGCGGCAAGCCGAAGAAGACCCGCTCCCGGAAATCCGCCAAGAAAGATCCGTTCGCGGAACTCGACAGCCTGCTGAAGATCGCCGAAGAACGCTACGCGGACGACACCGGCTTCGCCAACAGCTCCTCCGCCGGCACCTACATCAAGCGCGTCAAGCCCGACTTCAATATCAAACTCCTGGGCTATTCCAAACTGCCCGAATACCTGAAAGAAAACCCCGAAAAGTATGTGACCGAGGAACGCGCCGGCAAAGGTACGGTCAAACTGATCATGTACAAGTCGGTCGCGAAGAAGAAAACGTCAAGGAAAAAGTAGGGGCCGTTGTCTCAACGGCCCGCGGACCGCAGGACACAAAAGTAGGGGCCGTTGTTTCAACGGCCTGTAGACCGCGAGACACAAAAGAGGCATAAAATGCAAGAAATCCCTATCCTGGACATCGCTCCCTTCCGCATCGGCCAGACCGAAAACATCTCCGCCGCCACCGGCTGCACGGTCATCCTGTGCCCCGACGGCATGCGCGCCGGCCTGGATGTCCGCGGCGGCGGCCCCGCCTCGCGCGATTCGCAGATGCTGAACCCGCTGATGGCGATGGAGACCATCCACGCCGTCGTGCTTTCCGGCGGCAGCGCCTTCGGCCTGGACGCGGCCGGCGGCGTGATGCGGTTTCTGGAGGAGCGCGGCGTCGGCTTTGACGTCGGTGTCACGAAAGTCCCGCTCGTTGTCCAGTCCTGCCTCTTCGACCTGACCGTCGGCGACAGGGACGTCCGTCCGGACACCGCCATGGGCTATGAAGCCGCGCGACAGGCCTGGGAAGCCCCCAATTACCGCGACGGCAATTCCGGCGCCGGCTGCGGCGCCACCGTCGGCAAATGGGAGGGCATGGAGTGCTGCATGAAATCCGGCATCGGCAGTTACGCGATGCAGCTCGGGGACCTGCAGATCGGCGCCGTCGCGGCCGTGAACGCCCTGGGCGATGTCTTTGACTGGCGCACCGGCCGGCAGATCGCGGGCCTTCTCTCAAAAGACAAAAGATCGCTCCGCCGCACCGCGGAGGAGATGATGAAGAAAACGGAGACCCGGGAAAACAAATTTCTGACGAACACCACGCTGGCCGCGGTGATCACCAACGCCTCCTTTACCAAAACGCAGCTCTGCAAGATCGCCGGCATGGCGCAGAACGGCCTGGCCCGCTGCGTTGACCCGGTCCATACCTCCGCCGACGGCGACAGCATTTACGCCCTGTCCGCCGGCTCCGTGAACGCGGACCAGGACCTGGCCGGCACGCTGGCTGCCCATGCCGTCAGCGAAGCCGTCCTCCGCGCCGTGCGGAGCGCCGAAAGCGCTTACGGATTCCCGGCGGCGAAGGACCTGCCGTTATAGATCCGAGGTACCGCCATGACTTTTTCCGACAAACTGAACGGCTTCTGGGAAGAAGGCTATCACTACTATATCGAGATCCGGGATGCGCACCTGACCCTGCGCCGCTACGACCGCGTGATCACGCTGGAGACGGAGATCTCCTATGACGCGGACGCGCTGGAGCGCGGCGAACGCACGGTCATCGCCCTGGAGGATCCGGTCCTGTCCCGCACGGTCACCGGCGAATTCATGAGTCGCATCGACGAACTGGCCTATGCGGACGGGATCCTGACGCTCGTCCGCAACTACCTGGACGAGGAAAAGACCGCCTATACGCTCCGCAAAACCAATCACGGCCCCTTCGACCACATCCGCATCCGGGACGACGAATTCGTGCCCGCCCTGCAGGGGGAGTGGGTCCGCTGGACCGCGAACGGACCCGGAGACGTTCTGACCATACAGGACCGCACGCTCAGCTGGGGGATCTGGGGCGGCGGCCGTTTCCACGCCGTCAGCTACAACTATGCGCCGGACGAAGTGCAGCTGGTGCCCGAGGATCTGACGAGGGAGAACTTTCCCGGCTTTACTGCGGTCAAGGTGGAAAAAGACATGCTGACCACGCGGATGATCATCTATGACGCCAGCGTGCCGCTTACGGTATTTGTCCGCCGGGACATGCTGGATAAGGTCGAGATCCCCGGCGCAGCAAAGCAGCCGATCGTCAGCACGATGTCGGCCCGGCCGCTCATGCCGATGGACGGGAACATCCCGAATCCGAACCCCTTTCCCGGCATCGGCAAGGCACCGGAGACGCCGCCCAAACCGTCGCCGTTCCCGCTGCCGCACGACGATCCGGCGGAGCGGGCCCGCGTCTGCGCCTGCTGCGGCCAGATTTTCGAAACGGATCCGCCGAAATTCTGCTCCGAATGCGGGGCGCCCCTGTAGGTGACAAACCATGGTCTCACGCATCCTGAACGCGCTGATTTTCCTGATCACAGCCGCCATCGTCCCCTTTTTCTTCCGGAAGGACGGCAAATGGTCTCCGGAGACCGCCCGAAAGGCCTTCCGCTATTTTACCGTGCTCAGCAACGTACTCTGCGCGCTGACCGCCCTGATCCTGTGTCTGTTCCCGGCCTGGCACCCCGCCTGGCTTCTCAAATATCTGGGCACCGCCGCCGTCACGCTCACGCTGATGACGGTGCTGTGCTATCTCGGCCCCGCGATCGGCTACAAAGTGCTGCTGGAGGGCTACGACCTTTTTCTGCACCTGATCACCCCGCTGCTGGCCATCGTTTCCTTCTGCTTCTTCGAAAAGCGCGGGATGGGCTGGGGGACCGCCCTGCTGGGCGTGATCCCGATGCTGCTGTACGCGTTTTTGTACCTCTACCACGTCATCCTGGCGCCGGAACCGAAGCGCTGGGAAGATTTTTACGGCTTCAACCGCGGCGGTCACTGGAAGATCTCCTTCGCCGCGATGCTGGTCGGCATGCTGCTGATCTGTTTCGGGCTGATGGCCCTGCAGAATCTCTGACCGCACGGGAGGACAGCCATGAATTCCCCGGAACTGATCGAAGATATCCTGGAAAGGCCTTATCAGATCATCGACATCTTTCCGGCGCAGGTCCCGCGGGAAGGCGCGGACCGCTATTTCCGGACGGAACGCTATTTCCAGGAACCGCAGCGGCTGCAGCGCATCTACCGCAAATACGCGGAGATCCTGCTCCGCCTGAACTGCTTTTGGCCGATGCGCGTGTCCTTTGACTGGGGCGAAACCTGGGAGGAAGATCCGGAGCCGGAAACGTTCGCGGAAAAGGTCAAAAACCTGCCGGGCAACGGTCATCTGCGCGTCCTGTTCCTCCCGCAGGAGACCCTGATCGACCTGGATGCCCCGGACACCTCGGTGACGGTATATGCCCCGGATCCGGCCTTGTGGGAGATGCTGGAAAAACTGGCAGCGGCAGAAGGCTTTTTCACCTGGCAGCTGCCGGAGGAAGAGTGAAACAGTCTTTCCGGCAATCACCGTTTTTTAGCAGTATCAAGGAGAAACGGATATGGATAACGAACTCTTGCGGATCATGCGTGCGCGCCACAGCGTGCGGCAGTATCTGGACAAACCGGTTCCGGCAGACATCCGGGAAAAGCTGGATGCATACGCGGCGGAACTGAACCGGCGCGGCGGCCTGCACATGCAGATCATTTACGATGAGCCGTCGTGCTTCAATTCTTTTATGGCCCATTACGGGAAGTTCACAGGCTGCGCGGATTACATCGTCCTGGCCGGGCGGAAAGCCCCGGACCTCGACGAGCGCTGCGGCTTTTACGGCGAACTGCTGGTACTGAAAGCTCAGGAACTGGGCCTGAATACCTGCTGGGCGGCGCTGACGCACGGCAAAAGCAAGGCGGTTCTGGAAGCCGGTGAGAAGGAAGTCATCGTCATCTCGCTGGGCTACGGCAAAACGCCGGGGAACCCGCGGAAAAGCAAGACGGCGGCAGAGGTCAGCGACCTGACCGGAGGCGCGCCGGAATGGTACAGAAACGGCGTGGAGGCCGCCCTTCTGGCCCCCACGGCCATGAATCAGCAGAAGTTTTTCTTCACCCGGGAAGGGAACGCCGTGACGGCACGCGCCGGCCGCTTCGGCTCCTGCCTGAAGATCGACCTGGGCATCGTCAAATGCCACTTCGAACTCGGCGCCGGCACAGAGAATTTTGAATGGAGGCAAGAAACATGAGCAAAGTGAACGATTTTCTGAACGAAACGGGGACCTTTTTCCTGGCGACCGCCGACGGCGGCCAGCCCCGCCTGCGCCCCCTGGGCCTGCATCTCGAAATGGACGGCAAAGTCCTGTTCGGCATCGGCGATTTCAAGGCGGTCTACCGCCAGCTGCGCGCGAACCCGAAGTGCGAGATCGCGGCCTTAAAGCCAAACGGCCACTGGCTCCGCTACACCGGCACGGCCGTCTTTGAGGAGGACCCGAAATACGCGGAAGCCGCGCTGGACGCGATGCCCAACCTGCGGAAAATCTATAACGAAGAGACCGGCAACCATATGATGATCTTCCATCTGGAAGATGCCACGGCGCTCGACATCGCTGTCATGGGCCCCGGCGAAGACCTGCTGCAGTAAACGGTCCGGAGCGGGAAGCAAGCCTATGGAGATCCGGAAAGCAGAAGAGCGGGACCTGCCGCGCATCATGGAGATCTACGCCCACGCGCGGGCCTTCATGGCCGCCCACGGCAATCCGAAGCAGTGGGGCGCCACGAACTGGCCCCCGGAAGAGGCGGTCCGCCGCAGCATCCGCGCGGGGGAAAGTTACGTGTGCCTGAACGATGCCGGCCGCGTGACGGGGACATTTTATTACTCCCAGGGCCCTGATGCGGAACCCCTGTACAAAAACCTCACGGAGGGCCGCTGGTTCGACGACAGCCCCTACGGCGTCGTGCACCGCATCGCGACGGACCATTCGGAGAAGGGCATCGGCGCCTTCTGCCTGAACTGGGCGTACGAACAGTGTCCCCACCAGCGCATCGACACCCACGGGGACAACACCGTGATGCAGAACCTGCTCAAAAAGCTGGGTTACGTGTACTGCGGCATCACCCATGTGGCGCAGGACGACGACCCTCGGCTGGCTTTTGAAAAGAGCGCGCGCATCCCGGCGCGCCCGGACAACAAGAAAGAAATTTGACAGGAGGACCCTCATGCAGACCCAGGCCCTGGAAAAAATCGATGAAAAATACCGCTGGCGGTATCAGATGAGCCTGTACCGGAACCCGTCGATCTTCGTGAGCACGGCGAAGGCGATCTTCATCGCGGTCGTGATCACGGTGCTCCTGATGGGGGTGATCATGCTGATCACGGCAGGCTTCGACAAGGACAACCTGCTTTTCCTCGGGAAACTGTCGCTGATCCTGCTCGGGATCTTCGCGGTCCTGCTCGTTCTCGGCTATCTGATCTACGCCATGATCATGGGCGGTTATTATATCGTGGACTTTGTCATGGACAGCGAGCAGCTCATCCATGCCCAGAGCGCGAAGCAGGCGAAAAAGGCGGAAAAGATCAGCAGGGCGGCCGTCATCATGGGCGCCCTCACCGGCAACCGCGGCGCCATGAGCGCCGGGATGCTTTCGGCCGGACGGTCCGTCTCCGTGACCGAATTCTCCCGCGTGAAGAAAGTCGTGGTCAACCGGCGCCGGAGCGTCATCAAACTCTGGAGCGGCGGCTGGAACGCAGTGTATGCGGACGGGCCGGATCTCGATTTCGTGGCGGACTGGATCCGCGCGCATGTGCCGGAAACGGCGGAATGGACCGTGAAATAAGATGAATGATTACGAAAAAGAGCACAACGAATTCCTGCGGCGCTCCGGCGCGGAGTGCGCTGTCCTGCTGAAGACCGACGGCGCGTTCCCCCTGGACGCTCCCTGCAAACTGGCGCTTTACGGCAGCGGCGCCCGCCGCACCGTGAAAGGCGGGACCGGTTCGGGCGAGGTCAATTCCCGCATCTTCATCACGGCGGAAGAGGGGCTGGAAGCCGCCGGGTTCCGCATCAGCAGCAAGGACTGGCTGGACCGTTATGATGAGGTGCGCGCGGAAGCGAAGAAGCGCTTTATCCGCGACCTGAAGCGTTCCGCCTTAAAGCACGGCACGCTGGCGATCCTGAGCAGTATGGGCGCCGTGATGCCGGAGCCGGAATACGAACTGCCTGCGGATGCCCCCGGCGACGCGGCCGTCTATGTCCTGTCCCGCATTTCCGGTGAAGGCTCGGACCGCAGGCCCGTACCCGGCGACATCCTGCTGACGGAGACGGAGATCCGCGACATCCTGGCGCTGGAGCGGAAGTTCGAACGCTTCCTGCTGGTCCTGAACGTCGGCGGCCCGGTCGATCTGACGCCGGTCACCGCGGTCCGGAACATCCTGCTGCTCAGCCAGCTGGGCGGAGAGACCGGGCACATCCTGGCCGACCTGATCCTGGGCAACAGCACGCCGTCAGGCAAACTGGCGACCACCTGGACCGCCTGGCAGGACTATCCGTCGATCGGGACCTTCGGGGATAAATATGATACGCGGTACACCGAGGGTATCTATGTCGGCTACCGCTATTTTGACAGCGTCGGCAAAACGCCGCTGTTTCCGTTCGGCTTCGGCCTGAGCTATACGAACTTTGCCCTGACCGCGGGCAGCGCCCGGGAAGAAGCGGGCCGGGTGAGCCTCGAGGTTTCCGTGAAAAATACCGGATCCCGCAGCGGGAAGGAAGTCGTGCAGCTGTACGTTTCCGAGCCGCAGGGAAAACTGGACAAACCGTACCAGGTGCTGGCCGCGTTCGGGAAAACGGACGAGCTGCCGCCGGGCGGAGAGCAGACCCTGACCCTGACCTTTGACCTGCGCGACCTGGCTTCTTACGATACTGACCGCGCGGCGTGGATCCTGGAACCCGGTGACTACGTGCTGCGGTGCGGGAATTCCGGCCGCGATACGGTACCGGCGGCCGTCGTCCGCTTAAGCGGAGAAGCCGTTGTCCGGCAAGCCAAAAACTGTCTCGGCAAGCCGGATTTTGCCGACTGGAAACCGGAACGGCAGCCGGAAGAAACGCCGGCCGGGCTGCCCGTCCTGCCGCTTGACGCAGCGGTCTTTCAGACAGAGACCGTAGACTATTCCCTTCCGGAGGAGTACGATCCGCAGACCGCCACACTGCGCGATGAGGAACTCTGCCTCCTGACCATCGGCGCATTCGACCGGAAAGGGGCGGCCGGCGTGATCGGCGAAGCCTCCCGCTCCGTACCCGGCGCCGCGGGCGAAACGGTCGGCCTGAAGGAGCAGGGGATCGCGTCCATGGTCATGGCGGACGGCCCGGCCGGCCTGCGTCTTTCCCGCCAGTACACCCGGGATGAAAAAGGCGCACACCCCGTGGGCGGCGACATGCTGGAAAGCATGCTGGAACTGATGCCGGCGCCGGCGGCCTTTGTGATGAAGCGCATGGGCGGAAACGGGAAACCGGAGGGCGAGATCTTTGAGCAGAACTGCACCGCCATCCCGATCGGCACCGCACTGGCCCAGAGCTGGAACCCGGCCTTTGCGGAGCAGTGCGGCGACCTGGTCGGCGAAGAGATGGAGCGCTTCGGCGTGCGCCTCTGGCTTGCCCCGGCCCTCAACATCCACCGCGACATCCGCTGCGGCCGCAATTTCGAATACTTTTCCGAGGACCCGCTGATCTCCGGACGCTTCGCCGCCGCCCTGACCCGCGGCGTACAGAAGCACCCCGGCTGCGGCACGACGCTCAAGCATTTCGCCGCGAACAACCAGGAGACCAACCGCTACGGCAACAGCAGCCAGGCCAGCGAGCGCGCCCTCCGCGAGATCTATCTGCGCGGCTTTGAGATCGCGGTGAAAGAAAGCCGGCCGCACGCGCTGATGACCTCCTACAACCTCATCAACGGCATCCATACCTCCGAGCACCGCGGGCTCATCCGGGATATCCTGCGTGCCGAATTCGGCTTCCGGGGGATCGTTATGACCGACTGGATCATCGCGGCCCTGAACATGGGCCGGAAGAAATATCCCGCGCCGAACGCCGCCCGCATCGCAGCCGCCGGCGGAGACCTGGTCATGCCCGGCAGCAAGGGCGACCTGAAGGCCATGCTGGAAGGTCTGCGGAAGGGGACCGTGACGCGCCGCCAGCTTATGATCAATGCCACGCGCGTCATCCGGGCGTCAAAGCAAGGGTAGAATGACAACAGCAAGCATCGCGAGAGACCGCTGTACAGGCGGTCTTTTTTGTTTTGCTGCACCCCGTATCTCCGCTCCGAAAAAAAATTTGGAAAAAATCTCCAAATCCTCTTGACAAAGTAGCAAAATACTACTATCATACAATCAGAAGGTAGCAAAACGCTACTAAGCCGGCCCCGCCGGTGCCGGTCCCCGGACAGGAGGTGACAACCATGATGATCCGATTCCAGAAATTCCTCCCCGCCAACTACGTAATGCTTCTGCGCGGCGGCGAAGTCGTGAAAGAAGGCCAGGGCCTGGCCGTCTGGTACAACAGCCGCAGAACTAACATCCTGCAGCTCCCCGCTACTGCCTGCGACGTCCCGTTCGCCTATGACGACCTGATCACCGCCGACTTCCAGTCTGTCTGCGTGCAGGGCCAGATCACTTACCGCCTCCGCGACTTCCATCAGGCCGCCCAGATGGCGGATTTCGGCTGGACCGCCAAAGGTCCGGACCGCATCCCCGCCGCCCTGCAGCTCTTCGGCAGACGGCTGTCAGATATCGTCAAATCGATCCTGATGAAGGAAGCGGCCCGCAAGACCGTCCGCGACATCCTGAAAAACGCGGATGCCCTGGCCGGAACCGTTCTCGCCGCCCTGAAAAACAGCAAGGAAACGGAAGACCTCGGCACGGAGATCCTGACCGTCAGCGTCCTGAGCGTCGCGGTCAGACCTGAGACCCGGAAGGCGTTGGAAGCTGCGGCCCGCGAGGAGATCCTGAAAGAGCAGGACGACGCGATCTACAAGCGCAGAAACGCGGCCATCGAACAGGAGCGCCTGATCAAAGAAAACGAGCTGAACACGGAGATCCGCGTCATCGAAAAGAAAAAGGAACGCACCGAAAAAGAGCAGGAGATCAAACGGAACCTGATGCGGTCCGAACTGGACATGGAAAAGGAAAAATCCTCGCGCCGCCTGGAGATCGAGGCGCAGGAACTGGCGGAGCACATCCGCCTGGAGGAACAGAACAAAGACCTGGTCGCGCTGGAGACCGAGAACGAAAACACGCGGGCGATGCAGCGCGCGGAAGCGGTCCGGGCCATGATCAAAGCTTACGAAAACGTGAACGTGGCGCTGATCGAAGCCTGCGCGCTGGCGCAGATGGATCCGGGCACGCTGATGGCGAAAGCGTTCATGGAGATGGGCGAGAACGCCGGCAAGATCGGCACGCTGAACCTGTCGCCGGAGCTGCTGGAAGCCATCGCGAAAAGCGGAAGCCGCGCGGCAGGCTGAGAGAAAATGCGGCTTGCCGAAGGAACGAAACCGGGCGGCCGGCTGACGAAAAGCAGTCGGTCGCCGGGAAAACCGTATAGCAGCAAACAGAAACGGAGGACTGTCTCATGGACCGGGAAATGAACAAGATCGTCATCGTAACCCGCCGGACCCGCCTGGAAGAACTCAAAAGCCGCTTCAACACGGTCGAGCAGGCCCGCTTCTACATCGAGCACCTCGGCGCGGACTTTTCGGACTACGAGCGGGAAGACCGGAATTACCGGAGCAGCCTGGCCGCCGTGGTCCGGGCGGCGGAGCGCGCGGCCCGCGTGCAGGTGATCGAGCGTACGTACCTGCCGAACATGATCTTCGGGGAACAGGACGTCGTCATCGCGGTCGGCCAGGACGGGCTGGTCGCGAATACGATGAAATACCTGAGCGGCCAGCCGCTCATCGGTGTGAACCCGGACGCGCAGCGCTGGGACGGCATCCTGCTCCCCTTTGAGCCGGGCGACATGGAAAAACTGCTGCCTGCCGTCCTGGGCGGCCGCTACCGGGAGAAAAGCGTCACGATGGGGGCGGCCCGGACGCAGGACGGCCAGCTGCTGTACGCGGTCAACGATTTTTTCATCGGCGTGCAAAATCATACGTCCGCGCGGTATCAGATATGCTATAATGGCATCACCGAGAACCATTCCTCGTCCGGGATCATCGTATCCACCGGCCTGGGCATGACCGGCTGGCACCGCTCCGTCATGGCGGAATTCCGCGGCATGGCGCGCGCATTCCGGCTGGGCGAGTTCCGCGAGCCCGCCTATTCCTGGGACAGCCCGGCCCTGGTCTTCCAGGTCCGCGAGCCCTACCCGAGCCGCTTCACGCAGGCGGAACTCGTGTACGGCGAAGTGACGGCGAAGAACCGCCTGAGCATCGTCTCGGGCATGCCGGAGGGCGGCGTGATCTTCTCGGACGGCGTGACGGAGGACAGCATCGCCTTCGGCGCGGGAATGGAAGTGACGGTCGCCCCGGCGGAGCGCACCGGACGGCTGGTCACCGGTTGAAAAGAGGAGAGTATGGAGAATCAGGACCTTTTCCCTTATGCGTCAATGTCCGTGACCGTTGACGTCCTGCTGTTCACCATCGAGGACGGCAGACTGAAGCTGCTGCTGATCCGGCGCGGCGAAGAGCCGTTCGCCGGCGTCCCGGCCCTCCCCGGCGTATTCATCCGCCCGGACGAGACGCCGGAAGCCGCGGCGGAGCGTGCCATCCGCGAAGAGACCGGCCTGACCGGTATCTATCTGGAGCAGCTCTACACCTTCGGCGCCGTGGACCGCGACCCCCGCCGGCGGATCATTTCGATCGCCTACATGGCCCTGGTCCCGCGCGAAAAACTGACCTTCTCCGCCGGTGCCCGCACCAGCGGCGCCTGGCTGGAGGACGCCGACGCGCTGCTGCAGGACGAGCGGCCGCTGGCCTTCGACCACCGCGCGATCATCCGCACCGCCCGCACCCGCCTCGCCGGCAAAGTCGAATACACGGACATCGCCTTCCACCTGGCCGGGGAAGAATTCACGCTGCCCGACCTGCAGCGCATCTTCGAGATCCTGCTGGGCGAAAAACTGTATAAAGCGAACTTCCGCAAAAAGATGGCGGAGAAGATCGAAGAGACCGGGGAAATGATCTCGGGCGGCCCATACCGGCCAAGCAAACTGTACCGGCTGAAGAAGGAGGAATACTGTTCATGAAAACCAATCTGCGTCTGCTGACCGCGACCGCCATCGGGATCGCCCTTTTTGTGGTCCTGTCTCTGATGCTGCAGGTACCCGTGTTCCAGAACTACTATCTCTGCCTGGGTTATGTGGCCATGGCGGTCTATTGCTATTCTTTCGGTGCTTTCAGCGGGACAGCCGTGGGCGCTTTGGGCGTCTTTCTTTACTGTCTCATCACCAGCGGGATGCGCGGCATGCCCGGCTGGGCCTTGGGAAACGTGGTGATCGGCATCGGCCTGGGCCTGAGTTTCGCCCGGTCGAAAAAACTGAAGCCGGCCCCCCTGCAACTCGCTGTTGAGGCAGGCGCTATCATCCTGTTCACGGCAGTCGGTATTTTGGGCGTGAAATCTCTGGTGGACAGTTTTATCCGCTCCCAGCCTTTCCTGGTGCGGGCGGGGATGAATATGTCGGCCTTCATCGCCGATGCCGCCGTACTGCTGCTGTCCCTGCCGATCTGCCGCCTGCTGGATCCCTACGCGAAAAAACTGCTCAAACAGCAATAATAGGGCCGCTCCCATATGGGCGGCCGGGGAGGAAACATGAAACGGAGAATACTGATCGCGACCGCCTGTCTGACGGTTTTATCAATGCTTTTCAGCGCCTGTGGGAAGAAAGAAGCCGCGGCGCCTGACCCGGAAAAGATCCAAAAGATCATTGAAGAAATGGTCGTCGACTACGGCGCCTACCAGGCGGAAGCCAAAGAAAAAACCGACGCGCTGCTGAAAGACCTGCGCGAAGCGGACCTGGGAACCGGCGTGCGCTGGGAAAAGATCATGCAGATCTGGACCTCCGCCGACCTGGGGCAGCCGCTGCATTACGACGTCCTGCCCGACGGCCTCCCGGACACCGACGAACTGTGCCTCGTCGTCCTGGGCTTCCAGCTGGAGCCCGACGGCACCATGCGCGAGGAACTGATCCAGCGCCTGCAGGTCGCCCTCAAAAGCGCCGAAAAATACCCCAACGCCTACGTCGTCTGCACGGGCGGCGGCACGGCCTCGGAAAACGAATCCGCCTCCGAAGCGGGCGAAATGGCCAAATGGCTCATCGAACACGGCGTGGAAAAGAACCGCGTGATCGTGGAGGACAACTCCATCACTACGGCGCAGAACGCCCTGTTCACCTACGACATCCTGACGTCCCTCTACCCTTCCGTGAAGAAACTGGCGATCATCTCCAGCGACTACCACATCGCGACCGGCGAACTCCTTTTCAAAGCCGAATCCATCCTCCGCGCCGGCGTCCCCGGCGGCGAAAAACTGGAGGTGATCTCCAACGCCGCATGGAAAGCGCCGTCGGGCTCGCTCTCTGCCATGTTCCAGGCCGGCGCGCTGATCGAACTGTCCGGGGATGTGAAGACCGCGTTCGAAATCTATTATGACAACTATGATATCCACGGGCTGCCCCCGCTGAAATAAGGCGGGGGAAACGGAAGAAACGATCATGAAAAAGTTTGTGCCGCTCAGCAAAATGAGCAAGAAAGAACAGAAAAAGTTCTATGCGAAACAGCGGAAGACCTGGGGCAGCCTCAGCCCGGTGACCAGAACGGCCCCGAACGGAAAAGCCTATAACAGGAAGAAAAGGAAAGCGGAAGAGGATTATGAATAGGTTCCCTGCATAAGTTTCGGCCACCCGCATGAAAAAAGCCCCGGCCTGGGGCTTTTTTCATGCGGGTGTTCCTGATAAACTCCTTAAAACCCTTTTAATTTACGGAATTCCTTGATATTTCAACGAAAATAACGTTTTTCATCAAGGAGTAGAACAAGGCTTATTTCTTTTTTTCGGGAAAAATGCCGGAAAAATGGCGCCGATTTGGCGCCGACGACGCTACAAAATCCCAAAACCATCGAAATGAGCACAAGTAGTTTTCCAGTTCTTTACTGAAAACAGCGTTCTTTTCGTCGACGTGTTCCTTCTTCAGGTACTCATAGATATCATTCATATTCATTTCGTCCTCCCTGTTCGTTTCTTGGTTCTGGCCGGATATGTCCAGCCGTAACGTTTGCAGATCTCTTTTCCTATCGGTCTGGTAAGATTTGCAATATGGCACTGGAATTATATCTGTCCAAAGGACCACGGGGCAGAGTTCCGCGTTTTTCGCGAAGAAGCTGTTGGTAAATCATCTGAAGTCCCGCATTTTCTCGGCGCAGCCTCTCCAGTTCAGATTCTGGAGGGGTTAAATCCAGGCTATATCTTTCTTCTAGATCTCTGCTAAATTTCCCACTGCCAGCAGGCTTCGTATCTGGTTGTTTATCATTTGTAATAGCACTATTCTTTTTGTTTGTTTCCGCTACTTCTCTGCTGTAGTGTGTTTTAGTGGATTCTGAATCATCCCGTTCGGATTTCGCGGACTGATTATAGAAAGATTGCTCCTCTTTCACAATCAGTTCATTTCCCATGTAATTCCGGCGGATATATTCCTCTGCGCCAGACAGACTTGTCCCGTAAATAATGTCAATTGCGTTGCCCAATTGGAAGAGGCATGGAGCTTAAGTCTCCATACAGTGCGGGTTCGACTCCCGCGCGGCGTACGGCCACATAGCCCAAAGGAAGGAGGCACTGAGCTAAGGACTCAGACAGTGCAGGTTCCCGCAAGGGACTAGGCGCAAGCGCCGTCGCAAATCCCCCAGGAGTGATCATGCTGTCTTGGCAGATCGGTACCCAATCCGCCCCGAAAGCGGAAGTCGCCGGAAACGGAGACGTAACAGAAAGTTCACAATTTATTTTAGCACTCACTATTGACAAGTGCTAACAACGGTGCTATAACGGAGCCGAACAGAGGAAAAGAGAAGACCTCTGGGGCCGATGGCCCGAAAGATCCAAACACTCCTTCCCCTTGCTCAAACAAAATGAGTTAAGGAGGAAAAAGATATGTTGACACCTAGTATTTTTGGAGAGAGTTTATTGGACGACCTGTTCGGTTTTCCGGAACTGCGGGATCTGGACCGCGCGGAGCGCAAGCTTTACGGACACCATGCGGACCGTATGATGCGGACCGACGTGCGGGAGCACGAGGATCACTATGAAGTCGATATCGATCTGCCCGGCTTCGCAAAAGATGAGATCACCGTGGATTTGAATGATGGCACCCTTACGGTCAGTGCCTCCAAAGGCCTTGACAAGAACGAGGAGAAGAAAGGCAAACTGATCCGTCAGGAGCGGTACGCCGGTGCCATGCAGCGCAGCTTCTACGTAGGCGAGGACGTCACCGAAGAGGACGTCAAAGCCAGTTTCAAACATGGCGTACTGACGCTGATCCTGCCGAAGAAGGAAGAAAAGAAGATCCCGGAAAAGAAGACGATTCTGATTGAAGGGTAAGCACCTGGCGGTAAGCGGACAAAAAGATATCCCTCTGAATAATAAAGAGGACGGGACCCGGATGGAGTCCCGTCCTCTTTTCGTTGTTGGATAGCCATCCAATAAAACCCCCTGCTATGCAGGGGTGTTCCCAATAAGCTTCAGCTTCAAGAAAGGACCTCCTTTGCGATAATGGAAGTGGTCTGCCAACCGCCCAAAACAGCAAAGGAGGTCCCAAATGGACAACAGTAGTTTTTTGAAAAAATGGATTCCGAAAAATCCGTTTCCATGATCTACGACATTCCTGTGCAACGCTTCTATACAAGAATGGCTGGGACACAGTACTATTGCTGCTACAGCAAACATTTATACTCATCTGGATTACAGCTCAAAAATTGTTTCTGAAAACGCAATATTGGGTATTCTTAAGGAAGAGAAAGTATATAAAGAATGAGAAACAAACGGAGCTGGAAGATTGGCGCCGATTTGAAAAGTGTACGAGGGATTTTTTGCCGGTGAAATGTAAAAATCCGTTGGTATACCAACGGATTTTGAGGTCTGCGGGTGGCCGGACTCGAACCGGCACGGTATCGCTACCGAGGGATTTTAAGTCCCTTGCGTCTACCTGTTCCGCCACACCCGCGGAAAAGAAAAACGACCCAGATCGGACTCGAACCGACGACCTCCGCCGTGACAGGGCGGCGCTCTAACCAACTGAGCCACTGGGCCATTGCAATCAGCTTCTCTACTATATAGCGTTTTGGCGCGGGCGTCAAGATTTTTTTTCGCCGGGACGGGCAATTTTTTGCGGAAAAAGGGCATTTTTTTGAAAAATCCGCTTGCATTCGATATAGGGCTGTGCTATACTTCGAACGCTGTTTTCGGAAATAACGGCCAATATCGGAGGAGCGAACCTCTCGCCCGCTCTGGAAATGAAAAAGAGGTAAAAATCATGCAGGAGAAAATTCAGCCGAAGTACTACCAGGCTAAGGTGACGTGCAACTGCGGCAACGAGTTCGTCACGGGATCCACCAAGCCGGAGATCCACGTGGAAATCTGTTCCAAGTGCCATCCCTTCTATACCGGCCAGCAGAAGGCCGTCGCGGCCCGCGGCCGTATCGAGCAGTTCAACCGCAAGTATGGTTTAGGCGGCAACAACTAGCTTGATCTTCAAGACAAAAGCCTGGTGCGTCCTGAACCGGATGCGCTGGGCTTTTGTCTTTTTATTTGCCGAAAAACGGGGACGGCGCGTCCCCTGCCGAATTTGATACAGAGGTAGTGAAACGATGAAGAATTCCGGGATCGGCGGTCAGGCCCTGATGGAGGGCGTCATGATGCGGAACGGCGGCGAGTACGCCTGCTCGGTCCGCAAACCGGACGGGGAGATCGCGCAGATCAAAGAAAAATACAAGAATATCGGCGGCAGCGACAGGCTGCGGAAGATCCCGTTCGTGCGCGGGCCGCTGATCTTTCTGGATTCGATGAAGCTGGGGATGAGCACGCTGACGTGGTCGGCGTCGTTCTTCGAGGAGGAAGATCCTTCGGCTGCGGCCGGGGAGGCCGCTGCTCAGGATGAAATGGGGGCGGATGACATTGCTCCCGACGACACGAAGGCGGACGCCGGGAAGAAATCCTCCGCCGGCGAAAAGTTCGTGCTGGGCGCGACGATGGTGTTCGCGCTGGCGCTGGCGGTCGGGCTGTTTATCGTGCTGCCCACCGTGCTGGTGAAACTGCTGCGGCGCGTGATCTCCTCGGGCATCGGGATCTCCCTGCTGGAGGGGCTGATCCGGATGGTGATCTTCGTGGGGTATCTGGCGCTGATCGCGCAGATGAAGGACATCAAGCGGGTCTTTATGTATCACGGGGCGGAGCACAAATGCATCAACTGCATCGAGCACGGGCTGCCGCTGACGGTGGAAAATGCGGCGAAGAGCAGCCGCTTCCACAAGCGGTGCGGGACCAGTTTCATCCTGTTCAGTCTGCTGGTCAGCATTTTTGTGGGTATTTTCCTGCCCAAGGAGCCGGTGCTGCTGCGCATCGGGACCAAGCTGCTGGCGCTGCCCGTGATTCTGAGCCTGTCGTATGAATTCATCCGGCTGGCGGGGAGTTCCGAAAACCCGGTCGTCAGCGCGCTGAGCAAGCCCGGGCTGTGGCTGCAGCGGCTGACCACACGGGAGCCGGATGAGAGCATGCTGGAGGTGGGCATCGCGTCCACGGAAGCGGTGTTCGACTGGGAGACCTGGGAGAAGGAGAATTTCGACTGACGGGGCCGGGGATATGAGCGAGACCATCCGTGACATTCTGACGCGGGCCGTGCGGCGCCTGACGGCGGCCGGCGTGCCGGACGCTTCCTGGGACGCGAAGGAGCTCCTGGAGTGGGCCGGCGGGCCGGACCGGAGCCGTCTGCCCCTGATGGAGGAGGAGCCGCTGCCGGAGGAAGCCGCGGCGCGCTTTGAGGAGGGCGTGCGGCGGCGCGAACAGCGCGTCCCGCTGCAGCAGATCACCGGGCGGACCTGGTTCATGGGCCTGCCGTTTGCGGTGAACGACCGGGTGCTCTGCCCGCGGCCGGATACCGAAAACCTGGTGGAACGGGCGGTCCGGGCAGCGGAAGCGATGACATCACCGCGCATTCTGGACCTGTGCTGCGGGAGCGGATGCATCGGCGTCAGCCTGGCGCATTTTCTGCCGCAGGCGCGGATCGTGCTGAGCGATATTTCGGAAGAGGCGCTGGCCGTGGCGCGCCGGAACGCGGCGCTGAACGGTGTGGCGGACCGCGTGCACTATGCCTGTGGCGACTTATTGGACGCCGTGATTCCCGAAACCGGGGAGCCTCTTGGCGCCTTTGACATCATCTGCTGCAATCCCCCCTACATCCCGGGAAGCGAAATAGAGACCCTGATGCCGGAAGTGCGGGACCACGAGCCCCGGCTGGCGCTGGACGGCGGGGAGGACGGGCTGGACTTTTACCGGAGACTGGCCGCGGACCTCGGCCGCTGCTGCGGAAAGGCCGCACCGGAGGACGCGCCTGCCCCGCTCCTTTTCCTGGAGATCGGCTGCGAACAGGGCCCGGCCGTCCGGGAGATCTTTGAAAACACCGGCCGGTACCGCGTGCTCGTGCACCCGGACCTTGCCGGCCTGGACCGGGTCGCCGAATGCGTCCCGCGTCCCCGAAAGGACTGATCTTTATGTTTGAACAATGTGCAGATGTCTGCAAACATTTTGAAGAAATACAGGCGGAACTCGCCAGCCCCGAAGCGGCGCTGGACCAGACGCGTTTCCGCAAACTGATGAAGGAGCAGAGCGACCTCGCGCCGCTCGTGGACGCGTACCGCGCGTACGTGAAGGCCGGCCGGGACCGCGCCGACGCGCTGGCCATGCTGGAGGAGGAAAAGGACGAGGAGATGCGGGCGCTCCTGAAAGAGGAGATGGCGGCGGCTGAAGACGAGACCGCCCGCCTGGAGAAGGAACTGAAGGTACTGCTCCTCCCGAAGGACCCCAACGACGACCGGGGCGTCGTCCTGGAGATCCGCGCCGGCACTGGCGGTGAAGAAGCGGCCCTGTTCGCGGCGGAGCTCTACCGCATGTACGTGCATTACGCGGAAACGCGGCGCTGGAAGGTGGAAATGATCTCCTTAAGCGAGGCGGAGCTCGGCGGCTTCAAGGAAGTCGTGGCGATGATCAGCGGCAAGGGCGCGTACTCCCGCATGAAGTACGAAAGCGGCGTGCACCGCGTGCAGCGCGTGCCGGAGACGGAATCCGGCGGCCGCATCCACACCTCCGCGGCCACGGTCGCGGTGATGCCGGAAGCGGAAGAGGTGGACGTGGTCATCGACCCGAACGACATCCGCATCGACGTGATGCGGGCCTCCGGCAACGGCGGCCAGTGCGTCAACACCACGGACTCCGCGGTGCGCCTGACCCATTATCCCACCGGCATCGTGATCTACAGCCAGACGGAAAAATCGCAGCTGCAGAACAAGGAAAAAGCGTTCAAGCTGCTGCGCACCAAACTGTATGAACTGGAACTGGAGAAGAAGCAGAGCGCGGAAGCCGCGGAGCGCCGCAGCCAGATCGGTTCCGGAGACCGTTCGGAGAAGATCCGGACCTACAACTTCCCGCAGAGCCGCGTGACCGACCACCGGATCCATTTGACCCTGTACAAGATCGATGCTATTATGAACGGGGACCTGGACGAAGTGCTGGACAGCCTCATCGCCGCGGACCAGGCCGCCCGCCTGACCCGCATGGAGGAGGCATGAAAAAAGGACCTTCCGGTCCTTTCGTGGAAGTGATGGGGCTCGAACCCATGACCTCTCGCGTGTGAGGCGAACGCTCATCCCAGCTGAGCTACACTTCCATGCGCAAGGAGTATTATAACATGCTTTGCCGAAAATGCAAGCATTATTTTTGAAGAGGAAATCCTATGATCTCACTGCAAGATTTGATGACCAAAGCCTGTTCGGACGCGTTTGCCGCCTGCGGCCTGGACCCTTCCTACGGCCGCGTCAACGTATCCAACCGCCCCGACCTGTGTGAATATCAGTGCAACGGCGCCATGGCTGCTGCCAAAGCCGCGCGCCGGAACCCGCTGGAGATCGCGGAAGCGGTCGCGGAAAAACTGAAGGAGTCCGGCCTGTTCGCTTCCGCGGAAGCGGTGCGGCCCGGTTTCATCAACCTGAACGCGTCGCCGGAAGCCGCGGCGGACCTGCTGAACGAACTGGCGGAGCTGCCGGACTTTGGCGTGGGGAAACCCGGCGCGGGGAAGACCGTGATCCTGGACTACGGCGGCGCCAACGTCGCGAAGCCTCTGCACGTGGGGCATCTGCGCAGCGCCATCATCGGCGAGTCGCTGAAGCGGCTGTACCGCTTCATGGGCTACGACGCGATCGGCGACGTGCACCTGGGCGACTGGGGCCTGCAGATGGGCCTGATCATCGAGGCCGTGAAGGATGCGCAGCCGGACCTGCCGTATTTCGATCCGGATTTCACCGGCGAATACCCCGCGGAAGCGCCGTTCACGATCGGCGACCTGGAGACCATTTACCCGGCGGCCAGCGCGCGCGCCAAGACGGACGAGGAGTTCTCGGAGCGGGCCCACCAGGCCACGCTGCGCCTGCAGCAGGGCGACCGCGGCTATCAGGCGCTGTTCCAACACGTGCTGCGGGTCTCCAAGGCGGACCTGAAGAAGAATTACGACGCGCTGGATGTGCATTTCGAGCTCTGGAAGGGCGAAAGCGACGTGCAACCGTACATCGCGGACATGCTGGCGGACTTTGAGCGCCAGGGCATCATGGAAGAGAGCGAAGGCGCGCGCGTGATCCCCGTGGCGCGGCCGGACGACACGAAGGAAGTCCCGCCCTGCCTGGTGCAGAAATCCGACGGCGCGTACCTCTATGCCACCACGGACCTCGCCACCATCGTGGAGCGCGAAAAACTGTATCATCCCGCGGAGATCTTTTACGTCACCGACAAGCGCCAGAACATGCATTTTGAGCAGGTCTTCCGCGCCGCGCGCCTGGCCGGCATCGTTCCGGAGGAGACCGTCCTGTCGCACCTGGGCTTCGGCACCATGAACGGCAAGGACGGCAAGCCCTTCAAGACCCGGAGCGGCGGCGTGCTGCGGCTCGAGTACCTGCTGAAGGAAGTGAAGGACGCGGTGTACGCGCGCATGGCGGAGACGGATCTGCCCGAAGAGGAAAAGCAGGCGACCGCCGGGGTCATCGGCCTCGCGGCGCTGAAATACGGCGACCTGTCCAACCAGGCCACCAAGGACTACGTGTTCGATCTGGACCGCTTCTCCTCCTTCGAGGGGAACACCGGCCCGTACATCCTGTACACGGCGGTCCGGATCCGCTCCATCCTGCGGAAAGTGCGGGAGCAGGGCATCGCCGCCGGACCGATCCGGCCCGCGCAGGGACCGGCGGAAAAAGCGTTGCAGCTGGCGCTGCTCAAGGCCGGCCAGGCCCTGACCGACGCGTTCGCGGAAAAGGCGCCGCACCGGCTGTGCCAGTTCATTTATGAACTGTCCGACCTGTTCAGCGCGTTCTACCGCGACAACCACATTCTGAAGGAAGAGGACGCGGCGCGCAAGAGCGGCTGGATCCGCCTGCTGGAGCTGGCGGAGCGCGAGCTGGTCACGTTCTGCGGCCTGCTGGGCTTCGGGATCCCGGAGCGGATGTAAAACATAGAATCCACGGTCAACAGGAGGTGTCCCATGGAAGATTTCTTGTCCCTGGCGAAAGCCCGTTATTCCTGCCGCCGGCTGGAACCTGTCTCTGTTGACGCAGAGACGCTGGAAAAGATCCTCGAAGCGGGGCGCTGCGCCCCCACTGCTCACAATAACCAGCCCGTCAAGATCTGGGTGATCCAAAGTGAAGCCGCGCTGGCCGCCGTGAAGGAGACCGCCGCCTTTCCTTTCGTGCAGGCGGTGAACTGCATCCTGGCGGTGGGCGCCCTGCCCGCAGAAGCCTGGGTGCGCCCCTTCGACGGAAAGAACTTTGCGGACGTGGACGGCGCCATCGTCGCCACGCAGATGATGCTGGCCATCCACGACCTCGGCCTTGCGACCACCTGGGTGGGGCATTTCGACGCGGACAAACTGAAAGCCTCCTTCCCGGAAATGATCCCCTACGACATGATCGCGCTGTTCCCGCTGGGGAAGCCGGCGGAAGGCGCGCGGCCTTCGCGGCTGCATGAAGACAGGAAGCCGGCGGAGGAAAGCATCGGCTGGCTGTAAATAATACCGATCTGACCCAAACGGTCCGGAACGTCTCCTTGACGCCGGGCCGTTTTTTCGGTATAGTGAACTGCAGAAAGAGACCGGGAGCGAGAGATATGGAGACCGTTCTGATCACGGGAGCGACGTCAGGCATCGGGCAGGCGTTTGCGCGGCATTACGCGGCGCAGGGATGCCGCCTGGTTTTAGTAGGACGGGATCCGGAAAAACTGGAACGGCTAGCCGGCGAACTCGGCGCGCCGTGCCGTCTGCTGACGGCGGATCTGGCGGACGAAGCGCAGGTCCGGCAGCTGGCGGACGCGGTGAAGGACGAGCCGCTGGACGTGTTCATCAACAACGCGGGCTTCGGCGTCACCGGCCCTTTCCTGGAGACCGACACGGAAAAAGAGATCGCGATGCTGAAGGTCAACGACCTGGCGATGCACCTGCTGTTCAAGAGCGTCCTGCAGAGAATGCAGGCGCGCGGCCGCGGGACCATCGTGAACGTCGCGTCCTCCGCCGGCCTGCTGCCCGGCGGGCCGTACATGGCGGCGTATTATGCGTCCAAGGCGTATGCCGCCTCCCTGACCCGGGCTGTGGCGCGGGAACTGAAGGAGGCGGGGAGCAGCGTGTATGTCTGCGCGCTGTGCCCGGGGCCGGTGGATACGAATTTCAATAAAAACGCGGACGCGTCTTTCTCGCTTAAAAGCATTTCGGCGGAGACGTGCGTAAAAGCGTGCCTGGCCGGAATGGTGAAGAAGAAAACGGTCATCGTGCCGACGGCCCGGATGCGGGCGGCGGTCATGGCCCGGCGTATCGTCCCGGACAACGTGATGCTGGCCGTCACGGGCAGGCAGCAGAAAAAGAAAATCTGGCCGAAGTAAGGCCGGAACCAAGCGGCAGGCAAAGGAGGTCTTGCATGGACAAATACCTGATCGTCGTGGATATGCAGAAGGATTTCGTAGACGGTGCGCTGGGCACGCCCGAAGCGCAGGCCGTCGTGCCGGCGGTGCGCGCGAAGATCGAAGCGCACGGGGGGCCGGTGATCTTCACGCGGGACACGCACGGGCCGGAGTATCTGCAGACGCAGGAGGGGCGCTTCCTCCCGGTGGAGCACTGCATCCGCGGGACGGAAGGCTGGGAGATCGTGCCGGAGCTCCGGGACCTGGCGGCCCGGCCGGGCGCGCGCATCATCGATAAACCGTCCTTCGGGTCCACGGTCCTCGCGGCCGTGCTCACCGAGGAGCGGGATAAAATAGAAAGTGTGGAACTGATCGGACTTTGCACGGACATCTGCGTGGTGTCCAACGCCCTGATGATCAAGGCGGCCCTGCCGGAGGTCCCGCTGTCCGTGGACAGCGCCTGCTGTGCGGGGGTCACGCCCGGGAAGCACGAGGCGGCGCTGGAGACCATGCGGAGCTGTCAGATCACGGTAAAATAGGAGGAGACTATGCACTCGATTTACGAAGCCAGAAACATTTCCATGATGATGGATCTGTACGAACTGACCATGGCCAACGGCTATTTCCTGGAAGAGCAGGAGAAGAAAAAGGTGGCCTTCGACGTCTTTTACCGGAGGAATCCGGACGAGGGCGGCTTCGCGATCTTCGCGGGCCTGGAGCAGATCCTGGAGTATCTGGAGGGGATGCGCTTCGAGCCGGAAGACATCGAATACCTGCGCTCGCTGGGCCATTTTGACGAAAGCTTCCTGGCCTATCTGGCGGATTTCCGCTTCCACGGCGACGTGTACGCGTTCCCGGAAGGCACGGTGATGTATCCGGGCGAGCCGATCATCACGGTGGTGGCGGACCTGGTGGAGGCGCAGCTGATCGAGACGGAGCTGCTGGCGCAGGTGAACCACCAGTCGCTGATCGCGACCAAGGCGAACCGCATCGTGCGTTCCGCGAAGGGCCGCAGCGTGTCGGACTTCGGCGCCCGGCGCGCGCATAACAACGACGCGGCGATCTACGGCGCGCGCGCCTGCTACATCGGCGGCGTGAACGGCACCGCGACGGTCTCCTCCGGCCAGGAATTCGGCATCCCCGTGGGCGGCACCATGGCCCACAGCTGGGTGATGTTCTATAAGGACGAGCTGCAGGCGTTCCGGCGCTTCGCGGCGCGCTATCCGCACAACTGCGTGCTGCTGGTGGATACGTACGACGTGCTGAAGGTGGGCGTGCCGCACGCGATCCAGGTCTTTAAGGAGATGCGGGAGCAGGGCGTGCAGTCCCGGTATTTCGGCATCCGTCTGGACTCGGGCGACCTGGCGTACCTGTCCCGCAAGGCGCGCGCTATGCTGGACGAGGCGGGCTTCCCGGACGCGAAGATCGTGGTCAGCAACTCACTGGATGAGTTCACTATCTTCTCCATTCTGGAGCAGGGCGGCTGCATCGACGCGTTCGGTGTGGGCGAGCGGATGATCACCGCCAAATCCGAGCCGGTGTTCGGCGCGGTGTACAAGCTGTGCGCGGTGGAAGAGAACGGGGTGATGATGCCCCGCATCAAGATCTCCGAAAATATCGAAAAAGTGACGAATCCGGGCTTAAAGCGGATCTATCGGCTGTACGATGACAAGCATCACAGCATCGCGGACGTGATCGCGCTCCGGGACGAGACGCCGGAGACCATCGAATACATGATCGATCCCGAAAAGCCCTGGAAGAAATATCCCACGGCGGGCATGGAATTCGTGGAACTGCAGCAGCTGGTGATGCAGGGCGGCAGGCGGCTGATGCCTGTGGAGGACATCAAAGTGATCCGCCAGCGCGTCAAGGACCAGATGGACAATGAGGTCTGGGTGGAGGAACAGCGTTTCCGGAACCCTCACAAGCACTACATGGACATGACCCCCGCATATTATGACGAAAAGATGCGGCTGCTGCAGGAGGAGATGTAATGGAAGGATACGAAAGGACCGCCCCCTTTGAGGCGGAACAGGTACGCGACAAACTGGTGGAGATGATCCGCGAGCACACGGCCCGCTGCGGGATCGCCCGCGCGGTGCTGGGCGTGTCCGGCGGCAAGGACAGCACGGTGGCGGCCGCCCTGTGCGCCCGCGCGCTGGGACCGGAGAACGTCTGGGGCGTCATGCTGCCGGACGGCGTGCAGGCGGATATCTCGGATTCGCAGGCGGTGTGCGCCGCGCTGGGGATCAACACGCGTACGGTGAATATCGGGGCGGCGCATCAGGCTCTGAAGGCATCGGTCATGGAAGGGCTGCCGGAGGATATTTTCCCGGGCGGCGAACCCATCGCCACGGAGCGGGAGAGCAATATCAACGTGGGGCCGCGCCTGCGGATGACCACGCTCCGCTACATCGCCCAAGCCCTGGGCGCATTCCTGTGCGGCACCGGCAACCTGTCCGAACGCATGGTGGGCTACTGCACCAAGGACGGCGACACGAGCTGCGATTTCAATCCGCTGGGGAACCTGACCAGCAAGGAAGTGGTCGCGGTCGGCAGGACGCTGGAAGAACTGCCGCAGTTCCTGGTGGAAAAGGCGCCGAGCGACGGCCTCTCCGGCAAGACGGACGAGGAGCGTCTGGGCGTGACCTACCAGCAGATCCACGACTGGATCCGGAAGGGCACTTCCGGCGACGCGGCCGCGGATGAAGTGATCCGGAAGAAATGGCTGTCCAGCGCGCACAAGCGCCGGCTGCCCCCGATCCTGGATCCGTTTACCGGAGAGATCGTATGAAGATCGGTCTGGTGGGCGGGACCTTCGACCCCATCCACCGGGGCCACGTGCTGCTGGGCGTTGTCGCCCGGCAGCAGTTTGATTTGGATGAGATCTGGTTCCTGCCGGCAGGCCAGCCCTACTTCAAGGAGGGCAAAAAGGTCAGCCCCGCGCAGGACCGGCTCGCGATGACGAAGCGCGCGCTGGACGGCCTGGCATGGGCCCGCGTATGCGATATCGAACTGCGCCGCGAGGGCCGCACCTATACCTGCGAGACGGTGGAGGAGCTGCGCGCACGGTACCCGCAGCACGAATTCAGCTTTATTTTCGGCGCCGACTGCCTGGACCAGCTGGACAGCTGGCGTTCGCCGGAGAGGATCCTGGCTGGCGCGCGGATCCTCGCGGCCGGCCGGGGCAGCGGGACGGATTATGACGCGATGGAGCGGAAAGCCGCGGCACTGATGATGCGCTTCGGCGGGCAGATCCGCGTGATGCCGTTCCCCGCGCTGGACGTTTCTTCCACGCTGGTCCGCGAGCGCATGCGGGAAGGGCTGGACGTGTCGGACCTGCTGCCGGAAGCGGTGGCGGCGTATGCGGAGAGGCAGGGGCTGTACCGGGAGGAGGCGCCTCAGGAGCCGGCGGCGGACGCCCCCGCGACCGGGACCGGAGACGCCATCCCGCCGTTTACCGCCGTCGTTTTCGATATGGACGGCACGCTCCTGGACACCGAAAAACTCTTTATCGATGCCTGGGAAGAAGCGGAAGGGTGCGTGACGCCGGAACTGGAGGAAGCGCTCTACGCGATCATCGGCGTGACCCGCGAGCGCTCGGAGGAGATCATTTACGAACGCCTGGGCGCGGATTATCCTTATGAGGAACGCCGCATTGCGGTGGACGAAATGTTCCGCCGGACCCGCGAAAACGGCGCGCTGCCCGTCAAAGCCGGCGCGGCGGAGATCCTGCGGACGCTGTGGCGGAAGGGCTACAGACTGGCCCTGGCGTCCTCCACGGAGCGGGAACTCGTGATCCCGGAACTGGAAGCGGCGGGCCTGCTGCCGTACTTCGACGCGGTCATCTGCGGCGGCGACGCGGCGCGCGGCAAGCCGGCGCCGGACATCTTCCTGAAGGCGGCGGAAGCGCTGGGCACGGCCCCCGGCCGCTGCCTGGCGGTGGAGGATTCCCGCAACGGCATCCTGTCAGCCCACGCGGCGGGCATGATCCCGCTGATGGTCCCGGACCTGCTCCCGCCCGACGAAGAGATCGCTGCCCTGGCGGCGGACATCTGCCCGGACCTGCCGGCCGCGCAGACCTGGATCGCGCTGCACGGAAAATAATTTGTCAACGGTCTGCAACATTTGCTCCTCCCCGTCTGTATTCCCGGTGAAGAGCAAAAAAACAAGGAGGACCGACTCATGAAAACGGTGAAGAAAATGATCGCATTATTAGTAGTTTTTGCATTGCTGCTCTGCACGGCGGCCTGCGGCGCGAACGAATCCGCGCAGCCGTCCGGCAATCCGGGCACCACGACCAAAGCCCCGGAAACGGATCCGCCCGCTCCCCGCAAAGTGCAGGCCGCGGACCTGCTGGAAGCCTTCACGGCCCGCCAGGTAGAGGACAAGGCCACGGACGACACGTTCACGGCCGCCGCCTTCGACTGGGCTGCGAAGCTGTTCAGCCAGGTCTACGCAGGGGAAGGAGAGCAGAAGACCCTGCTGGTCTCCCCGCTGTCCGTGCTGATCGCGCTCGCCATGACCGCGAACGGCGCCAAAGGCGAGACCCTGAAGGAGATGGAGCAGGTCCTGGGCGGCCTGGGCATCGACGACCTGAACGCCTACCTGCGCACCTACTTAAAGTCCCTGCCTTCCTCGGAACTGGCCAAGTTCGCGTTTGCGAACGCGATCTGGTTCAAGGATGACCCGGATTTCCTCGTGGAGGACGAATTCCTGCAGAAAGTCGTGGACTATTATGACGCGGCGGTCCGCAAGGCGCCGTTCGACGATACCACCGTACAGGAGATCAACCAGTGGGTCGCCCTGCACACGGACGACATGATCGAAAAGCTGCTGGAAGAGCTGAAGGACAGCGACCGCATGGTCCTGGTCAACGCCCTGGTCTTCGACGCCAAGTGGCAGGTCCCGTTCCTGGAAGAGGAATGCAGAGAGGACGTATTTACCGGTCTGGACGGTCGGAAGGGCACGGCCACCTTCATGTCGCAGGAGATCCATTCCTATATCGAGAGCGACGAGGCGATCGGCTTTACCAAGTCCTACAAAGATGATACCTACCGTTTCGTGGCGCTGCTGCCCAAAGATGAGGAGGGGTTCGAGGACTTTGTGAAAGGCCTGACCGGCGAGAAGCTGGCGGCGCTGTTAAACAGCGAGAATGGCGACAGGACCATCATCAGAATGCCAAAATTCAGCTACGATTACGATACGAGCCTGGTCTCGGTCCTGGAGGCGATGGGCATGAAGAAAGCCTTTACGGACAGAGCGGATTTCTCCGGCATCAGCACCAGTGAAGCGCTGTGCATCGGCGACGTGCTCCACAAGACCCACATCGACCTGGATTCCGAAGGCACCCGCGCCGCCGCCGTCACCGCCGTCATGATGGTCAGCGCGACGGCCGTCATGCAGCCGCCGCACCGGGTGACGCTGGACCGGCCTTTCGTCTATATGATCGTGGACTCCGCGACGAATCTGCCGGTGTTCATGGGGACCGTGACGGGCTTCAATGAGTAAAACGGGAGACTTCCCCGGAAATTGTTCCGTCAGAGAAAAACAGCGGCATGACCTTCGGGCCATGCCGCTTTCTTAGTTTTGCCTGCTCAGATATTATCCACATCCATCTCCACGGCGATCAGCATTTCGCCTTCGACCGGATCGTTATGGACCGCGCCGAGATAGTCTTTTCCGAACATGCCGAAGAAATCGCCGCTGATGTTCAGCTGGGGCAGGCGGCCTTTCAGCACGCCGTCTTCCAGCAGATACGCCATCTGCACCGGCGCGGCGAAATGCCCGTCGGGCGTGGCGTCGCCGCCGGAGGAGACGACCGCGAGCACGGCTTTGCCGGGAACCAGGTCTTTCAGGCTCTGCGCCGTCGGCTCCGGATACAGACGGTGGAATCCGATGCCCGGGACGCCGTCGTACGGCGCGTCCGCGCTGCCGAGGTTCGGAAGACCGTACTGCTCCGCCGTTTTTTTCGTGGTCACGAGCCCGGTCAGCACGCCGTTTTCACAAACACAGGCCGGCAGTCCTCCGCGACGCAGCCTTCGGCGTCAAAGAAGCAGGTCCCGCATGCGGTCGACGGGTTCATGTCGTCACGGATGGTCAGATTATCGGAGAACACCTTTTCCCCCAGTTTTCCGCTGAGAAGAGAAGCTCCCGCCGCGTACAGATCGCCCACGAAGTGCTGCACGAACGAGCCGTACAGGCTTTCCGCCTGCGCCACGACGGGATAGCGGCCGGGCGCCAGATCCGCGGGCGTGCAGAATGCGTCATACTGCATTTTGAAGTAGGAGAGGAGCTCGTCCGCGTCGAAGTGGTCGCCGCCCCAGACCAGGAACGTGTCGAACAGGTTGCCGGAGCCGCGGTCCTGCGCGAGCAGTTCCACGGAGATCGAACGGCCGGTGCTGACCAGCCGGCGGCCGGCGGAATTGCGATATTCCGTGCGGTCATCCTCCAGGCGGATCTTGTGGGAGAGCGCGAATCTCGGGCACAGTTCGCCGAGCCGGTCGAGGAACGCCTGCATCGTGGGGATGAACGCGGGGATCGGGATGATCTCCTCATCTTGATGCTTTTCGAGTTCCAGCGCGCCTTCCGGCCGGCAGGGATACGGGATCCCGAAGCCGAGCGCTTCCTTTGCCTGTTCCGTGAGCTTTTCCTCGTCCGGTTCGCCCAGGCAGCCGGCGACGCCGATCAGGCCGTTCTCATAGACCCGGACGGTTCCGGTCGTTTTTTCCAGTTCGCGGAAGCTGTCGATCTTCCCCGCGGTCACGTTCAGCGTGACGCTGTGTTCGGTCTTTCTGATGAATTCTTTTTCCATGGCTTTCCCCTCACTGCACGTTCATGGACGATACCCGGACATACGGCCCGCCAAAGCCGACGGGCAGGCCCATCTGCTCCATCTTGCCGCAGCCGCCGGTGACGAAGGACAGCAGTTCGACGTCCTTCGTGAGCCCGTCGATCAGGCCGAGCGTTTCGAACACGGAACCTGTGATCACGCTGATCTGCACCGGACGGCCCAGTTTGCCGTCCGCGATCTCATAGGCCAGGGCCGGCGCGATGGTGAACGTGCTCATGCCGCTGCCGTGGCGGATCGTCTTGATGTAATAGCCTTTTTCGATCGGGGCGATGAGCTCGTCGAAACTCAGACCGCCGCCCTCGATATACGTCGTGGTCATGCGGACGATCGGCTCGAAGGTGCAGTCGATCGCGCGCGCGTTGCCGGTCAGTCCTTCGTCCAGCGCCGCCGCGGTCGCCGCGCTGTGCAGGCGGCCTGCCAGCACGCCGTTCTTGATCAGATAGTTCCGGCGCGCCTTCGTGCCCTCGTCGTCGTACGGGACGAACCCGCTGCCGGGGACGCTGCCGCATTCCGCGATCGACAGGATCGGCGAGCCGACGGCCTTGCCGAGCTGCCATTCGTCCTTCATGGACTCGTCGGACAGCATGAAATCCGACTCGGACTTGTGGCCGAAGGATTCGTGCGCGAACACGCCCGCTGCTTCGGGGGACAGAACCACCGGATACTTCCCGGCTTCCACCGGCACGGAGTTGCGCAGGAAATATGTCTGCTCCCGGACCGCGCCGCGGATCGCCTCCGTCAGTCCCTGCAGATCGTCAAAGCGCGTCCCGCCCTTCTGCCAGTGGCCCGAGAATTTCTTCTCCCCCTCCGCCATGCTGAACGAGAATGCCAGGCCGCAGGTCTGGTAGTCGTACGCGATGTCCGCGCCGAGGCTGGACAGAAAGCGGAACTGACTGTTCCGGTCCAGATAATGGCCTTCCGGCAGCGCGACGCAGGAGTCTTCCTCCAGGAGCGGCAGATAGGAGAGCAGCAGCGCCTGCTTTTCTTTCAGCGGGATGTCCCGGACGGAACAGGCCGCAAAGTTCGAAATATTGTCGCGGTTCTTCTCGAAGCGCCGTACGACCGGGTCGTCGAGGATGCGCGGGTTTTCCGTGGCGGCCGCGTACAGCCCGTCCAGCGTTTTCTGCAGATGGTCAACGTCCGTGACGGACGCATAGTACCAGAGGTTTCCGTCGTAGACGCGCAGAAATGCCTGCCGCTCCCGGCGGTTCCGCATTTCCTCCAGTGCGCCCGCCTTGTAGGAAATGACGGTGCGGCTCCGGTCTTCGATGCGGATGTCGGCGTAGAAGCCGTTTCGAAATTGGATCATGGAATTTCTCCTTTCGGGTTTCTGAGGTGATTATAGCGGAATGAGAGGGAAAAGAGAAGACACGGTTCATATTGAAAAGATTTAATGTTCTCATACTGGCAGTATGAGTTTTGGGAAACGACGCACAAAAAAGGACTGCTGAAAGATCAGCAGCCCTGAATAGCTTCTGCAGCAACAGCGCTTCGGCGATTTTACCCTAACACACTCGCCGTAGCCTCGTCCTCGTACTGTCTTGTGAACAGCTCGTGGTAATACCCGTGACGCGCCAGCAGGTCTTTGTGGCGGCCCTGCTCCACGATCTTGCCGCCCCGCACGACCAGTATGCAGTCCGCGTTCTGGACGGTGGAGAGACGGTGGGCGATCATGATGGAGGTGCGGCCCTTCACGATGGTGTCGATGGCCTTCTGGATCTTCTGCTCCGTGATCGTATCCACGGAGGACGTCGCCTCGTCCAGCACCAGGATCTTCGGGTCAGCCAGGATCGCGCGCGCGAAGCTGAGCAGCTGCTTTTCACCGGTGGAGAGGAGCGAGCCGCCCTCGCCGACGTCGGTGTCCAGGCCTTTCTCCAGCTTCTCCACGACTTCCGTGGCGGAGACGAGTTCCAGCGCCCGGCGGATATCCTCCTCCGTGGCGTCCGGGTTCCCGTACAGCAGGTTTTCGCGCACGGTCCCGGAGAACAGGTGCGGCGTCTGCAGCACGTAGCCCAGCGCGCTGTGGAGCCACAGCTGGCTGCGCTCGCGGGCGTCGCGGCCGTCGATCAGCACGCGGCCCTCGGTGGGCTCGTAGAAGCGGCAGACCAGGTTCACCAGCGTGGATTTGCCGGCGCCGGTCTCGCCGACGATGGCGATGCTGCTCCCGAACGGGATCTTGAGGTCAAAGTGCTCCAGCACCATTTCCTCGCCGTCCGGGTAGTGGAAGGAGACGTCGTCGAATTCGATGTCGCCCTTGATCTCCTCCCAGTTTTCCCGCACCGGGTCGAAGCTGTCGCCGTAGATCCGGACCACCTCGTCGGTGTCCGTCACGTCGGACTTCGTTTCGAGCAGGCGGGTCAGGCGCTCGATGTTCACCTGCGTGGTGATGAAGTCGGAGATCACGTCGATGATCCAGCGCACCGGCTCCATCATCCCCTGCGCGTACGACATGAACAGCGAGAACGTGCCCACGTCCTCCGCCGCCAGCACGCCGCCTTTCCACAGCACAATAGCCAGAGCCAGCGACGACGCCAGCCCGATCGTGGAGGCGAACAGGCCCCGGAAGCGCGCGGCCTTCACCGTGGTGCGCCGCATGTTCGCGGTCTCGGCCCGGAAATCCTTTTCGATCAGGTCCTCCACGGCCAGCGTCTTGATGGTGCGCGCGCCGGTGATGCCTTCGTTGAAATTGCCCGTGATGCGCGAGTTGATCTCGCGGACCTCGCGGTTCACTTTGATCAGCCGCGCCTGGAACAGGCTGAACAGGATCACGATGAGCGGCAGCACCAGCAGCACCAGCAGCGCCAGCTTCGGCCGCACGGCCAGCATCACGGCGATGGCGCCGATCAGGTACGTCCCCTGCCACACGCCCTCCGCCAGGGACCAGGAGAACAGTCCGCCGATGCGCGACGTGTCGCTCATGACGCGGGAGTGGATGTACCCCACGCTGTTCTGATTGTAGTACGAAAACGCCAGCGTCTGCAGATGGCCGAACGCCAGGCTGCGCAGATCCTTATCCACGGACACTTCCAGCGTCAGCGCCAGGTGCCCGTTGATGTAGTTGGCCGCCGCCGTGAAGACCAGCGAGGCCACGTAGATGACGAGGAACCAGGGCAGCGTGTCCAGCGTGCCCAGTCCCACGAAGTGATTCAGCGCGTAGCGCTGGTACAGCGGGATGATGATGTCGATCGTGCTGCCCACCAGGCCGGTGAGCACCATGACCAGCATCATGCCCCGGTATTTTTTGATATACGGCATGATCTTCGGGATCCCGAAGAACGGCAGGGACTTCTTCTCCTGCTTATCTTCCTGCTTATCCGGCATAGGGACCTCCTTCCCGGGCGCTGCCCGACTGGATTTCGTAGATTTGCTGATAAATGCCGCCGGCGGACTTGAGTTCGTCCGGCGAGCCCTGCTCCGCGATGCGGCCTTTCTCCAGCACCAGGACTTCGTCCGCCTGGGACAGGGTCGTGATGCGGTGGGAGATGAGGATCACGGAGGCGGCGCCGAAGCGGGCCCGGAGCGCCGCGCGGATCTTCGCGTCGGTCTCCGTGTCCACAGCGGACAGGGAGTCGTCGAAGACCATGATCGGCGCGTCCTGCGCCAGCGTCCGCGCGATGGCGGCACGCTGCTTCTGGCCGCCGGACAGCGTCACGCCGCGCTCGCCCACGAAGGTGTCGTAGCCTTTGGCGAAGCTCAGGATCGTCTCGTCCAGGCAGGCCGCGGAGGACACTTCGCGGATCTCGTCCATGGTCATGTGCGGTTTGGTGATGGCGATGTTTTCCTTCAGCGTGCGGGAGAACAGGAAGGGCTCCTGGAGCACCATCCCGATGTTCTGCCGCAGGTACGCGGTGTCGATGTCCTTCACGTCCACGCCGCCGATCGTGATGCGCCCGCTGCCCTCCGGCAGCAGGTACAGCTTGGCGAGCAGCGCCATCAGCGTGGACTTGCCGCTCCCCGTGCCGCCGATGATGCCCAGCGTGCGGCCGGCCGGCAGCGTGAAGCTGATATCGTGCAGCATCTCCGGACTGTTCTCATAGGAGAAACTCACGTGGTCGAACACGATGTCCGCCTTCAGATCCGGCTTCAGGCCCTTCTCCGACGGTTTTTCCTCCTCCGCGTCCATGATGTACGCGATGCGGTCCAGCGACACGCCGGCCTTGCTCATTTCGGAGATCATGCGGCCCAGCATGCGGATGGGCCACACCAGCATCGCGTTGTAAGACACGAACGCCACGTATTCGCCGGCCTGCATGCGCCCGCTGATGCAGAACGCCGCGCCGAAGACCACCACCAGCATCACCTGCAGGCCGCTCAGCACGTCCGCGGTGCTCCAGTAGCGGGCCATGACCCGCGAGAGCTTGATCCAGAGGTTCGTATATTTCGCGTTCTGCTCCTCGAAGCGGTCGCGCTCGTAACGCTCCCGCCCGAACGCCCGCACCACGCGGACGCCGGTCAGGTTCTCCTGCACCATCGCGGACAGCACGCCTTCGTTTTCGTCGCATTCCTCGAAGCCCTTGCCGATCTTGCGGTGGAAGACCAGCGAGTAGCCGATAATGAACGGCATCGGGATCAGCGCGATCAGCGTCAGTCCCCCGTCCATGCGCACCATGAAGATGACGGAAAAGACCAGCAGGATCACGATGCGGAAGACCTGCGTCAGCTGCTCGGACACGAAATTCTTCATCGTATCGATGTCCGACGTGCAGCGCTGGATGATATCGCCCGTGCGGTTCTGCCCGTGCCACGCGAAGGGCAGCCGCTGGATGTGCGAGAACAGGCTGTCGCGCATCGTTTTGACCAGCGTTTCCGCGGCTTTGGTGTTGCAGACGCGGAACGAGTACTGCGCGAGCGCCTTCACGGCCGCCACGATCACGATCCCGAGCGCCATGATCCACAGATGCTTGCCGAGGTATGCGAAGCCGCCCAGACTGTCCACGAAGTCCAGCACGAACTGCGGCTGGCTCGGCTCTTTCCCACCCAGCGCGTTGTCAATCGCCATGCGGATGATCTGGGGGTTCACCATATCCGCCAGCGCGGAGAGCATCGCGGACGCGATCGAGGCCGCAAACAGAAGCTTGCTGCCTTTCAGGAAGCGTACCAGCAGTTTTATATTCTTCTTTGTATTTCTTTTTTCTTTTACTTCAGCCATTTCAATTACCTTACATAACTGTGCAGAACCACTCGCCCCCATTCGCAAAAACAAGATCATGAAGAGGAATTATAATGAAATCATGTTTTTGCTCATGTGGGGGGCGGCAACTGACGTCACCGCCCCGCCGGCCGGAACAAATTGCTGCTTACAAGAAAATCTTGACGCATCAATTTGTTCCGTCCGGCAGGTGGTTCTGAACAGTTTCTTCTTTACAACAAAAAAGCGCGCCGCCCTTTCAGGCGCGCACCGCACAATAAAAAGAGAACAGGTACGAGAAGCCTTATCAGGGGTCCGAAAACATATTCAATTATCGGGAACCTTCCCTCCGCATCCAGCGGATCCTCATGCTTAGCATCTCGCTTCCTCCTTATCTGTCCGCAGGGTATTCCCCGCCGATCTTTCTTACCATAACACAAGCGGGGGAAGTCTGTCAAGTTAATTATACTGACAAAGTAGGAAAAGGAAACGGTCCTTTTTGTAGGGGCCGTTGTTTCAACGGCCCGCCCCGATTAGCTTTCGACTCCGGTGACGTGCAGGACGCCGCCTTCCACGCGGAATCTGACGTTGTATGCCCCGAACCGGACGCCGTACACGCGCTGCGGGTCATCCTGGTAGGCAGGCCGCGGGTCGAGCGCGAGCATTTCGGTGAGGGCAGGGAGTTTGTCGGTGGGAAGCTGCACAGCAAGCTCTTCCGGGATCTCGACGGCGAGCAGTTCCCGGCTCAGCGCTTCGTTCACGCGGGCATCGGGGACCGCGTCCGCATACGGTAAATAGGGCTTGATATCATAGACCGGCGTACCGTTCATCAGATCGGCGCCGGCCACGATGAGCACTGGCCCGTCGGCGGTCTCTTCCAGCCGCACCAATTCCACGCAGGACAGCCCCAGCCGGTTGGGCCGGAACGGCGAGCGCGTCGCGAAGACCCCCACGCGCGTATTGCCGCCCAGCCGCGGCGGGCGGACGGTAGGCGAAAAAGGCGCGTCCGCCGGGACTTGCGAGAATTCCCAGATCAGCCACAGATGCGAGTACGCCTCGATTCCGCGGAACGCTTCCGGCGCCCGGAACGCGGGCTCCATCACGATGCGCGAGAGGAGAGCGGGGTTGAGGCCGCTCTGCCGGGGCACGCCGAACTTTTCGGTATAGTCATTATAAATGTGAGCGATGATATCCATGGCGCCATCATACCACATCCCCGGGCGCGTCCTCAATAAAAACTTCTTCCTAAATCCGCTTATCTGTGCTATACTGTCCCGGAACAGAGGGGAACCCGATGGGATCTCCCCGGTTTTCTACGGTCTGAGAAAGGAAAATCCTGCAGCACCATGCCTAAGAAGATACAAAAAGGAAACAGCACAGCCGCCGTCAAACTGATGAACACCGGTCACTTCCTGCTGATCGTGCTCAGTTTCTGGATTGTCTGGATGAGGAACGTGGCGCCCGCCGTGGGCCACGCGGAATCCCGTTACAATATTTACGTGACCGGCCTCTACGCGGTCATGATCTTTATCCTGAACCGTACGTACAACTCCTATCTGGTCGGCTATATGTCCGTGGGGGACATGGTCTATTCGCAGAGCCTGTCCTGCACGCTGTCCGTGATCGCGGTGTACGCCCTGACCTCCCTGGCCTGGGTGCGTCTGTACAACCCGGTCCCGTTCCTGCTGCTGCTCGCGGCGCAGATCCTGCTGAACATCCTCTACAGCAATTTCATCACAGGGGTCTATTTCCGGCTGATCCCGCCTAAGGAGACCCTCGTGATCTATCACAGCAAAGAGGAACTGCAGCGTATCCGCGAGATTGAAGACAACCCGAAGAAATTCCACATCGCGGCCCGCATCCCGGATACGGAGCTGGGCGGTGACAGCCTGGAAAGCCTGAAAAAATATGACGCGATCTTTGCGGTCGGCATGGAGCCCGGCCTGCGCAACACGCTGATCCAGTACTGCGTGGAGCAGGGCATCCAGGGCTATTTCCTGCCCGAAGCCGGCGACGTGATCCTGTCCGGCGCGCAGCATATCCAGTCCTACAGCGTCCCGCTGCTCAACGTGGAGCGGAAGGCGGCGGCCCCGGAATTCCTGGCCATCAAGCGCGTGTTCGACGTCCTGGCCTCGCTGATCGGCATCGTGATCGCCTCGCCGTTCATGCTGATCACGGCGCTGGCCATCCGCCTGTACGACAAAGGCCCGGCGCTGTACCGCCAGGTCCGCCTGACGAAGGACGGCAAGGAATTCGAGATCCTGAAATTCCGCAGCATGCGCGTGGACGCCGAAAAGGACGGTGTGGCGCGCCTGACCACGGAGCACGACGACCGCATCACGCCGGTCGGCAAAGTGATCCGCGCCGTGCGGTTTGACGAACTGCCCCAGCTCTTCAATATCCTGAAGGGCGACATGAGCGTCGTGGGCCCCCGCCCCGAGCGCCCGGAGATCGCCCGCCAGTACGCGGAGGAATTCCCCGCCTTCGACCTGCGCCTGCAGGTGAAGGCCGGCCTGACCGGCTACGCCCAGGTGTACGGCCGCTACAACACGGACCCGCACGACAAACTGCAGATGGACCTGATGTACATCAATAAGATGGGGATCATGACCGACCTGATGCTGATCTTCGGCACCCTGCGCATCCTGTTCATCCGGGAAAGCACCAGCGGCGTGGAGGACGGCCATATCACCGCTTCCGTCGCGGAAGAAAACAAGGGAGAAGAGTGATGGCGCCCCGGATCCTGGTCTTAATGGCGGCCTATAACGGGGAGCGGTATCTGCGGGAGCAGATCGACAGCGTCCTGGCCCAGGAGGGGGATTTTGCCCTCACCCTGCGCATCCGCGACGACGGTTCTTCGGACGGCACGGCGGCGATCCTGGAGGAATACCGCAGCCGGTTCCCGGACCGGGTCGAGGTGCTCTCCGGGGAAAATGTCGGCTACAACGCCTGCTTCTTCACACTGATCGACAGCGCCGATGACTGCGATTACTGCGCGCTCTGCGACCAGGACGACGTCTGGCTGCCGGGCAAGCTGCAGGCCGCGGTCCGCGCGCTGGAGAAGGAGAGCGGCCCCGCCCTGTACGCTTCGGCGTCGCAGATGACGGACGCGGAATTGCATCCGACGGGCCTCACCCGCCTGCAGAAAAAGCCGCTGACGCCCGCCAATACGCTGATCCAGAACATCTGCCCCGGCCACAACCAGGTGATGAACCGGGCGCTGCTGGAGATTGTGCAGCGGCCGCGGGATATCTCGCAGATCTACGTTTACGACCTCTGGATCGCCAACCTGGCCGCGCTGTACGGCGTGATTCGCTTTGACCCGACGCCCCGCACCCTGTACCGCCAGCACGGGAACAACGAACTCGGTTCGAAGGGCAGCGCGCTGGGCAAACTGGTCAAGGCGGGCAAACGTTCGCTGGCCGGCGAGGGCAGAAAAAACAAGCGGCAGATGGCGTATTTCGCGGAAGAAAACCGCGAAGCTTTGGAGCAGGCCGGCCTGTATGCGCCTGTACAGGAACTGCTGCAGGCAGAAACCTTCGGCAAACGCCTCCGCTTCGCCGCGCACTGCCCGTTCTACCGGCAGAGCGGGACGGAAACGCTGGCGTTCAAAATGGCCGTATTATTGGGAAAGTATTGATATAGCAAGGAGTGATCGCTATGACTGCTGTCGTATCCACCATCGATATCTGGTTTGAAAAACTCGGGATCGCGTTCCATGACATGGAAAAAGGTTTTTCCGTCTTCGGGTTCGAGATCTATTTCTACGGGGTGATCATCGCCATTTCCGTGCTGGCGGGCCTGTTCGTGGCTACGCGCGTGGCGAAGAAGACGGGCCAGGATCCGGAAAAATATCTGGAACTGGTGATCTTCTGCATCATCTTCGGCGTGATCGGCGCCCGCCTGTATTACGTGATCTTCGCGTGGGACGATTTCAAAAACGACCTCCTGCAGGTGTTCAATATCCGCGGCGGCGGCCTGGCCATTTACGGCGCGGTGATCGCGGGCGTGCTGACGGTTGCCGTTTACTGCCGGAGAAAGAAAATGAACACGCTGCTGGTGCTGGATACGGCATGCTGCGGCCTGATCACGGGCCAGATGCTGGGACGCTGGAGCAACTTCGTCAATATGGAAGCGTTCGGCGGATATACGGAAGGGCTGTTCGCCATGCGGCTGAACGCGGAAAAAGTGACGCAGAACATGCTGTCCGGCTATACCGGCCCGATGATCGAGAAAGCGGGCGTCAAATACATCCAGGTCCACCCCACCTTCCTCTACGAAAGCCTCTGGAGCCTGATGACGCTGATCATCCTGCTGATCTGCACCAAACGCAAAAAATTCAACGGCCAGATCTTCCTGACGTACCTGATCTGCTACGGCCTGGGCCGCTTCTGGATCGAAGGCCTGCGGACCGACCAGCTGAAGATTGGGCATACCAATATCGCGGTCTCGCAGGTCCTGTCCGGCGCGCTGGTGCTGGCCGGCATCGTGCTTTTCATCGTGATGCTGCGGAAGTCGAAAGCGAAAGCGGCATTGGCCGGGGAAGCGGTCGCGGTGGAAGCAGCAGAAGCGGAAACAGTACCTGCTGCAGAAGCAGCTTCGGAAGCAACTGCAGAATCTGTCCCGGAAGCGCCTGCCGGGGACCCCGCTCCCTCCGAAAACACCCCTTCCGAACCGGAAGAAACCACCTGAAAACCTATATTTTGTAGTCCTCCCCGCCCCTCCCGCGGCGGACCTACAAGACCTGCAGAACAGACCTCCGAAAGAGCCGGAAACCCTTGATTTTCCGGCTCTTTTTTGATGCAAAAAAAGTTTGCCAAAACCCGAAAAAAACCGAAAAAGGGACTTGATTTTCCCTCGAAAACTGTTAGAATATGCAGTGTAAGGGTGGAAAGTGCCATAAAGTGGTTTAGAGTGGCGGCTTTCAAAGAACGGCCGCTCTGTTTTCCTCCCCCAATTTCCGCAGGAAAGGAGGTTCCGGACCATGTTGATGGGTGAATACAGCCACACGCTGGATGCCAAGGGCAGGATCATCGTGCCCGTCAAACTGCGCGACCAGCTGGGCGACACGTTCGTCGTCTGCAAAGGCCTGGAACGGTGCCTCTTCATCTTTTCCCCTGCGGAGTGGGAAAAGCTGGCGAACAAGATCCAGGCGCTGCCTCTGACCGATGCCAGAGCGCGGAAATTTGCCCGGTACCTGCTGGCCGGCGCTTCCGAGGTGGACATGGACAAACAGGGCCGCGCCCTGCTCCCGCAGAATCTGCGGGAATCCGCCGGATTGGTGAAGGACGTCGTCCTCTGCGGCGTCGGCAATCGCGCGGAGATCTGGTCCAAAGAAGCCTGGGAAGACATTTCTCATTACGACGATATCGACGAACTCGCGGAACAGATGGCAGCCCTGGGCATTTAACAGCGGCAGGGAGGGCGATATGGACTTTGCACATGTGCCCGTCATGCTGCGGGAGTGCCTGGAAGGCCTGCAGATCGATCCGGACGGCGTCTACGCGGACGGAACGGTCGGCGGCGCCGGCCACGCAAGCGAAATTTTCAGAAGGCTTTCTCCGGAAGGCCGGCTGATCGGAATAGACCGGGACAGTGAGGCTCTGGCCGCGGCTGACGAAAGACTCAAAAAGCTCGCCGCCGCTCTTGCGGAGACCAGAGCCGAACATCCCGCCTTCTCCCTGGTGAAAGCCAATTACGGCGACCTCCCGCAGGTCCTGCGGGAACTGCAGATCCCGGCCGTGAACGGCATCCTCCTGGACCTGGGCGTTTCCAGTTACCAGATCGACAACCCCGAACGCGGCTTCTCCTACATGCACGACGTCCCGCTGGACATGCGCATGGACCAGTCGGAAAGCTACACCGCGAAGGATCTGGTGAACGGATACAGCGAAGCGGAACTCACGCGCATCCTCCGGGATTACGGAGAAGAGCGCTTCGCCAGTTTCATCGCCCGCCGCATCGTGCTGGCGCGGCAGGAAAAGCCGATCGAGACTACCGGCGAGCTGGTGGCGGTCATCCAGAAGGCCATCCCCATGAAGTACCAGAAGACGGGAGGCCATCCGGCCAAGCGGAGCTTCCAGGCGATCCGCATTGAGCTGAACCACGAACTAACGACCCTGGAACAGTGCCTGGGCGGCCTGATCGACTGCCTGGCCCCCGGCGGACGGCTGGCGGTGATCACCTTCCATTCCCTGGAAGACCGGATCGTCAAGACCGCGTTCCGGAAAGCCGAAGATCCCTGCATCTGCCCCAAGACCTTCCCGCGCTGCGTGTGCGGCGCCGTGAGCAAAGGGCGGGTGGTCACCCGGTCGCCGATCCTTCCCTCGGAAGAGGAGCGGGAGAGCAATTCCCGGGCGGCAAGCGCCAAACTGCGGATATTTGAAAGGGCGGCGGAGAGATAATCATGGAAAAAAGAACAGAACTGTTTAAAGAATATTATCAGGAAGGCAACACCGTCAGGACCCGCGTCGTGGAGCGCCCGCTCCCGGACGAGGAACTGCTTTTATTGCCTCCGGAACAGGAAGATCCGTCTGCTGCGGCCCGTCCGCGGCGGATGCCCCGTCTGGACCCGGCGAAGATCGGCGCCTTTGTGCTGCTGACCGCGCTGTCGGTCCTGCTGGCATTCGGCGGGATCCTGTACCTGCGGCTGAACGCGTCCGTCATGGCTTCCCGCACCCATATCGCCGAGATGGAAAAAGAACTGGCTGCCCTGAAAGTAAGCAACGAACTGCAGGCCGATAAGATGAACGCGGAGATCGATCTGGCGGAGATCTACCAGATCGCCACCGTACAGCTGGGGATGGTTCACGGAGATGGCAGCGAGACCATCGGCTACGATGAACAGCTTAGGGAGTACGTGAGACAGTATGAAGACATCCCGGGAAGGTAACGGCGGAAAAAAGCGCCTGAAACTGAATATATACATGCGAAGAAAACTGACGATCGCCTTCGGAGTGGCATCGGCAGTTTTGTTCGCATTGGCGCTGTATCTGGTCTTCCTGATCCGGGACAACGGCGAGTCTTACCAGAAGAAGATCCTCCAGCAGCAGGACTATTCCTCCGAAGTGCTTCCCTTCCGGCGGGGAGCCATTACGGACCGCAACGGAACGGTGCTGGCCTACAGCGAAGAAGTCTTCACGCTGATCCTGGACCCTTCCGTTATTTTGTATTCCCCGAAAAACGACAATGCGCAGCCCAACCGGAACGCGACCGTCAGAGCGCTGACCGAATGCTTCGGCTTCAGCGAGGCGGACATCAACAAAGTCCTGGACGAAAAGCCGGACAGCCAGTACGTGCGCTTCGCCCGCGAACTGTCCGTGGACCAGCGGAACACCTTCCTGAACTACAAAGAAAAATACAATACGGCCGGGGATCTGCAGGGCAATGCGCTGCACAGCGACAAAGTGGACGGCGTCTGGTTCGAGACCGAATATAAGCGCACCTATCCCAAGGGCACGCTGGCCTGCACCGTGCAGGGCTTTTCAGGCGCGGACGCGTCGGAAGGCCACTGGGGCATTGAAGAGTATTACAACGAATATCTGAGCGGCATCAACGGAAAACGCTACAGTTACATGAATCAGAACGGCGAGATGGAACGCGTCCAGCAGTCGCCGGAAAACGGCAAGACCGTCGTGACCACGCTGGACTGGTACATCCAGTCCGTGGCGGAAAAGAAGGTGCAGGAGTTCATTGCCGCGAACGAGTACAAAAACGTAGGCGTCGTGGTCATGGATCCCAATACTGCGGAGATCCTGGCCATGGCCACGGACAAATGCTTCGACCCGAACGAGCCCGCGGACATGAGCCACACCTACACGGAAGAGGCCATCCAGGCCATGACCGAGGAGGAACTGGGCGAGGCCCGCAACCAGATGTGGCGGAACTTTACCATCAGCGACGCCAACTCCCCGGGGTCCGTCTGCAAGACGTTCACCGTGGCGATCGGCCTGGAGGAGGCGGTCGTGACGCCGGAATCGCAGTTTGTCTGCGACGGCGGCGAGGATGTGGGCGGCGTGCACATCGGCTGCACCGAAACGCACGGCGACCTGATCTTGGAAGAGGGGCTGTGGTATTCCTGCAATGACGTGATGATGAACATCGCCGCGCGGCTCAGCGTGCCGTCCATCCTGCAGTATGAGCGGAATTTCGGGCTGGGCAGCCAGACCGGCATCGACCTGCCCGGCGAAGCGTCCGGCAGCATCTTCACTGAAGACACGATGTCCGCGGTGGACGTGGCCACCACCTCGTTCGGCCAGGGCTATGCCGCCACCATGATCCAGGTGGCCGGCGCCTACTGCTCGCTGATCAACGGCGGGTATTATTACCGGCCCCACATCGTCCGCCAGATCACGGACGAAAACGGCGGCCTTGTGAAGAAATTCGAGCCTGAACTGGTCAAGACCGTGGTGACGGAGGAGATCTCATCCTTCCTCCGCACGGCGCTGTACAATACCGTGGAATCCTGGAGCACCGCGCGCAACGGCCGCATCGAAGGCTACAAGGTCGGCGGCAAGACGTCCACGGCGCAGAAATACCCCATCGAAGAGGAGCGCTACCTGATCGCCTACATGGCATTCGTGCCGGCGGACGACCCGCAGCTGCTGATCTTCGTGGAAGTGGATGAGCCGGAGCATCAGGGGACCACCGTTTCCAACGAAGGCGCCGCCAAGCTGGAAAAGGCCATCATGACGGAACTGCTGCCCTATCTGGGCATCCCGAAAACGGGAAAATAAAAATCGATCCGGGGGGAGAGGAACGATGAAGGAACTGGCATGGGCCGGCACCATTGCATTCGGGATCAGCGTGATCCTGACGCCGGTGCTGATCCCGATCCTGCAGAAACTGAAATTCGGCCAGGTGATCCGCGAGGACGGACCGCAGGGCCATCTGAAAAAAGCAGGGACACCGACGATGGGCGGCATCGCGTTCGTACTGGCATATACGGTCGCGGCGCTGATCTTCGTGCGCGCCCACGCGGAGTGGCTGCCGGTCCTGATCGTATCCGTCCTGTGCGGCCTGATCGGCTTCGCGGACGACTTCCTGGAGATCCTGAAAAAGAAAAACGAAGGCTTAAAGCCCCTGCAGAAATTCTTCCTGCAGCTGCTGGTCATGACGCTGTTCCTGGTGTACCGCTTCATCGCGGTCCCGGAACCCACCCGCATTCTGCTGCCCGGCGGGAGCGAATGGAACATGCCCTGGTGGCTGTACATCGCGATGTTCTTCTTCATGTTCATCGGGACGGACAACGGCGTGAACTTAAACGACGGCCTGGACGGCCTCTGCGCCAGCGTGACCACGGTGGTGGCGCTGTTCCTGACGTTCCTGTCCGGCAAATATGACGCCGGGCTGGGCACGCTGTGCATCGCGGTGGCCGGCGCGCTGTTCGGCTATCTGATCTTCAACACCTATCCGGCGCGCCTGTTCATGGGCGACACCGGTTCGCTGGCTTTGGGCGGCTTTGTGGCGGCGGCGTTCATCACGCTGCGGCAGCCGCTGCTGATCCTCATCGCCGGCTTCATTTACGTCGCGGAAAGCGTTTCCGTGATCATCCAGCGTTATTATTTCAAGGCGACCCACGGGAAGCGGTTCTTCCGCATGACCCCGATCCATCACCATTTCGAGCTGGGCGGCTGGTCCGAGCCCCGCGTGGTCATCGTCTTTACCGCGGTCACGTTCTGGTGCTGCGTACTGGCTTACCTGCTGGCGTAAAGTCCGCAGGGTGAAGGAGAGAAGAGTATGGAATGGAATAAGGAACAGCCGATCCTGGTGGCGGGAGCGGGCATCAGCGGGACCAACGCGCTGCGCCTGCTGCTGCGCGAAGGCTATAAACCGATCTTATATGACGGCAACCCCAAGGTGGACCTGGAGAAGCTTTACGCGAAGCTGGACGGCCGCCGGGATTTTGAAGTGGTGCTGGGCGACCTGACGGACGACGTGATCCGCCGCGTGCAGTTCTGCGCCATCAGCCCGGGCATCTGGCTGGACCGCCCGTTCGTGAAGCAGCTGCGCGACGCCGGTGTGCCGATCATCAGCGAGATCTCGCTGGCGTATCACTTCTCCCACGGCCGCGTCGTTGTCGTCACCGGCACCAACGGCAAGACCACGACGACCACGCTGATCGGCCACATCATGGAGGCCGTGAACCCGGAGACCTACACGGTGGGCAACATCGGCCGGCCGTATTCGGAATACGCGACGCGCACGACGGAGAACTCCTTGACCGCCATCGAAATGTCCAGCTTCCAGATCGAAACGACGGACGACCTGGTGCCCGACCTGCTGGTTATCACCAACATCCGCGCGGACCATCTGGACCGCCACGGGAGCATGGAAAACTACGTCGCGCTCAAGAAAAAACTGTGCCTGCACCAGCGTCCGGACCAGTTCACCGTGATCAACGGGGACGATCCCTGGCTGGAAGACGTGCCCTCCCTGACGAAGGCCCGCGTGCTGCGCTTCTCCTCGAAGCGGGAACTGGAGGAAGGCTGCTTCCTGCGCAACGACAACGTCATGCTGCGCATGGACGGCAAAGAATTCCACATCTGCCGCCGCGATGAGATCCAGCTGCTGGGCATGCACAACGTCGAAAACATCATGACCGGCGTCCTGGCCTGCTATGCGATGGGCGCGCCGGCGGACGTCATCCGGGAGCAGGTGCTGAGCTTTACCGCGGTCCCGCACCGCATGGAATACATCTGCACGAAGAACGGGGTCAAGTACTACAACGACTCCAAGGCCACCAATCCCGATTCCGTGATCAAGGCCATGGAGGTGGCGACGCCGCCCGTGGTGCTGATCGCCGGCGGCTTCGACCGCCACGCGGATTACCGCGAGATGGTGGAGAGCTTCCGCGGTATCGTGCGTTCCGCGATCCTGCTGGGGACCACCGCGAAGGACATCGCGGATGCCATCAACCTCTGGTACCCGGTGCCCACCGCGATCGTGGATACGATGGAAGAGGCGGTGAAACTGGCCGCAGAGCAGGCGCGCGAAGGCGAAACGGTGCTGCTCAGCCCCGCCTGCGCGAGCTGGGACATGTATCCGAACTTTGAGGTAAGAGGAGACGAATTCAGGCAACTGGCCTTAAAACTGTAATGCGATGAAAGTAAAACGGATCAGCCTGCAGGAACAGAAATACGGGTATGACATCGGCTTGCTGTTTGTCACGGTATTTCTGTGCATTTTCGGCCTGATCATGATCTACAGCGCGAGTTATTACACCGCCACGGTGAAAGGGCTCGGCCCCGCGTATTACCTGAAAAAGCAGCTGGTCTTCACGGTGATCGGCCTGATCCTGATGCTGGTCATGGCCGCGGTCCCGTACCGGATCTTCAACGGACCGCTGTCCCTTGTCGCGTACGGTGTGGGCTTCATCCTGATCGTGCTGACCACGTTCACGTCGCTGGGCCATACGGCCGGCGGGCGCACGCGGTGGATCACGCTGTTCGGGCAGACGTTCCAGACGGCGGAGATTGTGAAAGTCGGCGTCATTGCGGTGCTGGCCTGGCTGGTCACGCGCTTCGCGCGGCAGCTTCGGGGGCATAAACTGAACTTCCTCATGCTCCTGATCGCTGCGGTCCCGGCTCTGCTGGTGTTCTCCAACGACCTGAGTTCGGCCGCCATCATCGCCGTGATCCCGGTCGTGATGATCGTGATCCTGAACAATAAAAAATCCACCTACATCATCCTGGCCGTCCTGGCCGTCCTGTTCATCGGCCTGCTGATCTATATCAAAAACATGGACCTGGACAAGCTGATGCAGCTCGGCAAATGGGTCGACGAGCACACCCCGCTGCACGAATACCAGATGCGGCGCCTGTACGTGTGGAACGATCCCACCTATGACGCGCGCGGCGACGGCTACCAGGTGCTGCAGGGCCTCTACGCGATCGGCTCCGGCGGCCTGTTCGGCAAGGGCCTGGGCGCCGGGACGCAAAAGCTGGGCTTCGTGCCGGAAGCTTCCAACGACATGATCTTTGCGATCCTCTGCGAAGAACTCGGGCTGTTCGGCGCTTTCGCGCTGATCCTGCTTTACGTGTTCATGCTGTACCGCATGATGCGCATTGCGGTGCAGGCGGAGGATGTTTACGGGGCGCTGTTCACCATCGGCGTCATGACGCAGATCGCCGTGCAGGCGTTCTTCCATATCGCGGTGGTGACGAACCTGCTGCCCAATACCGGGATTTCGCTGCCCTTTATCAGTTACGGCGGTACCTCGTCCATCTTCCTGATGGGGGAAGTGGGCCTCGTGATCAGCGTCGGACGGGGGCTCAGGGAGAAGAAGAAAACGTGAAAAAGTGGCTGCTGGTGATCGCTCTGTCGGTGGTCGCTGTCCTGGTCATCCTGGCGCTGATCCCGGCCGGAACGATCCGCTATGAAGGAAACGAATACTACAGCGAGGAGGAACTCACGAAGCAGGTCTTCGGCGATACCAAGCCCCGCTATTTCGTTGCGCTCCTGCAGGAAAAACTGGGAAATCACACAGAGATCCCGTTCGTGGACCACTATGAGGTGCAGTTCGGTCCGGGCCGCGATATCACGGTGCGCCTGTACGAGCGCTCCCTGGCCGGCTACCTGCGTTTTCAGGACTACAACCTGTACTTCGACTGGAGCGGTACCGTGGTGGAAAGCAGCAAACAACAGGTCGAAGGCGTCTTTGAAGTCACGGGCCTGGGCGTGGATTACGCCGTCGTGGGCGAAAAACTGCCGGTGGCGGACAGCACCGCGATCGACAGCGTCCTGACCATCACCCAGTTCCTGAAGAAAGAGAGCATCCGCTGGAACGGCACGGAGACAAAACTGGCCGATCTCGCGCAGCGGATCCGCTTCAGCAGCGACGGCGTGTCGGTCGATCTGGGGGACATCGAAGTCCTCCTGGGCAGCGCCGAAAACATGGACGCCAAGCTCTTCCTGATGGAGGACATCCTGCCGGAACTGGCCGGCCGGAAGGGCACGCTGTACCTGGACAACTACCAGACCGGCACCGTCCGGCCCCATTACGTATTTAAAGAAACGCAACCCGGCGAGTGAGACCGGGCGCTTCTTTTTTTGGAAAATTTAATCGCGCATACTTGATTATTGAGGGGAAATCCCCTATACTTGATGTGAAACTGAGGGAGACCATCCGGTGGACAGCTTTTTAGCCGTCCATTTACAGTTATTTAAAAAACGGACCATTCGGGAGGTAGCAGGATGTTGGAGATAAAAGCCAACAATATGGACAGCGGCGCAAAGATTTTTGTGATCGGTGTCGGCGGCGCCGGCAATAACGCCGTGAACCGCATGATCGACAGCAACACGGAAGGCGTGGAATTTATCGGGATCAATACGGACCGTCAGGCCCTGCAGGCCTGCAAAGCCCCTTCCACCATCCAGATCGGCGAAAAGCTGACGAAGGGCCTCGGCGCCGGCGCGAAGCCGGAGATCGGCCAGAAGGCCGCTGAGGAAAGCGAAGAAGAGATCGCTTCCGCGATCCAGGGTGCGGACATGGTATTCGTGACCTGCGGCATGGGCGGCGGAACCGGTACCGGTGCAGCCCCCGTCGTGGCGCGCATCGCCAAGACTATGGGCGTTCTGACCGTCGGCGTCGTGACCAAGCCTTTCCGCTTTGAAGGCAAGGTCCGCATGACCAATGCCAACAACGGCATTGATAGATTAAGAGAAAACGTGGACACGCTCATCGTGATCCCGAACGATAAACTGCTGGAGATCATCGACCGCCGGACCTCCATGCCGGATGCGCTCGCCCGCGCGGACGAAGTGCTGCAGCAGGCCGTCCAGGGCATCACGGACCTGATCAACGTGCACGCGCTGATCAACCTGGACTTCGCGGACGTGCAGACCGTCATGCAGGACAAGGGCGTGGCCCATATCGGCATCGGCCGTGCCAAAGGCGATGACAAGGCCATCGAAGCCGTCAAGATGGCGGCTACCAGCCCGCTGCTGGAGACCAGTATCATCGGCGCCAGCGACGTGATCCTGAACGTATCCGGCGACGTCGGCCTCATGGAAGTGTACGACGCGGCCAACTACATCACGGATCTGGTCGGCGAAGACGCCAACATCATCTTCGGCGCCACCTACGACGACACCATCCAGGACGAAGCCACCATCACCGTGATCGCCACGGGCCTGACGGAAGGCGCGAAGCCCGCTCCCAACAACGCGGCCAAGACCATCTCCGCGTTCCGCGACCGTCCGGCTGCGCCGAAGGCTCCTGCCGAAGAAAAAGAAAGAAAACCGGAACCCCCCGTGAACAGCGGCAGCTACGTCCGCCGTCCTTCCGTCCCCACCTCCACGGTGGCGACCCGGGAGATCAACGTACCGGGCTTCTTAAAGAAATAAGACCGGTCTCATAACGAACCCATGGCGGGGGCGGGCGCATACGTCCGCCCCTGATTTATCAGGAGGACAGCATGGAACTTCTGGTCGTGACAGGCATGAGCGGCGCCGGCAAGACCCAGGCGCTGCAGACACTGGAAGACATCGGCTACTACTGCGTGGACAACATGCCCCCGCAGCTGTTCGTATATCTGCTGGACTACGGCTACGGCGGCGGCATGGACCGGGACAAAACGGCGGTCACGATGGACATCCGCTCGGAGATCCTGCTGGACAGCCTGGACGCCGTGCGCGAAAGCCTGACGGCCCAGCAGGTGCAGACCCGCATCCTGTACCTGGACGCGACCGACGAAGCCTTGAAGCGGCGCTACAAGGAGACGCGCCGCCTGCACCCGCTGGTCATGCAGAAAAAAGCCGCCTCCCTGCCCGAAGCCCTCGCCATGGAGCGCGAACGCCTGGAGCCGCTCAAAAACCGGGCGGATTTCGTGATCGACACCTCGCGCCTCCGGACCAAAGAACTGCGCAGCCGCCTGATCAAACTCTTCGCGCCGGCCGGCTTTGAGAACATGACCATCGAATTTGTGGCCTTCGGCTACAAATACGGCATCCTCGCGGACGCGGACCTGGTCTTCGACCTGCGCTGCCTCCCCAACCCCTTCTACGTGGAGGAGCTGCGCCTGCTCACCGGGGACGACCCGGCCGTGCGGGACTATGTGATGAGCGGCGACGAAGCCATCGGCCTGTTCACGCGGATCGAGGAACTGCTCCGCTACGCGATCCCCCTGTACCGCAAGGAAGGCAAGTCCCGGCTGGTGGTCGGCTTCGGCTGCACCGGCGGCCAGCACCGCTCCCTCGCGGTGGCGGGCCTCATGCAGGAAGCCATGGAAAACGACTTCCCCGGCATCCGCCTGACCTGCCGCGACAAGGACGAAAACCGCTACGAGATCAGCATGCGCTGACGCCGGCCGTAAAAAAAGCGCATCTTGGGGGGATGCGCAAGGAAGGGGAAAAAATGATGAAGTTTTTTACTTCTGTGCCCTCATTATGGCAGGCAATTATGACCAAATTGTGAAGAGGCTGTGCAGCTTCTGTGAAATCTGAGAAATATTGGGAGGACATTATGATCGACTATCAGGCCCAGCTGGATCTGGCCAACACCAAAAACGCGTTCATGCTCCACAACGGGATCCGCGCCGTCTCCGTCAGTGAGACCGAAGCGGTCTGCGAAGCGGACGCCCTGCCCGAATCGCTCAACCACATGGGCACCGTGCACGGCAGCATGATGATGACCATCGGCGAAATCGCCGCCGGCCTGATGGCCCGCAGCGACGGCCGCCCTTACGTCTCCGTGGGCGCGGATTTCCGCTTCATCGGCGGCGGCAAGGCCGGCGAAAAAATCGTGGCGCACGCGGAACTCGTTAAGCGCGGCCGCACCATGGCCTTTATCCACACCCGCGTCCTGCAGGGCGACAAACTCCTGCTGGACGGCAACGTAACATTTTACTGCACGGCGAAATAACGGCCGGTCCGCCGGCCCGGGCCGTGTCCCGCCAAAAGACATGAAGGAGGTTTTGCCATGTCTCATATTGAAATCACCAAAGAAAACTTCGATCAGGAAGTCCTGCAGTCCGACAAGCCCGTCCTGCTGGATTTCTGGGCCCCCTGGTGCGGCCCCTGCCGCATGGTCGGCCCCGTGATCGAAGAGATCGCCGCCGAGCGCCCCGACATCAAAGTCGGCAAAGTCAACGTGGACGAACAGCCGGAACTGGCCGTCCAGTTCCGCGTCATGAGCATCCCCGCTCTGTTCGTCCTGAAGAACGGAGAAGTCACCAACAAAACCGTAGGGGCTTCCTCCAAGGCGCAGATCCTGGGACTGCTGTAAAACAGCGGATCCTGCGGCCGTATCCGACCGCAGGGATGTAAAATTTTTCGGGGTGCCGGTCATAAAGTGATTGACACCCCGTCCGTTTTATAGTATACTCTCCCTTGCGCTTCAAAGCGCGGGTGTAGTTCAATGGCAGAACACCAGCCTTCCAAGCTGGACACGTGGGTTCGATTCCCATCACCCGCTTCTCCGCGCATGGCCCAAAAGTAGGCGCAGGAGAAGTAATACGGTGGGTTTAGCACAGTTGGTTAGCGCGTCAGATTGTGGTTCTGAAGGTCGTGGGTTCGAGTCCCACCACCCACCCTCCTTGGGCTATAGCCAAGCGGTAAGGCACAGGACTTTGACTCCTGCACTCGCTGGTTCGAATCCAGCTAGCCCAGTTGTCCTGCCCGCCGCCGCCGAAAGCCTGAGTCGATATAAGGGCGATTAGCTCAGGTGGTAGAGCACTTGACTTTTAATCAAGTTGTCGAGGGTTCGAGTCCCTCATCGCTCCCAAAAAGGGAGGCACGGCCTCCCTTTTTGTGAGCGATGAGGGATCCGAACAGGACGCAGTCGAGGTAAGTGACGATATGACAAACGACGAGAAATTCATGAAAAAGGCTATCCACCAGGCGAAGCGCGCCGCCGCCATCGGCGAGATCCCGATCGGCTGCGTCATCGTCTCCGACGGCAAAGTCATCGCCCGCGGCTTCAACCAGCGCCTCCACAAGCACTCCACCCTCGCGCACGCGGAAATCGAAGCCATCGACCGCGCGAGCCGCAAACTGGGCGACTGGCGCCTGGAAGGCTGCACCATGTACGTCACCCTCGAGCCCTGCCAGATGTGCTCCGGCGCCCTGGTCCAGAGCCGCATCGACCGCGTCGTGATCGGCACCATGAATCCCAAGGCGGGCTGCGCCGGCTCCCTCCTGAACATCCTGCAGATGCCGCAGTTCAACCACCAGGTGGAGATCACCTACGGCGTCTGCGAGAAAGAATGCAGCGCCATCCTGTCAGATTTCTTCGCGGACCTGCGCATTCGCGTGAAAGAAGAAAAAAAACTCCGCCAGGAAAAAATTTCTTCAGAAAATCCTTGACAAGTTCCCGTGTTTTTTGTATAGTGGCGTTTGCGTGGCGAAAGCCTGCTGCTGTAGCTCAGTCGGTAGAGCGCATCCTTGGTAAGGATGAGGTCACCGGTTCAAATCCGGTCAGCAGCTTTTTTTATTGCTTTATCTGTCTTCCGTGAATCAGTGGTCCCGGAATTTCTCGACTCTCATTTTGCCGTCATACAACGACACATCTTTTTCTCCGTCTTTATTTTCTATGCGAATGTCGAAATACCGGTGATTTGAATCATAGTCCTCGCCGTCTATGACAAGTTTTCCGTTTACATCGGCAAAGCCGAGCTGATAGTAGGGCTTCGTATGAAAAATGGCATCGAAAACTTCCTGACCCGTTACGCACCTTACGTCAAAGGTAAAAATACCGGAAGTCGGTCCGGAGGAGAGAAGCAGCACTTCATCGCTGCCGTCTTGATCAACATCGTATACCGCAATACACTCCCTATCTGTTGCATAAAAATGATCGCCGATCACATAAAAGACTTTGCAAGCGTACCGTTCATTAAGATCAAACATCAATTCTTCGTGTCCGCCGCTTTTAAAACTGTCATATGAATAGTACGGAACGGCAAACATCTGTCCGCCGGTGCGTTCATAGAATCCTTCAGGCGTTATGTCGATGGGATACATCGGGATCTTTGACAGACTGTCATCGGCAGCAGGCATCAGAAGGGACTCCGCCTCTTCAACAGAAAGCCCCTCATTCGGCGCATAGGGGCTCTTCTGATACCATGAAACAGAAAAGAAACCATCTTCTTCTGCGTATGTCAAGAAAACCATGCAGTCTTCACGAAAAAGAAAATCGCCGAATCTCATCGTGGCATGCGAAAAACCGTCAGATGTCAGTCCGGAGAGAAATGAATCATAATACATCTGGGAAATGCCGGTGTATGAGTATTTGTAATAATCGTCCGCGTACCCTGCTGCCTCCGGCAGAGAAAAGGGCGGGTCACCTATTGATGTAAAGTTGTTGCAATACCAGACCTCAAGCTCTACGGTACTATTGTCGGTCGAATGATCTGTTGAAGATTCCGATTGTGTTTCAACTGTTGCAGACTCTGTTGTTGTTTCTGTGGCAGGCACATAAGGAGTAGTTGTTTCTTGTGTGGTGACAATTGGAGTAAGACTCTCGGATGGTTTGGCGGGAACAGAACTAGAACACGAAGATAACAATGCTGCTATCATGATCGCGACAAGAATCGGAGCAGTTTTGCGATACATTTTAACCCTCCATCAGTCTGTTAATAATGTTATATTGTCAGAATAGTCTGGAAAAGTCAAGGCTGTGAAACACGTTTCGAAAGCTGGATATCCCCCTCCATGCAACCAAAAATAACAAAAATCCCCAAATTCTGTCATCTGCAGTTGGTTGACCTTCCCGCAACTGCGCATTACAATAATCCCATAAATCAAACTTTTCGGAGGCCTTATGAGTATCGTAAGCGTGCGGGGACTCACCAAAAAGTACCCCTCATTCGAACTGAAAAACGTGTCCTTCGACGTCGCGGAAGGCCGGATCACGGGTTTCATCGGCCGGAACGGCGCGGGTAAGACGACGACGATCAAAGCCATGCTGAACCTGATCCATCCCGACGGCGGCGAGGTGGATTATTTCGGGAAGCCGCTGGCCGGGAACGAGACGGAAATTAAGCAGCGCCTCGGCTATTCCACCGGGACCGTCAACTGGTATCCCCGGAAAAAACTCCGGGACCTGGTGGACACCATCCGCCGCTTTTACGGGAGCTGGGACGAGGCCGCGTACCGCAAATACCTGGAAATGTTCGGCCTGGACGAGCAGAAAACGCCGCTGGAACTGTCCGAGGGCATGAAAGTGAAGGTCAACCTGCTGCTGGCGCTGTCGCACCGCGCGGAGGTCCTGATCCTGGACGAGCCCACCAGCGGGCTGGATCCGTTTTCGCGGAACGAACTGCTGGATCTGTTCACGGAACTGAAGAAGGAAGGCGTGGCGGTGTTCTTCTCCACGCATATCATTTCGGACATTGAAAAATGCGCGGACACCATCGTTTACATCTCCAAAGGGGAGATCGTCGCGGCCCTGCCGAAAGAGGAGTTTGCCGCGCGCTATTCCCGGGAAGGGGAGAGCCTGGAGGATACGATGCTGCGGATGGAAAGGGGTGAGCGGAATGAGTGACATCCTGCGGAAAGAGATCAAGCTGAGCGCATCGCCGCTCGCGTTTCTGTTCATTGCGTTCGGGCTGATGTTTTTCGTGCCCGGGTACCCGATCCTGTGCGGCGTGTTCTTCGTGACGCTGGGGTTGTTCCACAGTTTCCAGGCCGCGCGGGAGGCGAACGACATCGTGTTCTCCGCGCTGCTGCCTGTCGCGAAAAGCAGTGTGGTCAAGGGAAAATACCTGTTCGTCTGCTTTATCGAAGGCTGCGCGCTGCTGCTGATGGCGGTCGTCACAGCGCTGCGGATGACCGCGCTGAAGGACGCGCCGGTGTACCGGACGAATGTAATGATGAACGCCAACCTGTTCGCGCTCGGGGCGGCGCTGTTCCTTTTCGGGCTGTTCAACCTGATCTTCGTGGGCGGCTTTTTCAAGACCGCGTACAAGCTCGGAAAGCCGTTCGTTACGTATATCATCGCGGCGTTCCTGATGATCATAGTGTTCGAGGCGCTGCACCATATCCCCGGCCTGGAAGCGGTGAACGCGTTCGGGACGGAGCATCTGGGCCTGCAGCTGGCCCTGCTGGCGGGCGGCGCGGTGCTGTTTGGCCTGATGACATGGTTATCTTACCGGACGGCCTGTAAGAATTTTGAAAAGATCGATCTGTAAAGGAGGCTTCCCATGCTGAAGGAAAATCTGGTGATGCTGCGGAACCTGCACGGTTTTTCGCAGGAGGAGATCGCGGACCGGATCGGGATCTCGCGGCAGGCGTACGCCAAGTGGGAGAAGGGAAGCACGATCCCGGACGTAGAAAAGTGCGCGGCGCTGGCGCGCGTGTACGGGACGACGGTGGACGGGCTGCTCCGGACCGAGACGGCAGAGGGGATCGGGCAGCTCCCGCCGGCGCCGGAAGGGAAGAATATCTGGGGCTCCGTCACGATAAACGACCGCGGGCAGATCGTGATCCCGAAAGGGGCGCGGGACAAATTCGGCCTGACGGGCGGGCAGCGCCTGATCGTCCTGGGGGACGAGGAGGGCATCGCGCTGGTGCCGGCGGAGACGTTCGAGGGGAAGATCCGGGCGGCGCTGGACCTGCTGGCGGTGCGGGAGCCGTGACTGCAGGATTCAGGAGATCGTGAAAGATTTCTGGTACCGCGTCCGGTAAAAGTCCGTCATCATGTCGATCCCCGCGCGCACCATCGGCGTCAGGAAGCTTTTCTTCTTGTAGACGACGCAGAGCGGGTAGATCAGGTCGTCGGAACCGGGATCGAAAAAGAGCAGGCCGGCGGCGTTCGGGGCGGCGTGGACGCCGGTCTCGTTCAGGAAACAGAAACCGAGGTTCTGGGCGGTCAGGCTGAGGGCAGTCGACGCGTTGGAGGTGCGGATCACGTTCCGCAGGATGATGTGCTGTTTATCCAGATAGTTGCCTGCCCGCGAGGCGAGCGCCGTATCGGGCGGCAGCATGATCACGCGGGCTTCTTCCAGGAGATGCAGATCCGGAGAGAGGCCCGCGTTTTTCTGTTCCAGCAGCGCGGCGGCTGCCGGGTCGCGGCGGTTGCCGGCCAGGAGGATCTTTTCATACATCATGGTCTCGGCCGTGACGTAGTCCGGCAGGTCCGCGGAAACGTTCATGATGGCAAAGTCGATCTTATCCTCCGCGATCAGGCGGTAAAGCTGATTGTTCGGGACTTCGGTCAGCTCCAGGGACACGTCCGGATAAGCCGATAAAAAGCCGGGGATGACCTCGGGGAGCAGCGTGCCGGCGCGCCAGTTGCTGAAGCCGAGCCGCAGGGTGCGCCGGCTCTGACCGGAGACCGCTTCCAGGTCCTGCTCCAGCTTCCGGAGCATCTGGCGGCTGCTTTCCAGGTAACGCGCGTAGATCTCGCCGGCCGGCGTGAGGCTGAGGGGCACTTTCTCCCGGTTCAGCAGCCGGACTCCCAGATCTTTTTCCAGCCGGATGACGTGGCGGCTGAGGTAAGGCTGGGATACGAAAAGCTTTGCCGCGGCTTTGGATATGCTCCGGGTCTCGGCCACGGCCAGGAAGTATTCGGGATTTTTATTCACGGGGATCACGGGCAGTCACCTCTCTCTGTCATCAATATAGGAAGGAAACGGTCCTGTGTCAATGAAAAATATCGTTTCAGGCATGAAAATCCGCCTGTTTTGTAAATATTATAACTGAAAAGGAATAATATATTGACCGTTTCGGTCTTTGACACGGCCGTTCGCTTCCTCTATAATGAGGGCAAGAACAAATACAAGGAGGCTTACGATGAAACATTTTTCCGCCGGCCGGCTCAATGAGTACTGCCGTCAGGTCATGGAAGCAAAAGGGATCGATCCGGAATGCGCAAAGGCCGTCGCCGATATGCTGGTCGACGCGGATCTGACCGGGGTCAGCACGCACGGCGTGAGCCGCCTTTCGATCTATATGGAACGCGTGGAGAAGGGCCTGGTCGCCAAAGGCAACGAGATCAAAGTACTGCGCGAGAGCCCTTCGGCGCTGGCCATCGACGGGGGCAATACCCTCGGCGCCATGAGCGCGAGCTATGCGATGGAGCGCTGCATCGAGAAAGCGCGGGAGACCGGCGCCTGCTTCGCGACCGTGAAGAACTCCAACCACTTCGGCGCGGCGGCGTTCTACACCAAAAAAGCGGCGGCGGCCGGGATGATCGGCTTCTGCTGCACCAACCTGACCGCGAAGATCGCGCCGTTCGGCAGCTCCGAGCCGTTCATGGGCACGGACCCGGTCTGCGTGGCGGTCCCGTCCGACGGTATGCCCGTGGTCCTGGACATGGCGCCGTCCGTAGTGGCGCTGGGCAAGCTGATCCTGGCGCAGAAACTCGGCCAGTCGATCCCCGAAGGCTGGGCGCTGGATAAGGACGGCAAGCCCACGACGGATCCCGCGGAAGGCCGCAAGGGCTCCCTGGTCCCGATCGGCGGCCCCAAGGGCAGCGGCATCGCGATGATCGTGGAGCTGCTGGCCGGCGTGCTGTCCGGCGCAGGCACGGCCACCCATCTGCACGACCTGTATGAATTCGATGCGCCGCAGGGCGTCGGCCATTTCCTGGGCGCGATCGACGTCTCGCATTTCATCGACCTGGACGTATTCCGCGGCGGCGTTTCTGCCACGTCGGCCGAAGTCAAAGCCTTAAAGAAAGCGGACGGCTTCAGCGAGATCCTGATGCCCGGCGAGCGGGAACTGCGCTTTGCCGCGGAACGGGCGGAAGCCGGGATCGACATTCCAGATGAAGTGTACGCGGAACTGGTTTCCCTGGGCGCGCCTTACGGGCTGGAACTGAAGGAGGCATAAAAAATGGCAAAGATCGTTATTACGGAACAGATCGATCCGGCCGGCGTCGCGCTGCTGACGGCCGCCGGACATAAAGTGACCGAACTCGGCCTGGGCGGCGGCGTGGAGATCACGCCGGAACAGGTCGGTGATGCGGATATCCTGCTGGTGCGCATCGCGGAAGTGACCCGCCGGCTGCTGGAGGGCTGCCCGAAGCTGAAACTGGTCTCCAAGCACGGTGTCGGCGTGGACAATATCGACATGGACGCGGCGAAGGAATGCGGCATCGCGGTGACGATCGCCCCCGGCGCCAACAGCACGTCGGTGGCGGAGCACGCGTTTGCCATGCTGATCGCCCTGGCGAAGAATCTGCCGACCGTCTGCGGCAAGTACCGCGAGATCGGCTTCGCGGCGAAGAACTGCGCGCCGGGCATCGAGCTCACAGGGAAGACACTCGGCATCATCGGCTGCGGCCGCATCGGCAGCCGCATCGCCAAAATGGCGCACGGCGGCTTCGATATGAAAGTACTGGCCTATGACCCGTATATTACCGAAGTCCCCGAAGGCACGGAACTGGTGAGCGACCGCGACCGCGTCTTTGCGGAATCCGATTTCGTGACGCTCCATCCGCTTCTCAATAAGGAGACGGCCGGCAGCGTTGGCGCGCGGGAATTCGCGCTGATGAAGCCGGGTGCGATCTTCATCAACTGCGGCCGCGGCCCGCTGATCGACGAGGAAGCGCTGATTGCGGCTCTGCAGAACGGCCACATCGGCGGCGCCGGCCTGGATGTCACGGCCGTCGAGCCCTGCCCGCCGGAAAATCCGCTGTTCCACATGCCCAACGTGCTGCTCACGCCGCATTACGCGCCGACTACGAAGGAAGCAGCCGTCGCCACCTCCCGCATCGCGGCGCAGAACGTGCTGGACTTCCTGGCCGGCAAGCCGGTCGAAGGCCGTTTGGTGTAAAGGACGGGCCGTTTTCAGAACTGACGCTATGAAGATCACGATCCTTTCCGTCGGAAAAATCAAAGAAAAATACTGGACGCAGGCGCTGGACGAATATGCCCGGCGTCTGAGCCGTTATGTGAAACTGGAACTGGCGGAAGCGGACGACGAGCCCACCCCGGACCGCGCCTCGGAAAAGGAAGAGGAGCAGATCCGGCAGCGGGAAGGCGAGCGGCTGCTGGCCCGGATGCCGCGCGACGCGTACGTGATCGCGCTGGCGATCGAAGGGAAACAGCAGGACTCGCCGGCCATGGCACGCCGCATCGCGGATCTGGGGCTGGCGGGGAAAAGCCACCTGTGCTTCGTGATCGGCGGCTCGCTGGGCCTTTCCCGCGAGGTGATGGCCCGGGCGGACGAGGCCTGGAGCTTTTCCCGGCTGACGTTCCCTCACCAGCTGATGCGGGTGATCCTGCTCGAGCAGATCTACCGGAGCTTCCGGATCATCCGGGGGGAACCGTATCATAAGTAAGGCCGCAGGAGCGGAGGCGGCCGTTTTTGTTCCGTGAAGGATGCGGCCGCATGCCGATCGATTTATCGTATGGAGTCAGAATGCTGAGAATATCGGAGATCAAAGTCCCGGTGGGGCCGCCCGAAGCGGAGCGGGCCGCGCTGGAGGCCAGGCTGAAAAAACTGTTCAGAGGCAGTCTGCCGGCGTATCAGATCGTCCGGCACGGTCTGGATGCCCGGAAAAAGCCGCAGATCTTCTCCGTATACACCGTGGACGCCGTCTGGGGCAGCCCGGAGCAGGAGAAGGCGTTCTGCGAACGGAACCGCGCGCTGAAAGCCGCGCCCGTGCAGGAAAAGCGGTATCAGCCGCCCCGGTTTGAAGGGGAGGCCGCGCCGCGCGTGACCGTTGTCGGCGCCGGCCCGGCGGGGCTTTTCGCCGCCCTGATCCTGGCGAAGGCCGGGCTGGCGCCGCTGCTGATCGAGCAGGGGGCGCCGGTGGAAGAGCGGCAGCAGGATGTGGAGCGCTTCTGGGAAGGCGGCCCCTTAAAACCCTGGTCGAACGTGCAGTTCGGCGAGGGCGGCGCCGGGACGTTCTCGGATGGGAAACTCTCCAGCGGGATCCGCGACGCGGACGGCCGCATCGCCTGGATGCTGGACGCGTTCATCCGCGCCGGCGCGCCGGAAAGCATCCGCTATGAAGCCAAGCCCCACATCGGCACGGACGTGCTGCGCCGCGTGGTGAAAGGCCTGCGGGAGGAGATCCTGGCCTCCGGCGGCCAGATCCTGTTCCATACGCGCCTGACGGACCTGGTGATCGGGGACGGCCGCGTCTGCGGGATCGTGACGGAGAATACGGAAACTCAGGAATGGCGGGAGACCGGGACGGACGCCCTGATCCTCGCGCCCGGCCACAGCGCCCGCGCCCTGTTCCGCCTGCTGCGGGAAAAAGGCGCCGCGATGGAGTCGAAACCTTTTGCCATGGGCGTCCGCATCCAGCATCCGCAGGCGCAGATCGACACCCTCCAGTACGGGGAGGGCGCGCCGGATCTCCTGCCCGCTGCGGACTATAAACTGACCGCAATCGCCGCGGACGGCCGCGGCGTCTATTCTTTCTGTATGTGCCCCGGCGGCTACGTGGTCAACGCTTCCTCCGAGGCCGGCCGCCTGTGCGTCAACGGCATGAGCGACGCGGCGCGGGACGGCGAAAACGCCAACGCCGCGCTGGCGGTGCAGATCCGCCCGTCGGATACTGCGGACGCCGGCCTGTTCGGCGGCATGGAACTCCAGGAAAAACTGGAGACCGCGGCCTGGCGTGCCGGCGGCGGGAAGATCCCGCTGCAGCTCTGGGGCGATTTTGAGGCCGGCCGCGACTCCTCCGCATTGGGCGAAGTCCGCCCCGCCTGCAAAGGCGGCTGGGATTTTGCGGACCTCCGTGACGTCCTTCCGGACTTCCTGACCCGCGCGCTGACTGACGCCATGCCGCAGTTCGCGCGCCGTCTGCCCGGCTTTGATCGCCCCGACGCCCTACTCTGCGGCGTCGAGAGCCGCACGTCCTCCCCGGTCCGCATCCTCCGCGACACCGCCGGCGAAAGTAATATCCGGGGCCTCTACCCCTGCGGCGAAGGCGCCGGCTACGCGGGCGGCATTACTTCCGCCGCCGTGGACGGCATGAAGACCGCGGAAGCGGTCATCGCTGCCATTATTTGATAAACTTCGTTTGAAGTTTAAAAACAGCTCTGCAATATAGCACTTTACGAACTATTGGAGGATTTTCCCATGAAACGCAAAAAATGGTTCACTGCGATCCTGCTGGTTACCGTCCTGCTGCTTTCTGCCTGCGGCGGCTCCCCCGCTTCTCCTTCAGAACCCGCCAAGCCCGTGAAAGAAGAGAACAAAGGCGGTGACAAGGACAAATATCCCTACGTGGTGCACACCCTGTCCGCGACCTGGTATCTTTCCGCGGACGACATCGCGCTGCTGGGCGAGCAGGCCTATTATGACGGCCTGTACGCGATCCTGGAGAAGCAGGAGGCGGATTTCGCCGACGCGAGAGAAGCGCTCAAGGGATACATTCCGGAGGAAGTCCCCGTGATCGATATTTACACGGATTTCTGCGGGAATGCCGCCGCTTCGGAGAGTGCCGGCGCGTATTATAGCAGGACGGGCAATTTCATCAAACTGTTTACCGGGTGGGACATGGCGAACGGCACGCTGCTGCACGAGTACGTCCACTATCTTACGATCCATTGCCTGCAGACGCCCGCGACGAGTGGGCTCTATGCGGAGGGCATCGCGGAATACGTTTCGAAAATCGTCTGCAAAAACCGTATGAACCGGAGCATCAACACGGCGGATTCCCTCCCCGAGGAAATGATCGCCTTCGCCAAGGAGCACGGCGCCTGGGACGAAGCGGAAAACTGCGCCGACCTGCAGAAATACTATTTCGGCAAAGCCGGCTTTGAGGCGCAGGGCGGCCTGCTGGGCAGCCGGTACTTCTCCGTCTCGGACATCATGGAAGTGCGCACGGAGGAGATCCAGAAAAACCCGTCCGTCCGGCACGTCTCCCATTACGAAGCGGCCTGTATCACGGCGTACCTGATCGACACGTACTCGAAAGATACGTTCATGAAAAACCTGAGTACGGATCCGGATGGTTTTGAGGCAGTGTGGGGGAAATCTTTCACCGAAACTTACGCGGCGTGGCTTGACTGGAACATGAAGAAATGTGCGGAACTGGGCGTGCAGTAACGGGCCGAGGTAAAGCGTGGCGCAGGACAGAAGACGCAGATGAATAAATGCAAAGATGACAGAGGTAAGACCCCTGTCATCTTTGTTTTCGGGCGGTACGCCGGGCTTACTCCGGCATGTGTTCTCTTATATAGGCCGGTACTTCGGCCGGCGGGATCTCCAGGACGAAGGCGAATTCCTCGTTCAGCAGGCGTTCCGCGTCTTTCAGGAAGGCGGTGTCGCTGGTGCGGAGCTTTTTGCCGCAGGCGGTCAGCTGCCTCTTGCGTTCGTAGAGGGTGCGGATCAGGCGGATGATCTCCAGCTGGTCGCCGCTGCGGAGGATGGCCTTGAAGGCGTCCCGGCGCACGGGCTCGGGCTCGACCCAGGGACATTCGACCTGCGGGCAGTCTTCGAGGATGCGGGCGATGTCTTCGCGGCTGAGGAGCGGGCGGAGACGGGCCAGCAGGGTCTCGTTGTTTTCGGGCAGGTAGATGACTTCGCTCTTGCGGAAATAAGGATGGAGCTCATAATAGCGGCTTAATGTACCGTCGAATTTTTCCTCGACGGTCCCCATGACACAGCATACGCCGTTTAAGCCGTAGTATACCATGCTGCCTTCGGTCAACATAAGCTCCTCCTTTGCTGATATTCCACTGTATTCATCAACATTGTAGCATCATTTTATTTGTTTTACAAGAAAAAGATGTCAATATCAGGAAATTTTTCTTGTTTTTCACGGGAAGTCCCCTCTCTTGACAAGCGGACGCGGACAGAGTATCCTAAAACCGAGGAGAATCGGACATTATGCAGGTGATCGCGGGCTCGGCCAGACGCATACAACTGAAAACGCTTCCCGGGGATCATACCCGGCCTACCTCCAACCAGATCAAGGAGACGCTGTTCAATATCCTGCAGCCGATCGTGCAGGGGAGCCGCTTCCTGGACCTGTTCGCGGGCAGCGGGGGCATTGCCATCGAGGCCCTGAGCCGGGGCGCGCGGGACGCGGTCTTGGTGGACAATTCCCGGCAGGCCTGCGCCGTCATCCGCGATAATCTGGAGCGCACGCATCTGGCGGACAAAGCGGTCCTGCTGCAGACGGACGCCGCGGCGGCAGTCAAACGCCTCTCCGCGAAAGGCGTGCCGTTCGACATCATTTTTCTGGATCCGCCGTACGATGCCGGCCTGGAAATGACGGTCCTGCCGCTGCTGGCGGATTCCCCCCTGGTGACGCGCGACAGCGTGATCATCCTGGAGACCCGCGCGGAACGGGAGATCCCGGAACTGGAGGACTGGGGCCTGACCGTCCGGCGCGAGAAGATCTATAAAAACAACAAGCACATGTTCCTGGAACGGAAGGAGACCACAGCATGAAAGCCTCAAAAGGAAAGGCGGTCTTGTACCCCGGCAGCTTCGATCCGCTGACGCTGGGCCATCTGGATCTGATCCGCCGCGCGGCCCGGATCTTCGATAAAGTTTATGTGGGCGTCCTGGTGAATCCGCATAAAAAATCGTTGTTTTCCGTCGAAGAGCGTGTTATAATAATTAGTCGAATAACAGAGGACATTCCCAACGTGGAAGTGGTCAGTTTCAGCGGTCTGCTGGTGGATTTCTGCCGGCAGCTGGGCATCCGCCACATTCTGCGCGGCCTGCGGGATGCCGCGGATTTTGAGGCGGAGATCAAGGTGGCGCAGGGCCTGACCGTGCTGGAGCCCGGTCTGGACACCGTATTTCTGGGAACGGACCTGCGTTATGCGTACCTCAGTTCCAGCATGGTGCGGGAGGTGGCATCCGGCGGCGGCGACGTGAGCGCCTTCGTCCCGGAAGGGCTGGCCCCCCTCGTGGCGGAAAAATACAGGCAATTATCCGAATCAGATCAATAAAGGCAAGAGCAGGGAGCCGGAGGAAGAAGTTATGAGCAGAATCGAACAAATCATCAACGAAATGGAAGAGTATCTGGATGGCTGCAAATCCCAGACCTTCTCCAACAACAAGCGCATCGTGGTCGAGAAAGACGTGATCGACGATATGCTGGTGGAGTTGCGGATGCGCACCCCGGAAGAGATCAAAAAATATCAGAAGATCATCGCCAACAAGGACGAGATCCTGACCGAGGCGCGCCGCCAGGCGGAAGAAACGCTGGTGGAAGCCAAGCGTCTGAAAGAAGAGATGGTGAGCAACAGCGAGATCATGCGGACCGCTTACGCGGATGCCCGCCAGCTGATGTCCGAAACGGAAGAGAAGGCGCAGAACATGATCAATGACGCGACCCTGGAAGCGGACGAGATCCGTCAGAGCGCCATGAGCTACACCGACTCCCTTCTGTCCGGCCTTCAGGATTTCCTGGGCCATTCGATGGACAGCCTGCAGAGCCGCTTCAATTCCTTCTTCAACCAGATGCAGGCCAGCTACGACGTCGTCGCTTCCAACCGCCAGGAACTGCGCAACCAGCAAGGCGCCGAAGCGGAGGAACCGGCCGAAGCAGCGGCTCCGGAACCCGAAGAGGCATAACTTAAGACCGGTCACGGACTGCGAAGAGGGGCCACCCTGTCCGCAGTCTCTTTTTTATGGAGATTTTATGAGATCGTTTTTCAGCAATCCCTATGCCAAGGGACAGTATGAGTACCTGGAGGCCCGGAAGCGCCAGCAGCTGCGCATCACGCTGGTCTGCGCGTTTTTCGTGGCGGCTTTCGTCGCCGCGGGCCTGATCGTTTACCATACGACCAAGAACCTCCTGACCATCCCGGGCATCCTGATGGTCCTGCCCACCGCGAACTTCCTGGTGACCTATATCGCCCTGCTGAAGGGCAAGCCCCTGGACCCGGTGAAGCGGGAGCAGGCGAAGGAATATGAGGATAACGGCCTGGTCCTGTTCCATCTCATGTATGTGGATGAGAAGGGTAAACGGCATTTCCTGGAGCATGTGACGGTGTATCAGAACGCGATCGTAGCGTACGCGCCGTCCGTGAAGGAAGCGGAGCGCGTGGCGGTGGAATCCGACTGCATCGTCCGCCTGCGGAAAAAGGGCGTGAACCTGCGCCTGAAGATCTATACGGACTGGCAGGAGTACTGGAACCGCCTGCTGGAGATCAATAAGGAGATCCCGGAAGACCAGGTGAAACTGGTGGAGAAGGCCCAGGAACAACTGCTGGGCATGAGTTTGTAAAGATCGGAGAACATTTTGCGGAACCTGCCCATCGGTCCCCTGGACGCGGGCCAGCGTCTGGATAAGTATCTGCTGCGTTATTTCAAGGAAGCTGACAAAGGCTTCCTTTATCGCATGCTCCGGAAGAAGAATATCACGCTGAACGGCGCGAAAGCGGCCGGCAGCGAAAAACTGGCGGAGGGCGATGTGGTGAACGTGTTCTTTTCGGAGGAGACGTTTGCGAAGATGGCGGGAGAGCAGGCGGCGGGCAGCCGGCAGGGAGAAGCGGGTCCGGCAACCAAGCCGTCCCCGTCCCCGGCGGCGAAACCGCTGGATGTCGTTTTTGAAAACGCTCACGTCCTGATCGTCAACAAGCCCGCAGGCCTGCTCACGCAGAAGGCGTCGGCGGGGGACGATTCGCTGACGGACCGCATCGCGGCGTATGTAAGCGCGCAGGCAGGGCCGGCGTCGTCCGGATTCACACCGTCCGCGGCGAACCGGCTGGACCGCAATACCAGCGGTCTGGTGCTGGCGGGGAAAACGCTGCCGGGCCAGCAGCTGCTGTCGTATCTGCTGCGCAGCCGGCTGACGGAGAAATATTATGTCTGCCTGGCAAAAGGCCGGGTGGAGGAAGCATTCACGTCCACGCTGTACTGGCGGAAAGAGGAAGCGGAGAACCGGGCGCTGATCTCGGAGCAGCCGGAAGAAGGCGCCCGCCCCATCATCCTGCGGGCGGAGCCGCTGGCGCATCTGGCGGGCGGAACCGATCTGCTGCGCGTGCAGCTGATCAGCGGCAAGAGCCACCAGATCCGCGCGCAGCTCGCGTATCTGGGCCATCCGATCCTCGGCGACGGCAAGTACGGCGACGCGGCGTTCACGCGCGATATCGCTCGGCGGACGGGCCTGGACCTGCGGCTGCAGCTGCTGCACAGCCGGGAAGTGGTCTTCCCGCCGGCCGCTGCGGAGGAGAGCTTGTCCGAAACGGCGCGGGCCCTCTGGCAGGAGCTGGCGGGCCGGCAATTCACTGCCCCGTACCCGGCCTATTTCCGGCGGGCCCTGGAGGCATTGGGAGGCGGCCATGGCGAATAATCACGGACTGAGGGGCTCCACGCTGGAGGCGATGGTGAACCTGACCATCGACCGCTACCGCGAGGACGGGCTGGCGGTGATCCAGAAGATCCCGACCCCCATCACCCCGATCAACATCGACAAAGAGACCCGCCACATCACGCTGGCGTATTTCGACGCGAAAAGCACCGTGGACTACATCGGCACGGTGCAGGGCATCCCGGTGTGCTTCGACGCCAAGGAATGCAAGGCGGACACATTCCCGCTGCAGAACATCCACGACCACCAGTATCGCTTCATGCGGGACTTCGAGGCGCAGGACGGCATCGCGTTCCTGCTCCTGTTCTTCACCGGGCGCGATGAAATGATCTACCTGCCCTTCCGCGACCTGAAGCATTTCTGGGAACGCGCGGAGCAGGGCGGCCGCAAGAGCTTCCTGTATGCGGAGCTGGACAAAGATTACGTGATCCGGGAGGGGGCCGGCGCGCCCGCGCATTTCCTGCCCCTGCTGCAGAAAGACCTGGACGAGAGAGAATAAATGCGGAAACTGGCCTTATCGGAAGAGATCCTGAACACCGTGGAAAAACCCGCCCGCTACGTCGGCGGGGAACTGAACGCGGTGATGAAAAATAAAGACGAAGTGGATCTGCGCTTTGCCTTCTGCTTCCCCGACGTGTACGACATCGGCATGGGGAACCTGGGCCTGCAGATCCTTTACGATATGTTCAACCGCCGCCCGGACGTCTGGTGCGAGCGGGTCTATTCGCCCTGGCCGGACCTGGACCGGATCATGCGGGAAAAGCAGATCCCGCTGTTCGCGCTGGAATCCCAGGATCCGGTGCGGGACTTCGATTTCCTCGGCATCACCCTGCAGTATGAAATGTGCTATTCCAACGTGCTCCAGATCCTGGACCTGTCCGGGATCCCGCTGGAGGCGGCGGAGCGGACGGAGGACGACCCGGTCGTGATCGGCGGCGGGCCGTGCACGTACAATCCGGAGCCCATCGCGGACTTCTTCGACCTGTTTTACATCGGGGAAGGCGAAGTGGTGTACGGCGCGCTGTTCGACCTGTACATCCGGATGAAGAAGACAGGAGCGTCCCGCCGGGAGTTCCTGCGCGCGGCGGCGGGGATCGAGGGGATCTACGTGCCGTCGCTGTACGAGCCGTCCTATCACGAGGACGGGACGCTGGCGGCATTCACGCCGCTGGTCCCGGAGGCGCCGGCCTGCGTGCGGCGCGTGATCGTGAAGGACATGAACAGTGTCGGGTACCCGGAGAACCCCATCGTCCCCTTCGTGCGGCCGGTGCAGGACCGCGTGACGCTGGAGATCATGCGGGGCTGCATCCGCGGCTGCCGCTTCTGCCAGGCGGGGATGGTGTACCGGCCCGTACGCGAGCGGGACCTGGGCCGGCTGATGGAGATCGCGGACCGCTCCCTGCGGAACAGCGGCTACGACGAAATCTCGCTGAGTTCGCTGAGCTCCAGCGACTACAGCCGGATCGCGCCGCTGGTCACCGGCCTGATGGAGCGCTGCTCCGCGGAGCACGTCAATATTTCCCTGCCCTCGCTGCGCATCGATTCGTTCTCCCTGGACGTGATGAGCAAGGTGCAGGACGTCAAAAAAAGCAGCCTGACCTTCGCGCCGGAAGCCGGCACGCAGCGTCTGCGCGACGTGATCAACAAGGGCCTGACCGAGGACGACATCATGCGCGGCGCGGCCATGGCGTTCCACGGCGGCTGGACGAAGGTGAAGTTTTATTTCATGCTGGGCCTCCCGACAGAAACGGAGGAGGACCGCCAGGGCATCCCCGAACTGTGCCAGCGCGCGGCCACGCTGTTTTTCGACGAGATCCCGAAAGAAGAGCGCCGCGGCAAGATCCAGATCACGGCCAGTTCCTCGTTCTTTGTGCCCAAGCCGTTCACGCCCTTCCAGTGGGCGCGGATGGAAAAGCGGGAGGAGTACCTGGAGCGGGCCCACCGCGTCAAGGACGGTTTCCGCCGCCAGGTCAACGCCCGCTGTCTGCACTATGAGTACCATGACGCGGACGTGACCGTGCTGGAGGGTGTGTTCGCGCGCGGTGACCGGAAAGTCGGCCGCGTGATCCGGCGCGCCTACGAGCTGGGATGTCTGTTCGACGCCTGGACGGAGCGCTTCGACGACGCGAAATGGCAGCAGGCCTTCCGCGAATGCGGCGTGGATCCGGAGTTTTACACCCTGCGCGAGCGGCCCGCGGACGAGCTGTTCCCCTGGGATTTCATCGACATCGGCGTGACAAAGGCGTTCCTGCGCCGCGAATGGGACCGCGCCATGCAGGGCGTCGTCACCCCGAACTGCCGCGAACAGTGCAGCGGCTGCGGCGCGGGAAGCTACCGCTGCGGCATCTGCCCGACAGCAAAGGAGGCGCGCGCATGATCATCCGGGTGAAATTCGGAAAAGAAGGCGCGCTGCGCTTCATCGGCCACCTGGACGTGCTGCGCACGTTCCAGAAGATCTTCCGGCGGGCGGGCATTCCGATGGCGTTTTCGCAGGGCTTTTCGCCGCATCCCATCATGAGTTTCGCGCTGCCGCTGGGGCTGGGGCTTTCTTCGGAGGGCGAATACCTGGACGCGGAGATCACCCTGTGTCATCCTGAGCAGAGCCCGGAGGGCGGTGCCGAAGGACCGTTCCCGGCTCATGAGCTCCTCCCCCGCCTGCGCGCCGCCACCTCCGCCGACCTGCCCGTCTACGCGGTGCGTATCCTGCCCGAAGGCAGCGGCAACGCGATGGCCAGCGTGGGACGCGCGTCCTACCGCCTGGGCATCCGTCCGGAGTGGGAGGAAACGCTGCGGTGCGGCGCGGAACGGCTGATGGCGCGGGACAGCATCCCGATCGAAAAAGAGACCAAGACCCGGACCGTGGAGATGGATCTGCGGCCGTGTCTGTACCGGATAGAAGTGCAGCCGGACGCCCTGTTCCTGGAGATCGCGGCCGGCAGCAAGGCCAACGTGAAGCCGGAGCGCGTCTGGGAGGAACTGATCCGCGCCGGGGAAGGGCAAGACGGCATCGCCCCGCTGGCGGTCCGCCGCCTGGACCTGATGCGGGAGGACGGTACGTCCCTGGGCGCCGCCGGCGAGGAGGTCTGACATGGAAAAACTGCTGATCACGGCCCGCGGGCCGGAGGAGATCCTGACCCTGCATCTGAAGGACGGCCGCCCGTACCGCCTCGCTTTTTCGCGCCGGGAGGACGCGCCGGGCATCGGCGACGTCTACCGCGCACGCGTGCAGAACGTGAGCAGGGGCCTCAAAAACGCATTCTTGGAACTGGGCGGCGGCCATCGTGCCTACATGAATCTGACGGAGGAGGATGACCCGGTCCGCCCCGGACAGGAGATCACGGTCATGATCAACCAGGAGGGCATCGGCGATAAACTGCCCACCGCCTCCCCGGAGATCACGATCCCCGGCGAATGGCTCGTCCTGAGCTCGGACGCCGGCTTCCTGGGCTTCTCCCGCCGCGCCGGATTCGACGGCCCCCAGCGCGAAGCCATCCACGAACGGCTGCTGCCGCTCCTGAAAGAAGCCGGTTTCATCCTGCGCACCGCCGCGGAACAGGTATCCCTGGACCACCTGGCGGAGGAAGCCGCGCAGCTGGCGGAAGAGTACCGCGCGTTGACCCGCAAGGCGGAACACAGCCCCGCCCCGCTCCGCCTGTCGCAGGGCCAGCCCCTGTACCGCGAATGGCTCCAGGGCCTGAACAAAGAAGAAACCGAAGTCATCACGGACCTCCCGTCCGTTTATGAAGACCTGCAGGCGTATTACCGCGCCCGCCGCCTCCCGGAGGACAGCCTGCGCCTGTATCAGGACGAAAACCTGTCCCTGTCCGCGCTTTACAACGTGGAAAAAGCGGTCCGCGAAGCGAAGGACCGCAAAGTCTGGCTGAAGTCCGGCGCCTATCTGGTGATCGAGCACACCGAAGCCATGACCGTGATCGACGTCAACAGCGGCAAAAACGAGGAAGGCTCCCCCGGACAGATCGAACGCATCAACAAAGAAGCCGCCGCAGAAGTAGCCTGCCAGCTCATCCTCCGCAACCTGAGCGGTATGATCCTCGTGGACTTCATCAATATGAAACGCCCGGAAGCGAACGACGAACTGCTGGCGCACCTGCGCGGCCTGGTCAGGGACGACCCCGTCTTCACGCAGGTCCCCGACATGACCGCCCTCGGCCTCGTGGAGATCACGCGCCGCCGCATCCGCCGCCCGGTGTGACGGCCCGCCGCTTACTGACCGCAGCTCAATCACCATGATCAAAGGCAAGACCCGCAAAAACACCTACCGCGCCATCTACCGCCTGCTGGACCGGGTATCCCCGGTCCCGTTCGACTGCGGTACGATCTGCGGCGCGGCCTGCTGCCGCACGGACGAGCCGGAGAAGATGGGCCTGTACCTCCTCCCCGGCGAAGAAAAGATCCATGACCGCAGCGACCCCTGGCTCACCTGGGAACTGCAGAGCACGGAGGAATACGACTTCCCGCCCTCCTGGCACGGCAAAGTCTGCTATGTCAACTGCGCCGGCCCGGAGCACTGCCGCCGCTCCCTGCGGCCGATCCAGTGCCGCACCTTCCCGCTGAAACCGGTCATCCTGAAGGAGGGCGAGGAGAGCCCCGTCCCCGTCGTCTACCGCGAGCCGGGCTGCGAACTCGCCCTGACCTGGCAGGACGAAGCCCTCCCGTACTGCTGCCCGCTGATCGAATCCGCCGCCGCGCTGGACCCGGCGTTCCTGCGCGCCACCTACACGGTCTGGAAGCATCTGATCCGCGACCCGCTGATCCGGGACCTGACCGCCGGCCGGTGAGCGCGCCAAAAAACTGCAAAAAACTCCGGATTTTTGCAAAAAAAACTCTTGCATTTTTCAGAACCCGGTTGTATAATCCTTTTCGTCGCTGAAAAAGCGCAGAGGGCTATCGCCAAACGGTAAGGCAACGGACTCTGACTCCGTCATTTCAAGGTTCGAATCCTTGTAGCCCTGGAAAGAAGCCGCGGACTTGTCCCGGCTCTTTTTTTCGGCCGCGGAGGGGCGGCCGGGACCCCACCAGAAGGAGAGAAGCATGTTTAATCTGGGCGGAACACAGACCCTGATCGTAGATCATTTTGCGGACGCCGGCGCATTCCTGAAAGAAAGCGGCGGAACCGAGACCGTACTGCTGCCGGGCAAACAGGTCCCGGAAGGCACGGACGTCGGCAGCCTGCTGACGGTTTTCCTGTACAAGGATTCGGAGGACCGGCTCATCGCCACCACGCAGACGCCGCGGCTGCAGCTCGGCGAGACCGCGCTGCTGACCGTGAAGCAGACGAGCCCGATCGGCGCGTTCCTGGACTGGGGCCTGGCCAAGGACCTGTTCCTGCCGTTCAAGGAGACGAAGGGCGAAGTCCGGCCGGGGCAGAAAGTCCTGGTCACGCTGTACGTCGACAAGAGCCGCCGTCTCGCCGCCACCATGCGGGTGGACCGGCTGCTGCGCGCGGACAGCCCGTACAAGGCGGGCGATAAGGTCGCGGGCACGGTGTACGCGGTGAAGGAGGAAATCGGCGCGTTCGTGGCCGTGGACGGCCAGTATTTCGGCCTGATCCCGCGCCAGGAACTGTATGAGCGCTTGAAACCCGGCGATCCGGTCGAGACCCGCGTCATGCGCGTGCGGGAGGACGGCAAGCTGGACCTGTCGCCGCGGAAGAAAGCGTACGCGCAGATGGAGCCGGACGCGGAAATGATCCTCGCGCATCTGGCCGAAGCCGGCGGGATCCTGGGCATCGGCGACAAGAGCGACGCGGCCCTGATCCGCACGGAGCTTTCCCTCAGCAAAAACGCCTTCAAGCGGGCCGCCGGCCGGCTGCTGAAGGAAGGGAAGATCCGCATCTACGACGATCATATCGAAGCGGCGGACTATAAATCGTAAACAAATAAAAGCAAAAACGGATCCGGAAGCCGGGGCATGGGCAAAAAACCTTTGACCCCGGCCCTGTTTTAGTGTAAAATAATACGATGATCCGCGGAAGGGCGGGATTTTGGCCTGCCATTTCAGTTTTTGCGGACAACAAAGGAGCAATAGGCGCATGATCGAATTCCGTAACGTGGAAAAAAGATATGATGACCAGACCGCCGGTTCCGCCCTCACCGACTTCAACCTGACCATCGGGGACGGCGAATTCGTCTTCATCATCGGGGAAAGCGGCGCGGGCAAAAGCACGCTGCTGCGGCTCCTGATGGGAGAGGAAAAGCCCACCAAAGGCTCGGTAGTGGTGGACGGCGTGAACGTGGGACGGATCCGCCCCGCGAAGCTGCCCTATTACCGCCGCCATTTCGGGATGGTCTACCAGGACTTCCGCCTGCTGAAGGATTACACGGTGTATGAGAACGTGGCCTTCGCCCAGCGCGTGGTCGGCGCGTCGCCGCAGGGCATGAAGCGCCGCATCCCCAAGATCCTGGAGACGGTCGGCATGGCGGACAAGGCGGACAGCCTGCCCTCGCAGCTTTCCGGCGGCGAGCAGCAGCGGGCCGCCATCGCGCGCGCCGTGGTCAACGGGCCGATGTACCTGCTCGCGGACGAGCCCACCGGCAACCTGGACCCCGCCGGTTCCGAAGAAGTGCTCCGCCTGCTGGAGAGCATCAACCGCGGCGGCACTACCGTGATCGTAGTGACGCATGACGCGGCCGTGGTCGACAAGGCCCGCAAGCGCGTCGTGACCCTGCGCGACGGCTCGGTCGTCAGCGACGTCAAGGAAGGAGGCTACGGCGATGCGTAACCTGCCTTACATGATCCGTCAGAGCTTCAAGGGCATCCGCAAGCACCTGGGGACCTCCCTGTTTTCCCTGGCCATCATGGTCTTCACCATCTTCCTGTTCGACGCCGCGGCCGCTATCCTGCTGAACCTGGGCAACTTCGTGAAAGAAGCCGAGGAGAACGTAGGCATCACCGTATTTTTCACGGAAGGCCTGAGCGAGCAGGAGATTCTGGACTTGGGCAACCGCATCAGCGCGCGCCAGGAGGTCCGCCGCCTGAAATACACCTCGGCGGAGGAGGCCTGGGAGAATTACAAAAAAGTCTATTTCGCCGGCAACGAAAAGCTGGCCGATGGCTTCGCGGACAACAACCCGCTGGCCAATTCCGCCTCGTATGAGATCTTCCTGGACGATACGGGCGGGCAGAAAGACTTCGCCGCCTGGCTGGAGGGCCAGTCCGGCGTCCGGAAGGTGAACGTCAGCAATGCCGTGACCGGCGCGCTGCAGAACGCGTCCTCGCTGGTGCGGATCGCGACGATCGTGATCCTGGCCGTGCTGGTGATCGTGGCCGTGGTGCTGATCAGCAACGGCATCGCGATGACGATCTCGCAGCGCCAGGAGCAGATCCACATCATGCGCTACATGGGCGCCACCAACGGGTTCATCCGCGGGCCGTTCCTGATCGAAGGCGCGCTGATCGGCCTGCTGGGCGCGCTGATCCCGCTGCTCATCACCTGGTTCGGCTACCCGCCCGTCGTGGAGGGCATCCGCAACAAATATGTCAATCTGGCGAATATTTTCGCCTTCCTGCCCCGGCAGAAAGTCTTTGCCGTCATCCTTCCGGTCTCCCTGGCGCTGAGCCTGGGCATCGGTCTGGCGGGCAGCCTGTTTTCCATCAAAAAGCATCTGAAAGTGTAGGGAAAAGAAATGGAAGAGAAGAACGGAAACAAATTCTGGAAAGGGTTCCTGATCGGGGCTCTCTGCTTCTTCGTGATCGGGGCGCTGGCCGTGCTCGGCATGACCTGCTTCCTGGAAAACATCGCCGAAAAACGCGGCAGCATCGGCCCGGGAACGGAAACGACGGCACCGGTGTCTCCGACGTCGCAGGATAAGGAAGAGACGTCCACCGCCATCGCGCCGGTGACGATCCCTACGGACAAACCCGGGGAGACGACGGCCGCGCCGGCGCCGACGGAGACTCCCGCGGCGGAAACTACGACGGCCGATCCCTCGGCCCAGACCACGGCGGCCGAACCCCGCACCATCGACCGCGTCGCGGACCCCTTCCTGCGCGAACTGGACGACGTGGCCGAGATCTTCGACGAAGTCCAGGTCCTGCCCTATGACCTGAGCACCATGCAGCAGGCTGCCCTGCAGAAATACGTGGAGCTGGCCGGCGGCGACTGGGAAGAATATGAGAACCTGAAACCGAATTACGGCCCGGAAGTCACGGTCATCGAGTGGAACGACGATTTCCTGAACCGCATGGGCGAGATCCGCGACCTGGTGGACGAAAGGATCAGCCTGACCGCTGAGCAGAAGCAGCAGGTGGAAATCGAGACGCTGAAGGCGTTCGTGGCCGCCTCCGGCGACTTGTACTCCGATTACCTCACGGCGGAGGAGTGGGAGTCCACGCAGCAGGAATCCGACGGCTCGTACTGCGGCATCGGCGTCCAGATCATGCAGGACCCGGAGACGATGGAATCCACCGTCACCCGCGTGTTCAACAACAGCCCGGCCGGGGAATCCGGCATGCTGGCCGGCGACATCTTCAAAGCCGTGGACGGCATGGACGTCACCCAGATGCTGCTGGAGCAGATCGTGACCTACGTACGCGGCCATGAAGGCGAGCCGGTGACCCTGACCGTTTACCGCCCCGCCACGGGCGATACGCTGGAAATCACCTGCGTGCGCCGCAAGGTGGAAGTGGACACGGTCGCTTATGAGATGCTGACGGACAAGATCGGCTACCTGCAGCTGACGGAGTTCGACAACGTGACCGTCCGCCAGGCGCTGGATGCGCTGGAAAACCTGAAGCAGGACGGCATGCAGAAACTGATCCTGGACCTGCGCGGCAATCCCGGCGGCCTGCTGAACAGCGTGCTGTCCATCGCGGACTATTTCGTGGACCGCGGCAAACTGATCTTCCGCATGGATTACAAGGGCGGCGAGACTTACACGGAGAAGGCCGTGGAAGAGCCCATCTTCCGGGGCGACATGGTCGTCCTGGTGGACGGTGGCTCGGCCAGCGCGGCGGAAGTGCTGACAGGCATCCTGCAGGATTACCACCTCGCGACGGTGATGGGAACGACGACGTTCGGCAAGGGCATCGTGCAGTCGTATTACGACACGGATACGGGCAGCGGCAGTATCGTGAAACTGACCATCGCGCACTATTATTCTCCGCTGGGCCGCGATTTCCACGGCGTGGGGATCGACCCGGACATCACGGGCGAGGACGACGTGCTGACGGAAGAGGACGAACTGCTGAACCAGGCCATCGAATACCTGAGATAAAAGTACGCGGCGGAGCAGCCGCCGGACGATGAATAATGCGGCGGAGCGGACGCCGGACGACCCCATGAAACGCATCGAGAAGGACATCAGAACCGGAGAATACAAACCGATCTATCTGGTCTACGGGCCGGAGGATTTTCTGCGGCAGAAGATCAAGCAGTCCTTCCGCGACGCGCTGGCCGGGTCGGACGAACTGAATTATACCTACCGGGAAGGGCCGGGCACGGACGAGGACGAGATCCGCATCCTGGCCGGGACCGTCCCGTTTTTCGCCGAAAAGCGCCTGATCCTGCTGGAGAACACCGGCTGGGCGAAAAAAGGCGCGGAAGGCCTCGTGAGCGATCTGGACGCGCTGCCGGACTCCACCGTGCTCGTTTTCATCGAACGCGAGGCGGACGAAAAGAGCCCGCTGTTCAAAGCCGCCCGGGAACGGGGGATCTGCGTGGCCTGCGAACCGCCTTCGGAGGCGGACCTGCTGCGGTCGCTGAAAAAGTCCTTCGAGCAGGAGGGCTACGAGATCGAACCGGACGCGCTGGAGATGTTCCTGGCCCGCTGCGGCGGCAACATGAACACCATCGCCTGCGAAAAGGAGAAACTCCTGGCGTACACGCTGGACACGAAGAAGATCCGCCGCGAGGACGTGGAGACCATCACGCACCAGAGCCTGAGCGACCGCATCTTCGACATGGTGGACGCGATGGCGGCCGGCCGCCCGCAGGAAGCCTTCCGCCTGTACGCGGACTTAAAGGCCCTGAAGGAGCCCAACGGCAGGATCATGGGCATGATCACCACCCAGGTGGGACGCCTCTTCGTGCTCCGCGAACTGGACGAAAAAGGCCTGAGCATGAAGGACATGCAGACGGCCACCGGCTACAATTACTACGCCGTCAAGAACAGCCTGCCCCGCTGCCGCGCCCTTTCCTCCCGCGAATGGGAGAAGAAATGGCGCCGCTGCCTGGCTTACGACACCGCGCACCGGACCGGCAAAATGGACGAGACGCTCGCGGTGGAGATGGCGCTGATCGAAGTGAGCCTGCGGTAGATCCGCGGGAAATAAGTGAGTAAAGCATGACAGATACGCAGCAGAAAGCTGAAAAATACATCCTGGTCGGCATCGCCGGCGAAGACATGGACGAGGCCCTGGCCTCCCTGAAGGAACTCGAGGAACTGGCGGAGACCGCCGGCGCCGAAGTCCTGGAACTGTTCCTGCAGTCCCGCGAGCAGCCCCACCCGGGGACCTACCTGGGCTCCGGCCGCCTGGAGGAACTGAAGGAGCGCGTGAAGGAACTGCACGCGGACGGCGTCATCTGCGACGACGAGCTTTCCCCGGCCCAGGCCCGCAAAATGGAGGACGTCCTGGACGTCAAGGTCCTGGACCGCAGCCTCCTGATCCTGGACATCTTCGCGGGCCGCGCCGCCACCAGCGAGGGCAAGATCCAGGTGGAACTGGCCCAGCTGCGCTACCGCGCCACGCGCCTGACCGGCAAGGGTACGGCCCTGTCCCGGCTGGGCGGCGGCATCGGCACCCGCGGCCCCGGCGAAAGCAAACTGGAAAGCGACCGCCGAGCCATCCACCGCCGCATCTCCACCCTCAAGGCGGACCTCGCGGAAGTGGTGCGCCACCGCGAACTGCAGCGGGAAAAGCGCAAAAACGCGGCCGTTCCGGTCGTGGCCATCGTCGGCTACACCAACGCGGGCAAATCCACGCTGCTCAACACCCTGACCGGCGCGGACATCCTCGCGGAGGACAAACTCTTCGCCACCCTGGACCCGACCACCCGCAGCCTGCCCCTCCCCGGCGGGGAGGAAGTGCTGCTGACGGACACCGTCGGCTTCATCCGCAAGCTGCCCCACCACCTGATCGACGCTTTCAAGAGCACGCTGGAGGAAGCCGCCTACGCGGACGTCATCCTCCACGTCGTGGACGCCTCCGGCCCCCGCATGAAGCAGCAGATGGAAACGGTCTACGAGACCTTGAAAGAACTGGGCGCGGAGAGCAAGCCCGTCATCACCGCCTTCAACAAATGCGACCTGCCGCTCGGCGACGCGTTCCTCTACGACTCGCGCGCGGAGGAAGTCCTCCGCATCTCCGCGAAGACCGGCCTCGGCCTTCCGGAACTCAAAGAAGCTGTCTCCCGCGTCCTGCGGGAGCAGAAAGTCTATATCGACCGGGTCTTTTCCTACGCCGAAGCCTCCCTGGTGGGCCGGATCCGCAAATACGGCAACGTGGTCGCGGAGGAATACACGCCGGAAGGGATCCGGCTGAAGGCATACGTGCCGAAGGCATTGCTGTAAACGAAAGGAGATAATACCATGCATTGTGCGATCTACGGAGCGGGTTCCCTGGGAACCGTGCTCGGAGCTTACATGACGAAGAACGGCCAGCCGGTCGACCTGGTCAACCGCAATAAAGCCCACGTGGAGGCACTCCGCGAAAACGGGGCGACCGTCTGCGGGACGGTAGAGATGAACGTGCCGGTGCGCGCGCTGCTGCCGGAGGAGATGGAAGGGCCGTACGACGTGATCTTCCTGATGACCAAGCAGCTGCACAACCATGAGGTCGTGACGCGGCTGAAGGACCTGCTGGCGGACGACGGCGTGCTGGTGACGATGCAGAACGGGCTGCCGGAGCCGGAGATCGCGGAGATCCTCGGGACGCCGCGCACCCTCGGCTGCGTCGTGGAATGGGGCGCCACCATGAAGGGGCCGGGCGTGTGCGAACTGACCTCGGATCCCGCCTCGCTGTCCTTCCACATGGGCGGCATGGAAGGCGTGGCGCCGGAAAAAGTGCAGGAGGTCAAGGGCCTGCTGGAACTGATGTGCCCGGTGGAGATCGAGGAGAACCTGCTCGGCGCGCGCTGGTCCAAACTGCTGATCAACGCGACGTTCTCCGGCCTGGGGACCGTGATGGGCGGCACGTTCGGCGACGTGTCGGAAACGAAGGAAGCGCAGCCGATCGCCCTGGCCTGCATGAAGGAATGCATGGACGTGGGACGCGCCTCGGGCGTGAAGTTCGCGCCGGTGCAGGGCAAGGACATCACCAAACTGTTTTATTATAAGAGCGGCCTGAAAAAGGCGTTTGCGAAGGCGCTGCTGCCCATCGCGATGAAGAAGCACCGGCTGATCGAGCCGTCCATGCTGCAGGACGTCAAGAAGGGCAAGCCCTGCGAAGTGGACGCCATCAACGGCGTGGTGTGCCGCGCCGGCCGGAAGGCCGGAGTGCCGACGCCGGTCAACGACAAGATCGTCGAGATCGTGCACCGGATCGAGGCGGGAGAGCTGTCCTGCGGCAAGGATAACTTAAAGTATTTCGCGTAAGCCCGCCCCGTTTTTCCGTCCGCCGGGCCTGTTCCGGCGGGCCGCCAACCCATTTTGAGGAGAACCGAATATGATCATACCGCAGGACCATATCCGCAATTTCAGCATCATCGCCCATATCGACCACGGCAAATCCACGCTCGCGGACCGGATCATTGAACGCACCGGCCTGCTGACCGCGCGCGAGATGCAGGAGCAGGTGCTGGACAACATGGACCTGGAGCGCGAACGCGGCATCACCATCAAGGCTCAGGCCGTGCGCACGATCTACAAGGCCAAAAACGGCGAAGAATACATGCTGAACCTGATCGACACCCCCGGCCACGTGGACTTCAATTACGAGGTCTCGCGGGCTCTCGCGGCCTGCGACGGCGCCCTGCTGGTGGTGGACGCGGCGCAGGGCATCGAGGCGCAGACGCTGGCCAACGTGTACCTGGCCCTGGACAACGACCTGGAGGTCATCCCGGTCATCAACAAGATCGACCTGCCCAGCGCTGAGCCGGAGCGCGTGATCGACGAGATCGAGGACGTGATCGGCCTGGAGGCGCACGACGCCCCGCTGATCTCCGCCAAGAACGGCATCAACATCGACGAAGTCCTGGAAGCCGTGGTGCACAAACTGCCCGCCCCCAAAGGCGATCCGGACGCGCCTCTGCGCTGCCTGATCTTCGACTCGTTCTACGACAGCTACCGCGGCGTGGTGGTCTTTTTCCGCGTCGTGGACGGCCGCGTGCGCAAGGGCACGCGCGTCAAAATGATGGCCTCCGGCGCCGCGTACGACGTGGTGGAGGTCGGCACGTTCGGCGCGGGCCAGCTGATCCCCTGCGACGAACTGTCCGCCGGCATGGTCGGCTACCTGACCGCCAGCATCAAAAACGTGAAGGACACCCGCGTGGGCGACACCGTCACGGAGCAGGCCCGCCCCTGCGCGCAGGCCCTGCCCGGCTACAAAAAAGTGCTGTCCATGGTCTACTGCGGCATGTACCCCGCGGACGGTGCCAAATACCCGGACCTGCGCGATGCGCTGGAGCGCCTGCAGCTCAACGATGCCTCCCTGACCTACGAGCCCGAGACCTCCGTCGCCCTGGGCTTCGGCTTCC
>JAFRNR010000038.1 GCA_017430085.1 Lachnospiraceae bacterium | reverse complement strand
GCCTCCGCCACCGCCGCCGGAATGGCCGCCTCCGCCGCCGCCTTCGGAGCGGCGGAACCGCCGCGTCCTGATCAGCGTCTTAGAAGCGTTCACCATCTGCACGTCCCGTTTGGAGTTCTTGTCCAGCTGGTAGACCACGCCGGGCCGCTTGATCTGCGTCCGCGCGTTGCTCACCAGGAAAACGATCAGCAGCGCCAGGCAGATGGAGATCAGCAGGTTGCTCATGTGCTTCATCGGCTGCGGCACGGCGCGGCTGGAAAGGACCTCGTTCATCTGATAGAACGCTTTGGCCGCGCATTCATAATATCTGCCGTCCCGCGCGTAGCGGAAAACGTTGTCCGCGATGGTATTGCATTTGGCGGCGGACAGTTTGTCCGAGTTGTCCGAGACCCGGATGTAGAGCTGGCGGCCGTCGGAATCCGTCGTATCGAAGTCGAACAGGAACAGGACGCCGCCCTTCGGCTCATTGGCGAAAAGCTGGTTATACAATACCAGCGAGAAGTGTTCTGCGGAGGTATTCCCCGTATCCTTCGTGCTGGCGAAAGCCGCCGGATAATATGCCGTCACGGGCAGCATGTCCGCGGCCAGTTTTTCCTCTTCTTCCGCGGTCAGGATGTCCGCGTCGTCCAGGATCAGGATTTTGTCCTGCCGGGCCTGCTGCGAGGCGTCCGCGGCCGCGTTGCGCCGTTCGAGGTAGAAATCGTACGCAAAGGGGATCAGCATGACCACGATGGCGCCGATCAGCAGCCAGTTCAGCGTTCTTCTGCTGATGTTCCACTTTCTCGGTTTTTTCTTCCGCGCGCTCATTCCCGGCCTCCTCTCTTCATCGTGAAGACGGGGATCTCGCGCGAGGCCAGGCGGTTCTGCTTGCGGATCAGGTCCATCGCACCCCAGATACAGACCACGATGTTCAGGATGCCCGCAGCGTAATACCAGTTGTCGCCGACGGTGCCGGAGCACCAGACCGCCGCGCCGGCCGCCAGGGCGAGCCAGATCTTCCAGAGCACGGAAAATGCGGTGAATTTAGGCACGTTGAAGCGCCAGCCGCCCGCGCCGGCGCCCCGCAGTTTTTTCGAGACCGCGGAGGCGAGGAACTGCGTAAGGAAAACGAAGACGATCAGGGTCGCCCAGACTTCCGCGTCGATCTTTCCGAGCCGCGGGAAGATGCTCTCCAGGAGCACCAGCGAGATCGGAGCCAGGAAAAACAGGCCCAGTCCGATCAGGACCCATGTGGCGCAGCCGCGTCTCCGCGGCTCCGGCGCCGGGCGGCTCCGGCGGAAAATGCTGCGTTTCAGCGACGACGCGAACGTCTCGTATCCCACGCGCCCGATGTCGTCCAGATGGTGTTCGCGGATGTACAGATCGTTCGCCAGCCCGCCCAGCGCGACGCCGAACAGTGCGGTGATGATCATGGAACCGATCAGGAACACCTGCGGCTTGATCGCGATCTCCATCATACCGATGTTCAGGAACGCGCTGATCAGCGCCGCCACGATCAGACTCACCTTCACGAATTTGCCGCCGTCCAGCGGGATGTCCGCCGCGACGCTGCCGGTCCGGCCGTTCACCGCCGCATAGCAGATGCGGTCCTTGCCCACGCGGTGGGTCAGCAGCCACATCGGGAACAGCACTTTGCGGCGGCGCAGGATCACGTTTTCGTCGTTCGCGACCTCGCCGGGCCGGAATGTCATGCCGCTGTAATTCAGCTGCGCGTGATTGATATCGTCCTGTACCAGCGCCATGGCCACGGGGTCGTATTCCGCCCCCTCCACGTCGCTGCCGTCCGCGTAAAAGCCCGCCACGTAAGCCGCCCGGAAAGGCTCCAGGCGCTGCCAGTCAAAATCGTCCACGGACTCGCTCATCGCGTCCGGGAAGGCCATGGCCGCGTCGAAGCGCGTGCCGCGGTAATCCGCGCGGACCGTGCCGCGGACCTCGTATTCGCTCACCTCCGTGTAGCGGCCGATGTTGCGGGAGACGGAGGAGCGGAAGCGGGCGGGCTGCTCCATCACGGCGGAATACTCGTAAAACGGCACGTACAGCCCCGTCATCTGCAGCTGCCCCTCTTCCCGCATCCAGTCCGGAGCCAGCAGCACGCTGTCCGTCTTTTCGCGGTAGCGGTTCTGCGCCGCCTTTTCCTTGAAATTGAAAGGCAGGATGCCCGCGGGCTTCTGCTCTTCGCGCACCCGCCGGTCAAAAATGACGGAGGAACCGCAGTAACTGCAGAACGTGGCAATGGTGTTGTCATAACTCAGCGTCACCGCCCCGCACTGCGGGCAGACCAGTTCCGTGGCCTGGTAGCTGTTTTTCTTGTCCAGATATTCCTGGTAGGCCTCCAGCGTGATCAGGCTGTCGCAGTATTCGCATTTTGCGCCCTGCGTGGAAATATCATAATGGATGCTTCCGCCGCAGTGGGGACAGGTAAAGGCGATCATGAACGTCTCCTTTGCAGAAAATGTCGTCAGATGCGAGAAGGGCGGGCGCTGCCGCCCGCCCTCCGGTGTCATAAAACTTTATGCCAGATGGCCTTTTTCCTTGATGACCTCGATCACCTGATCCACGTATTTTTCGCAGATCTCCTTCGTGCCGGCTTCCACCATGACGCGGATGACCGGCTCGGTGCCGGATTCGCGCACCAGGATGCGGCCCGTGTCGCCCAGCGCCTCGCTGACGGCGGCCACGGCGGCCTGCACGTCGGGGTCGTTCTGCGCGGCGGGCTTGCTGATGACGCGCACGTTCTTCAGGACCTGCGGATAGAACACGACGGGCGCCGCCAGTTCGCTGAGCGGCTTGTTTTTCGCCAGCAGGACTTCCATCATCTTGATGGAGGTCAGGATGCCGTCGCCGGTGGTCGCGTACTTGGTGAAGATGATGTGGCCGGACTGCTCGCCGCCGATGCGGTGGCCGTTCTGGACCATGTTTTCATACACGTACTTGTCGCCGACCTTGGTCTTTTCGTACTCGATGCCCACCGCGTCCAAAGCCTTGTACAGGCCGAAGTTGCTCATCACGGTGGTGACCACCTTGTTGTTGATGAGCTTGCCGCGTTCCTTCATGTACAGGCCGTAGATGTACAGGATGTGGTCGCCGGTGACGACGTTGCCCTTTTCATCCACGCACAGGCAGCGGTCCGCGTCGCCGTCGTAGGCGAAGCCGACGTCCAGATGGTTCTCCACCACCAGTTGCTGCAGTTTTTCGATATGCGTGCTGCCGCAGCCCGTATTGATGTTGAAGCCGTCCGGTTCCTTGCTGATGACCATGGTCTTGGCGCCCAGCGCTTCGAACACGCTCTCCGCAATGGTCCAGGCCGCGCCGTTGGCCACGTCCAGGCCCACGCGCTTGCCCTTGAAGCTGTACTTGGACATGGACATCAGGTAGCCCATGTAGCGGTTGCGGCCTTCCACGTAGTCCACGGTGCGCCCGATTTCCTGACGCGTGGACAGCGGGATCTCCAGCTTGCCGTCCAGGTAGTTCTCCACCTGGAGGATGGTCTCTTCGTCCATCTTTTCGCCGTTGGTGTTGAGCAGCTTGATGCCGTTGTCGTAGAACGGGTTGTGGGAGGCGGAGATCATGATGCCGCAGTCGAAATCATCCGCGCGGGTGATGTACGAGACCGACGGCGTGGTGGTGACGTGCATGATGTAGGCGTCCGCGCCGGAAGCCATCAGGCCCGTGCAGAGCGCGTATTCGAACATGTAGCTGGAGCGGCGGGTGTCCTTGCCGATGACGACTTTGGCCTTCTTGTCCAGCCGCGCGCCGTAGTACCAGCCCAGGAAGCGGCCGATCTTGATGGCGTGTTCGTAGTTCAGATCGATATTGGCTTCGCCGCGGAAGCCGTCCGTGCCGAAATATTTACCCATATGATTACCTCTTCTTGATGACTTCGCCGCTATCTTTCCAGATGCTGCCTTCCGGGATCACGCCCCGCACGCAGCTGGTGGGATAGACGTTGCAGTTCCGGCCGATCACCGTGCCCGGGTTCAGCACGCTGTTGCAGCCCACTTCCACGTGGTCGCCCAGCATGGCGCCGAACTTCTTCAGACCGGTCTCGATCTGCTCGTCGCCGCCGTGCACCACGACCAGGGTCTTGTCCGACTTCACGTTGGACGTGATGGAGCCGGCCCCCATGTGGGAGTAATAACCCAGGATGGAATCGCCCACGTAGTTGTAATGGGGCGTCTGCACGTGGTCGAACAGGATCACGTTCTTGAGTTCCACGGAGTTGCCCACCACGCAGTCCGCGCCGACCAGCGCGCTGCCGCGGACGAACGCGCAGTGCCGCACCTCGGTGTTCGGGCCGATGATGCACGGTGCGCCCAGGTACGCAGACGGGAAGACCTTCGCGGTCTTGTGCACCCACACGTGCTCCGCCACTTCCGTGTACTCTTCGGGATCCAGCGTGGGGCCCAGGGCCAGGATGAACTCCTTGATCCCCTTCAGGGCTTCCCAGGGATAGGTGTACTGGCGCAGGTAATCCGCCGCCAGCGTATGGTCCAGATCGTATAAATCAGTAATTTTGTACATATTTTGACGTTTCCTCACTGTAGGGGCCGTTGTGCCAACGGCCTGTTCCGGTTTATAACCTTTCTCTGCGCTCGATGTCCAGGAAGTATTTGTACGTATCCACGGTGAGCTCGCCGCAGGCCTCTTCGTCGCAGGCGATGATGGCGCCGTTATGCATCTGCAGCGCACTGCAGGTCCATTTCTGCGACACGCCGCCTTCCACGACCGCCGCCATGGCGCGGGCCTTGTTATGACCGGAGATCAGCACCAGCACCTCTTTGGAATCCGTGACCGTGCCGATACCGACGGACAGCGCCTGGGCCGGTACCTTCTCGGGATCCCCGCCGAAGAAGCGGGAATTCACGATGCGGGTGTCCGTGGTCAGGTCGCGCAGGCCGGTGCGGGAGGTCAGGGACGTATACGGCTCGTTGAACGCCAGATGGCCGTCCACGCCGATGCCGCCCATGAACAGGTCGATGCCGCCGTAGGACGCGATCTTCGCTTCGTACGCCGCGCACTCGCCCTCCGGATCATCCGTCATCCCGTTCAGGATGTTGATGTTTTCCGGCTTCATGTCCACCAGGTGGTCGAAGAAGTTGTCGTGCATGAAATACCAGTAGCTCTGGTCGTGCTCGTGAGGCAGGCCCAGGTACTCGTCCATGTTGAAGGTCACCACGTTGGCGAAGGACAGCTCTCCGGCTTTGTTCTGGCGGATCAGCTCCCGGTACACGCCGAGGGGCGAGGAACCGGTAGGCAGGCCCAGTACGAAAGGACGGTCTTCCTTGTGAGCGCGGATCTTGTTCGCGATGTAATCCGCCGCCCACTTGCTCATCTTGTCATAATTATCCTGGATAACGACTCGCATGTTTGAAATAAGCTCCTTTTTGTCTTTTCCGGCGCCGGAAGACCTTCTGTTACGGTTCTGATTCCGCTTTTTGTGATCTTCCTGACGGTCCGCCGGCGGGCCGCGGCAGCATCCGCCGAGTCTTTCGACAACTGCCGTTCCTCGTCACCCTTCCGGGCCTGGCGCTAACAGGATCCCTGTCTCCTTTCCGGGTCCCTGCTTTACTTTTTTACCGTTCCCGGCAAAAATCAGAAATAATTATAAGCCCAAGGCGGGCTCTTGTCAATTTTTTGTTTAAAGCAACTCTTCAGCCCCCTGCCGGACCGGACAAATTGGTCCGTCAAGTCCCACTTGTAAGGAACAATTTGTCCGGCCCGGCAAGGGCGGTGACGTCAGTTGCCGCCCACATGAGCAAAAACAAGATTTCATCATAATAGTTCATTCAATATCTTGTTTTTGCGAATGTACGGGGGCTGAATAATTGCATGCCGGATTTTATTCTTTTTTAATTTTTATATTCCTGCTCCCTGTGCTATACTGCAGACAGGCAGCCGGAGAAAACATGACCGGCTGCGGGGAGAAGGAACCTATGCTTCATCTGATCCTGGTACTGCTGTGGCTGCTGCTGGCCTTTTTCATCATCGGCACCCTGTATCTGCTGGTCCTGCTCGTCGTGGGACTCTTTTCCCCTGCGCTCAAGGACCGCCTTACGCAGAAATTCATCGTGATGATCTGCGGCGGCATCACCTTCCTGTCCGGCGTAAAGATCGAGGCCACGGGCGTGGAGAACATCCCGGAGGACCGTGCGGTGCTGTTTATCAGCAATCACCGGAGTTTTTACGACATCTTCTCGGCTTACCGGTTCTTTAAGACCAATACCGGCTGTCTGGCCAAGATCGAATGGCGCAAGCTTCCGGTCCTGAACTGGTACATGATGTGCCTGCACTGCATTTTCCTGGACCGGAAGAATTCCCGGGCGGGCCTCAAATGCATCATCAAGTGCGCGGAGGAACTGCGCAGCGGCCGCAGCATCTGGATCTGCCCCGAAGGTACCCGCAGCCACACGGACGAACTCCTGCCTTTCCATGAAGGCAGTTTCCGCGCGGCCTTCCAGAGCGGCGCGCCTATCCTTCCCTTCACGCTGACCCATACGGACGATATATTAGAAAAGCACATGCCCTGGGTGAAAGCCACGCGGATACGCATTCATTTCGACCCGCCCATCGAAGTCAAGGACCTGAGCCGGGCGGAACAGAAGGAAGTCATCGCACAGGTACAGGAACTGATCCAGACCCGCTACAACGAGATGGTATAGAGCAAAACCGGATAACCTTCTCTCCGGGACGGAAAACCCCTCCGCCCCTATATTTTGTGCTTGCAATTTCTCCCCGAATCATATATAGTATGTTTGTCCTTAATAGTAACCATAGTTGCCGATATAGGTTTGGAGGAAATGGCCCAAACGTCTCTACCGCACGCCGAAGATGCGACTATTGGTAATTTTTTATTTGAGGAAGAGGGAGGAACTTATGGAGAAGCTTTTCAAGCTGAAACAGAACGGCACCACCGTTCGCACCGAGCTCGTGGCCGGTCTGACCACCTTCATGACCATGGCGTACATCATCGCCCTGAACCCCAACCTGCTGACCGGTTTCGCGGTCGGCACGCCCCTGTGGAACGCAGTCTTCGTAGCCACCTGTCTCGCGTCCTTTATCGGGACCGCCTGCCTGGCGTTTGCCGCCAATAAACCGTTCGCGATGGCGCCCGGCATGGGCTTAAACAGCTTCTTTGCCTCCGTGGCCGCCAGCATGGCCGGGATCGCCGGCGTCAGCTATCTGGAAGGCTTCCAGGCGGCGCTGGTCATCATCCTGGTCGAAGGTATCATCTTCCTGCTGCTCTCCCTGCTGAATATCCGCGAAAAGATCGTGCACGCGATCCCGCTCGGCATCCGCATCGGCGTGGCTCCCGCCATCGGCCTGATGCTGATGAACATCGGCCTGGGCTCCAACGCGGGCGTGTACAACGCGGACGGCAATCCTTTCTACGTGATGAAGGACTTCTTCGGCGCCCTGACCGCCGGCTCCATCAAGGAGCAGCTGGGCGACGCGTGGCCCACCATGGTGCTGACCGTCGCGACGATGTTCATCGGCCTGTTCGTGATCATCGCGCTGGCGCACCGCAAAGTGAAAGGCTCCGTGCTGATCGGCATGCTGGTCGCCTCCGCCATCAACTGGGCCGGCCAGGCCATCTTCCTGAAGACCGACCCCTTCGCCAACCTGAAGGGCGCCAGCTGGGTCCCTCCGATGAAGGACATGGTGGAGAACACGTTCTTCAAGTTCAACTTCGGCGTGCTGGCTGACATCGGCTGGATTACCGTCATCACGATCATCATCACCTTCTGCATCATCGACATGTTCGATACCATCGGCACCCTGGTCGGCACCGCCACCCGGGCCGGCATGATCGACGACAAGGGCGACATGCCGCAGATGAAGCAGGCGCTGATCTCCGATGCCGTGGGTACCGTCGTGGGTTCCGCCACCGGCACTTCCACCGTCACTACCTTCATCGAATCCGCCGCCGGCGTCGAAGAAGGCGGCCGCACAGGCCTGACCGCTCTGACCACCGCCGTCCTGTTCCTGCTGGCGCTGTTCCTGTCCCCCATCGCCGCTATCATTCCGCCGGCCGCCACTTCCGCGGCGCTGATCTACGTCGGCATCCTGATGCTGGCGGGCCTGAGCAAGATCGACTTCAGCGACATGACCCAGACGGTCCCGGTGGCCCTGATGCTGCTGACCATGCCGGTCTCCGGCTCCATCGGCCACGGCATCGGCCTCGGCCTGATCTCCTACACCGTGATCATGCTCTTCACCGGCAAGGGCAAGAAGGTCCCGGTGCTGACCTACGTCCTGAGCGTCATCTTCCTGGTGAAGTTCTTCCTGGCCGTGAAGATCTGATCCGGAGAGCACATAACTGGGGCGTCCTTAGGGCAACCCGCATAAAAAACAATTTTCAGAATGGCATGATCTCCGGGTCATGCCATTCTTTTTTTGCCAATTTCGTGTATATTTTATATACAAACCGTGTTTCAGGTGTTGATTCCGGACGTCCTGTCTGTTATAATACGGATGCAAAATACAAAGGAAGGAGGTCGTCACCCATGATCAATAAAATGCTTGCAAACGGAACTGAATACGGAGCGATGACCTCGGCTCGTGCTTTCTGATCCTGAATAAAGCCTGAAAACGCTGATTAAGCCGTGGCGTTTGCGTCACGGTGTTTTTTGCCTTTATCCCACAAGACGCGCCGGCCGGGTCACCGCCGAAAAAACCATGAAGAAAGGAAAAGCAGCCGGCAGGGCTGCACGAAAATACTATGGATAAAAACACTATGATGGAAAACCTGGCCCGCGAATTGCAGAAAAAAGACGCCTTCAACGGGACCTGGCTCTATGCCGAAAACGGTGAGATCGTCAGTAAGGGAGCCCTCGGCTTCCGTGATCCCGCAGACACACTTCCGATCACGGAGGACTCGATCTTCCAGCTGGCCTCGGTCAGCAAGACGTTCACGGCGGCGGCCGTCATGCTGGTGATGCGGCAGGGCCTTCTCAGCCCGGAAGACAAAATCACGAAGTTCTTTCCCGAACTCACCGAATATCAGGACGTGACGGTGCGCCATCTTCTGAACCATACGAGCGGCATTCCCGATTACTTTGACGACACGGACTGGTTCATCAAGATCTGGAAGGAAGAAAAACGGGTCCCGGGCAACGACGAGATCCTGCGCTTCCTCCTGGAGACCAAAGCGAAACCGTACTTCGCCCCCGGCGAAGGCCTGCACTACTCCAACACCGGCTACAACCTGCTGGCGCTGCTGGTGGAACGCCTCTCCGGCGTCCCCTATGAAGAGTTCCTGCAGAAGAACATCTTTGACCCCGCCGGCATGACCTCCACTCACTGCTGCCATATCCGCCGGGACGGCGTCCCGTTTGAGAACTATGCGCAGGCGACGGTATACGACGGCGATGAGGAAGACAAATGCGTTGCCGACGTGGACTCCGCCGAGGTCGGCGAAGTGGCCGCCTTTGACGGTCTGAACGGCGACGATTACGTGTATACCAACATCTTCGACATGCTCAAATGGGACAGGGCGCTGCGCGAGGGCAAATTGCTCACCCTTGAGGAGCAGACGCTCATGTACACCCCCGGCAAGCTCAACAACGGCGAGGACGCCGTTTACGATGAAGATGACGGATTGGGCTACGGATTCGGCTGGGCCGTCGGCCGCGACGAATCGCTCGGCCCCGTCGTCAGCCACAGCGGCGGCATGCCGGGCGTCGCCACCTGGTTCGAGCGCTTCCCCGACGCGGACAGGGTCCTTGTGATCCTCACCTGCCGGGACTACCGGGACGCCAGAGCGTATTCGAGCTACTGGGACGGCATGGAAGCGATCGTCAGGGATCAGGAACCGGAACCCGTCGTATCCATCGAGGATATCGCGGTCAAAGACCCGGATAAGTCGAAATGGCCGGAGTTTTGCGGCAAATATGAGCACCCCGAAGACGCTGATTTCATCGTCAACGAAGTCTTCCTGAAAGACGGCGAACTTCACGCGAACGCCCTCGACGAGGACGGCGATCCGCTGACCTTCCGCCTCTATCCCATCGGTGACAACGAGTTCGGCCGCAAGGGCGGCATGCTCCGGCTGACCTTCGGCGGCGGCTGCGCGATGTACGGCGGTCACACATGCAAAAAGCTCAATTAACAAAGAAAATGATCCACAAAATGGATCTTGAAGAAGGAAAGAAAAATGGAACACGTTTATGAACTGAAGAATAAAAACATCCGCCTCGAAAAGGTGGATCCGGACAACTTTGACGATCTCTACGACCTCGAAGTCACCGAGCCGCAGAAGAACTTTGTGGCGCCGAACCGTTACAGCATGGCGGAAGCATACGCGCACCTCTCCAACGGGGATTTCGTGCAGTGCTTCGGCATCTATGACGGCGAAACGCCGGTCGGCTTCACCATGATCGGCCATGACATCGAGGAAGAAGGCTCCCCGGAGTCCGTCAATAAATGCTATCTGCTGTGGCGTTTTATGATCGATCAGCGGTATCAGGGGAAAGGGCTCGGCCGGGACGCCCTGCATCTGCTGCTGGACTGGGTGCTGACGTTCCCTGACGGTCCGTCCGAACGGTTCAGCACGAGTTACGAACCGGAAAACGAGGTAGCAAAGCATCTCTACACCTCATTCGGTTTTATCCCGACCGGCGAGAAAGACTGTGACGACGAGGATGCCGAGGACGTCGCGGTGATGCCGCTGAACTGAGCGGCGGCGGAATCAGAGAGGGAAACAAAGATGGACTTTGTAGTAAAACCTTTGATTGAGGAAGAGGAAGCCCTCATCGAAGAAAAGATCAATGCATACGCCGATTCCATGGCGCCTGCGGAGCCTTACACCGAGGAGGAGCAGTTCGTCTTCAAGGCGGAGGATGAGGAAGGGAACGTCATCGGCGGCTGCGTCGTGAACATCCATTTCTGGGGCCGGGCGGTGCTGGCCCAGCTCTGGGTGGACGGCCGGTACCGCCATCACGGCCTCGGCTCCCTGCTGATCCGCGCGGCCGAAAACGCCGCCCGGGAGAAAGGCTGCTACTATCTGTGCCTCGGCACCGCGGATTACATGGCAAGACCGCTTTACGAAAAGCACGGATTCCGCGTGTTCACCGTCAATAAAGACATCCCTATGGGACACGTGAGCTGGTCCCTGTCGAAGCGGCTGGATCAGGGCATTCCGGACTACGTCCCGACGGACAACACAGCCGTGGGGCGCTGTCAGGTCAGGCCCGGCTCCCGGGAAGATGCGGAGGTCATCAGCAAGGGGCTCGGAGCGTTCTGCGAGGAGGTCGTGCCGGATAAGCACGAGTATATCCCGCTCAGCCGGAAATATGTCGATGCGGACGGCGCGCTGATCGCTGCCGTCATTGCCGGAGTCGACGAAGACGACACCGCGGAGATCGACGGCATCTGGGTGGAAGAACGCTTCCGCCGCCGGGGCATCGGCTCCCGCCTTTTCGCGGACATCGAGTGCGAAGCAAAGGAAAACGGCGCCTATGTGCTCCTCTCCTACTGCTGCGACTGGGTCTCCGGCTTCTTCTTCCGGAACGGCTTCACCCCCAGAGGCGAACTGCCCGACTACCCCAAGGGCCACACAGCCTACGAGCTGGAGAAACGGATCTGACGGGAACGCCCGCAGAACTGGTTCCCTGCTTTGTCAAAACAATACAAAGACCGGTCTGCTGCACCGTGCAGCAGACCGGTTTTCGCTTCCGGGTTTTCTTATTTATCCGGTCACAGGACCCGGATCAGCTCATACTCTCTCGTCCCCAGCCCGATCTCCTCCGCGTGGATCAGCCCGGCCTCCCACTCGGCGTCCGGATGGTTCAGGTGGAAGTATTCCTGGTTGGGATCCGTCGCCCCGAAAGACTTGCGGTGCTTGTCCAGGCGGCTTCCCTCGCACACGGGCATCTGGTTGCACAGGTCCACGCAGGCCTGGTCCAGCGCGACCGGATCGAACGAAGCGAGCATGCCGACGTCGGGGATGATCGGGATGTCGTTCTCTGCGTGGCAGTCGCAGAACGGCGAGACGTCGCAGATCAGCGAGATATGGAACGCCGGCCGGTCCTTGACCACTGCGTACGCGTATTCCGCGATCTTGCAGGACAGGATGGCGCAGGAATTGGCCGTACTCGGTTCGATGGCGTCCTTCGGGCAGACCGCCAGGCAGCGGCCGCAGCCGACGCACTTGTCGTGGTCGATCCGCGCCTTCCCGCCTTCGATCACCGTCCCTTCGTGCGCGCAGATCCTTGCACAAGATCCGCAGCCGATGCACAGCGATGGCTCCACCACGGGCTTGCCTTCCCAGTGCTGCTCCATCTTCCCGGCGCGGGACCCGCTGGACCATAACCGCCATCACGAGGAAGAGATCGCGGCGCTGGCGGCGCGTTTCGAGGCGAACGGCCAGCCGGTGGCGGCAAAAAAGGTCCGCATCGCGCGGGCCCGTATGGTGGAGGTCAACATAGCGCTGGAAGAAGCGCTGGCGCTGGCGGAAACGGCGGAACCGGAGGCCCCGGCCCCGGAGGAGGCCTGACCATGTGCCTTTCCAACATTTACCGGGCATCGGATAATCAGCTTTTAATGGACAACACCGCGCGGATCGAAGTGCGGGACGGCACCGTCATCCTGCGCGACCTGTTCGGCCGCGTCCTGAAGGTCCCGGGGCAGATCGCCTCGGTGGACCTGGAAAATAACATCGTAGTATTGCAGACGGAAGACTGCGAGAAATAAGGAGGACCTATGAAAGAAGCGTATGCTCCGCTCTTTACCCCCTGGCACGTCGGGAAACTGGAGATCAAGAACCGCATCGTGCTGGCGCCCATGGGCGGGACCTGTATCTTCGGCTGGATGGAGCCGAACCACTTTGACCGGGAAGCCGCCAAACTGCTCAAAAACGTGGCGGACAACAACTGCGGCCTCGTGATCCCCGGCATCGCCCCGATCCGGGACGTCCTGGGCCGGATGTGGCTGTACCAGAACAAGATGAAGTTCAAGAAGCTGAAAGAGTTCATGGACGAGCTCCACAAGACCGGCGCCAAGATGTTCATCCAGATGACCGCCGGCTTCGGCCGCTCCATGGCGCTTTCGGATTCCCTGGCGATGCTGGCCTCCAACAAGGTCATCGGCCGCCTGGCCAGCCCCGTGCTGGACGCGGAATACCTGACCGCGGCGCCTTCGGTCCTCCCGAACCGCTGGCACGATAAAGTCACCTGCCGCGCCATCACCAAGAAAGAGATCCGGCAGATCATCTACGCCTTCGGCGAGACCGCCCGTCTCTGCAAGGAAGCCGGCGTCGACGGCGTGGAAGTCCACGCGGTGCACGAAGGTTACCTGCTGGACCAGTTCACCCTGAAGTACTCCAACCAGCGCACGGATGAATACGGCGGCTCCCGCGAGAACCGCTACCGCTTCGCCGTGGAGATCGTGGAAGAGATCAAAAAGAAATGCGGCGAGGACTACCCCGTCTCCCTGCGCTACTCCGTCCTGTCCAAGACCAAGGCCTTCCGCGAAGGCGCGATGCCCGGCGAGGATTACCTGGAGATCGGCCGCGACATGGAGGAAAGCGAATGGGCGGTCAAGTACCTGCAGGATGCGGGCTACGACATGCTCAACTGCGACAACGGGACCTACGACGCCTGGTACTGGTCGCACCCGCCGCAGTACATGCCGGTGAACTGCAACCTGGAAGATGTGGAGCACATCAAGCAGTTCGTCGATATCCCCGTAGTCTGCGCGGGCCGCATGCAGCCGGCCGACGGCGCGAAAGCGATCGCCGAGGGCCGCATCGACGCCATGGCGGTGGGCCGCCAGTTCCTGGCCGACCCCGAATGGGTCACCAAGCTCATCAACGATCAGGAAGAGGAGATCCGCCCCTGCATCTGCTGCCACTCCGCCTGCTTCAACCTCTCGAAGCATGAAGGCACCGGCAACGATCAGGACTTCGGCGATACCATGGGTATGTGCCGCTGCGCGATCAACCCGCCTTCCATGCAGTCTAAGAAATACAAGATCGAAAAGACGAAAAACCCGAAGCGCGTGGCCATCATCGGCGGCGGCATCGGCGGCATGGAGGCGGCGCGCGTGCTGAAGCTGCGCGGCCACTTCCCGACCATCTACGAAAAGAGCGGCGAGCTGGGCGGCATCTTCATCGCGGCCGCGGCGCCTTCGTTCAAGGAGAACGACCGGAAGCTCATCGAATGGTTCAAGCTGCAGATGAAGGATCTGAACATCCCCGTGAAGCTGAACACCGAGGTGAAGGACATCAGCACGCTGCTGGCGGACGAAGTCATCATCGCGACCGGTTCCGTGGCCAAGAAGATCCCGATCCCCGGGGCGGAGCGCGCCATCGACGCGACCGAATATCTGCTGGGCGAAAAGGAAGCCGGCGACAACGTCGTCATCATCGGCGGCGGCCTGACCGGCTGCGAGATCACGCTGGACCTGTTCCGCAAGGGCAAGCACCCGGCCATCGTGGAAATGATGAACGACCTGATGGCGGTGCCGAACCTCTGCCTGGCCAACTCCAGTTATCTGCGCGACTGCTTCAGGACCAACAAGATCCCCGTGTTCCTGGAAGCCAGGACCAAGGAGATCGGCCCGGACTACGTCCTGGTGGAAGGCAAGGACAAACGCCTTACCAAACTCCCGGCCGACACGGTCATCATGTCCGTGGGCTACAAGCCCGCGCCGGTCGCCGAAGCCGGCAAGACCGTTCATCTGCTGGGCGACTGCAAGAAGGTCGGCAACCTGCGCAGCGTCATCTGGGGCGCCTGGGACATCGCGATGAAGATCTGAGCAGGGATCACTTCGCCTCACAGAGCAGATCTGCGCGGACGATTCTTTTCCCGCCCGCCGTCGGCACTGAAAAACCAAAAGCCGGCAGATTCGGAATTTTACTCCGGATCTGCCGGCTTCTTCGGTATTTTTGCGGTTTTTTCCGACTTGAATGACAGTAAATAGCATTTTTTGCACTTTTATGCTATGCTTCAGGCAAAAGAGATTTCGACGATACGCGAAAGACCGGGGAGAAATATAAATGATCTGGCCAAACCGTCTTAACCTTCTCAAAACGATGCTTACGAATGAGTTCGGCGGGCTGATTGTCTGCGCGATCGGGGCCGCTGCCGCCGTGCTGCTGCACCGAAAGGATAAGAAATGCCGTCTGTGGCCGGCACTGCCCGCCATCGTCCTCTGGCTCGTCTGTGAGTTCACCTCTGTCAATTTGCGCAGCTACATAGGCGAATTCCTCGTTTACTGGATCGCAAACTTTTCGATCGGTTATGCAGCCGCCTGGCTGGTGACGGATCTTGTGTATTTCCTGCAGGAAAGAAAACGGAAAAGGGAAAGAAAACAAGCATGGATGCGGGAAAGACCGGAAAACTGATCCGGGAGCTTCGGACGGAAAAAGGACTGACGCAGCAGGAACTGGCGTCCCTTCTTAACGTATCTCCGACAGCGGTCTCCAAGTGGGAAAACGGACGGAGCCTGCCCGATATCTCCATGCTGGAACCGTTGGTCAACGTGTTTCAGGTGACGTTTGCCGAGATCATTCTCGGCGAGCGGACCGAAAGCAAGGCAAACCCGGAGAGGCAAGCAGGAGAGACGGAGGAAATCACAGAGATGAGAAGGCGCGAAGAAAAAGCAGAAAGTGCCATCAAGTCGGTGATCGATGAGCAGCTCAGCAGGAACACTGCGCAAACTCACAAGACCGTCCGGGTTATTGCCCTTGTCATGATCCTTCTGGCCCTGGGGCTCTTTGTGATCAGTCTGACCGGGACCGGCCACCAATACCGTTCGTCGCGGGATCTTTCCGGTCTGGAAAATATATCCTCCCTCCCGATCGACGGGGCATTTTTATTGGACGGAAAACAGTACCTGCCGCACAGCGTGCTCGACAAGACAAGTTTCGAGAAATTTCTGCAGGAGAACCATATCTCGTCTCCCGATGCCGTCGGAAAGGTAGTTGCCTTCCGGTTCACACCAAACGGCGACATCTGTTATTATTACTGCACGGTGGATGCCCTGTCCGGCGACTGGCTGCTGATGTATGCGGATGACGGGACCGGAATTCCGAACGCGAATAACGTACTGTATTTTTTTGGAACGAAAGAAAGTATAGAAAAGGCGATGACAGGGGACTAAGGAATGACAGGGGACGGTTCTCTGTCATCACTGCTCCTCACCTCCCCAGCACAGGATAACTCAATAAGGACAGGAAAACCCCTTCACTATCTCAACACTTATATGCTATATTGTGTTTATAAATCCATCTCCGGAGGCCGTGCAGAATGGGACAGTTTTTTGAAAGGATCCTTATACAGGACAAAGGCTTTACCAGCGCCAAGACCGTACTGACTGGCATCCCGAAAGCCGCACGTGCTTTGGGATATGAAGAATGTGAGCAGGGGAAGGGCGTCCCCCTCCGCATCTCGATGCTTCCGGACAGCGAATGGTTCGACGTCGAATCTCCTCTGCTGGAATCCGCATCGGAAACCGCGGCGCCCTTTCTGGATGCTTTGGTTGAAATCTCTACGGTGCCTGTCCTGACATTCCGCTGTGAAGACAGTGATTTTGTCATCTGCCGCCTGCAGGACAAGACCAAAGAGATTGATACGGTTGCCTATCTCGGCATGGCCTGCGAATCATGGGGAGAGCCGGACTATGAGGCATGGGCTGCCGCCTGCAAGAAAAAATGGAAGTGCAAAGCCGCACAGTTTCAAACCGTATTTGAAGACGATTACGTCTTTGCCGAGGAGGGGCTGACACCGCTGTCCAATCTTCTGCACTTCTCTCCGCCCGTCCTGTCAGACTCCGACCCGCAGCCTGTCCTCAAAACGTTTTGGTTCCTGCCCGCTGACGAAGCCGGCGTTCCCGCGCGTCCGCGTACGCTTCTGGAGACGGCTGCCGACTATATGGAGGAAGAATATGCGCAGTCATTGACGGAACGTGGTTTCTGCCGTTTTGGTAATTCTCCTCTGCGCTGGCATAAAGTTATCGGAGAAAAAGGGAATGAGATCCTCCTGAGTTTTATCATTACGACCTATCACGGTTATGAATATGCGCTGTTTTACGGTTCGCAGTCACTGTATTGTCCGGTTGTTTTTTCGGATAAATACTATCCTTATCATGATGAGGAGTTCTATTGGAAGAATGCCCGGTTTGAGTTTTACTGGAAGATGGGATGGAGCCCGGTTGACATCAAAGGGACTCCGGAAAACGGCAACGTCGATATTATGCTGTCGTTCAGTAAACCGGAAATGATCGGGCCGTTCATTGAACAGCTCATTCTGCCCGAACTTGACGAAATCGCCGATCTTGAATCCTGCCATGAAGCATTTCTTCACTCGACGGCAGTCACTCGGGCCCCTTCCATTCTTCCAAGAATAACGCGATTCGGGATCGAATCGATTCTTTTGGAGGATGAGGAAGCCGTACGGAAATACTATGAAATATGGAAAAAAGATTTTAACGAGTCTTCTGATAAGCCATGGTATCATAAGCAGTTTGCCCTTGAGGAGGCGCTGATCAACGAATATGAAGCAGGCGGGATTCCGGCCTGCAAAGAATACCTTGAGAAGAAGGTTTATCAAAAAAACATAAAGAAGCTCCAGAAGGCAGGTGTGATTTGATCCTTTCGGTCAAATGATCCTTCGAAAAAGCATTTTCACCGAAGAGCACATTTTAGAGGAGAAATCCGGATGAAGCAGTATATCATCGACGCCTTTACCGCCGTCCCCGGCACCGGCAATCCGGCGGCCGTGTGCGTGATGGACGCCTGGCCGCCCGCGGAGAAAATGCAGGCGCTGGCGAAGAAAAACAACCTATCGGAGACCGCGTTCCTGGTGAAGGAAGCGCCGGGCTGGCGCCTGCGCTGGTTCACGCCGGAAAACGAGGAGGTGCTCTGCGGCCACGCGACGCTGGCCTCGTCGTTCGTGATCCTGAATTACGTGGAGCCGGGCAGCGATTCCGTCCTGTTCCACAGCCGCAGCGGAGACCTCACCGTCACGCGGCGTGGCTCCCTGTACGAAATGGATTTTCCGACCTATGAACTCACTGAGATCCCTGTAACGGAAGAAATGACGCAGGCTTTCGGGATCCGTCCGCAGAAGGCGATCCTGGGCCTGGATCTGACCTGTGTGTTTGAAACAGAGGAACAGGTGCGCGCTATGGTGCCCGACCAGGCCCTGCTGGAGGCCCTGCCGGGCCGTGGCCAGAACGTGACCGCCCCCTGCCGCTTCGCGGACTGCGTCTCCCGCAGCTTTTTCCCGAAGGACGCGATCCCGGAGGATCCCGTCTGCGGCTCCGCCCACTGCCAGATCGCCGCCTACTGGAGCGACGTGCTGAGCAAGCCCCGCCTGGAAGCGTATCAGGCCTCCGAACGCGGCGGTACGCTGTACTGCGAACTGCAGGAAAACGGAAGGATCCTGATCAGCGGTCAGGCGGTCCCGGAGAAGATCGAGGAGATCGACTGGGAGACGGACTGACATCACCCAAAAATCTGACAAAAGAACCGTCCCCCTGTCAGGTTTTCTGACACAGGGACGGTTCTTTTGTCAGATTTTTGATCAGAGCCTGATGAAGCAGGCCGCCGATGATGCGGCCCGGGCAAATGCAGGGGCGGCTCAGGCCGCCCCTGCATTTTATTCTTCGATGTCCGCTGCCGTGCCCAAGGCGCTGAACTGTTCTTTGGTCGCGCCGCAGACGTAGCAGTAAAATTTTTCGGGAAGGTCTTCCCATTTGGTGCCGGGGGCGATGCCTCGTTCCGGGAGGCCTTTGGCTTCGTCGTATTCCCAGTCGCAGATCTCGCAGACGTAGATCATCGGTGTATCTCCTTTTTCCGGTCGGATGACTTCAGGGGCGGACGCGGACGGCCGCCCCTGCGGATCTTATTTGTACTCCCGGATCAGTTCTTCAAAGTGCGGCAGCGCTTTCTCGATCATTTCCGGCGCCACGCAGGTGCTGATGCGGAAGTAGTCCGGGCAGCCGAAATCTTTGCCGGGGACGATCAGGAGGTTGCGCTCTTTCGCTTTGTCCGAGAAGACTTTGGCGTCCCCGCCCGGAGCCTTCACGAACAGGTAGAAAGCGCCTTCAGGCTTCACGCATTCATACCCGTAGGAAGTCAGGGCGTTGTACAGGCGCATGCGGTTGTGATCATAGGCTTTCATATCCGGGCGGACGCCGGCGCACAGGCCGACGACGCGCTGCTGCAGGGACGGGGCGCAGACGTGGCCGATGGCGCGGGCCGCGCCGACGATGGCGTCCATGACCGCCAGTTCATCCGTGCAGGTATCCGCCACCAGGGCGTAGCCGATGCGTTCGCCGGGCACGGACAGCGCCTTGGAGAACGAATAGCAGACGATGGTGTCGTCGTAGACGGACGGCACGAACGGCACTTCCGCATTATCATACACCAGCTCGCGGTACGGTTCGTCGGAGATGATGTAGATCGGATGGCCGTACTCCTCTTCTTTCCGCTTCAGCAGGGCAGCCAGCGCCTGCAGCGTTTCTTTCGTGTAGATCACGCCGGTGGGGTTATTGGGGGAGTTGATGATGACCGCCTGCGTGTGGGCGTTCAGGGCGGCTTCCATGCCGGCCAGATTGATCTGGAAGTCCGGATAGTGCGGCGGCACGATCACCAGCTTCGGGCCGTTCATCTCCACGTAGACCCGGTATTCCGGGAAGAACGGGGCCTGCACCACGATCTCCGCACCGTCTACCGCCAGCGCCTTGACGACCGACACGATGGACGGCGCCGCGCCGCAGGTGAAGAAAATGTTGAAGCTGGTCAGATTGGTGCCGTACCGCTTGTTCAGATCCGCCGTCACCATCTCGCGCAGGGCCGGATTGCCCGCCGCGGAGGTGTAGCCGTGCACGGAAATGCTGTCCAGATCCCGCACGGCGGAGATGATGGCCTCATCCACCTCCGGCGGCGCCGGAATGGACGGATTGCCCAGCGAGAAATCGTACACGTTCTCCCGCCCCACTTTGGCGGCCTGCTGATTACCGTACTCGAAAAGCTCCCGGATGCAGGAGCGGCTGCGGCCGATCGCTGCCATGGATTCATTGATCATTTTTTTGTCCTCTCAATCCATTATTCATTTGTTCCAAGTCATAATACTTTAATACCTCCCTCCGCCCCAGGCCCGGGTCCTTGATTCTTCCGGGTCATAAGTTTCAGGATAGTTATACGCCTTTACTCCATACCAAAGATCTTCACGATAGGCAATCATCGGTCCATATTGGATAAGCGGGATCTCAAACTCTTCTCCCTTTTCCAGTTTTTCCTCATACTCATTAATGTGCATCATCAGGTTCGGAGGAGTCCCCTCATAGGTAAACGGATATACAACCCCGAATTCCTACAAAAACTGCCAGCATTCCTCCTCACTCAGATCGGACAGATGTCTGCTGGGATGCGGTGCACAGGAGCTAAGAAGGAGGCTGCCTATGATCAACACAAGAACAACGAGACGCGTTTTCATTGACAAATATACTCTGTTTCGATTTTCCTGTTTCATACATCTGCACCTCAATAAATGCTGCGAGAGCAACAATGGGGCTATGACAGAGTTCGCGTCCCTTTGTCAGTTTTTTTCAAAGCCAGATCTTCTGTTCTTTTGCCGCGTATTCCAGTTCTTCCCTAAACTCCGGGTGCGCGATGGAAATAAGGCGTTCCGCGCGTTCCCAGGTGGAAGCACCGGCCAGGTTGACCGCCCCGTTCTCCGTAACGACCCAGAAGGCCTGGGTGCGGGGCGTGGTGATGATGTCCCCGCCGAAGTGCGGCAGGATGCGGGAATGGCGCACGCCCTTCTTGTCCACGAAGGAGGAGGTCATGCAGATGAAGGCCTTGCCGCCGGGCGCCGCCTGTGCGCCGGTCACGTAGTCCAGCTGACCGCCGGTGCCGCTGATGTGGCGCAGGCCCGCGCTTTCGGACGAGATCTGCCCGTACAGGTCCACTGCGATGCAGTTGTTCACGGAGATCATGTCCCGGTTCTGCGAGATCACGGCCGGATCGTTCACGTAGGACAGCGGCGCGACCGCCACGGCGGGATTGTCCTGCACCCAGTCATAGAGTGCCTTGGAACCGAACACGATGCCGGTCAGGCCTTTGCCGGGGTACAGCGTCTTCTTCTTATTGGTCAGTTTGCCGGCCTCGTACAGGAGCTGGTAGGCGTCGCCGCAGAGCTCCGTGTGCATGCCCAGGTCCTTCACGTCCGAATCCGCCAGCATGGCGCCGACCACGTTCGGCATGGCGCCGATGCCCAGCTGCACCGTCGCGCCGTCCCGGATGTGCGGGATCAGGTTCGCGGCGATGGCCCTGTCTTCCTCCGTGGCCGGGGCCACCGGGAATTCCGGCAGCGGCGCGTGCTCGCCTTCCACGACCATGTCGACCTCGGAGACGTGGATGCACTCCCCGAACAGGCCCTGGATGCGCGGCAGGTGCTCGTTCACCTCCAGGATCACGATGTCCGCCTTCTTCAGGATGGCCGCCGCCACGCCCGTCGCGCAGGACAGGTTGAAATAGCCGTGGCGGTCCATGGGCGGCACCGCCATCATGGCGACGTTCACGGTCAGGAAGTTCTCGTAATACCAGCTGTTGTTGCGGAACAGCATGGGGATGTAATTGCACAGGCCCTTATCCGCCAGCGCGCGCTCATAGCCGGAGCAGTGCCAGGTATTGTAAATGAAATGCTTCCGCGTCGGGTCGCACTCCGCCACCTGGATGGGGCCGAAAGTCAGATTCCCCCGGATCTTGACGTCCAGGAGCTCGTCCCGGCGCGCCGCCAGTGCCGCGTCCAGCAGCGGCGGGAAGCAGATATTGGTGGTGTAATCCACCCAGTCACCGGACTTGACGGCCTGCACCGCCTGCTCGGGCGTGCGGAGTTTCTGTTTGTATTGTTCGTAAACGTTCATAAGTATCCTCAAAGCCCGCCGGGCCAGCCCACCGGGGACGGTTCTCGGTGGGCGATTTGACCCATCCGGGGACGGTTCTCAGTGGGCGATTTTGTTATACCGCCTCGTACCCGGCCTTATACGCCGCCAGGTTCAGTTCCCGGAACTTGGGCGGCACGGTGTCCGCGATAACGCTCTCCCAATCGATGTCGTCCATGTGCAGCGCCTTGACCATGCTGCCGAAGAGAACGATGTTCATGCACTTCGGGTTGCCCAGCTCGTGCGCGATCTTCTCCGCGTTCAGGACGTGGCAGGTGAAATGGGCCTGCATGGCTTCCAGCGTGCCTTCCGGATATTTCGCCAGGCCCGCGGCCACAGTGGCGCCCTCGATCTCGTAGTCATTGATCACGGCCACGCCGTCGGGTTTCAGATAGTTCGCGTAGCGGACGGCCTCCATTTTCTCAAAGGCCACCACGATGTCCGCGGCGCCCGGGCCGATCAGGGGGGACCAGACTTTATCGCCCCAGCGGACCTGCGTGGAGACGCTGCCGCCGCGCTGGCTCATGCCGTGGACTTCGGACATTTTGACGTCATAGCCGGCCCGCATCAGGCCGTTCACCAGGATCCGGGCCGTCAGGATGGCGCCCTGGCCGCCGACGCCCACTAATAATGCGCTTTTCACTTCTCTCATCTCAGGCCTCCTTTTCGATCGCCTTCATCGGGCAGACCTGGGCGCAGACCGTGCAGCCCACGCACTGGTTGGGATCGATCTTCGCTTTCCTGTCGTTCACGCTGATGGCGGGGCAGCCCACTGTCAGGCACTTCTTGCAGCCGATGCACTTGTCGGTATCGACTTTGCACATCCCGATGTCATGCTTCATCCGCTTGATCAGCAGGCACGGCCGGCGGGAAATGATGGCCGCGGGCACTTCCGACTTCAGCGCGTCCTGCACCGCCTGCTCCATCGCCTTCAGATCCTGCGGATCCACGATGATCACGTTTTCGAAGCCGCAGCCCTTCAGCACTTCCTCGACCTTCAGGCTCGCCGCGATCTCGCCCTGCAGTGTGTAACCGGAGCCGGGGTTGTCCTGGTGGCCCGTCATGCCGGTGATGTGGTTGTCCAGCACCACGGGGATGACGTTGCCCTGGTTGTACATGATCTCCACCGCGCCGGTGATGCCGCTGTGGAAGAACGTGGAATCGCCCAGCACGCCGAAGACCTTCTTGTCCGTGCGGCCGGTCACCTGGAACGCCTTCGCGAGGCCCATGGCCACGGAGAAGCCGCCGCCCATGCAGACCACACTGTCCAGCGCGCTCAGAGGCGGGGCCGCGCCCAGCGTGTAGCAGCCGATGTCGCCGGCCACCACAAAATCTTTGTGGCGCCCCATCGTGTAGAAGAAGCCGCGGTGCGGGCAGCCCGGGCACAGCACGGGCGGGCGGGACACGGCGGCCACGCCCACGTCGGTCACGGCGGGCTTTTCGCCGAAGATCTGCTCGCGCAGCCGCTCGGGATTCATTTCATACATCAGGCCGGTCAGTTCCTTGCCGGTGCAGGAGATGCCGGCCGCCTTGATCTGGTCCTCCATGAAGGGGTCCAGTTCCTCGATCACGTACAGTTTTTCCACCTTCGCCGCGAATTCGCGGATCAGATCCATCGGCAGCGGGTTGGTGATGCCCAGCTTCAGGAAGGAGGTGTCCTCCGGGAAGACTTCTTTCGCGTACTGGTACGCGATGGACGCGGAGATGACGCCGACCTTCGTGTCCCGGATCTCCATGCGGTTCAGCGGGCTGGTGCAGGCCCACGCTTCCAGCGCCTTTAGGTTCTCTTCCACCTTGGGGTGGTTCTGGTACGCGTTGGCGGGGGTGCAGACGAATTTGCGCACGTTGCGCTTATATTCCGGTACCGCGGCTTCCGTGCGCTCGCCAAGCTCCACAAGGGATTTGGAGTGCGCGACGCGGGTGGTGGTGCGGAACAGGACGGGGGTGTCGAATTTTTCGGAGATCTCGTAGGCCGCGATCAGGAAATCCTTGCATTCCTGGGAGTCGGAGGGCTCCACCATGGCCATCTTGGCCGATTTCGCGTAGTGGCGGTTGTCCTGCTCGTTCTGCGAGGAGTGCATGCTGGGATCGTCCGCGCTGACGATCACGAAGCCGCCGGTGACGCCGTTGTAGGCCGCCGTGAAGATCGGGTCCGCCGCGACGTTGACGCCCACGTGCTTCATGGCCGTCAGGCTGCGCACGCCGCCGATGGAGGCGCCGTAAGCCACTTCCGTGGCCACTTTCTCATTGGGGGCCCATTCGCTGTACAGGACGTCCTTGTACAGCGGCAGGTTCTCGAAAATTTCCGTGCTGGGAGTTCCGGGGTATGCGGAAGCCACCTTCACCCCGGCCTCGTAGGCGCCGCGGGCGATGGCTTCATTACCGGACAAAAGAACTTTTGCCATAGTTTATCCGCCTTTCGTATTGGAATTGCGTTTTTTCACGATATTTGCTGATTCTATTGTACTCCGCCTCTTGTCAAAGGGGTAGTGTTATTTTATAATATGGGTATAAGTTTTTCTTAATCGAAACATAAGTTAATTGGAAAGGATTCGGCCATGACGATCTCGCAGGTCCTGTACGTTCTGGAAGCCGCGGGCTGCGGCAGCATCTCCACCGCGGCGGAGCGATTATTTATTTCGCAGTCCGCGCTGTCCCAGCAGATCCACCGGCTGGAACAGGAGCTGGGCTACGATCTGTTCGCGCGCAGCAGCCAGGGGCTGACGCTGACCACGGAGGGGCAGGCCTTCTGCGAAGAGGCCCGCGGCATCGCCGACGCCTGGGACCGCTTCAGCCGACAGGTGCAGAGCACGCAGCGGACCGGCCGCCATCTGCGCATCGGCGTGGGCTCCCGCGTCTTCTCCAACGGCCTGTTCCCGAAGATCATCAGCTATTTCGAGGAACGGCCTGAACTGGAGATCTCCTTCATCACCGAAGCCAGCCGGGATTTTCTGCTGCCCTTAAAACAGAAAAGTCTGGACATGGCGCTGGACGTGCTGCCCTCCGAGGACTACGTTTCGGACCACAGCGAGTATTTCTCCCTGCCCCTCATCCGCGAGGTCCAGTGCATCCTGATGGCGCCGGACAATCCGCTGGCGCATAAAAAAACGCTGCGCTTCCAGGATCTGGAAGGCAGCACGATGATCTCCGGTCTGGAGCAGAGCTCCGAAGCCCGCCTCCTGCGCGAAATGGTCCGCAAATACGACATCCACCTGCGCCGCGTCTACCGCTCCGACGGCATCGACACCGTCATGCGGCTGGTGCGCGGCGGCAAGGGCCTGATCCTCGGCCCCCGCTCCTTCGCCGACTACTACGGCGTCGCCGCCGTCCCCCTGACCCCCCGCACCGAGGCCTCCCTCCAGTTCATCTGCCTGAAAGAACGCGCCGCCCGCAAGGAGATCCGCGAATTCCGCGAATATCTCCTGTCGCTGAACGGCGGGCCGTAAAACATTAAAACAGGGCCGCTGAGGGACGGTTCCCGGTGGCACTGCCAGAAAGAACCGTCCCCCAATGGCCCTGTTTCAGGCGGGATCAGCGGATCACTTTTTCGGTTTTTTTGCGTCCGAAGCGGAAGTGATCTTTTTCTTGCCGGCGGTCGTTTTTTTGCCGGTGTCAGTCTTTTTGCCCGACTCGGTCTTCTTGGCGGAGTCGGTTTTTTTCTTGGCGGAATCCGTCTTCTTCTTAGCCGAATCTGTCTTCTTGCCCGACTCGGTCTTCTTGCCCGACTCAGTCTTCTTTCCTGAATCCGTCTTCTTCCCGGAAGACGGCTTTTTCGCGGAAGACGCCGGTTTCTTTTTCTTCTTGCCGGAAGTGGTCGTCGTCGCGGGCGCCGCCTCCTCTTCTGCCTGCTCGGCCGAAGTATCCGTGGAGACCAGGCCGCCCAGCAGGGAGCCCAGACCGCTCAGCAAACCGCCGCTCTGATTCTGCTGGCTGCTCTGCTGAGTCTGCGCCGTACTGCCGGACGAGGAGTCAGAACCGCCGCCGAACAGACTGCCCAGCAGGCCGCTCAACAGGCCGCCGCCCTGCTGCGCCGACGCATTATTCTGCGCCTGTGCTGTCTGGCTCTGCGTCCCCGAAGACGCGTTATCGCCCATCAGCGAGTTCAGCAGCAGCGGGGCCGCCAGACTCAGGATGCTGTTGGAACTGTTCTGGTTCACGCCGCTGTTCTGCGCCACGGTCTGCTGCCCGCCGCTGCCCAGAAGGGACAGGAGCAGATTGCCCGCGCCGGCGCTGCTGCCTGAGTTATTGCCGCCCGCCAGCGCTCCCAGGAGCGAGCCGGCCGCATTGCTGTTACTGTTCTGGGCGCCGCCGCCCGCCAGAAGGCCCAGCGCGGAGCTCAGCACGCTCCGGGTCTCCTCCGGAGAGGTCCCGGTCTGCGCCGCAATGGCTTCCAGATCCTTCTGGCTGATCCCCGGGATCTGCTCCGCCGCTTCCAGGTCCGACAGCGAGATCACTACTTCTTCTTTTTTCCTGCCCATGTTATTTTCCTTCCGCATTCGAAGACGTGACCGTCAGTTTTACTGCTTTGGTATACACGTGTCCGAAACTGTTGGTCACTTTGCAGCGGTACTGGTATCCGTTGTGGCGGGCCGCTGCCGTAAAGGTGTAGGTTTTTGTTGTCCCCGATTCCGCCGTGACGTTGGTCCAGGAGCCCGTCGGCGTCTTCTTGACCTGCCACTGGTAGCTCGCGGCGCCGACCGCCTTCACGGTAAAGGATACTTTTGTTCCGGCGGTAACGGTCTTGGACTGGGTATAACTCGTGATCGAGGGCTTTGCCGTGTACAGCGTAATGACCTTGGAGTAAGTGGTGCCTGCCTTGTTGGTCACCTTGCAGCGGTACTGATAACCGTTGTGCCGCGCCGCCGTCACCAGGGTATACGTTTTGGTCTTTCCGGATTCCGCGCTCACGTCGGTCCATTCTCCCGAAGATGTCTTCCGGTACTGCCACTGATATTTCAGTCCGGAACCGGATGCGGTGACCTTAAAAATGGCAGCGTCGCCGATCGGCGTGGAGATCGTTGTGCTTTCCGTCTTTACATAGGGCTTGTAGTACTTGGTCTTGGCGCCCGTCAGCATCGTATTGTACGGGACCTCAAGCAAGGCGTTCCAGGCGGATCTGGTGCCCTTGAAGCAGACCCAGGTGGGCTTGTTGCCGGCATCGCTGTAGAACGCGCCTTCGCCGAGCGTCGTGACGGAAGCGGGGATCGTGATGGTTTTCAGGCCCTCGCAGTTGCTGAAAGCGTACTGCTTAATGGTCGTCACGCCGCTGGGGATCGTAACGGACGTCACATTGGCGCACTGGCAGAAAGCATAATCCGGAATAACGGTCAGGTTTTTCGAGATCTTGAGGGAAGTGGCAAACTGGCAGGTATCGAATGATCCGATGCCGATCTCCGTCACCGTATCCGGGATATCGATCTTGTCCAGCTGGCTCCAGGCGAAAGCGTTCGCTCCGATTCTTGTCACAGTGGAAGAAAGGGACAGGGAGACGAGGATGATTTCCATATCTTCCGTCTGGCCGCCGACATAAGCAAACGCGTTTGCCCCGATATACGTGACGCCCTCGCCGATAACGATCTTGCTGATCGACTGCCGATAAGAGTTCCAGGGAACTTTCTCCCCCTCTTCATAAAACGCCGCATAGTCCTTCATCGCGCCGGTCCCGCTGATCGTCAGCGTTCCGCTGCTGTACTTCCATTTGACCTTTTTGTCGGTGCTGCAGTAACCGGACGTTGCGGCCGCCTTCGCGCTGAGCGGCATCAGCAGTCCCGCAAACAAAACAAGTGCCAGAAAAGCACTGACGAGTCTGAATTTCTTCATTTCATTTTCCTCCCGGAGGTTATTCTTTTGTCATTATATCCGTCTGAAAAAGAACAGTCAATCCCATCCGGCGTCAGGAGGCCCCGGCCGCGCCAATAAAAGGCACATAAAAACAGCGGATCCTGAGATCCGCTGTTTTCCTGATAAGAACCGGTTTACACCAGCTCCAGCAGCACCATCATGGCAGCGTCGCCGCGGCGCGGGCCGATCTTGGTGATGCGGGTGTAACCGCCGTTGCGGTTCACGTACTTGGGAGCGACTTCCTCAAAGAGCTTCTTGGGAAGATCCACTTCCGCCATCTTCTTGCCCTTGGCATCGGGCTGCTTGGCGCCGTAGAGCACCTTCAGCATCTGCCGGCGGGCGTGCAGGCGGCTGGGCTGATCCTTCCTGATGGTCTTCTGGATCTCTTCAAACTCCGTCACTTTCTTGCCGTCTACCAGGGTCTTCACCCGGTTGCCGTCCTTGTCCTTCTTCGGGACTTTGGCGGTCACGGTAACGGTGTCAAAATTATCTTTTTCTCTGACAGCCATGGCAATCAGATGCTCCGCGATGCGGCGGGCTTCCAGGGCCCGGGCTTCGGTGGTCTCGATCTTGCCATTGAGCAGCAGCGCGGTCACCTGGCTCCGTAAAAGGGCCTTCCGCTGGCTGGCTGTTCTGCCGAGTTTTCTGTACTGTGCCATTTTAATTCCTCCGAACTATTCCTGAGATTCGGCTTATTCGCCGGAGCTGAGCTCCAGACCCAGAGCCTTTAACTTCTCCTGTACTTCTTCCAGGGACTTCTTGCCCAGGTTCCGTACCTTCATCATGTCTTCGATCGTGTGAGCGCAAAGCTCCGCCACGGTATTGATATTAGCCCGCTTCAGGCAGTTGAAGGACCGAACGGATAATTCCAGTTCGTCGATGTTCATTTCCAGAACCTTTTCCTTCTCCGTGCCGCCCCGCTCAATGATCACTTTCTCGGTCTTGGCGGCCTCGGAAAGGTTGATGAACAGGCTCAGGTGCTTGCTCAGCACGTTGGCGGCCAGGCTCACCGCGTCGTCGGGGGCCAGCGTTCCGTTGGTGTAAACATCCAGGGTCAGCTTGTCATAGTCCGTGATCTTGCCGACACGGGTGTTTTCCACCGTCAGGTTCACGCGCTCCACCGGGGTGTAGATCGCGTCCACGGCGATGGCGCCGCGGGGCATGTCCTCGGTCTTGCTGCGGTCCGCGCTCACGTAGCCGCGGCCGGCGGTGATGGTGATCTCCGCGGCGAAATGGGTGTCCTTGCCGCCGCTCAGCGTCGCGATCACCTGGTCCGGGTTCATGATCTCCAGATCCGGATCCAGCTTGATGTCCGCGCCGGTCACCAGGCCTTCGCCCGTGACGTCGATGTAGCCCATCTTGGGTTCATCGAAGTCCAGGTCGGACCGGATGGCCAGGCTCTTTAAGTTCAGGATGATCTCCGTGACGTCTTCCTTGACGCCGGGGATGGTGCTGAACTCGTGGACGACGCCGTCGAATTTCACCTGGCTGACAGCCACGCCGGGAAGGGACGAGAGCATGATCCTGCGAAGCGAATTGCCCAGCGTCGTTCCGTAGCCCCGCTCCAGGGGTTCCACCACGAAGCGACCGTAAGTCTTGTCTGCGGAAATCTCAGCGATCTCGATATTGGGCTTCTCAAAATCTAACACGTTTTCACTCCTTCCGGAAAGGATGAGCTGTTCTAATTATTTAGAATACAACTCAACGATAAGCATTTCGTCAACCGGGATGTCGATCATCTCGCGGGTGGGAAGCTGCGTCACGGTGACCTTCAGGTTTTCCAGATCGCTTTCCAGCCAGGGGGCGACCATGCGGCCGGCCGTGACTTCCACGATATCCTTGAAGCGCTGGGAGGACTTGGCGTTCTCTTTGATCTCCACCACGTCGCCGGCCTTCACATGATAGGAAGGAATGTTCACGCACTTGCCGTTGACCAGCACGTTCCGATGGTCCACGATCTGACGGGTCTCCATGCGGGTGCGGCCCAGACCGGCGCGGAACAGCACGTTGTCCAGACGGGTCTCCAGCAGGACCAGCAGGTTTTCACCTACCATGCCCTTCATCTGGGCGGCCTTCTCATAATAGTTGCGGAAGGGTTTCTCCAGCATTCCGTAAATGAATTTGGCTTTCTGCTTCTCGCGGAGCTGAAGGCCGTATTCGCTCGTTTTCTTGCCCGCTCTCTTGGACTGACGGTGAGACTTCTTGTCAATGCCGAGGTAGACCGGGTTTAAATCCAAAGACCTGCATCTTTTTAAAACAGGAACACGATTAACTGCCACTTTACCTTACCTCCATCATACTCTTCTGCGCTTCGGCGGACGGCATCCGTTGTGCGGCACCGGGGTCACATCCTGGATGCTGATCACTTCCAGGCCGGAGGCCTGAAGGGCACGAATTGCTGCTTCCCGACCGGAGCCGGGTCCTTTTACGAAAACGTCGACGGTTTTGAGGCCATGGATCAGTGCGGCTTTGGTAGCGGTCTCCGCTGCCATCTGAGCTGCATAAGGAGTCGATTTCCTTGAACCTCTGAAGCCCAGGCCGCCGGCAGACGCCCACGATAACGCGTTACCCTGCGTATCCGTTAAGGTAACGATGGTGTTATTGAAGGATGCCTGAATATGAGCCTGGCCACGTTCAACGTTTTTCTTGACTTTTCTTTTTGTCACTTTCTTAGCTGACGCTTGTTTAGCCATTGAAAACTAACCTTCCCTTATGGGTTCCTTTCTAAAATTATAATGTGCGAGCGCGATTACTTCTTCTTGTTCGCAACGGTCTTCTTGGGTCCCTTACGAGTGCGCGCGTTGTTCTTGGTGTTCTGTCCGCGGACCGGCAGGCCTTTTCTGTGGCGGATGCCGCGGTAGCAGCCGATCTCCTGGAGACGCTTGATGTTGAAGGCGATCTCGCGGCGCAGGTCGCCTTCCACCATCTGGGTGGATTCCACGACCTTGCTGATGCGGGCCACTTCTTCGTCCGTCAGGTCTTTCACGCGGGTGTCAGGATCGACGCCGGCGTCCTTCAGGATGCGGTTGGAACTGGTACGGCCGATCCCATAGATATAGGTCAGACCGATCTCCACGCGTTTTTCTCTCGGTAAGTCAACACCTGAAATACGAGCCATGTGCTATTTACCTCCTACTAGATTAACCCTGACGCTGTTTGTGCTTGGGGTTTTCGCAAATGATACGGATGCTGCCTTTGCGCTTAATGACTTTGCATTTCTCGCAAATCGGCTTCACAGAGGATCTCACTTTCATGGTAATTCTCCTTTATGGGGTACAGGCGCTTTTCAGACAGCGCATCTGCAAGTTTATCACAGCCGGCCGGCTTGTGCAAGCACTTTTTTTATTTATCGCGCCAGCTGATGCGGCCCTTGCTTAAGTCATAGGGGGACAGTTCCACCGTCACCTTATCACCGGGCAGGATACGAATGTAGTTCATGCGAAGTTTGCCGCTGATGTGCGCCAGCACTTCGTGTCCGTTTTCCAACTCTACGCGGAACATGGCGTTGGGCAGTTTCTCCAGCACCTTTCCTTCCATGGCGATGACGTCGGTCTTTGACATAGGGATCTGTTCTCCTTGTTAGTGTTTTCCGCCCGGCAGAGTCAGGATCTCCGGCTCGCCGTCCGTGATCAGGATAGTGTTCTCATAATGGGCGGCGACGCTGTGGTCCTTTGTGGTGCAGGTCCAGCCGTCGTCTTCGTTGAAGTCCACTTCCCAGGTGCCCAGGGCGATCATGGGTTCCACCGCGAGGGTCATGCCCTTGCGGAGCTTTATGCCCCGGGAGCGCTGCCGGAAGTTCGGGATCATCGGATCCTCGTGCAGGTGCCGGCCGATGCCGTGGCCCGTGAGGTCCTGGACGATGCCGTAGCCGTAAGGCTCCACATAGTCCGCGATGGCGTTGGAGATGTCATACAGATGATTGCCTTCCTTCGCCATGGCGATGCCCCTGAAAAAGGACTCCGTCGTCACATCCAGGAGCTGCTGCACCTTCGGATCCGCGTCGCCCAGGATGATGCTGCGGGCGGCGTCGGAATGGTAGCCCTGGTAGATCAGGCCGCCGTCGATGCTCACGAGGTCGCCTTCCCGGATAACCCGCTTCCGCGAAGGGATCCCGTGCACTACTTCGTCGTTGATCGAAACGCAGAAGGAGGCGGGGAAACCTTCGTAATGCAGGAAGTTGGGGATGCAGCCCTTGGATCGGATCAGTTTTTCTCCCAGTTTATCGACCTGGGCGGTGGTCCATCCCACCCGCACGCTGTCCAGCAGCTCGTCCAGCACTTCGCTCAGGTACCGGCCGGCGATGCGCATGCATTCGATCTCCCGTTCCGATTTGATGGTGACTGCCATTTTACTCTCCCAGGATCGCGGTCAGCGCGGCGCGGACTTCGTCGATCGCGGCGCCGGAGTCGACACGGGCTTCCTTGCCCAGTTCCCGGTAGTAGGCCAGGATCGGTTCCGTCTGCTCGCGGTAGACGTCCAGGCGCTTGAGTACGGTCTCCGGTACGTCGTCCGGACGCTGCACGACGGCGCCGCCGCAGTAGTCGCAGACGCCTTCCACGCGGGGCGGCAGGTTCTTCAGGTTGTAGCTCGCGCCGCAGCGCTCGCACACCCGGCGGCCTTCCATGCGCTCCAGGATGACTTCCTGGGCGATCTCCAGGTGGATCACGAAATCGATCTCCTGCCCCAGTTCCGCCAGCGCTTCGGTCAGGGCCCGCGCCTGATTCAGGTTGCGGGGGAATCCGTCCAGGATGTACCCGTTCCGGCAGTCCTCCTCCTGCAGGCGGCTGAGGACCATGTTCGTGGTCAGCTCATCCGGCACCAGGAGGCCCTGCTCCATGTACTTCTTGGCTTCCAGGCCCAGCGGCGTATTGGCCTTCAGGTTGGCCCGGAAGATGTCGCCCGTGGCGATCTGCGGGATGCCGTATTTCTCCGAGAGGAAGCGGGCGTGGGTGCCTTTGCCGGCACCCGGTGCGCCCATAAGTATGATCTTCATACCGTCTCCTTAATTATTCAGGAAGCCCTTGTAGCTGCGGACCGTCATCATGGACTCGATCTGCTTTAAGGTCTCCAGGATGACGCCCACGATAATGATCAGGGAAGTCCCGAAGAAGCAGAGCGAGCTGCCCACGCCGAACAGACCGGTCAGCACGATGGGGATCACGGCCACGATGGCCAGGCCCACCACACCGATGAAAACAAGATAGTTCAGGATCTTGTTCATGTAATCGCTGGTGGGTTTGCCGGGACGGATACCCGGGACAAAGCCGCCGTTCTTCTTCATGTTGTTCGCGACCTCCGTCGGGTTGAAGGTGATGGAGGTATAGAAGTAAGCGAACACCACCAGAAGGAACAGGTAGAGGATCAGGCCCAGCGTGTAGATGGGCTCCTTGGGATTGCACCAGTAGTTCTGGGTCAGTCCCTTGACGATGTGGCCGCCCACGCCCGTGGGATTCGCCACGTTCACGCCCGCGAAGGTCGCGATCAGAGACGGGATGCTCAGCAGGGAGCTGGCAAAGATCACGGGGATAACGCCGGCGGTGTTGACCTTGATGGGCATGTTGGAGCTCTGTCCGCCCACCATCCGGCGGCCCTGCAGCTTCTTGGCGTACTGCACCGGGATGCGGCGCTCGCCGTCCTGCAGGTAGATGACGAAGACCACGAGGGCCAGGATCAGGGCCAGGATCAGCACGGTGCTGATGATGGCGATCGTCACGCTCTTGCCCTTGACGAAGGTCTCGTACAGGGTCCGGAAGTCATTGGGCAGTCCGGACAGGATGTTCACCAGCAGCAGGATGGAAATGCCGTTGCCGATGCCCCGCTCCGTGATCCGCTCGCCGATCCACATCAGGGCGGCGGAGCCGGCGGTCATGATCAGGCCGACCAGGATCACGTTGTACCAGGTGTAGCTGGTCAGGTAGTTGGAGCCGAAGCCGATGGCCATGGACGTCGCCTGGATAAAGGCCAGGGCGACCGTCAGGTAGCGGGTGATCTTGGTGATCACCTTCTTGCCCTCTTCACCCTCCTTGGACAGCTCTTCCAGACGCGGGATCGCGATGGTGAGCAGCTGGATGATAATGGAGGAAGTGATGTACGGGGAGATGTTCAGCGCGAAGATGGACATCGTGGAGAAGGAATTACCCGTGATCACACTGAAGAAGTTGAAGGCCGAGTTGCTCATGCTCTGGAACCACTGCTGCACCCACGCGACGTTGATGCCGGGGGTGACGATCTGGCAGCCCAGACGCACGATCAGGATCATCAGCAGCGTGAAGATGATGCGGCTGCGGATATCCTTGACTTTAAAGGCATTCAGGATGTTTTTAAACATATCCACCTCCCGGCTTACTCTTCGACCGTTCCGCCGGCAGCCTCAACTTTACTCTTGGCACCCTCGCTGATCAGCAGACCCTTCAGGGTGAATTTCTTGGTCACGTCGCCGTTGCCGAGGACCTTGACGCCGTCGCGGGGATTCTTCACCAGACCGGATTCCAGGATGGCTTCTTCCGTGATCACGGCGCCGTCCTCAAAGCGGGAGTTCAGCGCAGCCAGGTCGACCGTCACGTACTTCCGGGAATTGATGTTGGTGAAACCGCGCTTGGGCAGGCGGCGGAACAGAGGCATCTGGCCGCCTTCAAAGCCGGGACGGGGCGCCCCGGAGCGGGCTTTCTGGCCCTTGTGGCCCTTGCCGGCGGTCTTGCCGTTGCCGGACGCATGGCCGCGGCCGCGGCGGAAATCATTGTGCGTGGAGCCTTCCGCGGGCTGTAAGTTGGATAAATTCATCATTCTTCCACCTCCTCTACCTGCACCAGGTGACGTACGTGCCAGATCATGCCGCGGACGGCTTCATTGTCCGGAAGCAGGTTGCTGTGATGCAGCTTGTTCAGGCCCAGCGCCTCAACCGTCTTTTTGTGCTTCGGAATGGCACCGATGGGGGACTTGACCAGGGTAACTTTCAATTGCTTAGCCATGACACCCTCCTGTTAACCTAAGATTTCATCCACGGATTTGCCGCGCAGACGGGCGATCTCTTCCGGGGTGTACATGCTGGTCAGGCCGTTGATGGCAGCCAGCACGACGTTGTGCTTGTTGTTGGAGCCCAGAGACTTGGTACGGATGTTGCGGATGCCCGCTTTCTCCATCACCGCACGGGCGGGGCCGCCGGCGATAACGCCGGTACCTTCCGGAGCGCGCTTCAGCATGACCGTGGCGCTGCCGAACTTGCCGGTGAAATCGTGAGGCACGGAGCCGTTCTCGTCCATGGGGATCTCCACCAGACGGCGGGTCGCGGCTTCTTTCGCCTTGCGGATGGCTTCCGGAACTTCCTTGGCCTTGCCGGTGCCGGCGCCCACGTGGCCGTTGCCGTCGCCCACGACGACGAGCGCGGCGAAGCGGGAGTTGCGGCCGCCCTTGACCGTCTTGGAGACCCGGCGCAGTTCTACTAAAGTATCAGTTAATTCCAGCGAAGTGGGATCAATATTGGTTCTCTTCATCTCTGCGCCTCCCTCAGAACTTCAGGCCAGCTTCTCTGGCCGCTTCGGCCAGGGCTTTGACCTTGCCGTGATACAGATAACCGCCGCGGTCGAAGACCACTTCGGTGATGCCGGCTTCCAGAGCCCGCTTGGCGATCAGGGTGCCCACGTAGGAAGCCGCTTCGGTGTTGTTGGTGAACTCCAGCTCTTCCTTGGCAGCCTTCTCCGTGGTGGAGGCGGCTACGAGGGTGTTCTGAGCGTCATCGTCGATGATCTGGGCATACATGTGCTTGTCGCTGCGGAATACGGCCAGACGGGGTCTTTCGGCCGTGCCGGCGAAGCGGTTGCGCAGTCTCTGGTGCTTTTTCACACGCACTTCTTTACGGGAATTCTTGCTAACCATGTCTTGCCTCCTTACTTCTTGCCGGCCTTACCCACCTTGCGGCGGATGTGCTCTTCAGCATACTTGATACCCTTGCCCTTGTACGGTTCCGGACCGCGCTTCTCGCGGATCTGGGCGGCGTACTGGCCGACCTTTTCCTTGTCGATGCCCTTGACCACGATCTTGTTGGCGGTCTCGCAGACAGATTCGATGCCTTCGGGATCCGTCATCACGACGGGGTGCGAATAACCCAGCGTCAGGGTCAGGTTGCGGCCTTCCTTGGCGGCGCGGTAACCGACGCCGTTGATCTCCAGGACTTTCTGATAGCCTTCGGAGACGCCCACCACCATGTTGTGCAGCAGGGAACGGGTCAGGCCGTGCAGGGCCTTGTTTCTCTTTAAGTCATTGGGACGGCTGACGGTCAGGACCGCGCCTTCCTGCTTGATCTCCATCTCGGCCGGCAGGACCCGCTGCAGGGTCCCCTTGGGGCCTTTGACCGTCACATTGTTATTTTCTGCGATCTCTACGGTCACACCCGCGGGGATCGCGATAGGCATTTTTCCTACTCGTGACATTTCGCCTTACTCCTTATGTTATTTTTTACCAGATATAGGCCAGCACTTCGCCGCCCACGTTTTTCTGACGGGCTTCCTTGTCCGTCAGGATGCCTTCGTTCGTGGAAACGATGGCGATACCTAAGCCGCCCAGCACCTTCGGCATGTCCTCGGCGCCGGCGTACACGCGCAGGCCGGGCTTGGAGATACGGGTCAGGCCATGGATGACCTTCTCGTTTTTGTCTCTGCCGTACTTCAGGGTGACGTGGATGGTCTTGCGGACTTCATCACCGTCGATGGTGTAAGCCTTGATGTAGCCTTCCTTTAACAGGATCTCCGCGATGGCGGCTTTGATCCGGGAGGAGGGAATATCAACGGTATCGTGCTTCGCCGTGTTGGCGTTGCGGATTCTGGTCAGCATATCGGCAATGGGATCGCTCATAACAGCCATGATAGTTTCCTCCTTTCTTTACCAGCTGGCTTTGCGGACGCCCGGGATCTCTCCCTTATAGGCGAGTTCGCGGAAGCAGATACGGCAGATGCCGTACTTGCGCAGAACAGCGTGGGGACGGCCGCAGAGGCGGCAGCGGGTGTAAGCCCGGGTAGAGAACTTGGGAGTGCGCTGCTGCTTCACCTTCATTGATGTTTTTGCCATGATGTGTGTCCTCCTTAGTTCTTGCTGAACGGCATGCTGAACTGGGCTAAAAGCTCGCGGGCTTCTTCGTCCGTCTTCGCCGTGGTGACGATGATGATGTCCATCCCGCGGGTCTTGTCGATCTTGTCGTACTCGATCTCGGGGAAGATCAGCTGTTCGCGGATGCCGAGGGCGTAGTTGCCGCGGCCGTCGAACGAGTTCGGATTCACACCGCGGAAGTCACGCACGCGGGGCAGGGCCAGGTTGACCAGACGGTCCAGGAATTCGTACATGCGGTCGCCGCGCAGGGTGACTTTGCAGCCGATCTTCATGCCTTCGCGGATCTTGAAGTTCGCGATGGACTTCTTGGCGGTGGTCATGATGGGCTTCTGGCCGGTGATGATCTCCAGGTCGTGCATGGCGCTTTCCAGCAGCTTGGCGTTTTCCTTGGCTTCGCCGACGCCCATGTTCACCACGATCTTGTCCAGCTTCGGGACCTGCATCACGTTGGTGTAGCCGAACTTTTTGGTCAAAGCGGGAACGACTTCATTCTGATAAAACTCTTTTAATCTGCTGCTCACTTTGATCCTCCTTAGTCAATGGCCACGGGGCCGTCCGCCGTCTTGGCAACGCGGACCTTCCGCACCTTGCCGTCCTTGCCTTCCTTCGTGGTGAAGCCGACGCGGACGGGTTTGCCGTCGTGCAGCAGCATCACGTTGGAGAGGTCGATGGTGCCTTCCATCTTCACGATGCCGCCGTTGGGATTCTGGGCGCTCTGCTTGTTGTGCTTGGTGATCATGTTCACACCCTGCACCACCAGGCGGCCAGCCTTGTGATCGATACGCAGGACCTTACCTTCACGGCCTTTATCCTTGCCGGCGATGACACGGACGGTGTCACCGACTTTGATTTTAGACATAGACATGATGGGTCCTCCTTACAGTACTTCGGGAGCCAGGGACACGATCTTCATGAACTGTCTGTCACGGAGCTCTCTGGCTACCGGCCCAAAGATACGGGTACCTCTGGGGGTCTTGTCTTCACGGATGATGACCGCGGCGTTCTCATCGAACTTGATGTAGGAACCGTCTTTGCGGCGGGCGCCGTGCTTGGTGCGGACCACGACGGCCTTCACCACTTCGCCCTTCTTGACCATACCGCCGGGCGCTGCGTCCTTGACGGTGGCAATGATCACGTCGCCGATGTTGGCATAGCGGCGAACGGAACCGCCCACCACGCGGATGCACAGGATCTCTTTCGCGCCGGTGTTGTCAGCAACTTTCAGTCTGCTTTCCTGTTGAATCATTTGCTTTCTCCTCCCGGCATTATTTCGCCTTTTCGACGATCTCTACCAGCCGCCATCTCTTATCCTTGGAGAGGGGCCGGGTCTCCATGACTTTGACGGTATCACCGATGCCGCACTGATTCTGTTCGTCATGGGCTTTCAGCTTATAGGTTCTCTTGACGATCTTGCCGTACAGGGGATGTCTGACGTGGTCCTCGATGGCTACGACGATGGTCTTGTCCATCTTGTCGCTGATGACTTTCCCGACACGGGTCTTTCTTAAGTTTCTTTCCACGTTATCGTCCTCCTTACTCGGCCTTGGCACGGATCAGGGTCTGGATCCGGGCGATATTGCGGCGCACTTCCTGGATGCGGGACGTGTTCTGCAGCTGGTTGGTGGCGTTCTGGAAGCGGAGGTTGAAGAGCTCCTTCTTCGCGGAAACCAGTTCTTCGGCCAGCTGAGCCGCGTTCATGTTGTTTAACTGCTTCATATAATCTGTGGTCTTCACTTCGCTTCACCGCCTTCCAGTTCCGCCTTGGAAACGATCTTGCACTTGACCGGCAGCTTGTGCATGGCCAGACGCAGGGCTTCGCGGGCAGTCTCTTCGGCCACGCCGGCGATCTCGAACATCACACGGCCGGGTTTTACTACTGCTACCCAGTATTCTACAGTGCCCTTGCCGGAGCCCATACGGGTCTCGGCGGGCTTCGTGGTCACGGGCTTGTCCGGGAAGATCTTGATCCAGACTTTACCGCCACGCTTGATGTAACGGGTCATGGCAACACGGGCGGCTTCGATCTGATTGGATTTGATCCAGGCGGGCTCGACCGCTACCAGACCGTAATCGCCGTAGTTGATCTGCGTGCCGCGGGTAGGCGTGCCGGCCATGGAACCGCGGAACTGCTTACGACGCTTGACTCTTTTCGGCATTAACATGATCAGTTCTCGCTCCCTTCCTTATTTTTTCTGGCGGGAAGCACTTCACCCTTGTAGATCCAGACTTTGACGCCCAGTCTGCCGTAGGTGGTATTGGCTTCTGCAAAACCGTAGTCGATGTCGGCCCGGAGGGTCTGCAGCGGGATGGTGCCTTCGCTGTAGAATTCGGAGCGGGCGATGTCCGCGCCGCCCAGACGGCCGCTGACGGAGGCCTTGATGCCCAGCGCGCCGCTCTTTAACGCACGGCTCATGTTGGACTTCACCGCCCGGCGGTAGCCAACACGGTTCTCCAGCTGATGGGCGATGTTTTCCGCGACCAGCTGCGCTTCCTTGTCGGGGCGCTTGATCTCCTTGACATCGATGAGCAGCTTCTTGTCCGTCATCTTCTGCACGTCCGCTTTCAGCTTCTCGATGTCAGCGCCGCCCTTGCCGATCACCATACCGGGCTTGGCGGTATGGACGGTCACCTTCACGCGGTCGGAGGCGCGCTCGATGGTGATGCGGGAGATGCCGGAATCGTACAGTCTCTTCTTTAAATAGTTGCGGATCTTGTTGTCTTCGACCAGGTTGTCGGCGAAGTCCTTGCCGTCTGCGAACCACACGGATTCCCAGCCTTTGATGACGCCGACGCGTAAACCATGAGGATTAACTTTCTGTCCCATTTTCTGCCTCCTTACTGCTTCTCATCCAGCACGATGGTGATGTGGCTCATGCGCTTTTCGATCCGATAGGCGCGGCCCTGGGCTCTGGGATGGATCCGCTTCATGGTCGGTCCCTTGTTGGCGTAGCACTCCGCTACATAGAGCTTATCCGCATCTAAACCGTTGTTATTTTCCGCATTGGCGATGGCGCTCTTTAACAGCTTCGTGATGATCTCCGAACCGTAGCGGGGATTGTAGGTCACGATCGCCAGTGCCGTGTTCGCGTCCTTGCCGCGGATGGCGTCCAGTACGAAGCATGCCTTCGTTACGGAGATCCGGGCATAGGAAAGCTTAGCCGAAGGCCGGGTGTCCTTCTGTGCATTTCTTTCTCGTTTGATTTGAGAGCGATGTCCTTTTGCCATGAATGATACCTCCTTCCTTCCGCTTATCTGGTCCTGGTGCTCTTTTCGTCCTTGCCATGGCCCCGGTAGGTGCGGGTGGCGACGAATTCACCGAGCTTGTGGCCGACCATGTCTTCGGTGACGTACACCGGGACGTGCTTGCGGCCGTCATGTACGGCGATCGTGTGGCCCACGAAGCTGGGGAAAATGGTGGAACGGCGGGACCAGGTCTTGATGACAGTCTTCTGACCGCTGGCGTTCAGCTCATCGATCTTCTTTAACAGGTAATCATCGGCGAAAGGGCCTTTTTTCAATGAACGAGACATTTCTTACCTCCTTATTTCACCGACTTGCCGTCGCGGCGTCTGACGATCAGCTTATTGGACTGCTTCTTGCCGGCCCGGGTCTTGTAACCGAGGGCGGGCTTGCCCCAAGGGGTGCTCGGGCCGCTGCGGCCGATCGGGGCGCGGCCTTCACCACCGCCGTGAGGGTGGTCATTCGGGTTCATGACGGAACCGCGGACCGTGGGACGGATGCCCATGTGGCGCTTCCGGCCGGCCTTGCCGATGTTCACCAGGTTGTGCTCGCCGTTGCCGACGATGCCCACGGTGGCGCGGCAGGCGATCGGGACCATGCGCATTTCACCGGAGGGAAGACGCAGGGTGGCGTACTTGCCTTCCTTGGCCATCAGCTGCGCGCTGCCGCCGGCGGCGCGGACCATCTGGCCGCCCTTGCCGGGGATCATCTCGATGTTGTGTACCTGGGTACCGACCGGGATGTTGGACAGAGGCAGGCAGTTGCCCAGCTTGGCTTCCGCATCGGGGCCGCTCATGACTTCCATGCCGTCCGTCAGGCCTTCGGGAGCCAGGATGTAGGCCTTCTCGCCGTCCGCATAGCAGATCAGGGCGATGTTGGCGGTGCGGTTGGGATCGTATTCAACGCCGATCACTTTCGCGGGGATGCCGTCTTTGCCGTTGCGCTTGAAATCGATGATCCGGTATTTTCTTCTGCTGCCGCCGCCCTGGTGCCGGACAGTGATCTTGCCCTGGTTGTTGCGGCCGGCATTCTTCTTTAAGGACTCCGTCAGGGATTTTTCCGGCGTTTTCTTGGTGACCGCGGCGAAATCGAGGCCGGTCATCTGCCGTCTGGACGGGGTATAGGGATTATACTTTTTAATGCCCATTACGATTTGTTCTCCTTATTTTCTTTTCACGGCGAGGACGCCGTATAGGGGAGGGCGCCTTACAGGCCCTCGAAGATCTCGATGTCCGCGCTGTCCGCGGTCAGAGATACGATCGCCTTCTTGGTCTTGGCGGTGCGGCCGGAGGTCATGCCCCGGCGGCGCAGCTTGCCGCCGCAGTTCATGGTGTTCACAGAGGCGACCTTAGTGCCGGCAAACAGTTTTTCGACTGCATCCTTCACCTGCGTCTTGGTGGCGTCGGGATGAACGAAGAAGGTGTATTTCTTCACGCCCATCAGGTCCATGCTTTTTTCCGTGATCACGGGACGAAGGATCACGTCATAGTATTTCAGATCCGCCATTATGCGTACACCTCCTCGATTGCGCGGACCGCGGATTCGGTGATCATCAGGCTGTCATACTTCAGAATGTCGTAGACGTTGATGGTGTTCACCTGAGCGGTCTTGACGTCCGGAATGTTCCGGGCAGACAGGATCACGTTCTGATCCAGCTCATCCAGCACGACCAGTGCCTTGTTCAGCTTGAAGGCATCCAGGACAGCCTGGAACTTTTTGGTCTTGATCTCGTCCAGGGACAGGTCGTCGACCACGAAGAACTTGCCGTCGGCTACCCGGCTGGTCAGAGCGCCCTTTAACGCGGCTCTCTTTTCCTTCTTGTTCAGCTTGAAGCTGTAATCCCGGGGAGTGGGAGCGAAAACGACGCCGCCGCCCTTCCACTGAGGGGCCCGGATGGAACCCTGACGGGCGTGGCCGGTGCCTTTCTGTCTCCAGGGCTTCTTGCCGCCGCCGCTCACGTCGCCGCGGGTCTTGGCCTGCTGGGTGCCCTGACGGTCATTGGCCAGCTGCTGCACAACGGCCATGTGGACCAGGTGCTCGTTGATCTCTACGCCGAAGATCTCGTCTTTTAATTCGATCTCTCCGACAGCGTTGCCTTCCATATTATATACAGGTACTTTTGCCATCGTGGGTTTCTCCTTTCCTTTGACCTTTAAGCCTTGACGCTCTCTTTAAGGGTCACGAGAGACTTCTTGGGTCCGGGGACGGAGCCCTTGACTAAGATCAAATTGTCTTCCGCATCCACGCGGATCACTTCCAGGTTCTGGATGGTGATGCGCTTGTGGCCCATCTGACCGGCCATCTTCTTGCCCTTGAATACCCGGCTGGGATCGGAGCAGGCGCCGTTGGAACCGGCATGGCGGTGATACTTGGAGCCGTGGGCCATGGGGCCGCGGTGCAGGCCGTGGCGGTGAATGGCGCCCTGGAAGCCTTTGCCCTTGGAAATGGCGGTGGCATCCACTTTGTCGCCGGCTTCGAACAGGTCAGCCTTGATCTCCTGGCCCAGTTCGAACTCGCCGTCCAGCTTCAGTTCCCGGACGAAGCGCTTGTTGGCAGCGCCGGCCTTGGCGAAGTGTCCCTTGCGGGGCTTGTTCACGCGGGATTCCTTGATGTCGCCGAAGCCGACCTGAACGGCGGCGTAGCCGTCCGTATCTTTGGTCTTGATCTGGGTGACCACGCAGGGGCCCGCCAGAAGCACGGTGACCGGCGTCAGGACGCCGTTTTCGTCGAAGATCTGTGTCATCCCGACTTTGGTTCCTAAAATAGCTTTCTTCATGTTTCCTCCTACAGCGGAGCGCCGGGGGCGCTCATACTAAGATTTTGTGTTCCTTTTTTACCGCGGGCCGTTGGCACAACGGCCCCTACGATGATTGTTTATCCTTGTTAAGGATGATTGCCCGTGATTGATGTCCGCTTCTGTCACCGGGGCGGACGCCCTGTTTCGGTTCCGCTTATATATATTGCGGAAGGTTTCGGTCGATTACGCGTTCTTCATCCGGATCTGGATATCCACACCGGCGGGAACTTCCAGAGCAGAGAGGGCGGTCACGATCTTCTGATTCGGGTTGATGATGTCGATCAGACGCTTGTGGGTCCGCTGCTCGAACTGCTCGCGAGAATCCTTGTATTTATGGACGGCGCGGATGATGGTGACCACTTCCTTCTTAGTGGGAAGAGGGACGGGGCCGCTCACCTGGGAGCCGTTTTTCTTGACTACGTCCACGATCTGGGCCGCGCTGGCGTCCACGGAATTGTGATCGTAAGCCTTCAGGATGATTCTCATGATGCGTTCTTTTGCCATAAAAATAGTCGCCTCCTTATTCGAACTTTCTTGGGAAGTCCGACAAGCGGTGACTGTACACGCTTCCGTGTGTGTCCTAAGTGATCTCACACGTTATCTCTGCTTGAAGCAGATATCTGGTACAGTGACTTGTCGTCAGTTTCCAAAACTTGACATTCGCTCCACGGAAAACCTGCCACGGGCGGGCAGCAACCTCACGCTTCACCGCTATCAATGTCACAGCAAGGGTAACTTTACCACATCACCGCGCCAAAAACAAGATTATTTTTGCAAGTTTTTTCATGGGATTTTGTTTAGATAATTAAGCGTCGGAAAGGGCCGTCCATATGTTGTGGCGGGCCTCGCGGCCCGCCCTATATGTTGTAATACCGTGATTTTCTCTCTTTTTTCGCTCCTATGCGGTCTCCGGTCTTTTTTCCTGTTTGGCAAAGAACCAGAACCAGGACAGCAGGGCGCCGGAAATCAGGAGGCCGCCGATGATGTCCGTGAACCAGTGGACGCCGGAAAGGAAGCGCGTCAGGACGGTCAGGAAGGCGGCGGCAATGGCGCACAGGGCCAGGACCTTGCGGAGCGTGCCGGGCTTCATGTACGTCATGATCAGCGGGACGGCGCTCCCGAAAAAGACCAGCCCTATCATGGTATGCGTGGAGGGGTAGGACGCTTCCGCCGCGCCGTGATCCAGGACCGGGCGGTAATTGAGGGCGATGAAGTCAAAGCCCTTCCAGAGGATCACCGTCAGCACATACAGGCCCGCCAGAACGAAGAACACGCGGTCCACTTCCCGGAGGCTCTTCCGTTTGTACCACTGCCAGACCCCCATGCCGCCGAAAAACAGGGCCGTCAGGATGGCGCAGATGCCCAGCACTTTGCTGACCTTATACAGGAAGGAGCTGGTGCCCAGCGCTTCGTGGATCGCGGTATTGATCCCCGCGAAACCCAGCGGGGTATTCGTCACGCCCGCATTGCGCACGTCGACCAGTTTGATCAGCAGGGTGAACAGGAGGGCGGCCGCCGTCCAGCAGACGGCGATTATCAGTCGTTTATTTTTCAGCATGTTTTATTTCTCCCTGATCAGATAGACCATATCGCCGAAGAAGTAGATGTCCAGCTCCACTTCCACCATTTTGCGGGAACGCGAGCCCTTACGGCGGCGGAACATGACGCCGCGGAAACTGACGCGGTTGTAGCCGTGCAGTTCGCTGACCACGGTGATCCCGTGGCCGAAGCGCACGGGCAGGAAATCGGACAGGCTCAGGCGCTTGCCCTTCAGTTTATCTTTTTCCGTGGGCTTCAGCCAGGTCACCGTGCAGAAATCCGGGTCCACGTTGCGGATCTCGATGACCGCCGGGCCCGTTTTTTCGTAGGGCTCGCGGTTGACCGTGATGCCGTCCTTGAAGCTGAGCACCACCGTCTCGTCCTTCAGGCGCATCTCGGTAATGACCGCGTCGTGCAGACCGAAGGGCGGGCTCTGGAACTGCTGCTTGTTCAGAATGATCTCTTCCATAAATAACCTCTATCTCTTCTCCAGGCGCGAACTGCTGCCCGTATGGGCGGCCAGGGAAGGGTCTCCCTTATAATAGACCGAGGAGCCGCCGGTGATGCTGCCGCCCAGCAGCTGCGTCACCCAGCAGTCCAGCGTAGCGGCGCCGCTGAGGGTCAGGGTCGCCTTGACGAATTCACAGTCCGGGGCGGACACGACCGACGCGCCGCTGAGCACCGCATACAGGTCTTTTCCCTGGCCCGCGGCCGTCAGACGGGAAGCGCCGCTGGCGTTCCAGGTGGTATCGCCGGTGACATGGCATTCGCTGACCGTCAGGGTCGAAGCGCCGCTGACGTCCTGCTTCCAGGTATCGCACTCAATGAGTCCGGCCGTAAACGTGCTGGCGCCGCTGAAGTCCATGACCAGCGAGCCGGTCCGGATCGTCAGGGCCGTCAGCGAACTGGCACCGGACATTTTGATCTCCAGTTTCCGGCCGGCCGTCTCCTGCGGTGACGGCACGCCGAGTATCGTTTCCGCCTCGACGCGGCAGGCGCCGGCAAAATGCAGCGTCTCGAAATCATAATTCAGCAGGCGGACGGTCAGGTCTTCCGTGATCCGGTAGCATACGGAGGCATCGCCGCTGATCTTCAGCTGTCTGCCGGAGAATTCGACCTTGATCTCCTCCAGCAGATCCGACGGGCCTTCCAGTTCCACCCGCGCCGCCTTGCCGTCCGATCCGATCACCACGTGCGGGCCGACCGTGCCCACATATTCCGTCAGCGTGATGTTCCTGATCTCCAGCGAAGATGCCTCACCTTCCTCCGTCCTGACCGAGACGGCCCCCGTCCTGGCGACCTCCTGCTTCAGCCCGGTGCCGCAGGCGCACAGCGACAGCAGCCCGGCCAGCATCAATAGTAAATAGAATCGTTTCAAAATAACCCTCCTTCAGAGGAGCAGCACTCTGTTTTTCTTATCATAGCCGAAAACGGGCGGAAAGTAAATAAGAAGTGAAATAGTCCTTTGAACAGCGAGCCGTTGGCACAACGGCCCCTGCGGCGGAGGAATGACGCCAAACAAGCTGTAGGGGCCGATGTTTCATCGGCCCGGGAAGCAGCAAAACAGGGCCGCCCGGAACCGTCCCCCAGTGGCACCGTCTTGTTTTTTGGTAGAAAGTCGGGTAGAATGGAAACAGTTTATAAGAGTACGCGGAGGCGGGTATGACAGAGAAGCTGTATTATCAGGATCCTTATCTGGTGGAGTTTGAGGCCGTTGTGACGGCGTGTGAGAAGGATAAGGGCGGCTGGGCGGTCACGCTGGACCGGACGGCGTTTTATCCGGAGGGCGGCGGTCAGCCGACGGATCTGGGGTGGCTGGACGGCGTCCCGGTGACGTTCGTAAAGGAGGCCGGGGAGGATATCCGGCATTTCTGTCCCGAGCCGTTCGAGGTCGGGGCCGCCGTGCACGGGCGCGTGGACGAGGCGCGGCGCCGCGACATGATGCAGCAGCATTCCGGCGAGCACATGGCCAGCGGGCTGATCTGCACGCATTTCCACTGCGATAACGTGGGATTCCACATCTCCGACCCGTTCGTGGTCATCGATTATAACGTGCCCATCACCTGGGAGGAGCTCCGCGTGGTGGAGGACGAGGCGAACCGCGCCGTGCGCGCGAATACGCCGGTGCGGATCCATACGCCGTCGCCGGAAGAGCTGGCGCACACGGAATTCCGCACGAAGAAGGACATCAAGGACCTGTCCGGACAGATCCGGCTGGTGGAATATCCGGGCACGGACATCTGCGCCTGCTGCGGGACGCACGTGCGGTATACCGGCGAGGTGGGGCTGATCCGGTTCGTCAGCTGCCAGGCGCATCGGGGCGGCACGCGCATCGAGATGCTGTGCGGCGAGCGGGCGCTCCGGTACGTGCAGCAGATCGGAGACCAGAACCATCAGATCTCCGTCGCGCTGTCCGCGAAAGAAACTGAGACCGCAGCGGCCGTGCTGCGGCTGAAGAAAGAGGCTCAGACCATGCGCGAGCGGCTGGCCGCGCTCGAGACCCGGGCCATCGAAGAAAAAGCAGCCGCCCTGGCCGGCAAAGGCTCCGTGCTGCTGCTCGAAGAAAACATGAGCGTCGACTCCGCCCGCCGCCTCGCGGACGCCGTGATGCAGACCTGCGGCGGCCTCTGCGCCGTCCTCTCCGACTGCGGCGAGGACGGCATCCGCTACGTCCTGGGGCAGGAAGGCGGCGACCTGCGGGCGCTGGCGAAAGAACTGAACGAGACGTTCTCCGGGCGGGGCGGGGGGAAGCCGCATTTCGTGCAGGGGACGCTGCACGGGGACGTGCGGGAGGTGGAACGGTTTATCCGCGGGAAGATGACATAAAAATCGCCCACCGAGAACCGTCCCCATAACCCACCTGCAAAGCGGGCGGCCTGATGGCCGCCCTTTTTTGTGCGATATCGTGCCTGTTATCAGGCAGCTACCTCTTGATTCCCAGTTCTTTGAACAGTTCACCCAGCAGGGCGGTCACCTGTTCTTCCGTCAGGCCGCTTGTTACGATCGTCAGGACCGGCTGGTGCAGATCGGTTTCATAGACCGATTTTACTACGGAACCGTCGTTATAAACTGTTTGTCCGATGTAGCATTCGACCCCGGAAATGCAGGACGCTTCATACTGCGTCTCTGCCTCGACGCGTTTCGCTTCAAAGCTATAATAACTCTCGGCTTTGGGTTGGAGAACATTGGTGTCACGGGAGAATCCTATCGTCACGGACCGGTGGCTGTTTTTTGCCGTGCTGCGGAATTCCAGGGTGTTTACATCGTAAACATATTCTCCGTTCCGGTATATTCCGGAGGAAGGCATAAGAAATATTGCCGTTTCATAAGTAAACGGTTCTCCCGTGAAAGATTCTATGAGAGAGGCGATCGCTTCCGGGTTTATGGTCAGTCCGTAATACGCCGCCAGTTCCTCCCAGGACATCGCTTCAAACAGCGGATCGTCCTGCGCGACTTCCGCGGCTATGGGCATAGAGTAGGTATCGCCCTCAGGGAACAGGTTGATGACGATCCGGTCCGCGGGCTCCTCCGTCTGCGCGGACGGGCCTTCCGTCCAGCCGTCTTCCCGGTATTTCTGAATGCCCTGGCAGGGGACAAGATCGTTGATGGTCTTCCCTTCGCCGCGCAGGCGCACCCGGGCGAAATAAGCGTCTTTCACACCGCCGAAGTCGCTCTGCAGCAGGATGAACTCTACTGCCAGCGTGCGCTGATCGTTGCTCATGATCAGGTTGATTGTCTTCCCGTCCAGGCTGGCCAGCCAAAACTTATATCCGTCTTCGCCGGTAAAGAATGCCGCTTCTTCGCTCTCTGTGACCTGTCCCTGCCGGTAGAGGGAGAGGTCCCGGCTGACGCCGGCGGGCTGGCCGTTGTAATAAAATTCCAGTCCCTGTCTGCCGTCCGGGTTCACGCTGGGTTCCAGGGAGATCGTGTCCACGGTCCCGTCCTGATCCAGGTCGATGGCGACGCCGGTCCCGCGGTCACCGACATAGTAGACCGGTTCCATGAACGACAGATCCACGATCTCGCCCTGCAGAATGCTTTCTTCTTTTGCATCCTTGGCATGCAGGTCAAAATAGAGCGGTTCTCTCTCCAGATGGTTCACACCCGGCTGGATACTGTAGCGGTACAAACCGTCGTAACGGTGGACCGCGACGGTCCAGGGATCACCGAAATCGGTCAGTACGGCATCTTTCTGCACCAGATCCGACAGGTCTATCCGGCTGACCGCTTCCAGCCGGCCCGCCAGATCATAGCGGCGGAGTTCGGCCTGGTCAGCGTTTGCTTCCCGCACATAGAGAAGCAGATATTTGCCGTAATCGTTGTTCTGCATGTCCACGATCCGGACGTCTCCCGCCGGGATCTCCAGATCCCAGCTGACCCTGTACGTCCCCCAGTTGGGCCAATCCGCCCAGATATGGACGTTAGTCCCCTGCCGTTCCATGTGCCAGCCCAGGCCGGTCGGCTCAAAAGCATTTTTGATGTTCCAGAACTGATAATTCCCCTGATCCCCGGCGATCAGCACCAGAACGGGTTCCGCGGTCCCGGGCAGCAGCGTGCAGTACATGTCCTGCACGTCCGCCGCCTGCACGCCGTCCGGCAGCGGGATCCGCCGCAGGAGTTCCGCATCGGATGAGACGGAATAGTGATAAAGATCCGACTTCAGTTCCAGTACTTCCGCCCCGTCCAGGATGTATATATAATCACCATATTGGGCCATCCGTTCGGGATCGGCACAGAAATCCAGTGCGGAAGAACCTGTCTCTCCCATCGTATTCTGATAGATCAGGCGTTTGCCCAGCCGGTCAAGGATCAGCATCCCTGTCTCCGAGCTGTAACTGAAGTCCGCCGGAAGGACCGGACTGCCGTCCCATTCGATCTCGCGGTAATACCGGACGTCCGCTGAGCCGTAGTCCAGGACTTTCGTGCCCGCGGCCCGCAGGACGCCGGAAGCGGTGAAACCGTCCACGTCCTGATCCGTGATCACGCGGTTGGACAGGATGGCAAAACCCGAGTACCCGAAGCCCCACCGCAGGGTCACGATGCCGTAGGTGGTCAGACCGCGTCCCTGCCACAGGACGTCGCAGCTGCCGTCAGCATGATTGTAGGCGTCCACGATCCGATAGGACGACATAGCGGTATCGCTTAGCAGGTAATACCAGGCATCGTATTTCTCCACATAAAACCAGGGAGCTTCGCCGGAGGCTTCCGACAGGCCGTACCCGGTGTATTCCCGGAAGACGTCTTCCACGGCCTGGCGGTCCATTTTCCACAGCGGCTGAAACACTTGCGTTTCGCCCATCAGGGCCAGCACTTCGGCTTCTTCGTCGCCGGTCACGAGGGTGCCGGGCTGCGGCGCCGCACCGGTGCGGAGGCCGTCATAGAACAGCAGGGACAGGTCGATATCCCGCACGTCTTCGTATTCATCCAGCAGGAAATGGTCCGCAAAGGCGTCGCCGAAGATGCGGTCCAGCATTTTCAGTTCCCATTCGAAGACCGGGACGCCGCCGGCGGCTTCCTCCGTTTCCCGGAAGTACCGCAGCACGAGTTCATCCGATCCACGGCTGCCCGGCAGAGGATGGCTCCAGCCGCTGACCGCGCGGAATCCGGCCTTGTCAACATCTTTCGCAGACACCGCCGGGTTCAGGTCCTGATCCGTCAGGCGGTAGCGCGCGGTGACGGTGGCGCCGTTCAGGCAGAGCTCGCCGATCAGGTCGTAGCCGCCGAGGTCGTTGGCGATGTAATACAGGTCGCCGTAGCGGAAGCTCAGGAGCTTTTTCGCGCCGAAATCGTCGGTCCTGCCATCCACCTGATGGACGACCGCGTAGGCTTCGCCGCCGTCCACCGCGACGAATTCGCTGTAAGGCCAGCAGTTGCCAATCTTCATGGATTCCTTATTGAACGGGAAGTCTTCGCTGTGGTAGATCGGGTAGCCGGTCTCGGAGAGGTGGTTCACGACACGGATAGTGTTCTCTTTCCCGTCGCCGTTCACGTCCAGTTTGTCGCCGTCCGCGGGGCGGACCAGCCAGCCGCGGGCGATGTATTCGGCGAGCGGCAGATTCGGAGTGAAGCTGGTCTCCATTGAACCGGTATAACGGCGGATACGGGTGCGGGCGGTAGAGATGAGGGTCTCATCGCCCCGGTATTCCATGAAGTCCAGGCCGTAGATCTGACTGTTGCTGCTGTCATGCTCCTCCAGGAAGAGGAGGATGTGTTCGCCGTCCAGGGTGGACAGGTACATCTGGTAATGGCCCTCACGGCTGAAGTTGCCTTCGTCCGGCCATTGGATCTGATCGTTCGCATACGGGGAGCCGTAAGCCGAGCTCACTGCATAGTTCATCCAACTGATGCCGGCGGGGCGGCCGTTCAGGGTCAGTTCCCAGGTCAGGGCGTGGTCGTTGCCCAGGCCGGGGGCGATGCCGATCTCCTCGACGGTGCCGTCGCCGTCCATGTCGATCAGGAAGCCGCGGTAATTTTCGTCCACGTAATTGCCGCCGTACAGCGGCAGCACTTCGCCGGCCAGGATCTCCGCGCGGCGGGCGGTCAGGTCTTCTTTCCGGCCTTCCACATAGACGGAGGAGACGCCGGGGTTCAGGGACTGGATATCGATGCCGCTCTCGCGGGGAGCCATCACGTATACGGTGCCGCCCGTAAAGCGGGCATAGTTCCCGGGGACCATCTCCCAGTCAATCATCTGGATGCCGCTGGTATAGCAGTACCCGCCGCGGAAGTGATACACGAAAGCCTCGGCTTTTTCCACAGGGGCCAGGATCAGCAGTTCTTCTTCCGTAGGTTCCGCCAGTACCCGGACCTCCTGCCGGGGCATGGTGATCTCCCAGCATACCTGTTCCGTAAAGACATCCAGCGTGTTTTCATCAGTCCAGACGACGCTGTAGCCCGATTTGGTCGGTTCCCAGGTCTGATGGTCCGCCTGCAGTTTGAAATTCCCTTTGGAATCCGTGATCAGCACGGGGCTGCGCTGATCTCCTTCGCCGCTCAGGATCAGATCCCTGACGTCTTCTCCGCGGAGACCGTCCGGCAGGGCGATGGTTTCATAGGTGGTCGGGTCGTCGTTAAAGAGCTCCGCCCAGGCCATGGGCAGACGGTAGAGCGCTTCGCTGCTGAGCACGTAGCTCACCTGCGCGGTCGTGAGCGGGGTCGTTTCCAGGCCCGGCTCTTCTACGTGCTCGTGCGCAAAGAGGAAGCGCTGGGGGTCTATGCAGAAATCCAGGGACAAGGTGCTTATCTGATCTCCGACTTTCTTCAGGATCTGCTTCCCGCCCCGGTCCAGGATATAAAAGGACGTGCCCAGGTCATCTTTATACAGGTCCGCCGGGACGATCCCGGTATCCCAGTGAGATACCCGCTCTGCCAGCATGACGCCTTCCTGATCGGAGGTCAGGGAGACTTTCTTCACGTTATCCTGCGGAATGTCCGGCGAAACGGTCGGATCCGTAGGGCCGGGTTCGGTCGCGGGTTCCTGCGTGGCGGTAGGCTGGACGGAGGGGTCGGTCGGCGCGTCGGTTTTGTCGGTCGGCGTCTCCGTTTTATCCGTTGGCGCGACGGTCTGGTCCGGCGTCGTGGCCGGCTGGGTCGGGTTGGTCAGGGCACAGCCGGCGGCGATCAGGCAGGCCGCCAGGGTCACGGCCAGGATCCAGAAGGCCGGGCGCTTATAATTCAGGACGGATCTGATGCGGGTCTTGACGCCGACTTCGCCGAAGGCCAGCGGGCAGGCGGTGACCAAGCGGGCGGGCATGCTGCAGGCCAGCAGGGCCTCGGAATAGGCCTTGCGGAAGCCGTCGCCTTCGCGGCCGGTGACTTTTTCGTCGCAGGCCAGCTCGATATCGCGGCAGAGCAGGATGTAGGCCGCCCACATCACCGGGTTGAACCAGTGCACGGAAAGCAGCAGCCAGCCCAGCGGTTTCCAGACATGGTCGAGGCGCTTGAGGTGCGCCTGCTCGTGCGCCATCACGTAAGCCTTGTCCTTCTCCGCCAGTTCAGACGGGATGTAGATCTTCGGGCGGAACATGCCGAGGATGAAGGGGGAGGCGATGGTGTCGCACAGGTAAACGTTGCCGTTGTCCCGCACGGAGATGCGCACTTTGCGCCAGATGCGCAGGTAACTGAAGAGCATGTAGCCCATCATGAGTACCGTGCCGCCGAGCCAGCTCCAGGCCAGGACCGGGACGATGCTCGTGCCGACGGTCTTCGGCGCATCCAACGTCTTTTCGGAGACTTCCACATAGGCTTCGCCGGCCTCATATTTCACGGGGATCTGCGGTGTTTTTTCAATGATCTTGACATAGCGCGGCTCTTTCTGGCTGACCCGCACGACGGGTTCCACCGGCCGGGCCGCGACTTCTTCCACCACGCTGCCGCTGCTCACGGCGCTGGGCACTACGGACACCTTGCTTTCCGGCAGCACCGGGATCAGCAGGCGTACCGCGACCAGGGCCCAGAGCGCGCAGACGATGAAGCGCGGGCTTTTGCGGAGCGCCAGCCGCAGCGCCATCACCAGGGCGGCGATCAGGGCGGCGGACAAACTTAAAGTAACGACCTGAATGAAGATGTCTTTCATCACGAGCCCTCCTTATCTCCTCCTGCCCAATGGTCCAGCAGGCTGCGGATCTCCGCGACCTCCTTAGCCGACCGCTTGCGGCCGGAGGAAAAGGCGGAAATAAAGGCGGGAAGGGATCCCTCAAAGGTCTCTTCCACAAACTGACGGCTCTGGGCCGCGAAATATTCTTCCCGGGTCATCACGGCGCGGACCGTCCCGTTGTCATTCGCGAACAGACCTTTGTCGCAGAGCTTTTTCAGCACGGTGTACGTCGTGGACTTCTTCCATTCCAGTTCCTGAGCGCAGAGTTTCACCAGCTCGCCGGAAGTCAGAGGTTCATTGTTCCACACGATGTCGGCAAAGCGGCTTTCCACAACGCCCAGTTTATATTCGGTCACGGTCTTGTCCTCCTTCGGTCTATTATTAGTCGACTTACCTGGAGTCTATCATTTCTAGACCGGTCTGTCAAGAGGGTTTTGAAAATATTTTTTCAAGGGGCATGGGAACGGTTCTTTCCGTCCCGCTATAGACCCTGGCCAGCGCCATTTAGGGCAGACCGGAGGTTTCTATCTATATAACAATCTGAAAAGCCAAAATCGGACATAAAAAACCAAAAAAAATAAAAAGGAGCGGCCGGAGCCGCTCCTGCAGTATGTAGCCGGAGAAGGTTTACGGTGTGGTGGTGCCTTCCGGTTCGGGGACGTCGTCGGTCCTTAGGCCCTCTCCTTCTATGTTGTCGTGGCGTTGGCAATAGCTGCAGAGCTTGGTCTTGCCGGCGGCCATGGCTTCTTCCACGGTGCCGCGGGTCAGGGAGTCACTGCGATTCAGGTAAGGGCAGTCCTTGCCGTCGTCAGTGGTGTGGCTTAACTCTTCGTCAATGACATGAGTATGATACACTCTGCCATAAGGCGTCCAATACACGGCGGTTCCTTCCAGGGCCGTGATTGCAGCATCCTTATCTTCTTTGGAAAGGTCATTAAACTCATAGCCGGCTACTCCGCCGATCAGCAGCGCTACGACTGCAGCGATGGTTGCGATCGTCTTGGTCTTCTTGTCCAGATCTTTATTGGTCAGCAGCAGGATGATCAGGGGCAGGAAGCAGAACACCGCCATGATCAACCCAAGATTGTTCCACAGCCAGTATTTTGTGGGATTTTTCTTGGAAGCCGGGCTGATGTGGTTCGCTTTCTTCCACAACTGCGATCCGATGATCAGGAACACCAGATCCAGGACGATCAGGATGATGATGCCCACCAGTGTGCTCATGAACGTGATGCGGAGTTTGCCGCCCGCCAGCAGAATAGCAAGTACTTCGCAGGCCAGGGCCAGCACCCAGAGGATGATGGCGCCGACGCGGTAGCCCGTCGCGCTGCCGACCGGTTTGGCGTTCTGGATCGCGCTGACGGTATTTTCGCTGGCGCTTTGGATTTTCTTTTTCTCAGCCATTGTTTTCTCCTTCTTTATCGTTTCCTGTCATACGGCCGGCCCGGTTTTTCCGCGCACTCCCGGCCGTTTGTCTACGGAAAAAAGTATATATGAATTTTCTGCGGATTTCAAGCCGCATTCTTGACAAATGCGCAAAAAATACCGCATAATGAGGGAGAGAAAAACGATTCCCCCAGATATGGTAGGGGAGAAGGAGTAAACCATGGATGTCAGCAGTATTTTAAGTCAGATCTTCAACAATGAACAGCTGGCCGAGATCACGAAGACCGCCGGCGCGGCGGAGAACGACGTGACCAGCGTCCTGACCAAGGCGCTGCCGCTGGTGGCGGGCCAGACGACCCAGCGCGGCTTCAATATCAGCTCCCTCGCTTCCCTCGCGGGCGGCGACACCGGCAGCATTCTCACGGCCCTGCTCGGCTCCGGCGGCACGCAGACCGTCTCCCAGCAGTCCGGCCTTTCCCAGACGCTCACGAACAGCATCCTGTCCGCGGCGGCTCCCGGCCTGCTTTCCTCACTGACCGGCTCCGGCGGCAGCAACATCCTGTCCCTGCTGGGCGGCCTGGCGGGCGGCTCCGGCACGACCGAAGCGGAGGACACCATCCAGACCGTGCTCACCGGCAGCACCGGCTCCGCGCAGACCTCCTCGAGCGGCAAGAAGAAGAATTCTTTCCTCTCCTTCCTGAGCAACCTGTTCGGCGGAAAGAAGAAATAACCGGTCCATGAAACTGCTGCGCAGACTGCGCTCCAACATGTCGATAAGTGTGATAGGCGGCCTGGTCGGGCTGATGCTTTTGTTCGGCCTGGCCGTCGTTTATATCGGCAATATCTGCTTCGTCAGCGCATTCAAAAACGAATACGCCACCGTCACCTATCACATGGCAGACTCCGTGACGTCGTACGTGGACGGCGACCTGATCGACGACTTCCTGGCGGGCGAAGATGTCTGGGAATACATCGTTACCAAGAACGATCTGGACGTCAGCTGCCGGAAACTGAACGTTTCTCTGATCTACGTCATCGCGGTGGACCGGAGCGATTACGGCCGCTTCGTCTCCGTCTTCAATTCCGTCAACAACAGCGTCGACGACTCAAACTACACCGAATGGGAGCTGGGGCATAAGCGCGACACCACGAACGACGAATACCGCGAGAAATACCGGGCGCTGTACGAAAAACGCTCGGACTACGAGACCGTTTTCCGCCTGCAGACCAACGACGGCTCGCACCCGCACATCACGACGCTGGTCCCCGTGAAAAACGACGCGGGCGACGTCACGGCGCTCCTCTGCATCCAGCGCCCCATGCGCGAAATGACGGACGCCTTCCGGCCGTACCTCCTGATGATCCTGGCCGGCGTCCTCTTCGCGGTCCTCATCGCCTCCCTGCTGGCGACGTTTTTCCTGCGCCACTCGGTCATCCGGCCGGTCTCCCGGGTCTCGGCGGAGGCCTCCCGCTTCGCGAAGGAGAACGCGAAAAGCGAGCCGCTCGGCGCGCTCAGCCGCTACGACGTCATCCGCGACCTGGCCCTCTCCATCGACTCCATGGAGACGGACATGGAGGAATACATCCGCAACCTGACCGCTGCGACAGCCGAAAGGGAAAGGATGGGCGCCGAGCTTTCGATCGCCGCGCAGATCCAGAGTGATTCCCTGCCGGATGTTTTCCCGGCCTTTCCCGACCGGCATGAATTCGACATTTACGCGGCGATGAACCCGGCCAAAGAGGTCGGCGGCGATTTCTACAACTTCTTCCTGACCGACCACGACCACCTGGCGCTGCTCATGGCGGACGTCTCCGGCAAGGGGATCCCCGCCGCGCTGTTCATGATGCAGGCGAACATCCTGATCACCGGCCGCGCGCAGATGGGCGGGACGCCGGCGGAGATCCTGCGCGACGTGAACGCCAGCATCTGCGCGCGCAACGGCGCGGACATGTTCGTGACCGTGTGGCTCGGCATCCTGGAGATCTCCACGGGCCGCCTCGTTTACGCAAACGCGGGGCACGAATATCCCGCGCTCTGCCGGAAAGTCGGCGATTTTGAACTCGAAAAAGGCCCGCACAGCTTCGTGCTGGGCGGCCTGGAAGGGGTAAATTATCAGGACGCCGAACTCCGCCTGCACGCGGGCGACAAGCTCTTCCTCTACACGGACGGCCTGCCCGAAGCAACGGACGGCGACGGCCGCATGTTCTCGCTCGGCCGCATGATCACCGCGCTCAACGCGCACCGCAGCGGCTCACCGCGGGAAATCGTGGAAAACGTGCAGCAGGACGTGGATGCCTTTGTCGGCGACACGCCGCAGTTTGACGACCTGACCATGCTCTGCCTGGAACTGAAGGAGACGGCGGAGGGGTAATCGCAGGGGCCGCTGTTTCAGCGGCCGGCGGGATAATATCGCAGGGGTTGTTGTTTCAACGGCCCGAAACAAAGACAGAGGACGGTTCAGACCGTCCTCTGCTTTTCTTGATGACAAAAGAACCGTCCCTTTGTCATCTATTGCCTGTCAAAGTATTTCTTCCCGGAGCTCGGCCGGAAATACGTGCGGATATAACCGTCCAGAGAAAGGACGACGAAGTCGCCGGTCTCCTCCAGGAAGAAGACGTGGTCGCCGTCTTCTTTTTCAGTCTTGTAGAGGCAGGCGGGGTTATTGATCACGGCGCTGGCGGCGGCTTCGTATTCCTTCGCGCTCTTGAAGCCCATCTCCTTGCCGTGCTTGTCATAGTGGTCGTTGAGAAGGGCTTTGTTGCGGAAGTGATATTCGCGTACGGGGACGTGGGTCTCTGCGGGCGGTTCCGTGGACGGTGCCGGGGTGGCGGGCGGTTCGGTCACGATGGGGATCAGGGTCTCGGTGGTCTCCAGAGGGACGGTGGCTTCGGTGGCGGTCGTCGCTTTCGTGGCAGGCGGGGCGGTCGTCGCGGGCTGCGCCGTGGTCGTTGCGGGCTGCGCCGTGGTCGCTGCGGTGGGGAACGCTTCCCCGGTGACGATGGGAATATCGGACTCCGTGGTGGCCGGGACAGTCACGGCGGGGTCATTGCCGCCGCCGAACAGCTGCAGGCGGCCGGACAGGACGAGCCAGATCAGGACCGCAGCGGCTGCGATGCTGAGGATCAGGCGCCAGTTGATTTTTGTTGTTTTCTTGCTTGCCATAATACTTTCGGCTCCGTTCCGGGCGGCCGCCCCTGCAGCAGGATGATGCGCCGGGGCCCGCCGATAGCGCCCCTACAGCGGGGTATTGCTCCAGTTCTTTCTCGCTTCCCGCAAAGATTCCTCGTTCGCGCCGCCGGAAAAGTCCTCCTCCCGCCGCTGCACGGGATCGTCCTCCCAGCCGCAGACCGGGCAGATCTCGTACGCGTTCTTTTCACGGAAATAGTACTTCCCGCAGCACGGGCAGACACGGTCCTGCGGCGATTCCAGATAAAACACTTCCTTGCCGGTCCGCACTGCGTAGGCGATCTCCGACGCCGTGCTGGCGCCGATGTACCCGCCGACGTTGATCACAAAGACGGCGTCCGCCATGTCGATCTTCCGCTTGTGCATGTCGTCCAGCATTTCCTTCGTGCGGGTCAGCGTGCCTTCGTCCATCTGCTCCCACACCTCCTGATCGCCGCTGTGGCCGTAGAGGCCCACGGAGATCACAATGAAGCCTTCCAGGGTCAGGCGCTTGTTCGCCGCCTCGAAAGCCTCTTTAAAGCGGGTGCTGCCGCAGAGCGTGATGACAGGGTATTTGCCTTGCATATCGGTCCTTTTTCAAGTAGGGGCGGCTGAAAAGCCGCCCCGGGTGCAGGTCTTCTCCGGCCCGCGTTGCCTTTCCGGCCCGCGGCGGATACAGCCCTTCCTTATTTTACTTCGTACAGCACATCGGCCGTGAACAGGATCTCATCCGCGAAGAAATCGTCTTCCATCACGTTCAGGACAGCCTCGATGGTCTCCAGCTTCTCGATCTCCAGTTCCTGCAGTTTGGTGTCGTAGAAATACTGGCGCTCAAAGCCGCGGCCGCCGGCAGGGATGTCCACGTACCAGTACGCATCTCCCAGTTCCTTGCCGTTCAGTTTAACGTCTTCAAACTTGAAGGACAGATCCTTGTCCGTATTGTTCTCGAAATAGCAGACCACATAATAGCCGAAATAGGTCTCTTTCTTGCACTCCATGACGACGGCCTTTACGTCCTCGTCCAGGATCACCACTTCGCCTTCCGCCGTGCGGCGTTCCGGCGCCTCATAGGCCTCGGGGTCCGCGCCCGTGGGGTAGATGGTGAACGGCTCGTTGATGTAACCGTCGGAGAAGTAATCGTCGGTGTCATAGACCTTCAGCATGAAACTGATCTGGTCGACGGACTCGACGCCGATCATGGACAGTTCGCCGGGATAGATGGTCATCTCAAAGCCGCCGTCGTCAGTATTCGCGGTCACTTCTTCCGAGCAGTAAGTACCGGTGATGAAGCCGTTCACGGCCACGTTGTCGAACCGGAAGGTCAGGGATTTGTCCAGATTGTTCCGGGCGGCAAAGTCTACGATGATCTCGCCGAATTCGTTCGCCTTCACTTCCTTGACCTTCAGGGTGAACTCTTCCGTTTCCGCCAGTTCTTCGTTCTTCAGCGTGAACTTGCTGGCGGTCCAGGGATAGTTTTCGTCCTCGTAGCCGGGGTTTTCCTGCTTCTCAACAGCGCCCTCTTCCACTTCCTTCGGAAGTTCGTAGGTGCCTTCGTCCCATTCCAGAGCGATCTCGATCTCGATGCCGTCCACTTTCGCCGTGAAGCCTTCCATTTCCTCGGACAGGTTGATGGTCGTTTCGGGCACTGCCAGCTTGAAGCCGGTGAATTCCATGTCCTTATTGATGGTGATGGCAGCGCTGACCGTCATGCCGCCTTCGGGCAGTATTTCCGTGATGCTGGTGATGCTTTCGGGCAGCATGCCTTCGGCGTCTTCGGGGATCTCGGTCTTCAGGTTGCCTTCGATCACGTACTGGCCGTTTTTGACGCTGAAATCATAGCTTTCGAACACATCCGCCAGGACCAGCTGACCGGCCAGGTGCACATCCTCGTCCATCGGGGTCACGATGGCTTCCTCTTCGGAATAGTACCAGGTGCCGTCGGTGTTCTCAAAAGTCTTCTGCAGGGCAAAATCCGCGTAGTATTCCGCGCCGCCCTGGATGGGGCCGTCTTCTTCTTCAGAGCCGAGCATCTGCGCCAGCATGCCCAGGTCGGCTTCGTAAACAGCGAGGGCATGAAAACCCTTGGCGGTATCCAGGATGCCTTCCGCATTGGCCTTTGCCGTGATCGGGATATCCATGCTCTGTTCGCCCATCGAAATGGTCATGGTCAGGCCGGCATTGCCGGTACCGGCGAAGGAGAGCTGTCTGGCCTGGGACTCGTCGCCGACAGCGCGGAGCAGTTCTTCCAGTTTGTCGAGCGCGGCGTCTACGACCGCCTGCGCGTCATCCAGTACGGGGCCGGGCGCCGCCGTGGTGGGAGCCGCAGTCGTAGGGGCTTCGGTAGTGGGAGCCGGCGTGGTGGGGGCTTCCGTGGTGGGGGCCGGCGTCGTGGGAGCCGGGGTGGTAGGGGCCGGGGTTGTAGGGGCCGGCGTCGTAGGAGCTTCGGTAGTGGGGGCCTCCGTAGGGGCTTCCGTAGGTTCTTCCTTCTTGCCGCAGGCCGCTGCGATAGTCAGCACCATGACCAGGGCCAGAATGATTGCCAGGATCTTTTTCATCTGATTCCTCCTTATTGTGTCTGGGAGCGAATAATTCGCTTTATGAACGCGGATACAATTTTCTATATATCATAAAAACCGCGTCAGTGCAAGGGTGAGTCCTTAATAGCCCAGCGCTTTGCCGTCGCGCCGCGGGTCTGCCGCGCCTTTGAAGCTGCCGTCGCTCAGGCGGATGGCGCCCTGGATGCAGGGGAAAGTGAACCAGACTTCGCCGGTGTTCACGTCGTGGCCCATGGATTTAAGGGTCTCGATGACTTCGTCCGGAACGCGGCGTTCCAGGATCAGCGTGCCGAAGTCGTCGTGCATGCGGACCGCGTCAATAGCGTCCTGCAGGTCCATCTTGTGGTCGATAACCTTGCTGATCACCTGGAGCACGCCGGTGATGATGCGGGTGGTGCCGGGGCAGCCCAGCGTCATGAACGGGGTGTCGTCCTTCAGGATCAGGGTCGGGCTCATGGAGCTCAGCGGCCGCTTGAACGGCGCCACGATGTTCGGGCTGTCCGGATCCGTAGAGAAGTCCACAAGCGTGTCGTTGAGCAGGATGCCGGTGCCCTCGGCCACCAGCGCGGAGGCGAAGGTCGCATCCACGGTCTTGGTGACGGTCACCATGTTGCCTTCCTTGTCCATGATGGAGAAGGATGTGGTGGAGGCGGATTCTTCCGTCTGCAGCGGCGGCACGGGCTCGCCGGGCTCGTAGCTGCCGGACTTGCGCATGTCGATGCGGGAGGCCTGCTTCAGGGCGTAGTCCTTGTCGATGAGTTCGTCCACCGGCACATCCACGAATTTCGGGTCGCCCATGTAGGCGGCGCGGTCCGCGAAGCCCAGTTTGAAGACTTCGGACAGCAGGTGGAAGTACTCCGCGCTCTCCGGGTCCATGGCGCCGACATCGAAATTCTCCAGGATGTTGAGCATTTCGATGATGATGGTGCCGCCCGAGGAGGGCAGGTTGGAGGAATAGATGTCATAACCGCGGTAAGTGCCGTGGACGGGCTGCATGACGTTGATGTCGTAGGCCGCGAAATCTTCCATCGTGAGATAGCCGCCTTCGGCCTGCACGGCCGCCACGATCTTTTCCGCGATCTCGCCGCGGTAAAAGACCGCCTCGCCCTGCTCCGCGATCAGTTCCAGCGTATGCGCAAGGTCCGGGTTCTTCAGCACGCTGCCGGCTTCCCAGGCCAGTTCGTCCTCATCCAGATAAATGACGGCCGTGGCCGGGAATTTGATCAGGTTGCGGTACGCGTCCTTGATGTCGCGGCTGGTGATGTGGGACACCGTAAACCCGTTCTTCGCCAGGTCGATGGCGGGCTGCATGACCGTCTGCCGGTCCATGCTGCCGTAGGTGTCCAGCGCGTAAAGCAGGCCCTTCACCTCGCCCGGGACGGCGATGGAGAGCGCGCCGATCTTGTTGGCGTCGTCCTTCACCTTGCCGTTTTCATCCACCTCCCATCGGTCCGGGGTCGCGCCGGCGCCGGCCATGTCGCGGAAATCGATGAAGACCACTTCGCCGGTCTTCCCGAACCGCACGGTCATGAATCCGCCGCCGCCCACGCCGGACGACTGCTGCTCGGACACGCCCAGCGCGAAGCCGATGGCCACCGCCGCGTCGATCGCGTTGCCGCCGGCCTTCAGGATATCCAGCCCGATCTGCGTCGCGTCCTCTCGCCCCGTGGAAACCACGGCGTTCAGGCCCACCGCGTCGCGCCCGCCGGTCTGTACGTTTTCCCCGGCAAACGGTGTGGTGGTCTCCGCCGCAGGACCGGTCCCGCCCTGCGGGTGGTCCACCGTAGTGGTCGGCTGCGCGGCCGTGCTCTCATTTCCCGGCAATGTCGCGGGCTCCGTGGTCTTCGTCTGCCCTCCGCAGGCGGAAAGCAGCAGGCACAGCGCTGTCAATATGCATAATAACTTGCGTTTCACTTTATCCCCCGTTCTTTCCCGCGGTCACACGTCTTTGACCGCGCAGTACCGGCTGCAATGTTCACGGAAAGCCTGTTCTACGGCCGGCGTGTCAAACGCGCGGCGGGGTATCGTCCAGTAGATGACCGTCCGTTTTCCTTCTTTTTCGGTGTAATAGGCAAAACCGGAGGTAAAATAGACCGTTCCGTCCGCCTTCAGTTTCCTCACATGGACGTCTTCCTCCGTAGTCCGGCTGAAGACGCCGTCTTTCAGCGCAAACGTCCGGGGAAGCGCCGTCTGGGGCCAGGTCCGCTCGCACCACTTGCGGATTTTTCTTTTTTCCATGAAAAAGATCCAGTACAGGTACAGCAGATCCATCCCGATCCACAGCACCAGAAAGAATATCATCTTGGCCCGTTCGCCGCCCGGCGCTGCGTCCCCGTATTTTACCAGCCAGTCGATGATCTGATACATCGCGTACACCGAGTAAGCGATGATGAGTCCCAGGATGCAGCGGACGATGATCGTCTTCCGGTCGGCCGTGCCGGGGATCTTTTTGATCTGGAGCACGGATTCGAGCGATTCCTCCTTCGTGTATTCGAAGTTTTCTTTAATAAAGTCCATAGATCCACCTGTTCCGGAGCGGGATCTCCCGTCCGGCTGTCCCGCTGTTTACCGCACCGCCTCCGCGGCGGCCAGGACCGCGCCGCTCTTCACCAGCCGCTCCGCTTCGCGGATGTCCGGCCAGATCTCGCGGTCCGTTTCATAGAACGGGATGGTTTCGCGCACTTTGTCGTGGATGGCCTGATGCAGGGGCGTGATGCCCTGCCCGTGCGTGTTCAGGCGGCGGCGGATGTCGATGGCCTGGCACGCGGTCAGGAGCTCGTCCGCCAGTACGCAGTGCAGGTTTTCCACGATCTGCGCCGCCTTGCGGGCCGCCGTGGTGCCCATGGAGACGAAGTCTTCCTGGTTGGCGGAGGACGGGATGGAATCCACGCTGGCCGGGTGGGCCAGGACTTTGTTTTCGGAGACCATGGAGGCCGCCGCGTACTGCACGATCATGAAGCCGGAGTTGACGCCCGCTTCCGTGGTCAGGAAGGGCGTGAGGCCGTTGGAGAGCGCCGCGTTCACCATGCGCTCCGTGCGGCGTTCGGAAATGCTGGCCAGTTCCGCGGCCGCGATGCCCAGCACGTCGAAGGGGATGGCCATCGGCTCGCCGTGGAAGTTGCCGCCGGAGATGACTGCTTCGTCCTCCGGGAAGATCAGAGGATTGTCCGTCACGGCGTTCAGCTCGCGTGCGACGATGGTCTCCACGTATTCGAGGGCGTCGCGCACCGCGCCGTGGACCTGCGGGATGCAGCGCAGGGCGTAGGCGTCCTGCACGCGGTCGTGCTGGCAATTGTCCAGGATCTCCGAGCCGGCCAGCAGGCGGCGCATGTTGGCGGCCACCTCCATCTGGCCCTTCTGGCCGCGGACGGCGTGGATGCGGGGATCGAAGGCGTTGCGCAGGCCGGTCAGGGCCTCGAAATCCATGGAGGCGATGACGTCCGCGAGCTCCGCGGCCCGCTTGGTATCGTACAGCGCCAGCGCGCCGACGCTGGTCATGGCGCAGGTGCCGTTGGTCATGCCCAGGCCTTCCTTGCTGACCAGCGTGTCCAGGGTCGGGATGCCGGCCCGTTTCATGGCTTCGGCGCCGGGGAGCACCTCACCGTCATATTTCGCTTCGCCCTTGCCCAGCAGGGGAAGAGTCATGTGCGCGAGCGGCGCCAGGTCCCCGGAGGAGCCCAGCGACCCTTTCTGCGGAATCACGGGCAGGACATTTTTATTCAGCATTTCGAGCAGCCGTTCGACCAGGACGGGCCGCACGCCGGACACGCCGCCGCAGAGGGCGTTCGCGCGGAGCAGCATGATGCCGCGCGTCACTTCGTCTGAATACGGCTCACCCGCGGCGGTGCAGTGGCTCAGGATCAGGTTAGTGGACAGCTGGTTGGACATCTCCTCCGGCACCGCCACCTTCTGAAAATCGCCAAAGCCCGTGGTAATGCCGTACGCCACCCGGCCCTCGTTCGCGATCTTTTCCGTCAGCGCGCGCGACTTCTTCATCCGTTCCAGCGCCTCCGGGCTCAGGCCCACCCGCGCCCCGTGGCGCGCCACCGCCACAAACTTCTCCAGATCCAGGCTCTGCCCGTCGACGACGACTTCCTTGATATGCTCTGCTTCCATATTGGTTTCCTTCCTGTGTAAGGTGATACGTTTTATCCGTAGGGGCCGTTGTCTCAACGGCCCGGTTGAAGATGACAGATGACGATGACAAAGAGACGGCTCTTTCTCATCAATTGACGTGAATGACTTCTCCCTTCTTGATCACAGCCTTGGCCAGATTGCTGCCGAGCCGGTAAGGGATGTAGTCCAAATCGTCCGTCTTCCAGATGACCAGGTCCGCCTGCTTACCGGGTTCCAGCGAGCCGAGACGGTCTGCGCGGCGGATGGCGGCGGCGGCGTTCAGCGAGACGGCGGTGAGCATTTCTTCCGGGGTCAGGCGGTATTTGAGGCAGGCGACGGTCATGGCGAGCTGGAGGTTCAGGCCCGGGCAGGAGCCGGGGTTGAAGTCCGAGGCCACGGCGACGGGGACGCCGGCGTCGATCATCTTCCGCGCCGGGGCGTACGTCGCGCCCAGGTAAAAGCTGGTCATCGGCAGCAGGCACGCGACCGTGCCGCCCTTCGCCATCGCTTCGATGCCGCTGTCCTGACAGACGATCAGGTGCTCCGCGGAGACGGCCTTGAGGTCCGCCGTCAGTTCCGTGCCGCCGATCGCCTCGATCTCGTCGGCGTGGATCTTGGGCAGCAGGCCGTTCGCCAGGCCCGCCTCCAGGATGCGGCGCGATTCCTCCGCCGTGAACACGCCTTTTTCGCAGAACACGTCGCAGAATTCCGCGAGCCCTTCGCGCGCGATCTCCGGGATCCACTCTTCCGTCAGCAGGCGGACGTATTCCTCCCGGTCTTCCTTATACTCCGTCGGCACCGCGTGCGCGCCCAGATACGTGGGCACCAGCTCGATGGGCCGTTCGCGGCCCAGTTCCCTGATCACGCGCAGCTGCTTGAGTTCGGTCTCGCGGTCCAGGCCGTAGCCGCTCTTCGCTTCGCAGGTGGTGACGCCGAATGTGATCATTTCCTGCAGCGCCGCGCCAGCCTGCGCCTTCAGTTCCTCTTCCGACGCCGCACGCGTGCTGCGGACGGTGGACAGGATGCCGCCGCCGGCCGCCAGGATCTCCAGGTATGTCGCGCCGTGCAGTTTCAGGCCGAATTCGTTCTGGCGCCAGCCGCCGAAGATCAGGTGCGTGTGCGCGTCAATGAGGCCGGGCGTCACGAGCCGGCCGTCCGCGTCCAGGACATTATATTCGCCGGGCTGAACGGGCGGGCAGTCCCCCTGCCCGATCTCCGTGATGACGCCGCGGTCATCCGTCTTCAGCCACGCATTTTTCAGTTTCAGGATCCCGCCCTGGGCCGCGCCGCACCGGGGCGCAAAGCCCTGCGGGGTGGCCAGCAGGCCGATATTGTGCAGTAATAAAGGTTTCATTTTCAGATCTCCAGCATCTTCCGGATCATCGCCTCGTCCGCCACGTAAGGCAGGGTGATGTGGTCCGTGCCGGCGTTCATTTCATTGTATTCCGCGGCGACCGCCATGGCGTTTTCGTTCCGCGCCCAGCTGCGGCGCGCCACGCCGACCATGGTATCCCACGGCATGGCCATGCGCAGGATGGTGTCCACGCGTTCGGAGCCGTCCAGCACCATGCCGAAGCCGCCGTTCACGGCGTTGCCGATGCCCGTGCCGCCGCCGTTGTGCAGCGCGATGTAGCTCATGCCGCGTGCCGCGTTGCCCGCGTAGCACTGCACGGCCATGTCGGCCATGATGTTGGAGCCGTCTTTGATGTTCGACGTCTCGCGGAACGGCGCGTCCGTGCCGCCCGTGTCGTGGTGGTCGCGGCCCAGGATCACGGGCCCGATCTCGCCGTTCCTGACCATCTCATTGAACTTCAGCGCGATGTTCATGCGGCCCATCGCGTCCTGATACAGGATGCGGCACTTGGTGCCCACCACCAGCTTGTTCTTGCCCGCATCGCGGACCCAGACGTAGTTGTCATAGTCCTGATACCGGCGGTTGTGGGCCAGGATGTACTCCGCGGCCGCCGCGTCCGTCTTGTCCAGGTCTTCCTGCTTCCCGGACAGGCAGCACCAGCGGAACGGGCCGTAGCCGAAATCAAACAGCTGCGGGCCCAGGATGTCTTCCACGTAGGACGGGAAAATGAAGCCGTCCAGGTCGTCCGTGCCGTTCTTGCAGATGGAGCGGACGCCGGTGTCGTACACGGCCTTCAGGAAGCTGTTGCCGTAATCGAAGAAATACGTGCCCCGCTCGTGGAATTTGCAGATCATTTCGTAATGGTGCTGCAACGTCGCGTCCACCAGCTTGCGGAAGCCGGCCGGGTCGTTCTTCAGCATCTGCGTGCGTTCTTCGAACGTGATGCCCTGCGGGCAGTAGCCGCCTTCGTACGGCACGTGGCAGGAGGTCTGGTCGCTCATCAGGTCGACGGGCACGCCTTTTTCATACAGGAATTCCAGCAGGTCCACGATGTTGCCGTGGTACGCGACGGCGCAGGCGGTACCGGCCTTCTGGTGTTCCTTCGCGATGGCCAGCGCCTCGGTCAGCGAATCCGTCCGGTGGCTGACCCAGCCCTGCTCGTAGCGGGTCGCGATGCGGGAGGCGTCCACCTCCGCGATGATGGCCGCCGCGCCGGCGATCTCCGCCGCCTTGCCCTGCGCGCCGCTCATGCCGCCCAGCCCGGCCGACACGAACAGCCGCCCGGCCAGGTTGCCGTCCTGCGGGATGCCCAGTTTCAGCCGCCCGGCGTTCAAGAGCGTGTTGAACGTCCCGTGCACGATGCCCTGCGGCCCGATGTACATCCAGCCGCCGGCCGTCATCTGCCCGTAATTGGCCACGCCCAGCGCCGCCGCCCGGTTGAAGTGCGGCAGGTCGTCGAACGTGCCCACCATCAGACCGTTCGTGATGATCACGCGCGGCGCCAGCTTATGCGAATGGAACAGGCCCAGCGGGTGGCCGCTCATGACCACCAGCGTCTGCTCGTCCGTCAGTTCCTCCAGATATTTTTTGATCAGCCGGTACTGCATCCAGTTCTGGCACACCTGGCCGGTCTCGCCGTAGGTGGTCAGTTCGTAAGGGTACAGCGCCACGTCGAAGTCCAGGTTGTTGTCGATCATGACCTGGATGGCCTTGCCTTCAATGCATTTGCCCTTATATTCATCGATGGGTTTGCCGTGCAGCGCGCCTTCCGGGCGGAAGCGGTAGCCGTAGATGCGGCCGCGCTCCTCCAGTTCCTGCGCGAATTCCTCCGCCATCTGCGCGTGATGGTCCGGGTGGATGTAGCGCAGCGCGTTGCGGATGGCCAGCACTTTATCGTTCTCCGAGAGCTTCGCCTCGCGGCGGGGCGCCCGGCGGTATTTGTCGCTCATGGCCGGGTACGGCGGCAGTTCATAGTCCAGCTTGATCACCATGGCATCTTCGGGTTTGTTCATGTTTTCGCCTCTCTTGTTTCAGATTTCTTTATTGCATTCCAAAAAAAAACGGGGACCGCTCTTTCATTCGGTTTTTACTATACCATAGAACCGGCCCGCAGGCAAGGGCAAAGAGGCGCTGCGGACACTTTTCCGCCGCCGTTTTCTGCCGTCGCGCTCCGCCGTCTCCCGGCAGATCTCTCCGCACAATTTTCCCTCTTTCCCTTGAACACCGCCGCCGTTTCCGCTATACTGGAAGCACCGCTGAAAGACAGAAAGGGAAACGGTCATGGGCAATGTGTTTTTCTTTGCATGGGAACCCGCGCTTATCGAATGGCTGCAGACCAGCCTGGAAGGATTCGGGATCACGCTGATGTACCTGGTCTCCATATTCGGGGAGGAACTGATGCTGGTGGCGATCCTGGGGTTCTTTTACTGGTGCTGGAACAAGCGAATGGGGATCTCCGTAGGGCTGGGCCTGCTGACGGCGTCCGTCTGGAACCCCATGGTAAAGAATATCGCGCTGCGCCTGCGGCCTTACATGGTGCACGACAATATCCGCTGCCTGAAGAAGGTAGATGCGAAGGCCGATATCATGGACGTGGCGTCGCAGGGATATTCGTTCCCCAGCGGGCATTCCGCCAATTCCTCCGCCACTTATCTGGGCGCGGCAAGGCAGCTGAAGAAAAAGGTCTTCTGGGTGATCGCCGTTGTGCTGACGCTGCTGGTCGGCATCTCCCGCTTCACGCTGGGCGTGCATTATCCGACCGACGTGCTGGCCGGCTGGGCGCTGGGCCTCCTGGCGGTCACGGTCACCGGCCTGCTGGAAAAGCACGTGCAGAAGCGCTGGCTGCTGTACGGGATCCTGTTCCTAACGGTTCTGCCCGGCCTGTTTTACTGCCGCACCCACGATTATTTTTCCTCGCTGGGCATGCTGGCCGGCCTCGCGCTGGGCGACCTGTTCGAGCGGAAATACGTGCATTTTGAAAACACGCGGCGCATCGTGCCGATGCTGCTGCGGCTGGCCGGCGGCTTTGCCCTGTACGTAGGACTGAATACGCTGCTGAAGATGCCGTTTTCCAAGGACTTCTTGTCGTCCGCCACGGCGGGGGCATTCGCGGTGCGCTGCCTGCGCTATCTGATCGTTACGTTCCTGCTGATCGGCCCGTATCCGATGCTGTTCGGCAAGCTGAAGTTTTTAAATCCCGATAAAAAGGAGAACTGACATGGCAAAATTAGTGGAATGCATCCCCAATTTCAGCGTGAGCCGGGAGAAGGATCCGGCGGTCTTCAATGCACTGGTGGACTGCGCGAAGAGCGTGCCCGGCTGCTTCCTGTTCGACGTGCAGTCCGACGGCAACCACAACCGCTGCGTGTTCACGCTGCTGGGTTCGCCCGAGGCCATCGAGGAGGCGGCCGTGAAGCTGACCGGCCTGGCCGCGGAAAAGATCGACATGCGGAAGCACCAGGGCCAGCACCCCCGCATGGGCGCCACGGACGTCATCCCGTTCGTCCCGCAGACGGCGGACATGACCGTGGAGGACTGCGTCTCGCTGTCGAAGCGGGTCGCCGAGCGGATCTGGAACGAGTTCGGGATCCCGTCCTTCTTATACGAAGATTCCGCCACCCGGCCGGAGCGCCGCAACCTGGCGGACTGCCGCCGCGGCCAGTTCGAGGGCATGCCTGAAAAGCTGCTGCAGGAAGACTGGGCGCCGGACTACGGCGAGCGGAAGATCCACCCCACCGCGGGCATCACGGCCATCGGCGCGCGCATGCCGCTGGTCGCGTTCAACGTGAACCTGGACACGCCGGACGTGGAGATCGCGAAGAAGATCGCGAAGGCCATCCGCGGCTCGTCGGGCGGCTTCAAATACTGCAAGGCCATCGGCGTGATGCTGGAGGAGCGCGGGATCGCGCAGGTCTCCATGAACATGGTCAATTACGAAGGCACGCCGCTGTATTATACGTATGAAATGATCCGCGCGCTGGCAGAAGGGTACGGCGTAAAGATCGTCGGCTCGGAGATCGTCGGCCTGACGCCGGGCAAGGCGCTGATCGACTGCGCCGCGCATTATCTGAAACTCGAGAACTTCAACTGCACCGAGCAGGTGATGGAATATCATCTGATCGGGATGGAATGATGTGTCATCCCGAACGAAGGCCGCAAGGCCGGAGTTGAGGGACCTGAAGAAAGGATCGTATCATGGAACTTTCCAACCTGACTATAACCGATTTCACCGCCCTCCTGGGCTCCGACGCCCCCGCCCCCGGCGGCGGCTCCGCAGCGGCTCTGTGCGGCGCGCTGGGCTCCGCGCTGTCCGCGATGGTCTCCGCCCTCACGGTCGGCAGCGCCAAATTCGAGGCGTTCCACGCGTCCGCGGAAAAGTCGCTGGCCAAGGCGGAAACGCTGCGGCAGGAAATGCTTAACGCGATGGAGGAAGACACCGCGGCTTTCAACATGGTCAGCGACGCCTTCGGCCTGCCCAAAGCGACGCCGGAGGAAAAAGCGGCCCGCTCCGAAGCCATCCAGGCCGCGCTGGCCGTCTGCACGGAATCGCCGCTCAAGATCATGGAACTCACGCTGGAAGCTCTGGAGCTCACCCTCCTCCAGGTCGGCCGCTCCAACACCAACGCCGCCAGCGACCTCGGCGTCGCCGCCCTCTGCCTCCGCTCCGCCCTCCAGGGCGCCTGGCTCAACGTCCTCATCAACGTCGGCAGCCTTAAGGACAAAGACCTTGCCGAAGCCTACCGCATCCGCGGCGAAGTTCTGCTGAACCAGGGCCTCACCCTGGCCGACGAGATCTACGAGCAGGTGGAGGAAAGCCTGAACTGACCGATGGGATGATCGGCCGGCGGGACCGTTGCTTGTGATATATCGTAGGGGCCGTTGAAACAACGGCCCTTTTTGTGTTGCGCCGAAGGGTCCGTCGCACCAGCGGCTCGCCTTCGTATTCTATCGCAGGGGCCGCCCAGCCAACGGCCCGTCTTGACCACATCATCCGTAAATGATAGTATGAAAAAAATCCGAATCTATTTTACGGATTTCCGTTTTTTCTTCGACAGAACAGGTAGAGGGACAAAAAGATGACAGAGGACCGTCCCCTGTCATCGGAACCGTCCCCCTGTCAGAAAACGCAAGGAGTTGCCATGGAAGCGATGCGTCACCACAATCCGGCCTATGCGACGGACGAGGCCCTGACCGAGGGGCTGTTCCGGCGTGAGGAGGCGGCCCTGGAGGCCGTCCAGGCGCGGTACGGCGGATTGATGAAGCGGCTGGTCTCCCGGTTTCTGGGGGACGCGCGCGACCGCGAGGAGGCGGTGAGCGATACGATGCTGCGGCTGTGGCAGGCGATCCCGCCCCACCGGCCGGCGTCGCTGCCCGCGTTCCTGACCACCCTGGCCCGCCGCGCGGCCATCGACCGGCAGCGGCACAACAACCGGGCCGGCGCCGTTCCCGAGGGCTGTCTCACGGCCCTGGACGAACTGGCGGAGCTCCTGCCCTCCGATTCCGGAACGGAGGACGAGCTGATGGCGAAGGAACTGGGGCGCTGCCTGAACGCGTTTCTGGCGGAGCAGCCGCCCCGGCGCCGGGAGATCTTCCTGCGGCGCTACTACGGCGCGGAGCCCGTCCGGGATATGGCAGCCGCCATGGGCGTCAGCACTTCCACGATCGAAAAGGAACTGAAAGCCCTGCGGCACTCCCTGAAGAAAAAACTGGAAAGCGAAGGATTTGCGGTATGAAGAAAGAGATCTGGCAGAACGCCATAAATGAAACAGATGAAAAATGGGCCGGCGAGTACGCGGAGATCCTGCGGAAAGACGCGGAAGCGGATGCCCGGGCTGAGAGCACCGTCCCCGTGACCCGGGCCGGGAAACCCTGGAAACTCCCGAAATGGACCGGCTGGGCCGCCATCGCCGCCTGCCTGTGCCTGGTCCTGATCACCGTGGCCGCGACCGGCGGATTCAATCGCCGGCAGGTCCCGGCGCAGCCGACAACGGCGCAGGTCGACGTGCAGCCGACAACGCAGGTCGAAGGAACGACGGCCGTCCGCCCTTCCGACGCGCCGCAGACGAGTGAAAACCCGACCGACCCGGTCGTGGAAGCGTCCGTCCCGGCGACCAGCCAGACGCCGGCCCCCCACGAAATGCAGACGCCTGACACTTATTATGAGGCCTCCATCACGGCTGATTCTTATTACAGAGCCGCGATGGTGCCGCCCTCTCCCACCTACTTTCCCGGCGGCGAACTGCCGGTCTGGAACACGGAGGAATACAGCCACATCGAGGAGAACAGCTTCCTGAGCGTCCTGACCTCTCCCTTCTCCACCTTTGCGGCGGACGTGGACACGGCCTCCTACGCGAACCTGCGGCGCCTGATCAACAACGGCGAAACGATCCCCGAGGACGCCGTGCGCATCGAGGAACTGATCAACTACTTCCATTACGATTATGCGGAGCCCGCGGACGGCGAACCCTTCGGCGTCACCATGGAGCTCACCGACTGCCCCTGGAACAGCGAGGCCCGCCTGCTGCTGATCGGCCTGCAGGCCCAGAAACTGGACGCGGAAGCTCTGCCGGCCTCCAACCTGGTCTTCCTGATCGACGTCTCCGGTTCCATGAACTCCCCGGACAAACTCCCCCTCGTGCAGCGCTCCTTCATGACGCTGGCGGAGAACCTCGGCGAGGACGACCGGATCACCATCATCACCTATTCCGGTCAGGAAACGCTGGTCCTGGACGGCGTCAGCGGCAATGAGCAGGCCCGCATCATGGGCGCGCTGGAGGAGCTGCAGGCAAGCGGCTGCACCAACGGCGAGCAGGCCCTGCGCATGGCGTACGACGCGGCGGAGCGCCACTTCATCCCCGGCGGCAACAACCGCATCATCCTGGCCACGGACGGCGATTTCAACGTCGGCGTGACCTCGGAAGGCGAACTGGCCCGCCTGGTGCAGCACAAGGCGCAGAAAGGCGTGTTCCTCTCCGTCCTGGGCTACGGCATGGGCAATTACAAGGACAACAAGATGGAAGCCATGGCCGACAACGGCAACGGCAACTACTACTACATCGACGACATCGCCGAGGCCCGCAAGGTCCTGGTGGAGGAAGCCGGCGGCACCCTCTTCACGGTCGCCAAGGACGTGAAGCTGCAGGTCGAATTCAACCCCGCGATGGTCAAGGGCTACCGCCTGATCGGTTATGAAAACCGCGTGATGTCCGCGGAGGATTTCGCGGACGACACCAAGGACGGCGGCGAGCTGGGCGCCGGCCATCAGGTCACGGCCCTCTACGAAATCATCCCCGCGGACTCGGATTTCGAGATCCCGACCGTGGAATCCCGCTACGGCCAGACGCAGGGCGGCGACACCCCCACGCTCACGAACACGGATGAATGGCTTGTCCTGAACATCCGCTACAAAGAGCCCGAAGGCATCGAATCCACTCTCCTGACCTACCCGCTGGCCGCGGACGCCTACACCCCCGAGCTTTCCGCCAACGCCTTCTGGGCAGCCGGCATCGCGCACTGGGGCATGGAACTGCGCCACTCCGAATACGTCGGTGAAATGAGCGTGAGCGAAAGCGAATGGATCCGTCAGATGGAAGACATCGCCGCCGATGACTTCCGTCAGGAATGCATCTCTTTGATCCGCAGGAGTCTGCGCATCGACTACCCGCTGTACTGACGCAGCAGACGTAAGGGCCGTTGTCTCAACGGCCCGGACATAAAAACTCAGGACGAAGAAAGCTGTTTCCGGTCCTGAGTTTTTTATTATTCAATTGCGCGAATGATTCCCTGTTGTCCTGGGCCGTTGAAACAACGGCCCCTACACAAAAGAACCGTCCCTCTGTCAGCTTTACAGTTCTTCCAGCCGCTTCGTGCCGCGCTTCTTCAGCCACAGCAGGATCAGGCCGGCCAGGACCGCGGTCAGCACGGAGGTCAGCGACAGGTACAGCACGGCGCTCAGGTTTTGCCCGATCAGGAAGTAGAGGCCGCCCAGCGCAACGCCGTAGAACATGCCGCCGAACATGGTGAGCAGAACGGCCAGCGACTGCTTGATCGGGACCATCTCATTGGTCCAGGTCAGGTTCGGCCGCAGCACGCCCATCATCAGCCCGAAGGAGGCGAACAGCAGGACGCACAGCTGCGGGAAGATCAGGATCAGCAGGAGGCCCGGGATATCCGGTTTCAGCGCCAGGATGCAGCAAAGGCTGCAGAACAGGGCCGGAACGCCGGTCACCAGTACGTGGTTTTTCAATTTCGCTTTCAGGATCTCCCAGCTGTCCACCGGCAGGGAGCGCAGGATCCACAGGCTCTTGCCTTCCAGCGAGACCGACGGCGCGGCCAGCGTGTTCGTGCCCGCCATCAGTCCGATCGCCGCCGCTGCGATCACGGTGATGAGGCTTTCCAGCATAGCCGGAGCGCCGTCCCGCATCTCGGCTATCAGTTCCGGCCCCTTGATCAGCACGGCGCCGCCGGCCAGGATCAGGAAGACGGAGCCCAGCGCCGCATTCAGCATATAGCCCGGGCTGGAGGTCAGGCGCTTCAGTTCCTTGCCCAGCAGCGCGCGGGACACGGACTTCTGCCCTTCGTCCTTCACCTTGTAATTGACGCGGCTCACCTGCACGGATTCCGAAATGATGCGGTAGAAGCTGCGGATCAGCAGATACAGGGTCAGCGCGATCAGCACGGCCGTCCCGGTCAGCATGATCAGCAGCGGCCCCCATTCCCCGGTGCCCGCCTGCCCGAAGGCTTTCATGCCCGGGATCTCTTCCAGCGTGCGGAACGCCGTCGGATCCTGCGTGATCTTCTGCAGCAGTACCTGGAAGCGGAAGTAGAAGAAATAGTAAAGCCCCATGACCAGCAGGGAGACCAGCACCGTGATGATGCTCCGGTTCTTCAGTTTCGTGCTGACCTTTGCCACCACCAGGCCCAGCAGGCAGCCGAGCACCAGCGCGAGCAGCGCGATGGCCAGGGCGAACAGCAGGCCGCCCACGACCTTTTTGACGGTGAAGCCGGTGGTGATCCAGTACACGACCAGGGGCGGCAGGACCGCGATCAGGCTGAACAGGCCGGTGATCAGGAACACGCTGATGATCCGGGACCCGATGATGTCTCCCGGCGGGATCGGCAGGGCCAGCAGCTGGTCGTTGTCCTTGCTCTTATACAGGTTGGTATAGGCCGAAAACGCGCCGCCCACTACGCCGAGCAGCAACCCGATCAGGCCGACGATGACGAAATACAGCCAGTCCATCCCGGCCATCGCCAGCGGCCCGCAGAGCGACAGGCCCAGCACCGTCATCAGGCCGCCGAACACGCCGAAGCCGAAGACGATCGTCAGCAGGATCATGCCGGCGGTCGCGACGTGGGAGCGGGCCTTGTTTTTCTTCGGGTTATAGAACCAGCCGGCGTACTGTTCGCGCAGCTGCTTCCGGATGAGTATGCCGAGCATCATTCCGCCTCCAGTTCCAGGAACACTTCCTCCAGCGAATCGTCGCCCTTCACCTCTTCCATGGTGCCGGAGCGGATCAGTTTGCCTTCCTTGATGATGGCGACCTTGTCGCACAGTTTCTCCGCCACTTCCAGCACGTGGGTGGAGAAGAAAATGGCGCCGCCGCGGTCGCAGAGCTCGCGCATCATTTCCTTGAGCAGATGGGACGCCTTGGGGTCCAGGCCCACGAACGGCTCGTCCATCAGGATCAGGCGCGGCTCGTGCAGCCAGGCGCTGATCAGCGCCAGCTTCTGCTTCATGCCGTGGGAATACGCGGAGATGGGCTGGCCCAGGTCGTTCTGCAGTTCAAAGCGCTCCGCCAGCTCCGCGATGCGCTCCTTGCGGACCGCGGTGTCCACGCGGAACACGTCCGCAATGAAGTTAAGATACTTCATCCCGCTCATATAGTCATACAGGTCCGGGTTGTCCGGGATATACGCCATGCGGCGCTTGCATTCCAGCGGATCCGCCTTCAGATCGATCCCGTCAATGAAGACCTCGCCGGCGTCGAACTGCATGATGCCGGACACGCTGCGCAGCGTGGTGGTCTTGCCGGCGCCGTTGTGGCCGATGAAGCCGTAGATTTCGCCTGGTGCGATATGCAGGGTCAGATCGTCCACGGCCGCCTTCTCGCCGTATTTCTTGGTCAGGTGTTCAATGCGAAGCATACTGTTACTCTCCTTTTGATTCAATGCATCTTATGTATTGTATATCCAACAGTATCGTTTCGTCTATAGTTTCCGGCATATTTTCCCGCCTTTTTCTGCTGCAGAGCCACTGGGGGACGGTTCTTCCCGGCCCTGTTTGTCAGTTTTGGGAAAAACAGAGCCACGAAGAACCGTCCCTAAATGGCCCTGTTTTGGCGGAATGTGGGTTTGTCAAACATATATTACACCCGATTCCAGGAAGTCACGAAGGACTTGGTTAGGGGAGAGCCAGTGCAACGGCCGCATGGGGAAGTTGTTATAGTCCCTGCGATTGTATAGCTTAAGGCAGGAGGCAAAGTC
>JAFRNR010000037.1 GCA_017430085.1 Lachnospiraceae bacterium | reverse complement strand
GGACTTTGCCTCCTGCCTTAAGCTATACAATCGCAGGGACTATAACAACTTCCCCATGCGGCCGTTGCACTGGCTCTCCCCTAACCAAGTCCTTCGTGACTTCCTGGAATCGGGTGTAATATATGTTTGACAAACCCACAGATGACAGCAGGGACAGGTCATTTGTCATATCACGGACATGACAAATGACCCGTCCCTCTGTCATCCTATTCGCGTCATTTTTCTTTACCGTTTCAGCATCGGCAGCATTGCCAGCCAGGTGTCGGTGATGTCCTTCTGCATCGCCAGCGCTTCATGGATCTCGTAATCCACGAGGCCGTCGCGCCGGTAGGCGACCACCCGGTTCAGTTTGCCGGCCGCGATCAGTTCCACGGCCTTCACGCCCATGCGCGTCGCCATGATGCGGTCCCGGCAGGTGGGCGAGCCGCCGCGCTGCAGGTAGCCCAGAATCGTGGCGCGGGACTCCACGCCCGTGGCCGCCTCGATCCGCTCCGCCAGTTCCTCGGAATGGCCCACGCCCTCCGCGTTGATGATCAGGTGATGCTTCTTGCCGGCCTTGCGCCCTTCGATCACGCTGCGGATCAGCTCCTGGATGTCTTCCTCCTTCCAGCGCTCAGGCAGCAGGATATCCTCCGCGCCCGTCGAAATGCCGCAGCACAGCGCGATATAACCCGCGGAACGCCCCATGACCTCCACGATGCTGCAGCGCTCGTGCGAGGACGAGGTATCGCGGATCTTGTCGATGGCTTCCATTGCCGTGTTGATTGCCGTATCGAAACCGATGGTGTAGTCCGTGCAGGCGATGTCCAGGTCGATGGTCCCGGGGACCCCGATCACCGGGATGCCCAGGTCCGCCAGCGCGCATGCGCCGCGGTACGAGCCGTCGCCGCCAATCACGACCAGCGCGTCCAGGCCCATTTCCCGGCAGTTGGCCGCCGCCCGCGCCTGGCCGCCCAGCGTCATCAGTTCCTCGCTGCGGGCGGTATACAGGATCGTGCCGCCGCGCTGGATCACCTCGGATACGCTTTTGGAAGTCATTTCACGGGTATCACCGCTCAGGAGGCCCGCATAGCCCCGTTCGATCCCTATGACACGCCAGCCCTGGGAGAGGCCGGCCCGCACGATGGCCCGGATGGCCGCATTCATGCCGGGGGCATCCCCGCCGCTCGTTAAAACACCGATCGTCATATCTTTTCTCCTTTACTGCTTCTTCCGATCTTCCGATCCGGTCTATTTCAATTCCTGGGCCTGCTCCAGCGCGGCGTAGGCCCCGTTCAATTTCAGCAATTCCACGCGGCTGCCTTCCTCCGCGATCCTATGTCCCTGCACCACGGCGATGCGGTCCGCCCGCCGCACGGTGGAAAGCCGGTGCGCGATCACGAGGCAGGTCTTTCCCTCGCTCAGCCGGTCCAGGCTCTCCTGGATCCGGACCTCCGTCACGCTGTCCAGCGCCGAAGTCGCTTCATCCAGAATGATGATGGGCGGGTTCTTCAGGATCACGCGCGCGATGGACAGGCGCTGCTTCTGTCCGCCGGACAGTTGCACGCCGCGTTCGCCCACAAAGGTCTGGTAACCGTCGGGCATCTGCATGATGTCCTCGTGGATCTCCGCCTGCACGGCCGCCGCGTAGACTTCCTTGTCCGTCGCCTCCGGCCGCCCGTAGCGGATGTTTTCCATGACGGTCCCCGCAAAGATGAACACGTCCTGCTGGATGATCCCGATGTTCCGGCGCAGCGAGGCCTGCGTGAGGCTCCGCACGTCGTGCCCGTCCACCAGCACCCGGCCCTCCTGCACGTCGTAGAAGCGCGGGATCAGGTGGCAGAGCGTGGTCTTGCCGCCCCCCGAAGCGCCCACCAGCGCGTAGGTCTCGCCCGGCGCGATGTGCAGGGAGACGTCCTCCAGCACCGGCCGGTCCTCGCTGTAGCCGAAGGACACATGTTCCAGGGCGATCTCGCCGCGGACGTCCGTCAGTTCTTCCGCGTCCGGCGCATCCTTGATATCCGGCTGCGTGCGCATGATCTCCAGGAAGCGGTCGAACCCCGCCATTCCGGTGGTATAGATCTCCATGAACTGCGCCAGTTTGCGCACCGGCGAGGTGAACGTGGAGATATACAGCGTGAACGTGATGAGGTCGATGTAATTCATCTGGCCCCGCATGATCAGGAAGCCGCCGGCCGCGATCACGGCCACCTGCATGATGCCGACGGTCGCCTCGATGCCGCCGTTGAACAGCCCCATCGCCTTGTAGAATGCGTTCCGGCTGCTGCGGTAGGCCTCATTAGCCTTATCGAACTTGGCGTCCTCTTCTGCTTCATTCGCAAACGCCTTAGAAGTGCGGATGCCCGAGATGCCGCTTTCGATGGCCGCGTTGATCTCGCCCACCTTGACCTTCACCTCGCGGTTGGCCTCCTGCATGCGGCGCCGCTGCCGCATCGTGAACCAGATCAGCACGGGCAGCAGGACCAGCAGGACCAGTGCCAGCCGCCAGTTGATCAGGAGGAGCACGACCATCGCCCCTACGATCGTCAGGCTGCAGATCAGGATGTTTTCCGGGCCGTGATGCGCCAGCTCCACGACCTCAAACAGGTCGTTGGTCACGCGCGCGAGCAGCACGCCGGTGCGGTTTTTGTCAAAGAAACTGTAGGACAGTTCCTGCATGTGGTTGAACACGTCGCGGCGCATGTCGGTCTCCACCTTCATGCCCATGCCGTGGCCGATCACCGTGATCAGGTAGTTGAATACGGAGCGCAGCAGGTAGGCGGCCAGCATGCAGGCCATGACGGCAAAAAAAGCGCCGAACGCGCGGTTCGGCAGCAGGGTGTTCATGGACCAGCGGGACACGTACGGGAACACCAGATCCACCGCGGCGATCAGGAAGGAAAAGAACATGTCCAGCGCAAAAACCCGGCGGTGCGGCCGGAGGTACGAAACAAAGATGGATAAGCGGCTTTTGCTGAAGTCCCTCTTCATAGATCTTCCCGTTCGAACGGCATGCTCATGCAGCGGGGGCCGCCGCGTCCGCGGGACAGTTCGGAGCCGTTGAAGGACAGGACGGTGATGCCCGCGTCCTCCAGCAGGCGGTTCGTCACGTAGTTGCGGTCATAGACCAGCACTTTGCCGGGCGCGATGCACAGCGTGTTGGAGCCGTCGTTCCACTGCTCGCGGTCCGCCGCGATGCGGTCGCTGCCGCCGCAGCGGATGAGTTCCACTTTGTCCCGGTGCAGATAGCGGGCCAGAGCTTCCTGCGGGCTCTCATCCAGTTCGCGGAAGTGCGGTTTCAACTCACCGCGGCCCGTGATCTCGAAGATGCGCAGGGACGGCAGGATGCCGGGATGCACCGTGAATTTATCGTGATCCACCTGGGTAAACACTGTATCCAGATGCATAAACGCGCGGGTGTGCGGGATATAGAACGCAAGGACCGTGTCGATGCGCGACTCTTCGTCCCGGAAAATGTTCCGGGCCAGCCGGTCCACGGCTTCCGCCTGCGTGCGTTCCGAAATGCCGACCGCCAGCACGTTTTCGCTGAGGTTCAGGATGTCGCCGCCTTCCAGGCTGAAGTGGTCATTGCGGGTATAATACTGCTTCACGCAGCCCTTGTAATCCGGGTGATAGTTGAAGATGTACTGGCCGAACAGGACCTCCCGGTTGCGGATCTCCGTATGCATGCGGTGCAGGCTGACGCCCTCGCCGATGATGGCAAAAGGATCGCGGGTGAAATACAGGTTCGGCATGGGCGGGATCGCAAAGTCCATGCTGTCATCGATCAGGTCCGCCAGATGGCCCGTATTGCCGGGGAACAGGTCCTTGCGGGGTACGCCGGCCATGACGCTGCGGATCAGTTCCAGGTCGTCTTCAATGCTGCTTAAGTACTCCTCCACCGGTTCGCGGTAGCCGCGGGCGGTGGGGCCGGCCTGTTCGACGGCGTCGCGGATGAACTGCTCCCGCAGACCTGGGTTCGCCTTCAGCGTCTCCGCCGTCAGTTCGTCCAGATACAGGACCTGCACGCCCTGGCTGCGCAGCAGCGCGGCAAAGCGGTCGTGTTCCTCCTGCGCGCGGTGCAGGAAAGGAATGTCGTCAAAAAGCAGGCTTCCCATGGTCTCCGGGACCAGGTGCTCCAGTTCCTTGCCGGGGCGCTTGAGCATGACCTTTTTTAAAGGACCGATCTCACTCCGTACACATACAGGCATGACATATCTCCTCAGAAAATATTCCGGCGCGGGACAGGGACCGCTCCCGGCCGTTTACAGGCTTCTCTGCCGGACGACTTCAAACATCAGGATGCCGGCCGCCACCGACGCGTTCAGGGAATCGATCTGCCCCTTCATGGGGATCGAGACCACGAAATCGCAGTGCTTCCGGACGTTGGGGGAGATCCCCGCCCCCTCTCTGCCGATCACCAGCCCGATGGGGCCTTTCAGGTCCTGTTGGAACAGCACCTGGCCGTCCATGTCCGCGCAGGCGAACCACAGGCCTTCCTTCTTCAGTTCCTCCATGGTGCGCGACAGGTTGGTCACCTGCGCCACCGGGATGAAGCTTACGGCGCCGGCCGAGGTGCGGGCGACCGTGGCGGTCAGTCCCGCGGCGCGGTTTTTGGGGAGGATCACGCCGTGCGCGCCGGCCTGGTGGGCCGAGCGGATGATCGCGCCCAGGTTGTGGGGATCCTCGATGCCGTCCAGCAGGACCAGGAAGGGATCCTCGCCCTTCACGCGGGCGGCGGCCAGCATGTCGGACACTTCGGCGTATGGGAGCGGCTCCATTTCAGCCACCACGCCCTGATGCCTTCCGGTCACCGACAGGGCGTCCAGTTTCTCTTTCTCACAGAAGCGTACGCGGATCCCGGCCTTTTTTGCCGCATCCAGTACGCTGTTCTTCTGCTCTTCTTTCAAATCTTTCTGCAGGTAGACGACATCCAGCTTCAGACCGGCGCGGATGGCTTCCGTGACCGCGTGGCGGCCTTCCAATCGCTCACTGTTCGGCATAGGGCATTCCTGCTTTCAATAATTCCGTGATGCGGTCTTCCCGGTCCTGCAGGTACAGGTAGCCGAAAAGCGCCTCGAGGCCGGTGGCCAGATGGTATTCCCGGGTGCTGGCGTTTTTCGCGCCGTGCTCCGGCTTGGCATTGCGGCCGCGGCGGAACACCGCCGCCTCTTCCTCCGTCAGTACCGCCTCCAGGCCCAGCGCCATTTTGGCCTGGCCCACCGCGGAGACGTAAGGCAGCGTCCGGTGATGCAGGTCGCCGTGGGAGCCGTTTTTCCGTTCCAGCAGCACGGTGCGCACATACAGGGCGAAGACCGCGTCACCGATGTAGGCCAGCGAGAGGCTGGACACGCGCAGGGGATCCGCGGACTTCAGACCGAAAGTTTCTTTTAAGCTCTTTTCCATTTGACGCCGTCTTTGCTGTCTTCCAGCAGGATGCCCTGCGCCGCCAGCATGGCGCGGATCTCGTCGGCCCGCGCGTAATTCTTCGCTTTCCGGGCAGCCTGGCGCTCTTCGATCAGGGCTTCCACCGCCTCGTCCAGCAGTTCCTGCTTCGGCTCGCCGATGCCCAGGATGTCCGCCAGTTTCAGGACGGTTTCGCGCAGGTAGTCCCAGTCGCCGCGGGAGGTGGTCTCCGGGGCCAGGGTGTTCGCGTGGCGGATCAGTTCGAACAGGACGGAGATCGCGTCAGCGGTGTTGAAATCGTCGTCCATCGCCTCTTCGAATTTGACGCGGAGGGCGTCGGTCTTCGCTTTGCCTTCTTCAGTGGCCGGGCCGACCGGGCATTTGGCGGCTTCGTCGCGCAGGCGGACGAGGCCGGTCTCGATGCGGTCCAGGCCGTTCTTCGCGGCTTCCATCAGTTCCGCGCTGTAGTTCAGCGGGCTGCGGTAATGCGCGCTCAGCATGAAGAAGCGGAGGACCTTCAGGTCGTATTTTTCGGAGATCCCGCGGACAGTGAAGAAGTTGCCCAGGGATTTGGACATTTTCCGGTTGTCGATGTTCAGGAACGCGTTGTGCATCCAATAGCGCGAGAACTGTTTGCCGCTGACGGCCTCGCTCTGCGCGATCTCATTCTCATGGTGCGGGAAGATCAGGTCCTCGCCGCCGCCGTGGATGTCGATCTGCTCGCCCAGGTATTTTTTGGACATCACGGAGCATTCGATGTGCCAGCCGGGCCGGCCTTCACCCCAGGGAGAGGGCCAGAACGGCTCGCCTTCCTTTTTCGGCTTCCACAGCACGAAGTCCGCCGGGTTCTCCTTCTCGTCCTCGCCGGTCACAAGCAGGGTGCGGTTGCCGCTGATCAGGTCGTCCAGGTTCTTGCCGGACAGCTCGCCGTAGCGGCGGAAGGCTTTGACGCGGTAATAGACCGTGCCGTTCACTTCGTAGGCGTAGCCTTTGTCGATCAGGGCCTGAATCATTTCGATCATGCCGCCGATCTCCTCGGTTGCCTTCGGATGCGTGGTGGCCGGACGCACGTCCATGCCCGCCATGTCCTTCTTGCACTCTTTGATGAAGCGCTCGGAGATCACGGAGGAATCCACGCCTTCTTCCAGGGCGCGTTTGATGATCTTGTCATCCACGTCCGTGAAATTGGAGACGTAATTCACGTCATAGCCCTTGTATTCCAGATAGCGGCGGACGCTGTCAAAGAAGATCATGGGGCGGGCGTTGCCGATGTGGATATAATCGTAAACCGTGGGCCCGCAGACATACATGCTCACCTTGCCGGGTTCCCGGGTGATGAATTCTTCCTTCTGACGGGACAGGGTGTTGAATACTTTCATGATAAACCTCTCAGATCAATAGTAGAAAATGTGCGTGCCGATCTGCATGAATTCCGTATGACGGGGCTGTTTGATCTCCCAGCTGGTTATCGAACAGAAGTAAAGCCACTTGCGCTCGATGGTACAGACGCCGTTCAGGACGTCCCGGGCGGCTTCCACGCAGGTTTCCCGGGCGCCGCGGGCCAGGCACAGGTCCAGCATGCCGTTCGTGGCCGGCGGGAACTGGCCCGGGCCGTACACCACGTCGTAGATCGTCATCTGGAAGCCGGGCTCCAGGATGCGGTTCATGATGATGTTGCCGATGGCGACGCGGCCTTCGTACGGCTGGCCGCCGCCTTCCACATCGATGATGGCCGCGAGGAACTCCAGATTGGTGTAGCCGCTGGGGTTGAGCCAGTTGGGATCGATGTCCAGGGTCCCGACGCCGCGCTCGTCGGAGGCGATCAGGTAGCGGCGCTGCCATTCGCTCATGGGCTCGGTCTCGGGGGGCTCGGTCTCCGGCGGTTCGGATTCGGGAGGTTCGGATTCGGGCGGCTCGGATTCCGGAGGCTCGGTTTCGGGGGGCTCGGTCTCCGGCGGTTCGGTTTCCTGAGGCGATGTTTCAGGCGGTTCGGTTTCGGGAGGTTCCGTCTCCGGCGGTTGTGTCTCCGGCGGTTCCGTCTCCTGAGGCTGCGTTTCCGGGACTTCGGTGGGAGCCTCGGTAGGAGGCTGCGTTTCCGGCGCTTCGGTGGGCGCTTCGGTCCTTTCCGCGGCGCGGCTCTCTTCTTCCCGGCGGCGGGATTCCTCCAGGGCGGACAGGCTTTCCGCCTGGCGGCGGGCCTCTTCTTCCGCTTCTTTCTGCTGGCGGGCCAGTTCCGCGGCCTTCTGCGCCGCTTCTTCTTCGCGCCTTAAGCGCTCGGCGATCTCCGCGATCTCCTGATCGAGGATCTTCGCTTCTTCGGAATAAGCTTCCGCTTCCTGATTGTATTCGTCGATCTTCCGCAGCAGTTCTTCGGTGATCTGCTGGTACTGATCGTATTTGTCGGAGGTCTCCGCCAGCAGGGAGGTGAGACGGTCCTCCTCTTCCCGCATCCGGATCAGGTTTTGGTCGGATTCTTCCAGATTTTTTTCGTACTCTTCTTTCATGCGGGTGTCGTATTCGGAAATGGAGCGGATGTACTCGGCGTTGTTCAGGATCTCGCTGAGGGAGCAGGAGCCGAGCAGGAGTTCCAGGTAGGACGTCACGGGCTGTTCATAGGAGTACTGGATGCGCATGGCCATGGCGGCCCGCTGCCCGTCCAGGTCCGCCTCCTGGGTCACGCGTTCCTGCAGGATGCGGTCGATATTGTCGCGGGTCTCGGTGATCTGCGCGTTCAGGGAAACCATTTCGTCCACCAGGGCGTCGGCTTCGGCGCGTTTGGCGGACAACTCAAGAAGGAGGTCATCCCGGAGCCCGCTGATGCGGGCCGCCTCGGATTCCGCCTCCTGTTTTTTCCGTTCCTCTTCCGACAGCTGCTTCTCGTCGGCCCGGGCCGCCGGGCTGAGCAGGCTGAGCGCCATCGCGAGGATCACCAGAAAACCGAGCAGTTTCCTCTTCATCCGTCCTCCCGGAAATCTATTACAGGTCGAATTTATCCGCAAACCAGGCGGCCAGTTCGGTGACCGGGACGCGGACCTGTTCCATGCTGTCGCGTTCGCGGATCGTGACCGCGCCGTCCGTTTCGGAGTCGAAATCGTAGGTCACGCAGTAAGGCGTGCCGATCTCGTCCTGGCGGCGGTAGCGCTTGCCGATGTTGCCGGTCACGTCGAATTCGCAGTTCCACTTCTTCGCCAGCTGCGCGTACAGCTTCTCCGCCGGCTCGCTGAGCTTCTTGGAGAGCGGCAGCACCGCGATCTTGACCGGCGCGATGGCCGGGTGGAAATGCATGACAGTGCGGACGTCGCCCTTGGCTTCGTCCAGCACTTCCTCGTCGTACGCGCCGCAGAGCAGGGCCAGCACGCTGCGCTCTACGCCGAGCGAGGGCTCGATCACGTACGGGATATAGCGTTCGTTGGTTTCCGGATCGAAATAACTCAGATCCTGGCCGGAGGTGTTCTGATGCTGCGTCAGGTCGTAATCCGTGCGGTCCGCCACGCCCCAGAGTTCGCCCCAGCCGAACGGGAACAGGTATTCAAAGTCCGTCGTGGCCTTGGAGTAAAAGCACAGTTCCTCCGGATCATGGTCGCGCAGGCGGATGTCCTCTTCTTTCAGGCCGATGCTGAGCAGCCAGTTTTTGCAGAAGCTGCGCCAGTAGGTGAACCATTCCAGGTCGGTGCCGGGCTTGCAGAAGAATTCCAGTTCCATCTGCTCGAATTCGCGCACGCGGAAGATGAAGTTGCCGGGCGTGATCTCGTTTCGGAAGGATTTGCCGATCTGGCCGATGCCGAACGGGACTTTTTTGCGGGTGGTCCGCTGGACGTTCACGAAGTTCGTGAAGATGCCCTGCGCGGTCTCCGGACGCAGGTACAGCGTGTTCTTGCTGTTTTCGGTGACGCCCTGAAAGGTCTTGAACATCAGGTTGAACTGGCGGATGTCCGTGAAGTTGTGTTTGCCGCAGGTGGGGCAGGGGATCTGATGCTCTTCCACGAAGGCCTTCATTTCCTCCTGGGAGAAGGCGTCGATGGGCTTCGGGAGTTCGAACCCGTTCGCGCCGCACCAGTCCTCGATCAGCTTGTCCGCGCGGAAGCGCTCATGGCACTCGCGGCAGTCCATCAGCGGATCCGAGAAGCCGGCCAGGTGGCCGCTGGCTTCCCAGGTCAGCGGATTCATCAGGATGGCGGCGTCCAGGCCCACGTTATAGGGGTTTTCCTGTACGAATTTCTGCCACCAGGCTTTCTTGACGTTGTTCTTCAGTTCCACGCCCAGGGGGCCGTAGTCCCAGGTATTGGCGAGGCCGCCGTATATTTCGGAGCCGGGGAAGATAAAGCCCCGGGATTTGCACAGCGCTACGATCTTATCCATTGTCTTTTCCATCACTTGACCTCTTCTTGCTTGATCCTGTTTTTTATAAATGCCGCCGTCCGCCGGAAACGGCAAGGCTCCGGCAGGCAGCGGCAGAGCAGAACGTCCGGACGCTTCAGCGGAATACGACGTAGGAATAATTCACGTCGTCTTCGCAGCGGACCATGTTCACGCCGGTCATGGTCATGCCGGAGGACATGTAGAGGATGTCCCCGTTCAGCGTGATCAGGGTCTTGCCGGTCACGACCAGGACTTTGATGTCGGTGTCCTGGAGGGCGATCAGCAGGTCCGTTTTCACGCCGGCCGTATCCACCAGGTTGGAGATGTTGTATTTCCGGACTGCGTCTTCCCGCTCCAGCAGCGCCAGATGCTTGACGCCGAAGTCCGTGCCCTGGAATTCCAGGAAGCTGTCGAAGTCCGCATAGTTCAGGACCAGCGTGGCCTCGCCGCTCTTGACGGTCAGATCCTCCACGGTCACGGCGTTCTTCTTTTTGCTGTCGTTGAAGGCCTTGACTTCCTTGTCGATGAATTCCTTCAGTTCCGCTTCGTTATAGCGCACCTGCGGGAATTTCCGGTTGTCGAAGGAAGTGACCTCGGCGCTCTTGAGCACGCCGTCCCGGGTCACGTAAATACCGGAGCCGGTGGGCTCGTACGGATAGTCCGCCATCGGGGGTTCCGTGGTGGGCTGGGTCGTGGTCGTTTTCGTCTTCTGCGCCGTGGTGGTGGGCTGGGTCGTGGATTCCGGCTGCTGCGAATCGTTTTCCGCAGTGGTCGTCTCTGCGGACGACTGACCGGGCAGCGTGGGATCCTCTTTCTTCCCGCAGGCGGCCACCATCAGGAGCAGTCCCAGGAGCAAAACGGCAGAGAGTATCGTTTTTTTAAACATACAAAGCCTCCTATAAGCCATAGGCACTAGAGATGATACCGCAAACCGGAGATAAAATCAAGTCTTTTTGTCCCCGCAGCGCGCGGCGGGGCATTTTTCTTCCAAGCAAAAAGCGGGGAGGATCTCCCCGCTTTCCGTAACCTTTCCGGCAGGCTTTATTCTTCCGGCTTTTCCTCAGCCGGCGCTTCCGGGATCACTTCCTCCAGGCTGGGAAGGGCGTCGCCCAGCGTCTGCACGGCCTCTTCGGGCTTCGCTTCGCTGACGGCTTCCACGACTTCCTCGGGAATGGAGATCGGGGCAGTCCCGGCGGGCTGCTCGCGGTCCATTTCCAGGGCCTTGATGGAGATGCTGATCTTGCGGTCGTCCGGGTTGTACTCCAGGACTTTGGCTTCGATCTGCTGGCCGATCTTCAGGACGTCCGAAGGCTTCTCCACGCGTTCGGAAGAGATCTGGGAGACGTGCAGCAGGGCGTCCACGCCGGGAGCCAGCTGGACGAAGGCGCCGAAATCGGTCATGCGCGCGACGGTACCGGTCACGACGTTGCCGATGGCGTACTTCTCATCCGCATGCAGCCACGGGTTCTGATCCGGGAACTTCATGGACAGGCTGATCTTCTTGCCGTTGATGTTCTTGACGAACACTTCGACTTCCTGGCCGACGGTCAGGAGCTTCTTGGGCTTTTCGAAGCGGCCCCAGCTCATCTCGGAGATGTGCAGCAGGCCGTCGGCGCCGCCCAGGTCGATGAAGGCGCCGTAATCCATGATGGAGCTGACTTTGCCGGTCAGGATCATGCCGACTTCGATGCGGGACAGCAGTTCGGATTCGGCGGCCTCGCGGCGCTCCTGGATGACTTTCTTGCGGTTGCCGATCACGCGGCGCTTGCGGGGCACGCACTCGGTGATGACGAATTCCACTTCCTGGCCCATGTAGTGGGACAGATCTCTCTCGAAACGGGGGGAGACCATGCTGGCGGGGATGAATACCCGGATGCCGTCCACCATGACGCTCAGGCCGCCTTCGGTGACCTGGGAGACCGTCCCTTTCAGGACCGTTCCGTTTTCGCAGGATTCCTGCAGGACTTCATAGGCGCGGTCCGAAGCCAGTCTGCGGTAGGAAAGCAGGACCTGGCCTTCGCCGTCGTTGACTTTCAGGACCTTGACGCGGAGCTCATCGCCGATCTTGACGGCGCTCTTCAGGTCCAGAGAAGGATCCATGGTGTATTCCGACTTGGTGATCACACCGTCGGCCTTGTAACCGATGTTCAGGTTGATCTCGTTATCTTTCACACCGATAACGGTACCCGTGACGATCTCGCCCGTACGTATCTGGTTCAGGGAACCTTCTTCATTCAGCATTTGTTCAAAACTTACTTCTGACAAAATTTTGAACCTCCTCAATAATTTTCTTTGGGGTGCTGGCCCCTGCTGTGATGCCCACAACACGTACCGGTACAAAGCCTTGATGATCCAGGTCCTCGGCGGACTGGACGTAGTAAGTGTTAGCACAATGCGCCTCACAGATTTCCGCAAGTTTGGCCGTGTTGGAACTCTGCTTCCCGCCGATGACGATCATCGCATCCGCGCCGGCCGCGAGTTCCTCCGCTTCCTGCTGCCTCTTCTGTGTGGCATGACAGATGGTATTCACAACGGACACATTATAATATTTCTTTTTAATATTTTCAACTATTTTTTGAAATTTTTCCAACAGGAATGTTGTCTGACTCACGAGGAGCAGCGGCGTATCCGCCGGAAGGGCCGGGATCTCATCGATTTCCCCGATCACGAAGGGCGGACCTTCGCACCATCCCGTGATGGCCTGCACCTCCGGATGGCGCGGGTCGCCGGTGATGATGACCTGCCGGCCGTCTCCGCCCGCCTGCTGCACCAGGTGATGGATTTTCTTGACGAAGGGGCAGGTAGCATCCTCCAGGGCGAAGCCGAGCGATTCCATGCGTTCCTGCTCCGCGCGGCTGATGCCGTGGGAGCGGATCACGAGCGTGCCCGGCGGGACGGTCTGCGCCTCCTCCGGGCTGTGCAGCACGCGCACGCCGCGGGCGGCGAAATCTTCCACCACCTGCTCGTTGTGAATGATGGGCCCGTAGGTGTAAAGGGGCATTTTCCCTTGCCGCAGCAGGGATTCCACACGTTCTACGGCGCGCTCCACACCGAAGCAGAAGCCGGCGGTCCCGGCGACTCTGATCTCCATTATTTCTCCCATCCGTACAGCTGCAGGACCGCGTCCTTCACTTCTTCGATGCTCATCTGCGAGGAATCGATCAGCACCGCGTCGTCCGCCTGCTTCAGCGGGGCGATCTCCCGGTGCATGTCGCGGTAATCGCGCTCTTCCAGTTCCTTGCGGATCGTTTCCAGGTCGGCTTCCTGGCCTTTTTCGAGGAGTTCGCGATAGCGGCGTTCCGCACGCACTTCCGCGGAAGCGGTCAGGTAGATCTTCAGGAAGGCGTCGGGCAGGATGACGGTGCCGATGTCGCGGCCGTCCATGACGACGTCTTTTTCGCGGGCAAGTTTCTGCTGCAGTTCCTTCATTTTATCGCGCACGGGGCCGTACACGGAGGAGGCGGAGGCCATCTGGCCGGTCTTTTCCTCACGCAGGTACGGCGTCACGTTTTCGCCGTTCAGGTAAACCTGCTGCACGCCGTCCTCGTAAGCGATGGTCACGTCCGCGTCTTCGCAGGCGGCGGTGATGCCCGCCTCGTCCGAAGCGTCCAGGCCCTTGCGCAGGAAATGGATGGCCAGGCCGCGGAACATCGCGCCGGTGTCCACGTAGACGAGGCCGGTCTCTTTCGCGACCAGCTTCGCAATGGTGCTCTTGCCGGAGCTGCCGGGGCCGTCGATGGCGATGTGGCGGTTCTGTCTTGCTTCCCGATTCTGCTCTTCCATTTCTTTCTCCTTCCGTCCCGCGGCCCGACCGGCCGCCGCGCCCGTCGACCAGGCGATCTGCAGGTTGTAGCCGCCGGTGGCCGCGTCCAGGTCCAGCATCTCGCCGGCCAGGTACAGGCCGCTGACGCGTTTCGACTCCATCGTTTTCGGATCGATCTCCTTTACCGCGACGCCGCCGCGGGTGACGACGGCTTCCGGGAAGCCGCGCAGGCTGATATCGGTCAGGGCCAGCCCTTTCAGCGCGCGGATCAGGGCGCCGCGTTCCTCCCGGGAGAGGCGCGCCGCCTTCTCAGCGCCGTCCAGGTCCGCCTGGGTCAGGATCACCGGGATCAGAGCCCGGGGCAGGTAGCCGCCCAGCAGGGTGGACAGCGCGGTCTTTCCCGCTTCTTTCTGGTCCCGGATCAGGCGCTGGTCCAGCTGCTCTTCCGTGAGGGCCGGCTTCAGGTCGATCGCAACACCGATCTCCTCCCCTTTCAGGACGCAGTCCCCGGCGAACGCGGAGGCGCTGAGCACCAGCGGGCCGGTGATCCCGAAGTGGGTAAACATCAATTCTCCCTGCTCCTCAAAGCGTTTTTTGCCGCCGGCGGTCAGTTTCAGAGAGACATTTTTCAGGGTGAGGCCGGACAGATCGCCCGGCGTCAGGCCCGCCGCGCGCACCGGCTCCGAAAAAGCCGCGTTGAACGGGACCAGGGACGGCAGCATGTCCGTAACGGTGTGGCCGGCGTTTTTCGCCAGGCGGAAGCCGTCGCCGGTGGAGCCGGTAGAGGGGTAGGACAGGCCGCCCATGGCCAGGATCACTTTGTCCGCCGGGCGGGCCGCGATCCGGCCGTTCTCCCGCGTAATGACGCCGCGGATGCGTTTTTCTTTGATGATCAGGGACACGGTCTCGGTGTTCAGCAGGACTTTGACCCCCGCGGCGTGCAGCAGTTTCTCCAGCGTGCGCGTCACGTCCGACGCCTTGTCGCTCTGCGGGAACACTCTCCCGCCCCGCTCGGTCTTGAGGGGCAGGCCGGCTTCTTCCAGCAGCGACATCATCGCGGTATTGTCAAAGGAAGCGAGCGCGGAACGCAAAAAACGGGGGTTCCGGAAGACTTTTCCCAGAAACGCCTCCGTTTCGGCCGTATTCGTTAAGTTGCAGCGCCCCTTCCCGGTGATATACAGTTT
>JAFRNR010000036.1 GCA_017430085.1 Lachnospiraceae bacterium | reverse complement strand
GGGGAGAGCTTCAGCCTGGTCTTGCCGGAGCGCCAGATCTCCATGACCTCGGCCCACATCTGCCGGATATACTCTCTGGATGCTTTCTCATCGTCCAGAATGAATACCTCAGCCTCGCTTTCCTGACAGGCAATCGGCAGGAAACGTCGGTTCCCGGTCCTGTCGCTCGGCAGGAAGCTGATCTTGTTGGTCGTCCCGGCGAACACGCACTGCCTCGGCCTGTCCTTCGGATATCGCTCATAGGGAGTACGATAGATCTCCTTCTGACGGCTCAAAAAGCTCTTAATAGCTTCCTCGATCAGCTTCTGGGAAGTGATCCCATAGGTCCTTTCGCAGTAAAGATGGATGTTGTTCAGGTCGTTGTCATCCAGACCCGGGCCGGAGCTTCCTCGGTCCCATCCGAGATCCTTCGCGATATCGACCCTTTGTGTCAGCTCGTTGTAACGAATCGCCTCGCGGAGAAGGGGATCATAGGACAGGATCGTTTCGGCGTTTGTGATCAGGTTCCTTACCTGACCTTTCTCCGTCGTTTCCAGAAGATCCATCACGGCCTCTGTCGTCATGTCCGGCTGTAAGAGAGCTGTTGCAGAGCGAAGTGCATTCTCTGCCGCCGGACTTAGCTTCTCTGATTCGTCTTTCAAGATCGTCCACCTCCTTTCCCTTGTCGATCAGGACGAATGCCTTGTCTTCCCTTGAACCGTAAAGCAGAAGGTCCAGAAGGTACTCCACATAGTCCCTCTTGTGCATCGCCTCGACGAACAGGGGATGAAGATCCTCTGTCGGGGAGCGCGGTGCGTATTCCTCAGCCCAACGGTTCAGCAGATGGAAATAGTCGCAGAATACGTTGTAGACCCGGTTGACGGCCTGCTCAAACTGCTGTTTCTCCGTCCGTTCACGCTTGGCTTTCTGACGAATGCCAGGCTGAACTTCCGGCCTGTTTTCCGCAGTCACCGTGAGGCCCATATCCTCAATGAGTTTTCCGGCGGCATCATAGGGCGACAGGCCGAACAGCTTCGAGGCGAACCGGATCACGTCGCCTTTTTCCTGACAGCCGAAGCAGACAAAGTTCTTATCGACTTTCATGCTTGGAGTCTTATCAGGATGAAAAGGACAGCAGGCCATCCCGGCACGGTTGACTTTTATGCCATAATGCTCCGCGACTTCGCGGGTGCTGACCTGTTCTTTTATCTGGGAATAGATCCCCAAGCGGGACATATCCTTGATGATACAAGCCTCGATGTTTCCGGCTCTGACCTCATCGATCATATTCTGGAATCCCGGACGGTCAAAGCGGGTACCGGAGATCCCATCATCGGTGAAGTGTCGGAAGACCGTCATGCCGTGGGACAGAGCATAGTCCTCAAGGATCCGCTTCTGGTTCACAATGGAGTTTGATTCACCCTGTTGTTCATCGTCGTGGCTAAGCCTCTCATAGAGCGCCACATATCTGTGTTCGTTTCTTTTTGCCATAGTTTGAAGGCTCCTTTCTGTGAAAAAGAAAAGAGAATAGCTTTTTACTATCCTCTATCTTGTATTTCCGATATGTAGAGGGTACTAAGAAACTATCCTCACTTTATAAGACCTGCAACGGTTCTGTGTTTATTGTATGCGGCTGCCTGTTCACACGACCGCCTGGTTTTCCGTCTTTTCCCTCATAATATCCCAGTACCGGTGCCCGATCCGGGTGGCGGAGCCTTCGAACCACGCGGCGTCGTAATCCTTTTTTGGAGGATGGCCGGCGCGTTCCCGGATGCGGCGCACCCAGTAGCGGGACATCGAGGGCAGGCCGACGACGAACGGCATCAGGAAGCCCAGGTAGCAGTTCTGGAAGGCGTGGCCCATTTCGTGGTTCCGGATGTAAGGGGTGTCATTCCGGTCCGTCAGGAAGAAGATGCCCCAGGAGGCGCCGCCCCAGTTTTTGCCCGCGTTGAAATAGAAGCAGGGGCCCCAGCGGTGCGGCTTATGGCCGGTCAGCAGCATGGCGCAGGCAATCAGGACGCCGCCGATATTCATCGGCAGCCCCCAGGTGAAGGACAGCAGGTAAAACAGAAATTTACTCCGAAAAGGCTTCATAAGGATAGATCAGGATGTGCGGGTCGCCTTCCGGCGTCAGCCACTGCAGCAGCGCGAAAAGCGTGGATTCCCGGGTGCCGATGGAGCCGGTGGACTCCTGGTCCGTCTGCACGTTCAGGAAGATGGCGGTGCCCAGCGCGGGATCGACGGGAGCGGTGTTGTACTGGATGAGCAGGGCGTATTTGAACGCGTCTTTCATGACGCTCAGATCCATCGAGGTCTTCCAGTCCTTCTTCACGTCCGCGCCGGCCAGCTGGTTATAGTAGGCGGAATCGGGGTCGGTCACCCACTGGTCGCCTTCCTGGATCTGCTGGTAAGGGATGGCTGTGAAGGCGGACGGGTCCTGGCCGTAAGCCGGGCCGATCGCGTAATAGCCGGCGGGCGTATTGGTGCTGCCGGCGGGCCGGGAGGTGCTGACGCCGGAGAAGCTGATCGAGGCCTTGGCGCCGGGGACGGCCTGCGTGAGGGACCATTCATCTCCCGTTTTTTCAAAGAAATACAGCACGCAGTCGCCGCCGAAGCTGCCCTGCGCGATGATTAGCTGCGTCCCGGTCAGATCGGACTCTTCCATGCCGGCAGCGCGCAGATGGTCGGCCAGCAGGGTGAAGTCATAGGTCTCTTCGGTGGTGGGTTCTTCGGTGGTGGGCTCCTCCGTGGTGGGCTCCTCCGTGGTAGGCTCTTCCGTAGTAGGTTCCTCGGTAGTGGGCTCCTCGGTGGTGGTTTCTTCCGTAGTAGGTTCTTCCGTCGTTTCTTCTTCGGTGGTGGTTTCTTCTGTCGGCTCTTCGGTGGACTCCTCCGTGACATCCGTGACTTCCGTCTCTTCGGTCGCGTCGGAGCTTTCGCCGGAGTTCGCTTCGGTGGTCAGGGGCTCCTTGGAATCATCCGGGGGAGCAGAGGTTTCGGCTGTGTCGAGCGCGGTGGTGGTCAGGACGGGGAGCGTGGGATCATTGGGGGTCTTGGGCGGCGTGGAGGTCACCACGTTTACGGGCACGGTGGGGACCGTGGGCAGCTGGGCCTCGGTAGCGGAGCGGGTCAGGAACGAGAAGGGGTTCCAGGTCTCGCCGCGGGAGATCTTATAGATCAGCGAAGTGGAAAGATATACCAGAAAGATCACCAAAAGCGTTCCTGCAAAAATCAGGATGTTCTGTTTGGTGTTCTTCGGACGGATGGGAGAGGAGAGTTCTTCTTCCGGTCCGGAGCCGCTGTTTTCGTCTTCCGGGACGTCTTCCGGTTCCGCCGGCACGTCCGCTTCTTCGGCTGCGGCCGGCGCTTCTTCCGGTTCCGGGGCAGCCTGCGGTGCCGCCGTTTCCGGGGCAGCCTGCGGCGCCGCCGTTTCCGGGGCAGCCTGCGGCGTTTCCGGGTCCGCTTCGGTGTTCCGGTATTCCTGTTCCGGGGTAAGATTCAGGTCTTCCATAATGCTTCCTTTTAATGCTTGATCCAATGGTTTTGGGTGCTTGATCAAAACGGTTTTATTATTATACAACAAGTTGCAAAAAAGTGCAAGTTTACTCGAACTGGGCGGCGTAGAGGCGGTAATAGGCCCCTTTGGCGCGCATCAGATCGGCGTGCCGGCCCTCCTCGATGACGTCGCCGTTCTCCACGACCAGGATCTTATCGGCCTTCTCGATGGTGCTCAGGCGGTGCGCGATGACGAACGACGTCTTCCCCGCCATCAGGCGGCGCATGGCCGTCTGGACCTCCCGCTCGGTCTCCGTGTCCACGTTGGAGGTGGCTTCGTCCAGAATCAGCATGCGCGCGTCGTACAGCATGGCGCGGGCGATGGTGAGCAGCTGCTTCTGGCCCTTGGAGATGTTGCCGCCGTCCTCGGTGATGACCGTGTCGTAGCCCTGCGGCAGCTGCATGATGGTGTTATGGATGCGCGCGGCTTTGGCGGCGGCGATCACCTCTTCGCGCGTCGCGCCTTCCTTGCCGTAGGCGATGTTTTCGAAGATCGTGCCGTGGAACAGCCAGGTGTCCTGCAGCACCATCGCGAAGCTGCGGCGCAGCGAATCGCGCGTGATGCGGCGGATCTCGCGGCCGTCGATGTAAATGGCGCCGTTGTCCACGTCATAAAAGCGCATCAGCAGGTTGATGATCGTGGTTTTCCCGGCGCCGGTGTGGCCCACGATCGCAATGGTCTTCCCGGCCGGCGCGTCCAGGTTGAACCGCTTCAGAACGGGCTTGCCGGTCACGTAACTGAAGTTTACGTCCCGGCATTCAACGTGTCCCTGCACGTCCGTGAGCGGCTCCGCGTCCGCCAGGTCCGCGGGCTCCTCCTCCTCGTCCAGGAAGCGGAACACGCGCTCGGAAGCGGCCAGCGCGGACATGATCTCGTTGAAAATATTCGCGATCTCGTTGATGGGCCCCGAGAATTTGCGCGAGTACAGCACGTACGAGGAGATCACCTCCAGGTTCACGACCCCCTTCACGTACAGAATGCCGCCGAACAGGCTCACCAGCGCGAGCCCGAGGTTGTTCACGAAGCCCACCAGCGGGCCGGCGGTCATGGCCACGGACTGCGCGTTGCAGTAGGCGTCCGCCGCCTCCTGGTTGATGTGGCGGAAGTCCTCGCATACGCCGTCCTCATACGCGTAGGCCAGGATGGTCTTCTGGCCGCTGAATTTTTCCTCCACGAAGCCGTTCATCTTGCCGTACGCGGCGCTGCGCTTCGCGAACAGCGGGCGGGAGATGCGGCCGCGCGTGCGGGTGATGATGAAGGCCAGCGGGATCGTGACCAGCGTGGTGAGCGACAGCCAGGCCGACAGGCGGATCATCATGTACAGCGAGCCGACGACGGTCACGACACTGGTCAGGATCTGCACCAGGTCCGTGGCCAGCGAGGTGCTGAGCACGTCGATGTCGTAGGAGACGCGGCTGATGATGTCGCCGGCCATGTTGCGGTCGAAGTAGGAGACCGGGAGGGAGAGGAGTTTCTGGAACACATCCTTGCGCATGTCGTAGGCCACGCGGCGGCTGATGCGCATCATGGAGATGTTGACGGTCAGCGAGATCAAACCGCTGGCCGCGTAGACGAGCAGCATCGCAAGGGCGTAGTGCCCCACGCGCTCGAAATTGATCTGCCCGATGCCGGCCTCCGCCTCGTGGATGGCCTTGCCCGCCAGGCGCGGCCCCATCAGGTTGCCCAGGTTGGAGAGCAGCGTCAGGACGACGAGGACGGCCAGGAACCATTTATAGCGCAGCAGATAAGAGAGGATGCGCTTTAAGGCGTTCCTGACGTCCTTGGGCTTTTCCAGCTTCCCGTTTCTGGGCTGTCCTCCGGGGGGCATGAGCGGTGTTTTCTCCTTACAATGTCCTTGTTTTGCGGGCCGATGACACATCGGCCCCTACGATTATGGCGTGGTTGCAGGCCGGTGGCACATCGGTTTGTACGGGATGGGCGGTTCTGTCATGTAGGGGCCGATGTGTCATCGGCCCGTCATTCCAGGGCGCCCATCTGGGCGGTGCAGATGTCGCGGTAGTAATCGCAGGTCTTCATGAGCTCGTCGTGGGGGCCGTAGCCGATGCAGGCGCCGTCCTTGAGGACGAGAATGTTGGTGAGGTGGCGGATGGAGCTGACGCGCTGGGCGATCATGATGAGGGTGGAGTCCCGGTAGCGCTCGGACAGGGTCTTGCGGAGCGCGGCGTCCGTGCGGTAGTCGAGGGCGGACGAGGAGTCGTCCAGGATCAGGATGCGGGGGCGCGCGGCCAGGCTGCGCGCGATCAGGAGGCGCTGCTTCTGCCCGCCGGACAGGTTCGCGCCCTTGATGTCCGCGACGAAATCCAGGCCGCCCTTCAGGCCGTATACGAAATTCGCGGCCATCGCGTCCTGCACCGCCGCGTCGACCTGCTCCGTGGTGAGGCCGCGGCCGAAGTCCACGTTGTTGAACAGCGTGTCGTTGAAGACCATGTCGTTCTGGAAGACCACGCCGAACTGGCTGCGCAGCTCGTCCGGCTCGTAGCCGCGCACGTCGCGGCCGCCGATGAACACGCCGCCGTCCTTCACGTCATAGAAGCGCATCAGCAGCTGCAGGACCGTGGATTTGCCGGCGCCGGTGGGACCGATGATGCCCAGGCTCTCGCCTTCCTTTACGGCGAAGCTGATCCCGTCCAGGGCCGGCGCCTGCTCGCCGTCGCGGATCGCCTCTTCGGCCTCCTGATAGCGGAAGCGCACGTTCTCCATGCGGATGAGCTCATCGCCGCCCGGCTGCAGGCATTCCTCCGGGGCCAGCACGGGCTGGTCCTCGGGCGCGGCCAGCACGTCCGCGATGCGGTTGGCGGAGGCGGACGCCTTGCTCAGCATGATGAAGATCCGGTTGAGCGCCATCACGCTCATCAGGATCGTGTTGAAATAGGTCAGGCTCCCGAGGATGACGCCGGGCTTCATCGCGCCGGCATTGACGCGCGAGGCGCCCACGTACACCACCAGCGCCAGGCCCGCGTTCAGGCAGAGGTTCATCACCGGGCCGGGCAGCGCCATGACGGTGGAGGCGCGGGTGTTGCTGCGGTACATCTCCTCGTTGGCTTTTTCAAAGCGCCGCTGCTCGTAATCCTTCTTGGACAGCGCTTTCACCACGCGGATGCCGGTGATGTTTTCGCGCATGATGCGGACGACGGTATCCAGTTTTTCCTGCACGATATTGAACAGCGGGATGCCCTTGCGGGAGACGAAGAAGATGAAGAGGCCCAGCGGGATGATGATGGCGACCAGGATGGAGGCCAGCACGACGTCCATGCTGAACATCATCAGGATGCCGCCCAGCATCAGGAACGGCGCGCGCACGCACATCGCCTGCAGAGTCTGGGCGAACTGCTGGATATTGTAGCTGTCGCTGGTCATGCGGCTGGTGAGGGACGGAAGGGTGAAGAGGTCGAAGCGTGTGCCGGAGAGGCGGGCCGTCTTTTCGAACAGGTCCTGGCGGACCGCGAACGCCACTTCCTTGGCGTTGCGCACGGCGGCGCGGTTGGCCAGGATGTTGAGGGCGGCGGTCAGGGCCGCGACGAGGATCATCGCGAGGCCCCAGAGGACGACCGAACGGATCAGCCCGGTGGGCACGATCTCGTCGATGATATGGGTCAGGATGCGGGGCAGGAGCAACTCAAACATGGCCGCGAGGAATTTCAGCGTCATTGCCGCGGCCAGCCTGCCTTTCAACTTACCCAAATAAGACAGTATCAGTTTCATACCGTTTTTCACTCTATCATATTTCTTTGGAAAAAACCACAAAAATATGCTATGATCCTTTTATGAGCTTTTCCATCAAAGACGAACTGAAAAAACTGCCGGACGCCCCGGGCGTGTACCTGATGCACGACGAGGAGGGGCGCATCCTTTACGTGGGGAAAGCGTCCAGCCTGAAGAACCGCGTGAAATCGTACTTTGCGAAGACCGTGAACCGCGGGCCGCAGATCATCAAGATGATCGGCGAGATCGCGTGGTTCGAGACCATCACCGTCAGTTCGGAGACCGAGGCGCTGATCCTCGAGTGCAACCTGATCAAGGAGCACCGCCCGCCGTACAACACGCTGCTGATGGACGACAAAACCTATCCGTACGTGTGCCTCACCTCCGAGGCCTACCCGCGCGTGTACCTGAGCCGCCGCCTGAAGCGCGACAAGAACGAGTATTTCGGGCCCTTCACGAACGTGACCGCGGTGCGCGAAGCCGTGCGGCTGATGGAAACGATCTTTACGCTGCGCACCTGCAGCCGCCGGCTCCCGGAGGACCAGGGGAAGGAACGCCCCTGCCTGCAGTACCAGATGGGCCGCTGCCCCGCGCCGTGCCTGAAGGACGGGATCACGCCGGAGGAGTACGCGGAGCACGTGGAGAAAGCGCGGCGGTTCCTGAAAGGCGATTACCGGCCGGCACTGGCCTACCTGAAAGAGAAGATGCAGGAGGCGGCGGAACGGCTGGATTTTGAAGAGGCCGCGCGCTACCGCGACCTGATGCAGGACGTGAAGGTGCTCGCGGAGAAGCAGAAGATCTCGGAGGCCGGCGGCGAGGACCGCGATATCCTGGCGCTGGCCGTGAAGGACGGCGAGGGCATCGCGGAGATCTTCTTCATCCGGAACGGCCGGATGATCGGCCGCGACCACAGCCGCATCGAGGCCGCGGAAGAGGAGCCGGCGGCGCTGCTGTCGCAGGTGATCCGCCAGTTCTACAGCGGGACGCCGTTCCTGCCGCGGGAAATCCTGGTGGAGACCGAGCCGGAAGACCGTGAACTGCTGGAAGCGGTCCTGAGCAGCCGCGCGGGCCGGAAAGTCGCGGTGCGCGTCCCGCAGCGGGGCGAAAAACGCGGCCTGCTGGACCTGGCGGCGGAGAACGCGGCGCGCGAACTGGAGCGGCTGCAGACGCAGGCAAAGCGCGAGGAAGAGCGGAGCGTCGGCGCCCTGCGCGGTCTGCGGGACCTGCTCGACATGGCGGAACTGCGGCGTATCGAGGCCTACGACATCTCGCATATCAGCGGCTTTGCCACCGTGGGCTCCATGGTGGTCTACGAGGACGGCCGCCCGAAAAAGAATGATTACCGGAAATTCCGCATCCGGTTCGTGGAAGGCAACAACGACACGGCGTCGCTGACGGAGGTGCTGTACCGACGCTTCACGCACGGGCTGAAGGAGCAGGACATGGTGCGCGAGAGCATCGGTTACGACGCCGCGGACTCGTTCCTGCGCTTCCCGGACCTGATCCTGATGGACGGCGGGAAAGGGCAGGTACATGCGGCGCTGGACGTGCTGACGCGGCTGGGGCTGCGCGTGCCCGTGTGCGGGATGGTCAAGGACGACCATCACCGGACGCGCGGGCTGTATTTCGAGGACCGGGAACTGCCCATCGATACGAAAAGCGAGGTCTTCAAACTCATCACCCGCATCCAGGACGAGACCCACCGCTTCGCCATCGAATACCACCGCTCCCTGCGCGGCAAGAGCCAGGTCCACTCGATCCTGGACGACATCCCCGGCGTCGGCCCCGCCCGCCGCCGCGCCCTGCTGGCCGCCCTCCCCAACATCGACGCCATCCGCGACGCGGACTTCGCCACGCTGAAGTCCGTCCCCGGCATGAACGCCCCCTCCGCCCGCGCCGTCTATGCCTTCTTCCACGGCGGCGAGGTGCCGGAAACCTGACAGGGGGACGGTTCCTTTGCGTAGGGGCCGTTGTGCCAACGGCCCATCTGGCATAGACGGCGGGCTGATGAAACATCGGCCCCTACACAGAGGCGCTTTTTCCCCTTGCACGGAACGCGGAAAATCGCTACAATACAACTATAAATCTGCGAAACAACTATAAATCAACAATTGAGACGGTGACGGTATGAGCGGAATTACTTTACAGGAATTAGCGGAAAGATTGAATCTGGTCAACATGACGCCGGAGATCCCGCTGAAGGATATTGAGATCCGGAACCCGGAGCTGAACCGGCCGGCGCTGCAGCTGACGGGGTTCATGAAGCATTTTGACCCCACGCGCATCCAGATCGTGGGCATGGTGGAGTTCGAGTACGTGCAGTCGCTCCCGCCGGAGGAGAGGATCGTCGCGTACGGGCGGCTGCTGAACCTGCCGATCCCGTGCCTGGTCTTCACGCGCGATTACAAGCCGCGCGAGGACGTGGTGAGCATGGCGCTCCAGCGCCGCATCCCGCTGCTCGGCACGTCGCTGCCGACTTCCGTGTTTGAGGCGCGCCTGCTGCGCCAGCTGGAGATCTCGCTGGCGCCGATGGTGGCCATCCACGGCGTCCTGGTGGACGTGTTCGGCGAGGGCGTGCTGATCCTGGGCAACTCCGGCATCGGCAAAAGCGAGGCCGCACTGGCGCTCGTGAAGCGCGGGCACCGCCTGGTCGCGGACGACGTTGTCGAGATCCGCCGCTACAGCGAGCAGGAACTCGTGGGCCGCGCGCCGGACGTGACGCGCTACCTGATGGAGCTCCGCGGCATCGGCGCCATCGATATCAAGGCCCTCTACGGCGTGGAATGCGTGGAGGACGAAAAGCACATCAGCATGGCCATCCGCCTGGAGGCCTGGGACCAGGGCAAGACCTTCACCCGCCTGAACATGAAGGAAGACTACGTTGAATACCTGGGCAACCGGCTGACCTGCTATACGATCCCGCTGAGCCCCGGCCGCAACACGGCCGTCATCGTGGAGACCGCGGCCGTGAACTTCCGCCAGAAGCGGATGGGCTACGACGCCGGCAAGGAACTGGAGCGCCGGATCATGGAGAAAATGGCGCGCGACCGGGCCCGGAATTAGGAGGCGGAGATGGCGGGAGACATCCTGAGTTTTGCGGAAGATTATACGGTGGCGACCGACGAGGTGGAGATCGTCCTGAGCGAGCCCATGCGGGAGCACACCAGTTTTCATATCGGCGGCAATGCGCAGGTCTTCGTGCGGCCTTACAGCGAGGAAGCGCTGGCCGTCGGCCTGGAACTCTGCCGGGCCTATGAACTGCCGCGCCATATCCTCGGCAAGGGGACCAACCTGCTGGTGAGCGATACCGGCGTGAAAGGCGTGGTCTTCGACATGACGACGCTGTGCGGCTGGCGCTTCGACGGGACCGGCCTGTTTGCCCTGTCCGGCAGCCTGCTCCGCAACCTGGCCAAAGCCGCGGCGGAACGGTCGCTGAGCGGCCTGGAATTCGCCCACGGCATCCCCGGCACGCTGGGCGGCGCGCTGACCATGAACGCCGGCGCGTACGGCGGGGAAATGAAGGACATCGTCGAAAGCGTCCGGCTGATGGACGCGGACGGAAAGATAAAAGAACTCTCCGGCGCGGAGATGGATTTCGGGTACCGGCACAGCCGGATGGACGGCAGCGACGACATCATCCTGTCGGCGGTGCTGCGGCTGGTGCCCGGCGAAAAGGACGCGATCGAAGAGAAGATGAGGGACCTCGGCGAGCGGCGCCGCGAAAAGCAGCCGCTGGAATATCCCAGCGCGGGCAGCACGTTCAAGCGCCCGGAGGGGTATTTTGCGGGCAAGCTGATCGAGGACGCGGGGCTCAAGGGCTTTGCGGTCGGCGGCGCGCAGGTGTCGGAAAAGCATGCCGGGTTCGTGATCAATACGGGCCGGGCGACCGCGCGCGACGTGTACGCGCTCTGCGAGGAGGTGTCGCGCCGCGTGATGGAGAACAGCGGCGTCCGCCTGGAGCGCGAAGTCCGGCTCTGGGGGGATTTCTGATGGCCGGTTCGTTTTCCGGAGAGACCAAGGAACTGTTAAGCCGCGTCCCGCTGAAGCCGCGGGGCCAGCGGCTGGCGGAGCTCCATGCCCTGGCGGCCGGGATCGGGTATCTGGACGTGAGGGAGGACGGCTCCCTGAGCCTGATGATCCAGAGCGAAAATCTTCCTGCCGTGCGGCGGGGGGATTTTTTGATGCGCGCGCTGTCCGGCTGCGACCTGCTGAGCAGCGTTTTTACGGCGCACGGCGGCTCGCCGGTCTATACGGTCAGCCTGGAAGACCACCGCGCCACGGTCCGCCTGCTGCAGGAACTCGGGTTCATGAACCGCCGGGGCGTCCTGCGCGAAGAGGGCCTGCCCGCGCCGGAGGGTATGCTGAAAAATGAGGCCTGCCGGCGGGCATTCCTGCGGGGCGCTTTCCTGGCGGGCGGCTATGTCAGTGACCCGGAAGGCGCGTACCACTGGGAAGTCGTGACTACGAGCGAGGCCCGCGCGCAGGAACTGGCCGCACTGCTGAAAGACTGGGACCTGCCGGCCCGGGCGACCGTCCGCAAAGGCAAAAACCTGGTCTACATCAAGAGCAGCGAGGCGATCTCCTCCGTCCTCAGCCTGATGGGCGCCTACCAGAGCACCCTTCAGTGGGAGAACGCGCGCGCCTACCGCAGCCTGCAGGGCCAGGTGAACCGCCAGGTCAACTGCGACCTCGGCAACTAGGCGAAGGTATCGCAAGCCGGGGAAAACCAGATCCGCGCGATCCTGACCATTCAGGAGAAAGCCGGTCTCGCCTCGCTTCCCCGTTCTCTGCAGGACATCGCCCGCCTCCGCCTCGCCAACCCGGACCTCCCGCTCAAAGACCTCGGCGCGCTGCTGGATCCGCCCGTCGGCAAGTCCGGGGTCAACCACCGCCTGCGGAAACTCGTGCAGATCGCGGATGAGCTCTCGTGACTGAAAACGGTGCCACTGGGGGACGGTTCTTTCTGGCACTGCCACTGAGGGACGGTTCTTCCTGGCACTGCCACCCGGAACCGTCCCCAAATGGCCTCATTTGTGCCAAAAGGGGACAGTACCCCAATGGCCCTGTCCGAAATATAAGGAACGATCATGGACTGGCATAAGTATTCGATTATAATTAACCCGGCGCAAGAGGACGCCGTTGCGGCCCTTCTGTATTCGCTCGGTATTGAAGGCGTGGAAATCGAGGATGGGATGATCCCGTCCGAGGAGGAACTCGGGCAGATGTTCGTGGACCTGTCGCCGGAGCTGGCTCCGGATGAGATGCCCGCGGTCGTCGAGCCGAAGATCAGTTTTTACCTGCGCATCAGCGGGGACGACGAGGCCGCGCAGGCCCAGAGCGGTGACGTCACGGACGATTCCTACACCATCCATGACCGTTTGTGGTCCCAGGAAGAAGAGCAGGAACTGCTGCTGCAGCTGCGGGAAAAATGGGACCGTCGCTTTCCCGGAACGCCTCTCCGACTGGAGAGCGATATCAGCCGGGAAGAAGACTGGCGCGACAACTGGAAGCAGTATTATCAGCCGCTGTTGGTCAATGATCTGCTGATCCTTCCGGTCTGGGAGGACATCCCAGAGGAATACGCCGAAGCATTGGCCAGCGGCGCGGTCAAACTGATCCGTCTGGACCCGGGCACCGCCTTCGGCAGCGGGACGCACGAATCCACCCGCCTCTGTCTGGACGGCCTGAAGAAGTGGATGTGCGGCGGCGAGACCGTGCTGGACATCGGCTGCGGCAGCGGGATCCTGGGGCTGGCGGCGCTGCAGTACGGCGCGGCGTCCGTGACTGCCACGGAGCTTGATCCGGCCTGCAGTCATGTGATTGAGGAAAATTTATCGCTGAACAGCGTAAATAAAGAACGTTTCGAGTTTTTTGAAGGAAATATTCTCTCTGATCCCGCCCTCGTCACCGGCCGCTTCGACCTCATCCTCTGCAATATCCTGGCCCCGGTCATCATCGTCCTCGCCGCCCCCGGTGCGGCGGACCGGTACGCAAAAACCGGAGGGATCTTCATCACCTCCGGCATCTACAAAGAACATCAGCAGGCCGTCGAAGCCGCTTTCCGCGCCAATCCCGCGTGGGAATTTGTCGAGACCGTCCCCCTGAACGACTGGGTCAGCGTGGTCGCCCGAAGGACATAAAAAAGGACCGGTGAAAACCGGCCCTGACACTTCAGCTCAATATGACAAAGGCGTCGTCCTTTTGTCATATTTTTTTATTATTCTCCTGCGTATCCAGACTCTTCCCGAACACGAAAAACCTCTGATACAGGAACTCCGTGACCAGATTCAGCGCCATGTTCGCGAACGTCGCCAGATACTCGTTCCAACCCCATTGCATGGTGTACACGTCCTCCAGCCAGGATGTGACGGGCGTGAAGACCGCATAGTACGCGGCGACCTTCAGCATCGCGATGGGCACGTTGGCGGCGGATTTGAACGTGAATTTGCGGTTCAGCGTGAAGTTCCACAGGACGGAGAGGACCAGCGCGGTCATGTAGCTGAGCCAGTAGGGCCAGTGGAGGAGTTCGTTGAACAGCGCGAAACTGCCGATCTCGATCAGCCCGGCGCTGACCGAAAAACAGACGAATTTAACGGCGCGCATGAATTCTTTCATGTCTCAATAACAGCACGCCCCCCGCCCGCAGTAGCTGCTGCCCCGGCAGCAGAAGGTGCTGCACAGGAGATAGGTGCCGATGCTGCGGCAGAGGCTGCCGCTCATACTGCGTCCGTAGCCGGAGCTCTGGCCTTCATACCAGCGGCCGCCGCCTTCCAGCTGCTGCAGGAGAGACTGGTATTCCATGTTGTTGGGATCCATCTGCACGGCCGTGCGGGCGTATTCGGTGGCCTTGATGTTGTTGCCCAGGCCGCTGTTCGCGGCGGCGGCCAGGAAATACCAGTAGGCGCCGTGGTTTTCGAAACTGCTCAGCAGGTTCCAGGCTTCCTGGTAATGCCCGGCGTTGATGTAGTTGACGGCCGACTGCAGATGCTGGACTTCCTCCTCGGTGTAGCCCTCATAAGCGGGATTCCGCTGCTGATACGCGCTGCCGTACGGACCGGAGCCGAATCCGAATCCGAACGGCCCGAAACCGAACCCGAACGGCCCGTACCCGTAGCCGCCCTGCGGATCCTGATACCTGCCGCCGGACTGATATCCGCCGCCCGACTGATACCCGCTGCCCGACTGGTACCCGCCGTACCCGCTGCCGTAGCTGCTGCCCGGCCCGTACCCGGAGTACCCGCGCCGGCCTTGCTCGCGGTCCTTCATGATCTGCTCATAAGCCTGCTGCACCAGTTTGAACTTCTCCTCCGCCTGCGCGGCGTTCGGATTGTTCACGTTGGCGTCCGGATGATAGCGGCGGCTCAGCGTACGGTATGCTTTCTTGATCTCGTCGTCCGTGGCGTCATATTTGACGCCCAGTACCGCGTAGGGGTCATACATCATGGCCGTCGCCTCCTTCCTCCGCCTGTGCGGCGGTTTTTTCCTTATCTTTGTGCGATATTTCGTCGAATTTCGTCCACACGCCCGCGTACAGGATGTTCCGCAGCAGGGCCTCGCCCTCCACGATGGGGAGCCGCTCGAACGCCAGCGATGCCTCGCTGAGCACCTGCGTGAGCGCTTCCTGCACCCGGTCTGCCACCGCGACGCGCGTCCGGCCCCATGCGGTCAGCGGGTTGTAGTTCCCGGACCTGATATCGTCCTCCAGGTCTTCGTACGCGTCCATCAGATAAATAAATTTGCCCAGATAGAAGCCCATCTGCCGCAGCGTGGGGGCCCACACGTCCTCCTCCGTGACCAGCAGCTCGCCCAGCATGACGCCGGTAGCGCCGGCCGGGGCGTCCGGATCCGGTTCGCCCTTCCGCTCGATCTCCGCGACGGCGGCCAGATAATCCCGTACCGCCTTCCCCTGGCGGGGCCAGGCTTCCTCCACCTGCCCGGCGTGCTTCTTCATCAGGCCGGACAGCGCCTTGGCGCTCAGCTTTTTATCGTCCGCCCAGTCATCCCGCAGGTTGTAATACGCGAGCAGGAGGTTCATGTCCGCGCCGTATTCCAGAAAACGGTTCTTCACTATGGCATGGCGTCCCTTGGGATGCACGGGGCACCAGACGGAATCCGCCTCCGTGGGCGGCTCGTATAAAGCGGAGAGCAGCAGGGCCACGAACGTCATGTCATAGGAGAGCGTGCTCTGCCCGGAGAACCCGTGGCGCTTTTTCAGCGCGCGGCACAGGCCGCAGTAGAAGGCGCGGTATGTCTCCTCGTCTTTGATCTTCAGTTCCGGTCTTGCGATCGTGATGTAACCGAACATGGACGCTCCTTAGGTGCGGCGCTTGAAATGATTGCCGCATTTGGGACAGGTGATCTCGATCTTCCCGTGGCCGGACGGCACGCGCACCCGCTGCCGGCAGGCGGGACAGGAGAAGATCTTGTGCCCGGTATCGGCGGACGTATAGCCGCGGCCCGAACCGCTGCCGCTTTTCGCGGAACCGCTCCCCTTGCCGCGGAAAATGCCCAGCACCTTGTTTTTCAGCATCAGGTAGCGGGTGTTTTCGTTATACCGCGCCTGCACGTTTTTAGAGAGCATGCGGATATAGACCAGGATCAGGAGAACGGCCACGATGATGGCCAGCACGGTGTTTTGAAAACCGAAAAAGATATTGACGATCCACAGGAGCATGGCCAGGGCCATCAGGAAGCGGGACAGATTGTCCACGCCGTAGCGCCCCTGCATGAAGCGGCGGAAGCGCATCATCAGATTGTTGAAGAAACCGCCCATAAGCGTATCCTTTCGAGGAGAGCCCCCCTCCGGTGTGTTTTCGCTGCGGGCGGCTCACGTCCGCCCCGTTGAATGGTAGCAAAAAGCCGGGGAAGATGCAAGTCTTCCCCGGCTTTTTCACAGAAGTTTCAGGATCGCGTCCGCAGATCAGTCCTCTTTCTCCGGCGCGTTCTTCACGTCGTCGGGCAGCTGGTAGCTGACGGGACCGTAGGTGATGCCCAGATCCAGCGAAAGGTCGCTGATCACGGCGGACAGGCCCAGCATCTCGCCCAGATCCAGCGTGTAATCTTTGACGGTCATGACAGCGCCGGTGATCCGCTTGTCGGGATCGACGGTCAGCTTCAGAGCCGGCTTCAGATCCTTGATCATGCCGCCGATCTCGGAGACCATCTCGTTGTCCAGCGCGTCGGTGTTCACGGCTTCCGCCTTGGCGGTTCCTTCAAAAATGTAGGCTTCCTTCTCTACGGTGAAGGTATAGGTCTCAAAGACCTTGTCCAGCGTCGTGCTCTCCACTTCCTTGAGATCCGCCTTCTTGAGATCGTCGGGATCGAAGGAAGTCCAGCTCCAGCTCTTGGTGTCCGGATCCTGGACATAGGCCCTGCCGGACTCCAGGTCGACGTAGGCGCCGGCTTCGATCTTCATATCTTCGGCTTCTTTGCCGGCGGGCATAAGGGCGCCGAACAGGGAACCCAGCACCTTCATGGCGTTCGTTTCAGCCTTCAGCGTTACGGAAGCGCCTTTCTTGTTGTCGACCAGACCGTTCGCTTCGCCGGAAGCCGTAATGGACAGATCGGTGTTCCCGGCCTCTGCCGCCGCTTCGGCGGGCATCTTGAGGGCGGCGGAAACGCTGCCGGTCATCTTGAAACTGAACGGAGCCGGCTCGGCGTCCTTATCCAGCATGGTCTTCACGGTTTTGGACAGATTCGTAACGGCGGCGGAAAAGATGTCTTCCGCTTTCGCGTTCTTGTCGGTCTTGTAGCCGTCGCCGCAGGCGGTCAGGCTCAGGATCATCGCTGCGCAGAGCAGCAGTGCCAGAAGTTTTTTCATATCTTTCTCCTTCTTCGTGATGATTATTTTAAAAACTTCCTAACATATATAACACAGGAGGGACGCAAAGTCAAATGTCAGAAACGGGGCTGCGGGCCGACCGCCGCCGCCCGCCACAAAAAAACCGGGGAAGGAAACCTTCCCCGGCCTTTTGCGGAAGATCCGGAATCATACTTCCTTCTTCTTCGCCAGCTCCTGCTCCACCATCTGGGTCAGCGGCGGGATGATCTGGAACAGGTCGCCCACGATGCCGAAGTCCGCCACGTCGAAGATCGGGGCGGTCTCGTCCTTGTTGATGGCGATGATCAGATCGGATTCCTCCATGCCGGCCAGGTGCTGGATGGCGCCGGAGATGCCGCAGGCCATGTACAGTTTAGGCCGCACGGTCTTGCCGGTCTGGCCTACCTGCAGTTCCTTCGGGATGCCGAAGCCGTCCACGCCCGCGCGGGAAGAGGAGACCTGGCCGCCCAGCAGGTTAGCTAACGGACGCAGGTACTTTTCGTAGTTTTCCTTGTTCTGCATGCCGCGGCCGCCGGAGATCAGGATCTTGGCGTCCTGGATGTCCACGTAGTCGCTGACTTTCTTGACCACGTCCAGGATCTCCACGTAGCGGTCGTTCTTCTCCAGATGCGCGTCGAAGTTCAGCACGTTGGCCTTCGCGTCCGCAATGGGAGCGATCTTCTGCATGACGCCCGGACGAACCGTGGCCATCTGCGGACGGAAGTCCGGAATGGCGATGGTGGCGATGGTGTTGCCGCCGAACGCGGGACGGGTCCTCAGCAGCTGGTTGTGCAGGGTCTCCTTGCCGGGGATCGGGTTCATCGGGAAATCGCCGATGTCCAGCTTGGTGCAGTCCGCGGTCAGGCCGGTGTGTACGGTGGCCGCCACGCAGGGCGCCAGATCGCGGCCGATGGCGGTCGCGCCAAAGAGCACGATCTCGGGCTTGAGTTCGCGGATGATGGCGGAGATGGCCTGCGTGTAAGGCTCGGTCATGTAATCCTTCAGATAAGGATGGTCTACCAGGACGACCTTGTCGGCGCCGTATTCGGCCAGAACGTCGGCCTGGTCGCCGATCTCATGGCCGAGCAGCATGGCCACGACTTCCGTGCCGAGGTCCGCCGCCAGCGCCTTGCCCTTGCCTAACAGCTCCAGGGCGATGCCGTCTACTTTGTTATCAGTCTGCTGGGCAAATACATATACGCCCTTGTAATCGGATAAAGCCATATCTGTGTTCCCCCTCAGATGATGAATTTTTCTTTGAGTTTTTCCAGGATGTAGGCGGCGCCTTCGCGGCCGTCTTCCGCCACATGCTGGGTGCCGGCGCCTTTGCGGACCTTATCGGAGGCCTTGGCGATCTGGGTGGGGGAGCCCACCTTGCCCAGGTCGGAATCCAGGGTGTCCACCAGGTCCTTGCGGCCCCATACGGTCACTTCTTTCTGGAACGCGTCAAAGATCCCGCCGGGGGTCATGTAACGCGGCTCGTTCAGTTCGGACAGCGCGGTCAGGAGGCAGGGCATCTTGACCTTCAGGACGTGATGGCGGTCGTCAAACAGACGCTCGGCGATCACGTAGCCGTCTTCGATCTTCAGGTTCTGGGTGTAGCTGACCAGCGGCAGGCCCAGATGGACGGACAGCTGCGGGCCGACCTGGGCGGTATCGCCGTCGATGGCCTGGCGGCCGGTGATGACGAGGTCGTATTCCAGGCCGCGCAGCGCGCCGGCCAGGGTCTGGGAGGTGGCCCAGGTATCGGCGCCGCCCAGCACGCGGTCCGTGACCAGAACGGCCTTGTCGGCGCCCATGGCCATGGCTTCGCGCAGGATGGCGTCGGCCTTGGGCAGGCCCATGGTGACCACGGTGACTTCCGCGCCGTACTGATCCTTCAGACGCAGGGCGGCTTCCAGGCCGGCCTTGTCATCCGGGTTCATGATCGCCAGCATGGCGGAACGGTCCAGGGTGCCGTCCGGATTGAACTTCACGCCGCCGGCGGTATCGGGTACCTGCTTGATGCATACAACGATTTTCATGTGCTCGGTCTCCTTGTTATTTCAGTAAGTTATGGGAGATGACCATCCGCTGGACTTCGGAGGTACCCTCGTAGATCTCCGTGATCTTCGCGTCGCGCATCATGCGCTCCACGTCGTATTCGCGGATATAGCCGTAGCCGCCGTGAAGCTGGACGGCCCGGTTGGTGACGTAGGATGCGGTCTCGGCCGCGTAGAGCTTGGCCATGGAAGAGCAGGTGCCGTCATTCTTCGGGTCGGCGTCATGCTCCCAGGCGGATTTGTACACCAGCAGGCGGGCGGCTTCCGTGCGGACAGCCATTTCCGCCAGGGTGAACTGGGTGTTCTGGAAGCGGTCCAGGGTCTTGCCGAACTGCTTGCGGGTCTTGACATAGGCCGTGGAGACTTCCAGCGCACCGGCCGCCAGGCCCAGCGCCTGCGCCGCGATACCGACGCGGCCGCCGTTTAAGGTGTGCAGGGCGATGCCGTAGCCTTGGCCTTCCTTGCCCAGCAGGTTCGCGGCCGGGATGCGGCAGTCCGTAAAGACCAGCTCGTAGGTCGCGCTGCCGCGGATACCCATTTTCTTTTCCTTGGTGCCGAAGGTGAAGCCGGGCGTGCCCTTTTCCACGATGAAGGCGGAGATGCCGCGGCTGCCCAGGGACTTGTCGGTCATGGCGAAGACCACGTAGGTGTCCGCATAGTAACCGTTGGTGATGAAGACCTTGGAGCCGTTCAGCACGTATTCGTCGCCGTCCTTCACGGCTTTGGTGTGCTGGCCGGAGGCGTCGGTGCCCGCGCCGGGTTCGGTCAGACCGAAGGCGCCGAGCTTTTCGCCCTTAGCCAGGGGCGTTAAGTACTTCTGCTTCTGTTCTTCCGTGCCGAAATGCAGAATGGGCATCTCGCACAGGGAGGTGTGGGCGGAAACGATGACGGCGGTGGTCCCGCAGACCTTCGCCAGTTCTTCCACGCAGATGGCATAGGTCAGGTAGTCGCAGCCCTGGCCGCCGTACTGCTTCGGGATGGGAATGCCCAAGAATCCCAGCTTGCCCATCTTTTCGACGGTCTCCAGCGGGAAACGTTCTTCCTCATCCACTTCCTGGGCCAGGGGCTTGACTTCGTTTTCCGCGAAGCTGCGGAAAAGGTCCCGGGCCATCAGATGTTCCTGACTGAGTGCAAAATCCATAGTGTCCTCCTGGAAAAAATTGTTAAATTTTTAACCGATATTTTTCATCTATATAATACGCCTTTTCGGGCAAAAAGTCAATGCAAATGGAATTATAAGCGGAAAAAGCTCGCAGGATGACGCTTATTTCGCAGCAGAAAGGCATTATTTGCCGTATCCGGGATGGACGGCTGCCGGAACACCGGTCTACACCATCCGGGGAAAGCAGATCTTTTCCGGCGGGGAGACCTCGGGAGCACCTGCCTATACCATCTCCGGGGACCGGATCTATGAAGGCAGCACTGCCTCCGGCGCCGCGGCTTTCCGCTTTGACGGACAGTATATCTACTCCCGCGGCTGCTGCATGGCGGGGCCGGTATTCAACTACCGGGAAGAAGAGGAATAATACAGAAACGGATGACAGGGGGATGCGGCCTCTGTCATCCGTTTTCCGGGATAATTTCTGCACGGGCCGATGAAACATCGGCCCGGTTTTTTTGTAAGACGGATCAGAACTCTAGATTCTTCTCCGTTTCCTTGCTGAACACGTGCGCCACGGAACCGTTGAAGCGGAAGCGGATCGTCTCGCCCATGGACGGGATATCCTTCATGTTCACGGTCGGGACGATCATGATCATGCTGCGGCCTTCCGACGTTAAGTGCAGATGGACCGAGGAGCCCATCATTTCGCTGACGTCCACCTTGGCGGCGACGCCGCTGTCCGTCAGGTCCACATGCTCCGGCCGGATGCCCAGCGTGACGGGCTGGGACTTCACGTTTTTGGCTTTCAGGCGCTCTTCCTTCTCCGGCGACAGTTCCGTCCGGATGCCGCCCAGTTCCACGAAGTACTTGTCCCCTTCCGCGATCAGCTGCGCGTCAAAGAAGTTCATGACGGGCATGCCGATGAAGCCGGCCACGAACAGGTTCGCGGGGTGGTTGAACACTTCCTGCGGCGTGCCGATCTGCTGGATAAAGCCGTCCTTCATGACCACGATGCGGTCGCCCAGCGTCATGGCTTCGGTCTGGTCGTGCGTGACGTAGATGAACGTGGTATCGATGCGCTTGCGCAGTTTGATGATCTCCGCGCGCATTTCGTTGCGCAGCTTCGCGTCCAGGTTGGACAGCGGCTCGTCCATCAGCATGACCTTGGGGGCGCGGACGATGGCGCGGCCGATGGCTACGCGCTGCCGCTGGCCGCCGGACAGGGCCTTGGGCTTGCGGTGCAGGTACTCGGTGATGTCCAGGATCTCCGCCGCCTCGCGCACCTTCCGGTCGATCTCAGCCTTCGGCAGATGCCGCAGGCTCAGCGAGAAAGCCAGGTTCTTATACACCGTCATGTGCGGGTACAGCGCGTAGTTCTGGAAGACCATGGCGATGTCCCGGTCCTTCGGGGCCACGTGGTTCACCAGGTTGCCGTCGATGTACAGCTCGCCGCCGGAGATCTCCTCCAGGCCGGCCACCATGCGCAGCGTGGTGGATTTGCCGCAGCCGGACGGGCCGACCAGCACGATGAATTCCTTGTCCGCGATGTCCAGGCTGAATTCCTGCACCGCGACCACGCCTTCCTCGGTGATCTGCAGATTGGATTTCCGCTGCGGCGCTTCCTCACCCTTCTTCGCTTTTTTGCTCTTTTTGCTCTCCTTGGCGTCGCTGCCGGAGATCGGATATACTTTCTTGATATTAACCAGTTGCACAGTTGACATGACTCTTGCTCCCGTCGTTGTTTTATAAGTTGAGGACCAGTTCCGGCCGGACGGCGTCCATGCGGGCGTCCGAAAGGCCGAAATCCATCTGCCGGTAGCTCCAGGCCGCGCGGCCGATGCCGTAGTGTTCGAATGCCTGATGGATCAGGCGGTACCAGATCAGGGCTTCCTCCGGTTTGCTGCGGTCGATGACGCCGTATTCCCCGCAGTAGAGCGGGACACCGCGCTTTTCGGCCGCTTCCGCCGCTTCCGCCAGGAAATCGATGAAGAACTCCGCGCTCAGCACCGTTTCCGGCGGGTAATTCTCCAGGCCGGCGGTATTGCCGCCTACCATCCGCTCAGAGGCTTCCGCCATCTCGCCGAAGCTCGCGGTGACCGGGATGCGGAAGGCCGGGTCCATGGTCGGGATCCAGTCCGCGCCCTGGTGCGTGAAGATCAGCGGCTCGTAGCAGTGGAAGTTGTACACGAGGTGCGGGTCGTCCGGGATGTCGATGGCCTTGACGGACCGCGCACTGTTGTGCCAGTAGCCGCCTACCAGGACCGGGACCTCCGGCGCATGGACGCGGATCCGGCGGATGCATTCCGCGGCGATCCGGTTCCAGGCCGGCATGTAGCTTTCCTCAGTGACTTCGTTCAGCAGCTCGAACGCAATGCGGCCGGTGTATTTCCCGAACCGCTCCGCCAGCGCTTCCCAGATCCGGTAAAACCGCTCCTGGTACTTTTCGCTGTCGAAGAAGCCGCTTTCCTGCTCGTCCGGATCGAATGAGAACCCCGGGGTCTTGTGCAGGTCCAGCACTGTGTTCAGGCCGGCCGCCAGGCAGTAGGAGAGCGCCCGTTCTACGTGCGCGAAGCCGGACTCCAGGAAGTTTCCTTCCTCATCCTCCAGCAGGTTGTAATCCACCGGGAGACGGACGTGGTCCGCGCCCCAGCTGCGGATGACCGCGAAATCCTCTTCGCGGATGAAGTTCATGACCCGGTCTTCGGAATAATCGCACTGGGAGAACCATCCGCCCAGATCGACGCCTTTCCGGAAGCCTTTCCATTCCACCATGATCCGACGCATCCTTTCCGGCTTAGCCCTTGACGCTGCCCGCGGTCACGCCTTTGATGATCGACTTGGACAGGAAGATATAGGTGATCAGGACCGGCAGGATCGCCAGCAGGATGAACATGTAGACCTTGCCCATGTCGAACTTGGAATAGTCCGCGGACCGCAGCTGCGCGATCATGATGGGCACGGTCTTCATCTCCGCCTTATCCAGCAGCAGGGCCGGGATGAAGTAGTTGTTCCAGGAACTCACGAAGGAGAAGATCATCTGCACCGCGATGGCGGGTTTGCACATCGGCAGCACGATCGTGTTGAACGTGCGGAACTCGCCCGAGCCGTCCACGCGCGCCGCATCGATCACGTCCAGCGGCAGCACGCTCTCCATGTACTGCTTCATGTAGAAGAAGACCACGGGGGCGGCGATGCCGGGCACGATCAGCGGAATGTAGCTGTTGTTCAGGTGGAACTTGTTCATCAACTGGATGAAGCCCAGCGCGGAGACCTGCGACGGGATCATCATGATCGCGATGATGAAGGTGAAGACGAACTTCTTGCCCTTGAAATCATACGCATGCACGCCGTATGCCGTGAGGGCCGAGAAATACGTGGTCAGCACGGCCGTGGACAGCGCGATGATCAGGCTGTTCAGCATGCCGCGCGGGATGTTGATGGACGAATCGTTCCAGGCATTGACCAGGTTTTTGAAGAAGTTCTCCTGCGGGACCAGCGAAAAGCCGGTGGCCAGCTGCGCATTGGAGCGCGAGGCGTTGACGATCATCAGGTAGAAGAAAAACAGGCACAGGATGCACAGGAAGATCAGGACCGCATAGACGATCACGCGCAGGATGGTCAGTTTGATCAGACCGCGGGTATTGTCGCTCATTCCCTTTTTCATAGCACGTTCCCCTTTCTCTGCCGGTGCTGGCGCTCCGGATCCTTATACTGGGCGGAGAGCATCTTGTAGACGATGCCGCCGAGGATGCCGGTGATGATGAACAGGATCACGGAGATCGCGCCGCCCATACCGTAGTTCTTGGTAGTCAGGTAGTTGTTCAGGTACATGACCAGAGTCCGCGTGGTTTCGTTCGGCACGCCCTTGCCGTTTGTCAAAACCTGCGGCACGTCGAACATCTGGATGCCGCCGATCATGGCCGTGATGAGGCAGTAGACGAAGATCGGCATGAGCAGCGGCAGGGTCACCCGGAAGAAGACCTGCACGGAATTCGCGCCGTCGATGGTGGCGGATTCGAACATGGCCTGGTCGATGCCCATGATGCCGGCCATCAGCACGATCGTCGTGTTGCCGAACCACATCAGGAAGTTCATCAGCGCGATCATCCCGCGGACGGTGATGCGCACCGAGAAGAAGTCAAATGACTCATCGATCACCCCCCAGGATTCCAGCAGGCCCTGGATCGGACCCACGCGGGAGAAGAGGGTGTAGAACAGCATGGAAAACGCCGCCGCCATGATCAGGTTGGGCATGTAGATGACGGTCTTGAAAAAGCCCTGCCCCTTGATGTTCAGGCGGTAGCTGGTGAAGAAGATGGCCAGCAGCATCGCGATGACGAACTGGGGGATGGCGCCCGCGATCCAGAGGATCAGCGTGTTCGCCGCGTATTTCAGAATGCGGACCGTGCCGGACGGATCCGCGGTAAACAGGGCCTTGTAGTTGTCTAAGCCGACGAAGTTCGGGCCGATCTGTTTGAGCCCGCTCCGGTAGTTTTCAAAAAAGCTGTTGTAAATGGTCAGAAACTGCGGGGCCAGGGTAAAAACGATGTACACCAGGAAAAACGGCAGGATGAAAATGTAGCCCCATTTGGCGTAGCTGACGGATTTCCGCGGCCTGAGCATTTTTTGGTCGTTCGTGTTCATGGTAGTCCTCCGACGGTTTTGGGAAAAAAAGACCGGGGCGGGGGGCAGAAGCCCCTGCCCCGGCCGGTTCGGTCGGATGATTTAGTTCGCCGGAATGACGATTTCAGGATAGACCTCACCGATGTAGTTGTAGAAGTTCAGCATGGCGGTCTCTTCATCGACGGAGCCGTTGTAGAATTCCTGCAGCTTGTTCTGCAGACCTTCGTTCAGCAGCTGGTCATAGTTGGTGTGGTTTTCCCACTTGATGTCCTTGGCCAGTTCGTAGAAGATCGCGATGTCGTTCTGGCCGTCCAGGATGGAGGTGTTGCCATAGTTGGGATCTTCGGCAAAAGCCTTGACGACGTCGGTGTTGTTGACGTACTGATTGTCATCCTTGACCATGCTGTTCAGGACTTCGGTGTTCACGGTGAAGGTTTCGAAGATATCCTTCAGCATAGCGGTGTTGTCGGAACCGGTGGCAGCCAGCAGCCAGGTGCCGCCCCAGAAGTAAGCCTGAGGGCCTTTTACCAGGCACCAGTCGCCTACGCAGCCGTTTTCAGGATCCTGGGCATTGGTCATGCAGAAGTTGTAGTACCAGGCAGGGCCGAAGAAGCACATGGTCTTGCCGGTCTTGAACATTTCGTTGGTCTTTTCCGCATCCCACACACCGGCGGTCAGGGTGTAGCCGTTCTTGATGTAGTCGCGGGTCTGGTCCATCCACGCAGTGATCTGAGGGTCAAACTGCAGGTTATTGTTGGCGTCAACCCAGGGCATGGTGCAGTTGTTGGAGAAAGCACGGAAGGTCTCGGCGAAGGAAGCGGTCATGTAGTAACCCTTGGCCTTGGCTTCGGCGGCGACGGCGTCGAATTTCTCCCAGGTGTCGATCTTGGCCTGGACTTCTTCGGGAACGTCAGTGCCCAGCACGTCCTTGGCGATGCTCTTGCGGTAGATCACGCCGGCGGGGCAGCACTGGAAGGAAACACCCTTGCACACGCCGTTGGCGTCGGAAGCGGCCTTGATGGTGTACTCATACATCGTAGGAGCGTTCTGGAAACCGAAGGAGGTGACGTCCATGGTGTATTCGGATTCGACGTACTTGCCGATGTAGTCGGCTTCGGCCAGGAACATGTCGATCTTGTCGTCATCGGCGGCGTTGGCCTGGTTCAGCAGGGTCTCGTCCAGTTTCTGCTGATAAGCGCCGTTGTCGCTGGGGGTGATGATCCAGTTCACGGTGACGCCTTCGGGAACGGTGTAGTACTTCTCAAAGAAGCCTTTGAACTCTTCGTTCCAGCAGTAGATGTTGAAGACCTTGCCCTGATCGGCGACGGGAGCTTCGGTAGGAGCAGGAGTGGTCTCAGGGGCCGCGGTGGTCTGATCGGGGGCCGCGGTCGTCGCGGGAGCGGCGGTCGTTTCGGGGGCCGCGGTAGTGGTCGTTTCGGTGTTGCCGCCGCAGGCGGTCAGGCCGATCACCATCAGAGCGGCGAGCAGGATAGCAAGTGCTTTCTTCATTGTTCTTTCTCCTTATCTTCTTTGTTTTTTTTGGCTAGGATTGGAGCCTGTTTTTTATCAAAACGCGTTGCGCGTTCTAACCGATGTCAGCGACCGTGCTGCCTTCCAGCAGTTCCCCTTCCACGGTAATCTGCTGGGGGAGCCAGGTGTCCGGCTGTTCGATCTGCTCGATCAGGAGCCGGGCCGCTTCCGCCCCCATGCGTTCCGCACCCTGGCGGTAGGTGGTGAGGCGGGGCCGGAGGACCTGGGAGAGCGGGATGCCGTCGTATCCGGCCACGCTCATGTCCTTCGGGATGGCCAGGCCGTGCTTCTCCAGTTCGCTCCGGCCTCCCATGAAGGAGAGGTCGTCCGGGAAGATGATGCAGGTCGGCGGATCGGGGAGGGCCAGCAGCGCCCGGGTCGCGAGCCCGCTGGAGCGGGGGTCGTGGTAGATGGCGGGGCGGATGTACTCCGCCGGGACCGGGACGCCCAGTTCCGCGCAGGTCCGGCGGAAGCTGGCCAGCCGCTTCTGCGTGACCGAGGTGATCTCCCCGTGGATGAAGGCGATCTTGCGGTGGCCTTTTCCATGGACGAAGCGGACCAGGGCTTCCATGCCGCGGACGTTGTCCGAGAGGATCGAACTGCAGTTGTCGAAACTGTAGTCCAGGGTCACGGTCGGGATCTCGCTGGCAGCCAGCCGCACGATCGCGGGATCCTGGAAGTCCGCGGAGGCGATCACGACGCCGTCGCAGCTGCGGTACTTCGCGTGCTCGTAGTAGTCCATGGACATCCGGCCGAGATCCTTCGATATGAAGGTGATGTCGTAGCCCAGCCGTTCGGATTCCGCCTTCACGCTTTCGAGGATCTGCGAGAAGTACTCGTGGGAAATGCCTCCGCCGGTCTCGTCCGAGAAGAGGACGCCGATGTTGTAGCTGCGGCCCATTTTCAGGGCGCGGGCCGTTGCATTGGGCAGGTAGCCCAGGGAGGCGGCCGTTTCACGGATCCGGTCCGCGGTCTCCCGGGAAACGTCCGGGGCTCCGTTCAAAGCTTTGCTGACCGTGGCGCGGGAGACCCCGCAGGCATTGGCTATATCCGTGATGGTGACCATGGGAGAGGCTGTTCCTTTCCGTTTTTCCTCAATGCATACTACTTAATCGATTTCGCTGGGCTCATTATAGCGCCGGCCCCATCAGCCTGTCAAGCCCCGTTTTGCTTAATTTAATTAAATTTTCACAATTATTCGCTTAAGAAACGTTTGCTGATGCAAAAAGTCATCCTTTTTCTCAAAAAGTGCTTGCGTTTTCCGGAAGCCCTCCCTATAATGTGACTTAATCGATTAAGTTAACGGATCCGGCCCTCAAACGGCCTTTCTGGATAAAAAACGGAGGAAAATCACCATGCAATACGGCTATTTTGACGATAAAGCCCGGGAATACGTGATCACACGGCCGGACACCCCCCTGCCGTGGATCAATTATTTAGGAAATGAAGGATTTTTCTCGCTGATCAGCAACACCGCGGGCGGCTATTCCTTTTATAAGGATGCGAAACTCCGCCGCATCACCCGCTTCCGCTACAACAACGTGCCCGTTGACGAAGGCGGCCGCCTGTTTTACATCTGTGACGGCGATACCGTCTGGAGCCCCGCGTTCCGCCCGGTCATGACCCCGCTCGACTCGTACCGCTGCCGGCACGGCCTCGGCTACACCGTCTTTGAAGGCGAAAAGGACGGCGTCCGCGCCTCCCTCACCGTGACCGTCCCCATGCACTGCGACATGGAAGTGCAGAAACTGGTGATCGCCAACAAGAGCAGCCGCGAAAAGAAACTGACCGTATACGGCGGTGTGGAGTGGTGTTTATGGAACGCTGTGGACGATTCCACCAACTTCCAGCGCAACTGGAACATCGGCGAAGTGGAGATCGAAGGCGGTACGGTCTATCACAAGACCGAGTACCGCGAGCGCCGCAACCACTACGCGTTCTATTCCGTCAACGCCGCGGCCGCCGGCTTTGACACGGACCGCGACGCCTTCCTTGGGCAGTTCCGCGGCTGGAGCGATCCGCAGGCCGTGGCGCAGCGCACCTCCTTCGGCAGCGTCGCCGCGGGCTGGACCCCCGTCGCCGTGCACCGCCTGGACGTCACCCTGGCGCCCGGCGCGTCCCGCACCTTCCTGTTCCGCCTCGGCTACGCGGAGAACCCGGAAGACCGCAAATTCACCGCGCTCAACGTTATCAATAAAGAAAAAGCGCATGCCATGCTGGCCGCGTTCGGGACGGAAGAGCAGTTCGATGCCGCGATGGCGGAGCTGCGCGCGTACTGGGAGAGCCTGCTGTCCCGCTTCACCGTGCAGAGCAGCGAGGAAAAACTGGACCGCATGGTCAACATCTGGAACCAGTACCAGTGCATGGTCACGTTCAACATGAGCCGCAGCGCGTCGTATTACGAAAGCGGCACCGGCCGCGGCATGGGCTTCCGCGACAGCTGCCAGGACCTGCTCGGCTTCGTGCACCTGATCCCGGAGCGCGCGCGGGAACGGATCCTGGACATCGCGTCCATCCAGTTCGCGGACGGCAGCACGTACCACCAGTACCAGCCGCTCACCAAGCGCGGCAACGCGGACATCGGCTCCGGCTTCAACGACGACCCGCTCTGGCTGATCGCCTGCACCGCCGCCTACGTGCGCGAGACCGGCGATTTCTCGATCCTGGACGAGCCCACGCCATTCAACAACGAGCCCGGCACCGAAGTCCCGCTGCTGGAGCACCTGCGCCGCAGCATTGGCTACACGGTCACGCACCGCGGCCCGCACGGCCTGCCCCTCATCGGCCGCGCCGACTGGAACGACTGCCTGAACCTCAACTGCTTCAGCCATGAACCCGGCGAGAGCTTCCAGACCTGCTCCAACTTCGAGAGCGGGAAAGCGGAAAGCGTCTTCATCGCGGGCATGTTCGTCAAATACGGCAAGGAATATGCGGACCTGTGCGAGCGGATCGGCCTGCGCGGCGAGGCGGAGACGGTACGCGAACACGTCGTCAACATGGAAGCCGCCGTGCTGGCCCACGGCTGGGACGGCGAATGGTTCCGCCGCGCCTACGACGCCTTCGAGCGGCCGGTGGGCAGTGCGGAAAACGAAGAGGGCAAAATCTTCATCGAACCGCAGGGCTTCTGCGTGATGGCCGGAATCGGCGGCGAGGCATACGGCCGCCGCGCGCTGGCCTCCACGGAAAAACTGCTGGGCAACGATTTCGGCATCGAGATCCTCTGGCCCTGCTATACGGAATACCACGACTACCTGGGCGAGATTTCCTCCTATCCGCCCGGATATAAAGAAAACGGCTCCGTCTTCTGTCACAACAATCCCTGGGTCACGCTGGCCTGGTGCACGGTCCGGGACGGCAACGCGGCGTTCGATCTGTACACCCGCAACGCCCCGGCCTACATCGAAGACAAGAGCGAGATCCACCGGACGGAGCCGTACTGTTACAGCCAGACCATCGCCGGGCGCGCGGCCCGGACCTACGGGGAAGCCAAAAACTCCTGGCTGACCGGGACGGCCGCGTGGTCCTTTGTGGCCGTCAGCCAGGGCATCCTGGGCATCCGCCCCTCCTTCGACGGGTTGACCGTGGATCCCTGCCTGCCCGATTCCATCCGCGAATGCCGCATCACCCGCCTGTTCCGCGGCACGCGCTACGAGATCACCGTCTGCCGCGGCCCCGAGAAAGGCCTTTTCGTGAACGGCGCTCCCGTCCCCGGCCGCACCGTCCCTCTGACGGATGCACCCGTCTGCACGGTCCGGGCTGTCATCTGATCATCTGCCGCAGCTGTTTCCGGTTCGTTTCCTCCTCCATACAAAGAGGGCTGCCCGTTCCTTTCCGGACGGACAGCCCTTTGCGTTTAGTCTGATCTGCAAAAAGAACACCCCGCAGCCGCAGGGTAAAAAAGAACGGAAAAGAAATATGCCGGTCACGCTTTCCAATAAAACGTGTAATGATATTTCTTCCGGAATCCCAGCTTTTCATAAAAAGCAAGGTCCGAGATCACGAATGCTTTCTCCGCTCCCCGTGCTTTCGCGCGGCGGAAAGCTTCCTGCAGCAGCGCCCCGGCGATGCCCTTTCCCCGCCACGCGGGAACGGTGCACACCGGCTCGACGTAGGCGTAACCGGTATCCGGCCGGACCCACAGACAACAATAGGAGATCAGTTCCCCGGCCAAAGTCCGCGCCGCCAGGCTCAGCGCCGGATCGAAATGCCGCCGCGGCCGGAGCTCCTGGGCGGTCTTTTCGAAGTCCTCTTCGAATTCCGTGCGGTCGCTGCCGTGATCGAAGCCCTGCCAGAACAGCCACTGAACGTCTTTAAGGTCTTCCCGGGACGGATCGAGCTCCGTCAGGCAGACGCCTTCCGGCAGCAGGACGGAAGCCTCATCCGGGACCGCCCGCAGATCCTTTTCCATGACCGTCTCGCTCTGCTTTGCCGGCTCAAATCCGGCCGTCCGCAGCGCGCCGATTCCGGCCGCATCGCCGTCGCACACCGCTGTTCCGAGCCCCGCTTCATCCTTCAGTTCCCGGTACGCATAGTCCAGGATGTCCGGATACAGGAATCCGAACGCGGGCAGGACGCCGCAGAACGCCTCCCCGAAATACATGTCGTAGATCGCCGCGCCGACCACCCGGCCGTCCTCGCACCACAGGCCGATGGACGAGGTCCGGCTTTTGTCGAATTCCGGATGCTCCGCCATCCATTCAAACCGCGCCCAGTTCCAGTTGACCCGGCTTTCATCCGCCCGCACCAGTGCGGCCAGGAACGCGCAGACCGCTTCATAGTCCCCGTCGGTGTACGGACGGAATGTGACCCGCCCGCGCAGGGCCGCCTTAAATTCCGGCGTACGCGACCAGTAGCGGATCCCCCAGTTCTCAAAGTTCCATTCGTCCGAGTAGGCGTTGCATTCGTAGTCCACGTACCAGAGCAGGCCGTCCCGCACCACGAAATTCGCGGGGAAATAGTCGAGATTCAGGCCGGCTGCCCGCGCCTGCGCCGCCATCGCGCGGACCTGGGGCAGATACGGCTCCGCAGAGAGGCCGTCCCGCACCAGTTCAAAGACGGTGGGGCCTTCGATATATTCCTTGACGATCCGCTCGGCCGGAACGTCGAGCGCCAGCAGCTTCGGCATGCGGATCCCGGCGCGCTCCAGCCGTTCGCGGTCAAAGCGCTCGGCTCCGACCTTGTCGCCGAAGGTATAATACGCGCAGGGCTCGTGATGGATCTGCTTGAGCACGGCCTCCTCACGGCCGTCCGATACCAGCCAGGAATAGCCGCCCTTGCCCTTTCCGAGGAGGCGGAGCAGTTCGTATTCCCTGCCGCAGACTGTCAGTTTATCCTTTGCTTGCACTTGCGTTTCTCCCATGCGGATCCCGCGGCCGCACCGCCGCCTTCTTCCGCGGCAGGTCCGGTTTTGGCCGCCGTTTCCTCGCGTACTGTTTTACAGCTCCCGCCGCATCAGCACCAGCTCGTTATACCCCGTAAAGCGCGAGCGGAAGCCCAGCGGATTGCGGCCGTACTCGATGAAGCCCTCGCTTTCGTACAGCGCGACGGCGTTCGTATTGGAGGCGACGACGTCCAGCTCCAGCTGCGCGTATCCGGCGGTTTTCGCGCATTCAATGCAGGCCTTCGTCAGCGCGCGGCCGATGCCGAGCCCCCAGTAAGCCTTCTCGATACTGATCCCGAGACCGGCGCGGTGCCGCATTTTCTCCCCCGCGCTGACCCGGTCCACCCCGGCCAGGCCGACGACCCGCCCGTCCACCTCCGCGAGGATCTCGACATCCCATGGGCTTTCCGTCTTGTCCTTCAGCAGCTTCGCCTCCCGCTCCTCGGTGAACCGGATCTCGTCCGGGTACGAGGCCAGGAAATCGGTCTCCTCATGCGTCAGAATAAAATTAGCCAGCGCCGCCGCCGCGTCCGCTTCCGAGGCGTTCCGCAGCACGCAGGTCCGGCCGTCCTTCAGCGTGATCGTCTGTTCATACCGCATCGCAGGCCTCCTTTATTCCGCGTCCTCGTCCATCGTTTCCAGCAGGAAGCTGACCGGCCGGAAGCCGTCGTTGCAGGAGAGCATGGCGGACTTTTCATTCTTCATCCAGCCGTCATAAAAATTCGACGCGCCGTGGGACAGCGCCAGCACGAACGGCGACAGCGTATCCCAGGCGCTGCTGCAGAACCCCTCTGGCCGTTCCCAGCCGTTCGCGATGAAGACCTGACCTTCCGTCATGTCGCAGGCGTGTTCGATCGGGTTTTCGTATTCCTCCATCAGATCGCGGTAGCAGGCGATGCGTTTGACGGTGATGCGGACTTTTTTCATGATAATTCCTCTTAATTTCGATATTTCAGTGGTATGTCAATCGTTCCGGGGCGTCTCCGCCTCAAGCGCGCCGGCCTTCCGCAGTTCCTGCTCCGGCACGTCCGCGTATTGCTGCACAGTAGGCCCCAGCCCCTTCAGCCACTGCTTCACGTCCTCCCGGTCCTTGTACTTCAGCGGGTGGCGGCAGATCTCCAGCGCCTTCAGGAGCGGCTCCTCGTCCGGGAAAATGTGCAGTTCCTTCGCCCAGAGGCCGGCCCACATTTTGGACACGATGTCGTTGTACCGCAGCGTGTAAAGACAGCGCGCGATATCCAGCAGCCAGCCGCAGGAATACAGGCTCTCATCGGTCTGCACCGCAAATTGCCGGATGGCCTCGTAATGCGCCTTCACCGCGGCGACCATTTCCGCGCGGTCCGGCTCCCTGAACAGGCTCCGGTCCTCCGTCCCGGCCACGCATCGCGCATACCGGGCCAGCTGGAAGGCGGCGAACGTGTCCCGCGGGCAGCGGTCCGTGATCCGCTCGCCGCTTGTGCCCCAGTACACCAGGCGGGTGAAATCGCCGGAGCGGTATTCGTCTGCGCACGCAATGACGCCCTCGCAGGCGCGGAAATACGTGTTCCCGGGCTCTTTTTCAGTCAGTTTCTGACGCAGCTTGAGCAGCCGCTCCGCCTGCGCCTCCGTGAGAGGAGAGGCGGTCAGGATCAGCAGGTCGATATCGCTCCAGCCGCGCTGGAAATCCACCCAGATAACGCTCCCGTACAGCCAGGCGCTGTGCAGCGCCTCGCCCGTGACGGCGGCCACCGCATCGGTGACCTGACGGACCGTGTTCAGCATGATTCCTCCTCCGGGCCGCAGCCCCGCAAACCGTTACCGGTGAATGTACATCCTTGTCATGTCCGGCTCCCCGTCGCCCTGCACCATGCAGAGAAACTCCCAGCCGTAGCGCTCATAGAATCCGGTGTGGTCCGTGACCAGATACAGCGGCGAGATCCCCTTGCCGCGCATGTCGTCCACGACCATGTCCAGCAGCCGGCCGGCGATGCCCCGCCCCCGGTACGCCTCTTCCGTATAGACCGCGCACACGTTCGGCGCCAGGTCCTTCCGGTCGTGGAAATCGTTCTCAATGACGCCCATGCCGCCGACGATCCTGTCGCCGTCCAGACACAGGTACCACCCGTACTCAGTCTCCGCGCCCAGATATGCCTCCATGCACTTCCGATACGCCTCCTCCGGCACGCCCCACTTGCTGTGGAACCATTCCGCGGCCGGCCGCATCAGTTCCGGCGCCTCACGGAGCGTGAGACAGCGCAGATTCGCCTTTTTGCGGAGCCGGAAGAGCCGCCGCGTCTCCGTTTCCTCCCCGGGCCAGGCGAAATACTCCAGCCTTTCGACCGTGAAATAGGGTGAGAAGATCTCTGCCCATTCCCCGTCGCTCCGGGAAACGAGCCGCAGCACGCCGTCCACGTACAGCTTGCAGCCGTCCTGCAGTTCCAGCCCGCGGGCGGCCGCTTTCTCCGGCGACAGATAGTAATTCAGGCCGATGATCACGTCCGCGTCCGCCGTCACGACCCGCGCCGCTTCCCGAAGGATCGCCTCCGCAGTCTCCGGCGGGACGATGTCCAGCACGTTGGAGCAGATCAGGCCGTCGTAAGTGCCGGCCGGAACGCCTGCCAGCCAGTCCGGCGCCTCGCAGCGGACCTGCATCCGGTCCCCCGCGCCAAACAGGCCGGCAAAAAACTGCGCTGCCTCGACAGGCCCTGCCGACACGTCTACGGCCGTCACGTCCGGACAGCCGCTCTTGGCGGCGATGATGCCGGCCCAGCCGTTCCCGCAGCCGTAATCCAGCACCTTTTTCTTCTGTCCGAGCGACTCCGCCGCCCGGAACAGTTTTTCCGACGGCGCCAGCTCACGCCAGTCCGCCTCTTCCTCCTGACAGGCCTGCCTGTCCTCCTCCGAAAGCGCGAGCGCCTTATCCCAGAATTCGATCAGCACCTGATCGTCATTTTTCTCTGCCATCATTCAAAACTCCTTCCGGTTTCTTTTCTTCGGCGCCGGCAGTTCCGCAGCCGCCGCCGTCAGCAGTTCCTTCAGGAACCCCTTATTCTCCACGTCGTCCACGAGCAGCATTTCCTTCGCCCCTTCGTACGGGACCTCCCGCTCCGCGTCCGGCATCATGGCCTCCGCCGACCGGGTCGGCTTGACCAGGAACCGGTTATCGTAAATGCCGCCGACCGGCTTTCCCTGGCAGTAAATGATATATTCGCCCATCATGGCGCGCCAGGTGATATCCTCCGTTTCGGACAACTGCTCCAGGATGAAATCCAGATATTCTTTGCTCGATGCCATCGCCGTGGTCCTCCTTATCAAATCACTCCTTCGGATCCCGGACCATCACCCGCCCGTTCACAATCTGATATCCGAACTTTTCATATAGCCCTTGCGCATCCCTCGTGATCAGAAACCCGCGCAGCCCCGCGTATTCCGGCCTCGTCTCAATATAAGTCAGCAGCGCCGTTCCCAGCCCGCGGTGCCGGTATTCCGGATCGATAACGACGTCACTGAGATAAAACATCGTCGCAAGATCGCTGATGACCCGCGCAAACCCGACGAGCCGGTCCGATCCCTCCGGAACGATCCCGTAGCAGGCGGAATGCCGCATGGATTTTTCGATCTGTTCCACCGGCCTTTTATCCGCCCAGTAAGTCGTCCGGAGCAGCCCGGCCACTTCTTCGGCGGAGAATTGTTCCGCGCCTTCAAGAATCTTATATTTCATAGGTAACCCTCCTGTCGGGCCTTTAGCCGGCCTGCTCATCCGAGCACCGACCCATTGTACTTCTTTTGCGCTCTGTACAGAATGACCGCCCCCGCGGCAAATCCCGCCGCCAGCGGGATCCACCAGTAAGCCGGGCAGAAAAGGTTCAGGACACCTGACAAAAAGACCCCGGCTCCGATGACTGTCAGGCCGATGCCGATCTGCCGGCTGTAGGTCGGAATATCCTCTTCCCGGACGTTTTTATAGTGATAATCGTGCAGAAGCGATACCTTCTGCTTCCGCCAGAGCAGCAGCCCCATGATGATACAGAGCAGACCGACTGCCAGGTCTATTACGGCACCAACTATCATACAGCCTCCTTTTTATTGTCCTGCCCGCATCAGAACCGCTTCTCCAGAACATACATGAAGTGTCCTTCAGGACAATTCTCCAGCGTCCCTGCCGCCGTATAGCCGTTCTTACGGAAGAAGCCGCTCTGCCAGTCGAGCACGCCCCAGACGAGGGCGAAATAGGCCCCCAGTTCTTTCGCCTCACGCTCGGCTCCGGCAAGCAGTTCGGAACCGATGCCCTGACCCCGGTAAGGTTCATCGACCCATATCATGTCGACCTCAAACTGGTTCCAGGTCCCGACGCCCGCAAAGATCGCGGCGATCAGGTTGCCGTCCCTGTCCAGCAGCTTTTTGTTGAGCGGCGTATACTGACCGGCGCGGGTCGCCTGCGAAGAATTGTACTCGCCAAGCCTGGTACTGATAAACTCAGCGTCCTCCTCGTTTCCGTCCTTGATCTCAAATCCTCCGGAGAGATCCCGGGAAGGGGCGTATTCCTGACCGGGCTGATCCAGCCTTTTCAGCAGGGTATAGTTCGCGTGCCCGCGGGGAAAATCCCTGACGGTGCCGCACAGCGTGTACCCGTGTTTTTCGTAAAGCGGCCTGGCCTGAAAACTGAAAGTGCCGAGGATCATCGTATGACAGGCGCTTTCCCGGGCCGCTTTTTCCGCCGCGCGGATCAGCGCGGAACCCAGGCCTTTTCCGCGATGCTTCTCATCGACCCACAGAACGTCGAGGTTGGCCATCTTCCAGTTGCTGACATACACGAGGCACCCGGCGATGATATTTCCGTCATCATCCGTGATTTTGAAGACAAGGTATTTATCCTCCGTGCCTTCTTCAGGATGCACGATGGAATCATTGATCGCATCGAGCTTTTCCTCTATGAGATCTTCATCTTCCTCAACGCAGGGGACGGTTTCGTATTTCATTTCGTTTCCTCGGATATCTTAAAAGGTTTGCCTTCGTAAACCGCGAATTGAGCGGACCCTTCTACACTGTTCCTGTTCTGATCAGGTGTCCTTCCTGTATCGCCGCGAATGTCGCCGCAGCGCTGACGACAGCCCCGCTGTATTTCAGATCAATGACCGTCAGTGTCAGCGGAAGCACAAATAGCAGTACTCCCGTCACCTTATTCATGACTGTATGCAGGACAATCATTTTCCTTAGCATGACATATCCGGAAATCAGGTTGACCGCCTTGATCAGGGCGATTATGATGATCCAGATGATAAGCCAGGCCGGCACTTGTATGGCCGGGATCAGTTTTATCAGACACACAACGACCAAGACAAAATCAGCCGCTGTATCGAGCTTCGATCCGAACTCGCCGGCAGTGCCCGTTTTTCGCGCGACCGCCCCGTCTGCCATGTCGCTGATTCCGGCAATGACATACAGGGTATAGAACGCCGGCGAAAACACGGGGCAGAAGAGCAGCGCAATGCTGCAAAGGATCCGGACGATGGTGATAAGATTGGCCATATTATGCCCTGAACATCGAGACAACCGTCTCCACATCATCACCGTTGTCCAAACTGATGGACATGTCTTCCGGGATGACGGGAAGGCGGAAACGGATGGATTTCAGCCACTGGCCGCTCTTTTTTGCTTCCTTATGGATCTGGATCTCGGCGATCAGGGCTTCCATCAGTTTTCTGCGCTCCCCTTCATCCATAATAGCATATAACTGCTCAAAATTGATCAGGATCCGGTAAATATTCTCGGAAGTCATCTTGTCCGCTTCCAGAACGCTTTTCTTTTCTCTGGCAGCTTCAAGATCCAATTCCAGTTGGTCGATTTTGTCATAGACTCCGTATAAGCGTTCGTCAAGATCGGCTTTTCGCTTGTTGTAATGACGGTCGTCAAAATCAAGAGAGTCTATCTCCTCAATCAGCTTTGCTTTCAGGGTAAAACTGTGGCGCAGTTCCTTTTCTGCCGTGCTGATCTCCTGATCGATCTTCGTGGTGTCGATTTTGGTATTGATCCGTTCTGACATCATGGCGGCAAACTTGGGACGATTGACCAGTTGTGTAATGACTTCCACAACAGCGCTATCCAGCATCTCTTCGTTGACCATTCTGCGATAGTCACACTTATTCCCGTTGGTCATCAGACGGTGCTTGCAGCCGTAATAGAAAAAGTCCTTGTATTTGGTTCCGTCCGGCTTATGTTTGATGCACTTATTGCCATACATAGGAGCTCCGCAGACCGGGCAGCGCAGGATCCCGGAAAGAAGATGGACTCTCTGATTCTCTTTTCCGAAAGCGTGCTCGTAGCGCTTTGCCTGTTTCTTCGCTTTGGTCTGGGCCGCCTGCCAGAGGTCTTCGCTGACGATGGCTTCATGCAAACCGTCGACCAGGAGATAATCCTCGGCCTCGATGCGGTGGTATTCGTTCCGGGTCCCGCGCACCTTCTCCGATTTGATTCTTCCAAAAGCAATTTTGCCGCAGTAGACGGGATTTTTGATCAGCTTCCGGATATAGTGCGCGTCAAACAAGGTATTCGTTCCGTTCTGACGCGGGACCTTCTCTATGCCGTGTCTGGCCAGATACTTGGCAATCCCGTTGGCTCCCAGATCTGTATGGACATATTTGTCATAGATTATCCGTACTGCCTTTGCTTCTTCTTCATTGATGAGCAATTCTCCATCCGTCAAGCGATAGCCATAGGGAGCCTGTCCGCCGTTCCAGCGGCCTTCCCTCGCTTTCTGCATTCGGCCTTCCATCGTCTGAACGCGGATGTTGTCCTTTTCGATCTCAGCTACAGCAGAAAGCACGGAGATGATCAGTTTCCCGGCATCTTTGGAGGAGTCGATCCCGTCCTCCACACAAATCAGATTGACACCGAAGTCCTGCATCATCTGCAGTGAATTCAGAACATCGGCTGCGTTCCGTCCAAAGCGGGAAAGCTTATAGACCAGTACGTAGGAAACACCGTCCCGGTCATCCCGGATATCCTGCATCATCTGCTGGAACTGCAGACGTCCTTCAATTGAACGACCGGATTTCCCGGCATCCTCATATTCTCTGGCAATTTCATATCCGTTGAAATCGGCAAAGGCTTTCATCCTCGCTTTCTGCACATCCAGAGAATAGCCATCGATCTGCATGGCGGTGGAAACGCGGGTGTAGGTATATACTTTGATTCGTTTCTCTGTCACAGTGCTCCTTTCGGTATTCATTTTCCTCTTGACTTTTCCTGCAGTACTGTGCTATTGTTCTGCTTGAAAGAAGCGGGTTTTTTACCGTACGTGTTAAGAGTTTCTTAACAGCCACGCGGGTTGCTCGTTTCTTTTTTTACGTTGATCACATCATAGAGGTATTTGTTTCCGTCCAGATTGTGCCGGATGATCATATATACCCGGAAGACATTGTATCGGTCGATTTCACCGTCCTCTCCGTAGACCGGCAGGGCAAAGCGCGATTCATACCGGTACCAGCCGTTTGCGGCGTCCACGGCATGTTTCGCCTTGCGATTGGGGGTATATTTTCCGCCGGCGGCGATCTCCAGCATTTCTCCCAGCCCCTGCGCGGCATTCGCTTTTGCTTTGGCTGCAGTGCCTTTCAAACTATATGTATACTCAGAACCGGTATATTCATCCGGCAGATCCTTGCCGATATATACGATATCCTCTGTGTCAGCAATCTTGTAGAATTCGCCGACAAAGGATTTCAGGTATTCTCTGACTTCCTCCCAATTGATCGAACGCTTGCCTTTGAAGCGGATCTCGTTTATCAGAACGATTTTGTGTCCGTCGGCATCCCATATAATCGATACATTTCTCTCCATGGACTACTCCTTCGTGTTCTGCAGCATGTTCATATAGGCCAGCAGACGACGCTTTTTTGCATCGGACAGTTGGCGATAGTCATAGAGCATCTTTTCCTCCATGACCATCGCGTCTGTTTCTTCCGGTACGGTGTATGATGCCTCCCCGGGCATCTCCGAACGTCCTGCACCGGCCAGCAGGGTCTTGGGATCCAGATTCAGTACTTCGCAGATGATGAGGATCTTATCTGCGCCGGGATTGGTCTTTTTCTTCCGCCAGTCACTGATGGTCCGGGTAGAGATCCCGGTCCGTCTGGACAGCTCCACCTGAGATATATGCTGCTCCTCCATGATTTGAAAAAGTCTTTCGCTGATCGTCATTTCGAAACCTCCTCGAGTTAAATTCCGCTTATACGGATAATCCGCATAAGCGGACAATATCACGGCGGTTCCGGTTTGTCAAGCGGAGCTTTCTGCTCAATAAAACATTCTTCTGATCTGGTCCGGAGCTTGAAATCGTACATGAGTGACCGACCGGAAAGAAGCGCTTTTCGCCTTGCCTGCAAGTATTCCCGAATCCTTTCCGCCATTTCCCGAAAGATACCTGTCAACCTGAATGCGGGAAGCCTGCTCAGATCGATCTCGTTAAAATGCCTGGCCATGATATCTGAGAGAAGCGCAGCAAACGCGCTCCAGACATCAGGCTGTTTATTCTGTTCCATGCTGTAACCTCCTTTTTGCCCGAGGGGTCTCAGGGATGCTCCCTGACAAGTGGTCTCTGTCGCGACAAAACCTGTTTTGTCCGTACAGAGACGTTGCTTGCTAGGTCAATACCATGTACTGTTTCAGATTCTGACTGTCTCACCAGATCACCTCCGCCTTGCCCGGGTAAACACCTGTGGTGCGTTCCATGTACGTGATCCTGACCCGGCTTCCGTTCGGGATTTCGCGGAACCCCAGATAGCCATTGAACCAATAGACCGGTGCAATGATCTTCCTGCCGTCATCAAACTCAAGGAATACTCTCAACTTCTTTCCATGAGCTTCGGCTTTCATGACGAGCTTCGCTTCAAAAGTGCCAATCTTGGTATTGTACTCGTAATCATTCCTGACATAATCGGATGCGGCGAATTCTTGCCGCGTCATAACGTCATTCATAGTGTTCTCCTTTTTTTCCAGCTTTTAATAACTAAATATATAAATAACTATTATCCTTTCTCAGTAAGGATGGTAGTTCTTAATAATAGGGGAGAGTATGAGAGGGGAGAACGCCGATGCCGCTCTGCCGCCGTATACGCTTCCGTGCAACGGCTGCCGACGAAGATCCCGGTCTGATTCATCTCTCCCGAAAAACGGCGATAAACCCTCTGTTTTCCGTCGCGTTTTGGGGCGTTTTTCGACTGTTATTTGCCCTGTTTTGGCTCCGGAGAGGCTTCATCGTGAGTTTCTCTGTCAAAAGCCCTTTACGGCCCGATTCACCCGATTTCACTTCCTTTACTTCCCACCTTCTTCCGCTCCTGCCCGTCCTGCTTTGCTGCGCTTGCCGAGATACTTCGGGCAGCAGATCAATTCTGCCCTGAAACTCTGCATGCAACTATGCGTACAGCAGCGGCAGACATGGTTGTATTTCCGGCGGCCGGTGGACGGATCCAGGAAAAAATCCCAGTACAGTTTGTCTTTTTGAGACATTCTCGGCATAGTATCACCTCCCTCCTTTTTGCTGGTTTGTCTGGCAGATATTCAGTTGTCAAGGTGCCGGATGCCTGTAATAATTTTCGAAACCTCGAAATTTTTTTTCTGACCGGAGGATAAAAAACGCACCGTACCAATCAAAACCAGAGGTGGAAGCAATCCACCTTTACGGTCCGGATTAGTACGATGCGTGAACAGTTAAGCTGACCTCTGGGCGGCGGTCGAATACGCCAGTGCGGTTTACATCGACGGCCTACAAATGTGCGAGCGCTTACCGGTTTGTTTTTTCCCGGCCAATAACAGGCATCGTCACCGCCTCTCCTTTCGGATACACAGGTGCCTCTGGCACGGCGGCAAGACTATAATAGAACATGTGTTTGGATCCGCCAAGGACTTTTGCAAACATTTGTTCGATTTTTGGAGAATCAAGCGGGGAAAGCGAGAGCGTGAAAAATGACAAAACCCGGCTGCGGTTTGTTCTGTCGCAGCCGGGCAAGAATATGAGACATTTTTTAGTGGAGAGGGGATGCCTGACTTCGCCTTCACGTGATCAGCTGAATAATGCTTCTGCGCAGAAAGACGGCCGACGTCAGCCACACCGTTGTCAGATACATAAGTGTCAAAGCGGCAATCATACTGCCCGTTTGTGCCGCATCCGGAAGCTGAAAACCTCCGTGAAAAGCCAGCGCATAGGCCGTCGCCAGCAATACATACGCGGCTGCCGCGAGAAGAAGGGACCCTACCAACTTTACAGCATATTCCAGAAGGATCAGCCGGCGGGTGCGGCCTCGGGAGAGGCCGAAGATCTGCAGATACCCCAACTCCCGGCGCCGGTAAAACAGTTCCAGCCGGATTACGGAAACCATGTACAGACAGGCGATGGCAAAGAGCGCGAGCAGCACGATGAATGCAATTCGAACATAGTATTCCGTCTGTCTGCTCAATTCATGGATGTATTGCAGATAATCGTTCAGAGTATCATCTTCCCGGGAACGCAGCCGGTCCTGCAGGGCTTCGTCGTTCCAGAGGCCGGGGCTGCTGGCCATAACAACCGCATTCCTCTGGTTTTCTTTTTTCGTCCCGATCGTCTTCAGCAGAGAATATGCGAGGAACAGATGGCGGTCCTCCGTCCGGAGCGGTTCGTTGTCTTTTCCGTATGCATAGTACCAGTCGCGGCGGAATTCTCCCCGGTATCCTTCATTGTTCACGATCCCGCTGACCGTCAGATCCAGCCCGCAGAAGCGGAAGGACCGGCCCAGGCATTTTTCGGGATGCGCAGTGTCTCCGGAAAGATCGCCGGCCAGAGTCTCGTTAACCAGTACCTCAGCGTCTTTTTCCGGGAAGCGGCCGCATTTGATGGAGCCGGTGCAGCCCAATACGCTCAGTTCTTTCGGGAGGAGGTAATAGGCTGTCATGTCCCCGTCTTCGGCGTAATAATTATCATAGATCGTCAGACGGTTTTTTGTCTCTTCGTCCAGACCGTCTATCACGCTTTGCTGCAGCTTTACCAGGTCAACCGGCCGGTCCTGCCGGTACAGACGGATCGCTTCCGAAGTGACGTTTTTCTGCAGCGCGGAGCCCAGCAGAATGATCAGGAAAAAGAGGGCAGCGAGCAGGAGTTTTGACGGCTTCAGCAGACCCGGCTGCCGCTTCAGAACATAGGTCAGTCCGCCGAGCCGGCCATGGGAGGACCCGGCAAAAGCGGCCTTTTTTTCTTCGGAACAGGGTTCTGCGGGAACAGCAGGCGCCGCTTCTTTTACCTGCGTGATGACTCCGTAATGCAGCTGCAGGATCTCGTCTGCATACTCATCAAAATAGTCTTCATGCGTCGCCGCGATCACGATGCGGTCCTCCCGCTTCAGTGCCGCGATCCGCTCCGCGATCTTCCGGGAATTTTCATCGTCCAGCGAAGCGGTGGGCTCATCCGCCAGCAGCAGCTGCGGCTCCCGCAGCAAAGCCCTCTCGATCGCGGCCCGCTGGCGCTCGCCGCCTGAGATCGTTCCGGGCAATTTATCCAGAAGACTGCCGATCCCCAGCGCCTCCGCCTGTTCCTTCACCGCATCCGCGTTTTCCCGGATCAGCTCCAGGTTTTCCCGCACTGTCAGCGCAGAAAGCAGCAGGCTCCGCTGGAATATGTAGGCGCTGCGCAGCTTCTGCGGCTCGCAGACCATCCGGCCCTCATATTCTTTTTCCACGCCGCCGATGATGTTGAGAAGCGTGGTTTTTCCGCAGCCGCTGACGCCTTTTATCACATACAGTTTGCCGCTTTCAAAGCGGATGTTCAGGTCCTTCAGCACCGGCCGGTCATAGCTTTTCGAAACGTTTTCCAGACGAATTTCCATGCCGCGCCTCCTCTACAGAAGATCCCGGGCCGCCATCAGCAGTTCGTACCAGCTTCCCGAGTGAAAGCGCTTGAACGTGATGCGCAGCACCAGCCAGGCCATTCCGAAAAGCAGGAAGATAAAGCCGGCGATCAGCCAGGAATTGTAACTGAAGATCTCCAGCGGGACCAGAAAGCGCCGGCGATTGATCACGTTTACGGTCACCGTCAGGATGGCCGTCAATATGGCAGCTGCCAGCAGCTGCTTAGCCAGTTCCAGCAATGACAAAAGCGTCAGCTGCCGCAGCAGCTTCTTCTTTTCAAAGCCCGCATACTCAAATACCGCCACAAAACGGCTATTATAAAGGAATTCCGTTCGGCGCAGTATGCCGTAGAAGAGACCGGTCAGCAGAGTCGCCAATGCGGCTGACGGGAGCAGGATCTCTGTGACGAGAGGCCAGCTCAGCGCATATTCCAGCGGCAGACCGGCCTTTTCCAGGATAATATCCTGTCCGTATTTTTCTTTCAAATCTGCCGCATGATCCCGGAAATATCCGTCCATTTCCTTGTAACCGTCGAAATACAGGTGATATGTCTGCTGCCAGCCGCCGCTGTTTGTGTGAAAGCTTTCATCATTCCGGTAAATGTCTGCCGTGGATGCACTGACATAGAACAGACCCTGATCATTTTCGGGTATAGCATACTCGCCGCAGGCGATATTGGTCCCGGCCGCGCTCAGATAGATCCGTTCCGCCTGCGTCAGTTCCTCCGTGATGCCGACGATCGTCAGAAGAACCCCGCCCCGCTTATAGAGGTTCTTTTTGATCGTGCTCCCGATCAGTTTTTCCGCCCGTTTCCCGGCCAGTTTCTCTGCCATCGCAGGGGAAAGTATGATCTGATCCGGTCCGGTAAACCAGGAACCGAACCGGATCCGGCTGCTGACCAGACACAGCGACGGATCGTTCGGAAGAATATTCAGGACCACTTCATAGTCCGGCAGTTCATACATCAGCACGTCTGGGGAATACTCGATCCCGTCGGGGCAGTTGTTGTAATCAAACTGTAGGAATCGGAGGCGGGGATCTTCAGGCAGAACAGCAATTGCATCCAGCTCACCGTGGAGGGTCAGCGTCAGCATGTTCAGGTGATACAGCTTATCCATGGTCACGTCGCTTTTGTGCGCGGGCGTGTCCGCCAGACAGACCAGGCACAGGACCATCGTCAGGAAAAAGATGAAGCAGATGCGGGAAAATCGTTCCCGGCGGCCGGATCGGAACCATTTTTTCAGGAAGGGGAGAGCATCGTTTCCGCTTTCGGGAAGAAGTTCCTTTGAAGGCCCGTTTCCGGAAAACCGTTCCAGAGAAGCGGAAGAGGGGAACTGACCGGGAATCTCTTTGACTTTACCCGTTTCTTTGCTAAACTCCAGAACCATGTCTGCATAGCCTTTAGCATCCGGATCGTGCGTTGCGCATAAAACCAGGACATCCCCGGACAGGTCCCGTAGAAGCTCGAATATCCTGCGCTTATTGCTTTCATCCAGAGCCGCCGTCGGTTCGTCCAGAAGCAATACTTTCCGGCCCTTCAGCAAGGCTCTTGCCAGTGCCAGACGCTGGCGTTCCCCGCCGGAAAGGGTCGGCGGGAGCTGGTCTTTTTTCTCCGAAAGACCGAAGCGGGCAAGACTTTTCTTTGCGGCTTCGTCCGAAACACCTAAAAGTTTCAGGTTATCCGACACACTTAAGAAATCCGCAAAGAAGGGCTCCTGCGTGATGTATTCCGCCTCGCCACGCAACATTTCGGGCAGTTTGCGGTCAAAGACTTCTCCCTGCCATTCGATGGTGCCCTCTTCAAAAGGCAGCATGCCGGCCAGGATATTCAGGAAGGTGGTTTTGCCGCTGCCGCTTTCCCCCAGAAGGAGGCAGAAGCCCCTATCCTCCAGACAAAGATTCACCTCCCGCAGAACGGGACGGGCATCATAGCTTTTCCACAGATTGCGGCACCGAATCATATCAACTCCTTAAGGGTTTACCATGGGCAGGCTTTCCGGCGTGACTTCTTCCCGGGGCAGATAATAGGCTTCCGGCCAGATCTCGTTCATCAGATCATTCATCATGGTATAGAGGCGTCCGAAATCAATGGTTCCAATGACGGTGTTTTTGTAAGATTCCGCCCCATAATTCGGCTCATACTCCCGGCCCTTCAGGTTTTCTGCAATTTGCCGCATCAGTGCGTAAGCCTCCTGCTGCTCGGCAGTGGCTTTCCCCTGCTCTACCAGATCCGACAACAAAACATACTCGTTCTCGTTTCCCAAGGCCACATCGATAAAGACTTCGTCCATAAAGCCCCAGCCCCAAAGAAGAGAGACCCGGAAAATATAACCGTCAAGAAAGACCTTTTCCCGGTAATAGTTTTCGGCATAAAGCCCGTCAAAGCTTCTCTGTCTGTCCGGTTCGCGGATATCCGCCGTCAAGGCCTCCCGCATCAGCCGGAAAAACTGGTCCTTGTCCAGCACCTCAAACTCCACGGTGGCCGGATCCAGCGCCAGCAGGGTTTCCGGCTCCGTTCCCGACTGAAGCAGACCGGCAATCAGCGCCAGATCTTTTTCCAGTCCTTCCGGATCGTCCGTGAACCGGGCATACAGCTCCGGATTGCTTTGGGTGCCTAACTGGCCATAGTTGCCGTAAGAGGCATAGAAAGTGATCACGGGCTGATGATCCCAATACCGTACATTGCAGATATTATATTCATAACATACCACTTTCTCGGCACTTTTTCCGTCTCTGTCCTTCCAGTCCTCGTAAATAAAGGTGGTGACCCATCCATCTCCGGCGGCATCGCCTTCTCTGGCATAGATCCGGTAACGGTCGTATTTCCCCTTAATGGATTCCTCCGTTGTTTCCTGGCTGTGGTTTTCAGTAGCTGATGTTTTAGGCTGATCGGTATTCGTTGTTCCCTTGGGGTTCGTCAGCGCGCAGCCGGCAGCGATCACGGAAACTGCCACCATGGCTGCAACGATCCATTTCGCCGGTTTTTTGTAGCGCAGGGCCGCCTTGACCCGTTCTTTGACTCCTACTTCTCCAAACGCAACGGGACAAGCGCTGATCCAGTGTTTCGGAGCGTTTAAGGCCAGCAAGGCGGAGGAATAAACTTTACGGTAAGATATTGTCTGTCCCCGGAAGGCCCGTTCATCACAGGCTTTTTCAATGTCGCGGCAGAGCAGCACATAGCTGAACCACAGAACCGGATTGAACCAGTGAAGGCAGAGCAGCAGAAAGCCGAGCAGCTTCCAGAAGGGATCCCTCCGGGCGATATGCGCCTGCTCATGTGCGAGGACACAGGTCAGCGCTTCGTCGGACAGATCCGAAGGCACGTAAATTCGCGGACGGAAGAGGCCGAAAACGAAAGGTGTTCCGGGTTCGTCGCAGAAATAGATATTGTCCTCCTGATGAACCGAGAGTCGGGATTTTTGCCACACTTTGAAATAAGTCCAGGCCATATACAGGAGCATCAGGACTGCGCCTGCCTGCCAGATCTTTGTCAAAACCGGAAGCCAGATTTCCCCCAGCGTTTTCGGAGCTTTATAATTCTCGCGGCTGACAATCACATAAGACTGACCACTGCTGTCCCGTTTGGGGATCGCATCTCGCCGTTCCACGATCTCCATGAAAGACGGATCGTCACTCCTGATGATTTCAACTCCTTCCGGGACCGTATTGACGACCTTGGTGACCGCACTCCCGCTGCTGACCGCTTCCGGCAGCACAGAGACCTTGCTTTCCGGCAGATTGGGGATCAGCAGACGAACGGCTACCAGCAGCCAGAGTGCGCAGACAAGACCGCGCGGCGCTTTCCGAAAGCAAAGGCGGAGCAACATAACGAGACCGGCCACAATCGAAGCTGACAAGCTGACCTTAAGCAATTGCAAGAACAAATTCTGGAAGTTCACTGTTCGCCTCCTTTCTCTGTTTTCGGACTATCGCCATCCACACAGGCATCAATCAGGCGGCGGATCTCCTCCGCCTCTTGAACACTTAGCTTCTTTCCCGCTGTAAAGGCCGCAATAAATGCCGGCAACGAGCTTTCGAAGGTATCGTTCATAAATGCTTCAGTCTGCGCTGCGATAAATCCTTCTCTGGTCAAAACAGCAGAAATGACACCGTCTTCAACCTTAAAAAGCCCCTTGTCACAAAGGCGCCGCAGCACGGTATAGGTAGTGGAACGGGCCCAATCGAGTTCTTTTTTGCACAGTTTTACCAATTCTCCCGAGGAGATCGGTTCATGATCCCATACGATCTGGGCAAAAGCGTTTTCTGCTGCTCCTAATCTGATTTCTGTCGTTATCCGGCTCATATAATACTCCTCCAAAGGAAATGCCTACAAGATGTAAACATCTACCATGAGTTTACAACTTGTAGGCACTCGCGTCAAGCCCTATTTGAATTAAAATTGTGTTTGGAGAAAAATCAAATCATTTGAAAGTGCTTCAGCGCTTCTTCTATCGCTTTCTCTTTCTCCTCCGGGCAGTTCGGCTGCCGGGAGTTTTCGCATTTCGGCAAATTGAAATTAGCCCGCATATCGAATCCGAGTTTCCGTTTTACCTGAGCAATGTTTAGATTCGTCACATGGAATCCATACTTTTCCTGCACCCATTCCCGGATCTCATCATAAGTCGCCAGGCTTTCCGCGCTGGTCAGATCCAGTTCATCCATATCGACCGTAACCTCGATATGATGTTTTACCTCGGAAAGTTTGGACAATAGTGCGATAGCTTCATCTGTACTTTGATTAGGTCGGAAAATATGACCGTTCTCATCCAGCTCAATATTCTCGACTATTTCACCATGATACGATATCGGGAATTTGAAGTGGATGGCTTTGATCCACTGGCCACTTCTGGCCATATATTCCTTTAGCGGTGCTGTAAAGAACTTCGTCGTACCCTGGCAAGATTCAAACGGAGATATCCGACCGCATCCACATTATAGATATATTGCTTTGCTCTTTCTGAACATTCCAGCTCTATCGTGGCTACATTCCCATAGTGAGCATCCTCATACGTTATATCGGCAACTGAAAGCAGCGAGATCAACGAAGTCCTGGACCGTCCATTCTTGGTGAGTCCTTTTACTTCAACAATACTGGACATAAGAGTCTTGAGGCACTTTTTCAGATCCTCATTGTTAATTCTATCAACACCGAGAACCTTACAAAGTTCCGCTTTTGTAAACACAACCTTCGTGACGGTAGAATCTTTTGGATTGATTTTCCCCAGGTAAATATCAAACAACTTGAGCTCCAGCAGAGTCATTTTCGTCTGCGGCAATGCCAGGAATGGCTGCGACTTGCAGATCGTCATGGCAGGGATCCTTTTTCATTGACATTAAAAATGCAGCCAAGGGGTGATGAGTCTCTTGGCTGCTAAGATGAATTTATTCAGGAGGCAGGTAAAACCTCCAATGAACTATCAATATTATAGACGATTGAAACAGGCTCAATGGGTTATCAAATCAAATAATTCCATAGTTCCTTAATCGACCAGAAGAATCCTCTATCACTTTACTCATGTATCTATCCATATAATCCCAATCAGGTTGGTCATCACGTGTGACGGGAAGCTTAACACTCTCTTTTTTTAACACCTTCTGTGTGCACATATCGGAAAAACCATATTTGGCAAGAAACATCGCTCTTATAGCAGTAGCAATGAACATGCCAATATTCCTGTTTAATGTGATTTTGGGGAGCAAAACATTTACATGACCATGCGCAGTTACAAAGTACTTTTTCTCCTGATAATATGCATTGCCAAACATATCAACGGTCAAAGAATTCGCAGGGAATAAAGTGCTTTTGCTATCAGCAGAGACATTTTGCAAGAGGCCGTTATTGTATGCACTTGGAGTGATTAACGGTATTTCGCCATCTTTAACTTGTTTGACCTGCAAATCTCCCTGTGGCAACTTGAAATCAAACAAATCCCGAAGACTGAATTCTTTCCATTCATCAGAATTGATAACAGTCTTTGATACATCAGCTCGTTGCAGTCTCTCAAGACTCTCTTCGGAGTCTTTTAACACTTCTCGCATATAAGAGTCCATATAATCAAAATCTGGCTTACCATCGACTGTAGCAGGAAGTTTAATATGCAAATCAACAGCTATATCCCTACGGAATTTATTCCCATAATCGAACCCTTTTGTCAAAGCTGTTTTGCGAAAAACGGAAACAAAAAACAAATATGTATACTGCCCCCATTCATCTGCATAGTCGCCTATAGGATACAATCCTTGAACGTGAGGATATCCGATGAAATCATCTGGTTGATAGAAAATAGTATTGGCATCAACCGTATCACTGAATGTTACCATGTTGCCTTTTTCAGTCGGCTTTTTAGTTGAATAACCGCCAATCCCATTGTTATATGCCGAATTTGCTGCTACGGGGATATCACCATTATCTAAAATCTGAGCATTATTCAGTTTATATGCATGTGTTGGGTGAATGTCGAATAAATCGCCAACCCTAAAATCTTGCCATTTGCTTGTATCAACCCGTTCCATCTTAATCACCCGCTTTGATAGAAATACACACATTGTCATCAGACATATTGATATCGCTCGAATACATCGCTGAAGACAACAGTTTATCTCCAAATTCTTTGGTGTCTATTCCTCGCTGGAACATTAAGTAATCCATAGCAGTTTTTCTAAAATCTTCCTCAAAGACCTCGAACGGCTTCTCTGGCATCTGATATGACAAATGCTCTGATGGCTTAATCCACTGAGCCGTACCATACTTATCATCACGCAGTTTTTTTATACTGTCGACCCAATACCGTTCAATAGCTGGCCAACGGTGACGAACATCATGGCGGCCCTTATTCTTAACAGTTTCCAAGCCATCAGTCTCGATATAGCATCCAAAGATCTCATTATCACCCTGTGGAATACCTGTCTCAAACACGAAGATAGACGTGGTAACACCCACCCCGAAGAACAAATCTTCAGGCATCTTGATGATCTTAGTAAGTCGGTGATTTTTCAAAATCCTTTTAATTTGCGATTTACTGGCTTTCTCTAACTTCTTATCTGGGAGAATAAAACCGCAGACTGTATGAACAGGAACGCTATCGAGCATGTTTTCAACAATCGTCATACACCCATACTTTCTTTCATACGGTGGATTCATTAGTACTTTTGTGATCTTTTGTTTTTTAATCCACTTACAGGCTTCTTCTGTCCTGGAATCCATCTGTTCGAGATTAGTCTTTCCATCTTTGTGAATAAGCATGTTGGCGCATGCGAGTGCATATATTTCTTTATCGAATTCTATGCCATAAAGCTGTTCACGTTTAATCTGAGTCGCTTTCTCTGTTTGAACGCCGCCCGCTTCCTGAATCATATTGGCCATGGCCTTAACCAGAAAACCGCCTGATCCACAACATCCATCGAATACACGATCATCTTTATTCACTTCCAAGATCTTATACATAAAATCTGTGATGTGCTCAGGAGTAAACACCTGACCAGCCTCAGACTTTTTCTTATAACGATTGAATTCATTGAAAAAGATGCCCATTACATCTTCGCCGCGCCATGCATTTGAATTGATACAATCCGATATTTCGGTTACCCATTCAATAAACTCGGCGATCAGATCTTTAACATGCTGCTGCTGTTTAGCGTCTTCTGAGCTTACATCCAGATTCATTTCAATTTTAGCAAAAACGTCAGTTAGTATTCCGAGTTTACGATTCTGCTGCTTATCACGGATCAGTTCTTTGTTTAAGCAATTCAGAATTGCATTGTGGAATTCTGAATAATCCATACCCTTTACCATTAGTGCATCATATCTCTTTGCTACTAAGGCACAGGCTGTGAAAATCATTCTATGATACAGATTCTTTATGCCAAAATCAAAATGCAGGCAGTTGTTTATCCTGGCAGTAAGCTCGTAAATATGCTCTTTATCAATCGTATCGACAGTGAATAGCGAAGCATAGTATTCAACACGCTGAAGTTGCTTTACCGTATCCACTTCCTCATGATTCATAAAAACACGAATATCTTCACCGTTATAAAGGATGCCTACAACCTTTGGATACTGTGTCTCAACGATCTCAATATTTTTAAGAACCTCATTAACTTGTTTTTCACCAAGCGGAATATAAGAGGCTTTCGTTTCCAGTACCATAGCCACATCTGCATGGTTATTAGGTAGATACCAGCCATCAGGTTTATCTGCGAAACCCGAAAAACCGAGTTGGTTAAATGTTGTTAACTGTCCAACACCCGAACGGACACCAGCCTTATCTTCAAAGCCGAGAATTCCACGTGCTAAATCTCGAACTTCATCCTCAGTCATTCTTTTTGGCATAATTGACCCCTTTCTTTTTATATCAGTTTGAAGTGCCTGAATGCATCCATGATGGCAGCTTCTTTTTCTGGTGTGCAGTTTGGTACGTGCCATTTATCGCTCTTTGGCAGGTTGTAGTTTTGTCGTTCGATTATACCACACTTCCGCTTAATCTGAGCAATATTTAGGTGCGATACCTTCAATCCGTACTTCTCTAATATAAAAGACTTGATCTCTTCATAACTGGCCTTGCAGCCATTATTTCCAAACTCTTCATCCGTCCAGGTAAACTCCAAATAGTCATCAACATTTTTCCGACGTAATAAAACAACCGTCTCCACATGCACTCCCTGCGGGAACATGTCCACCGGCTGAACCTTCCGCAGCCCGTAGCCGCCTTCTTCCCGCAGGATCTTCAGGTCCCGGGCCAGGGTGGCGGAGTTGCAGGAGACGTAGACGAGGCGGGCGGGGGCGCAGGAGACGAGAGCGTCCAGAAGGGCGCGGTCGCAGCCGGCCCGGGGCGGGTCCAGGACGACGACATCCGGGACTTCTTCCGGGTGCTCGCGGCACCAGGCGGGGAAGATCTCTTCGGATCTTCCGACAAAGAAATCCGCGTTTTCGATCCCGTTTAACGCCGCGTTGGCGCGGGCGTTTTCAATGGCGGGGGCGATGATCTCCACGCCGCGGACGCGGGCGGCGTGCCGGGCCAGGAAGAGGGAGATGGTGCCGGTGCTGCAGTAGAGGTCCCAGACGTTCTCCGTGCCGGTCAGGCCGGCGAATTCCAGGGCTTTGGCATACAGGACTTCCGTCTGCTTGGGGTTGACCTGGAAGAAGGCGAGCGGGGAGAGGCGGAACTCAAGGTCCCCGATGGATTCGGTGATATAGCCGGGGCCGTACAGCGGGATCAGTTCGTCGCCCAGGATCACGTTGTCGCGGCGGGTGTTCACGTTGAGGGAGATGTCCGTCATGCCGGGGATCTCCCGGAGGGCGGTCACGAGGTCGGCGGCGCCGGGGAGTTTCCGGCCGCCTATGACCAGGCAGACCATCCATTCGCCGGAGCCGGCGGCGCGGCGGATGAGGGCGTGGCGCAGGAGGCCGCGGCCGGTCTCTTCGTCGTAGGCGGGGAGGCGGCGGGCCCGGGCGTGGGAAAGGATGATCTCCAGGATGCGGTCGAAGCCGGGCAGGTTCAGCAGGCAGTCCGTCATCGGGACGATGCGGTGCGAGCGCGCGGCGTAGTAGCCGGCGGTGATCTGTCCGTCGCGGTCCGTTCCGAACGGGATCTGCGCCTTGTTGCGGTAATGCCAGGGCTCGTCCATGCCCAGGATGGGGGCCATCGGCGGCTCCGCGATGCCGCCCAGGCGGATCAGGTGCTGGCGCACCTTGTTTTCCTTGAAGGCCAGCTGGGCCGGATAGGAGAGGGCCTGGAGCTGGCAGCCGCCGCAGGGGGCCGCGAGCGGGCAGCGGGGCGCGACGCGGTCCGGGGAGGGCGTGAGGATCTCCTGCACGCGGCCGAAGCCGTAGGTTTTGCCCGGCTTCGTGACGAGGACGCGCGCGGTGTCGCCGATGACCGCGTCTTTTACAAAGAGGGGGTAGCCCTCGTGATGGCCGATCCCCTCCCCGTTTTCCGTCATATCGGTGAATGTCAGTGTGATGACGTCGTTTTTGTTCAGCATGCTTTATTCTTTCGTGCGGGTCCTTCTCACGTTGCTGTCCAGGAATTTCTGGAAGCCCAGCCAGCCGGTGGCGCCGGCGTCGGCCAGCGTTTCGGACATGAGCTGGATCTTGGCGTCGGTGTTGTCGGCCAGATGCAGGGCCAGCGCCTCCAGCAGGGCGGGCTTCTTCGGCGAGCCGAATTCGAATTCGCCGTGGTGGGCCAGAATGATGTGGCACAGCTCGTTTTTCGTGACTTCCGGGAAGTTCGGGATGTCCGCGATCTTTTCGCGCACCATGTCGATGCCGATGATGATGTGGCCCAGCAGCTGCCCTTCGTCCGTATAGTCGTTGGCCGGGAAGGAAGACAGCTCACGCACTTTGCCGATGTCGTGGCACAGCGCGCCGGTCAGCAGCAGGTCGCGCTTGATCAGCGGGTATTTTTTGCAATAGGTATCACAGAGCTCCGTGACGCGCAGCGTGTGCTGCAGGAGGCCGCCGGAGAAGCTGTGGTGGATGCTTTTCGCGGCGGAGTGGGCCTTGAATTCCCTCGCGAAGTCCGCGTCGTTCACGAAAAAAGCTTCCAGCAGCGCGCGGAGCTGCGGGTGCGAGATGCTGCGGACGAAGGCCAGCAGCTTGTCGTACATCTCCTCGATCGGGTACGGGCTCGTCGGGACGAAATCCGCGGGATCGTACTCGCCTTCGCGCGCGAGGCGGATGCGCTGGATGTTCAGCTGCAGCGAGCTCTGGTAGCGCTTGACTTCGCCGTCTACTTTGATGTACTGCAAGGCCTCGAAATGATCGATCCCGGAGGACAGGTCCCAGACCTTGCCGTCTATGGAGCCGCTGCTGTCCTGCAGCAGCAGGGAATAATAGCTTTTGCCCGCTTTGGTGAGGCTGACGGTCTTGCTGCGGCACAGAAGGACCTGGCTGATCCGGTCGCCTTCGCGCCAGTCGGAAATGGCATACATGATTCGGGGTTACCTTCTTTCTATGTTGACGTCGTAGGTCAGCTCCTGGTAGGAGGCCCGGCCCTTGCGCAGGACTTTCACGGAAATGGTCTGCTCCGCGGTGAAGGAGAGCAGGATGGTGCGCAGTTCGTCCAGGTTGCGGACGGGATCGCCGGCCACCTGGATCAGGATGTCGCCGGCCTGCAGGCCCGCGCGCTGCGCCGGGGAACCGGCCGTGCAGCGGCTGATGTAGATCCCGTCAGCTTCGGTCTTCAGCGCTTCCTTCAGTTCGTTGGACAGCGTGATGCCCTCAATGCCCAGATAGCAGCCCTGGCTGCCGTTGCTGATGGTCTCGATATACGCCCGAAGGTCCGAGATACCGACCGCGGTCAGCGTTCCGCCGCTGGTGTATTCCGGTTCGATCCAGCCGATCAGGCTGCCGTCCAGATTGATCAGAAAGCCGCCCGCGTTTTCATCCCCCACCATGTTGGTGTGGAGCAGGGAGAGGGAGGCGTCCGTGGCGGGGTAAGCGCTTTCGATGTAGGTCAGGATGCCGCTGTTGCAGGATTTGATGATCCCGCCGATCGGCGCGCCCATGGCGATCACGGGCTGGCCGGCGTAGCAGACGTACGAATTGCCCAGGCGGATGGCCTTGATGCGCTCCAGGGTCTGCTCCGTGATCTTGGACCGGGACACGGCCATGATCATCAGGTCGGCCACGCCGTCACGCGCCTTGATGTACGCATCTGTCACCTCCAGATTGGCAAAGCCGATCTGCAGCGTGCTGGAGTCCGATAGCTGGGTGGTGGCGGAATACGGCGTCAGGACCAGCACTTCCTGCTCCGTGATGGCGATGATGACGCCGAAGCTCTGGGTCTCGTACTGGTGGCCGCCCTTGAAGAGCGACTGGTCCTGGTTGGTGGCGGTGACGGTGACCAGCGACCACTGCGCGTCGGAGCGTACGCCGTTGAGCACGATGGCCATGCGCTGGTAGTCCTTGATCTGCAGGTCATGGCTGTCGATCATGCCCTGCACGATGATCTGCCATTCGGCGTCTTCCGGGGAAAGCGGGGCGGACGGGTCGGACTCCGTCGGAACGGATGTTTCGTCCGGCGGCGCCGTAGTCTCCTGCGGGAAGGAGACCGGCTCGGCCGTAGTGGTCTCCGGCGGGAAGATCCGGGTCTGCGTAAAGCGGAAGACCGCGCCTGCGATCACACCGAAAAGGACCGCGAGCAGCGCGGTCGTAAGGATTTTTTTCCAGAGCGGAGGCCCGGAGGTCTCATTGACGACGGTTTCCCGAATAAAAGGCCGGTTCTCCTGCGGAGCCGATTCATTGTCCTGAAAGTCAGACACAGGGACTATCCTCCTGTTAAGGATTTTAGGCGCTGGGAACCTTAGTCCCTATTAAACCACATCTTGCCGAAAAAGTCCATAAAAAAAGGACGCCCTCCGAAGAGGGCGTCCGGGAAGGTCCGGCCGGACTGTCAGCGGCTTGGCGCCGGTCAGGCAGCGGCAGGGGCCTTGTCTTTGGCAAACAGCTTCTGGAACACCACGACGGCGGCAACCAGAACGAAGCCGATGGCGTCGGTCAGCACGCCGGGGATCATCATGCACAGACCGCCGCCGGCCAGCACGATGCGCAGAAGCGGGTGGATCGGCTTGAACAGGAACCCGTTCAGGGCCGCAGCCACGCCGAAGATGCCCAGGATGGACGTGACGATGATCAGGACGACCTGCAGGGCTACGGCCCCGCCGGTGGCATCGCCGAACTCGAATACCATGGCCGGGTTCATGGCCAGGATATAAGGCACGATGAACGCGGCGATAGCGATCCGGGTCGCGTTGAATGCGGTCTTCATGGGCGGCGCTTTCGCAATGGCGGAGCCGGCATAGGCGGCCAGCGCGACGGGCGGCGTGATATCCGCCACGATGCCGAAATAGAACACGAAGAAGTGGGCGGCGACCAGCGGCACACCGATGCGGGGGTCGATCAGGATAGGCGCGCAGGTGGCGGCCATGATGCAGTAGTTAGCGGTGGTCGGCACGCCCATGCCCAGCACGATGCAGCACAGCATGGTCAGGAACAGGGCGATCAGCGGACGGCCGCCGGAAACCTGAACGATCACGCGGATCAGGTCGGAGGCCAGACCGGTGGAGGTGATGCAGCCGGCAACCAGACCGGCCATGGCGCAGGCCACGGCGACGGTGATGGAGCCCTTGCCGCCGGCTTCCAGGGCTTCGAAGACCTTGCCCAGGGTCAGGCGGTTATCTCTGTTGATCAGGCCGACGAGGATGCAGCAGAAGATGGCGATCGTCGCGGCCATCTGCATGGTCAGCATATTGGTGGCCACGATGATGACCAGCACGACCAGCGGCAGCAGCAGATACATCTTCGGCAGCAGGCTCTTCATCTTGGGCAGCTCGCTCTTGGGAATGCCCCTCAGGTTCAGCTTGCGGGCTTCCAGATGGACGGCAAGGTAAATGCCCAGGAAGTACAGGACGGCGGGCAGGATCGCCTTCAGGGCGACGGTGCCGTACGGCACGCCCATGTATTCCGCCATCAGGAAGGCGGCGGCGCCCATGATGGGCGGCATGATCTGGCCGCCGGTGGAGGAGGCCGCTTCCACGGCGCCGGCGAATTCCGGCTTATAGCCGCAGCGCTTCATCATCGGGATGGTCACGGAACCGGTGGTCACCGTGTTGCCCACGGAGGAACCGGACACCATGCCGCACAGCGCGGAGGAGACCACCGCCACCTTGGCGGGGCCGCCGGCGCTGGAACCGCACAGGCTGTTGGCCAGGTCAATGAAGAAGGACGAAATGCCGGTCCGTTCCAGGAATGCGCCGAAGATGATGAATACCACGATATATTTGGCGCACACGTTGATGGGCGTGTTCATGACACCGCTGGTGGTGTAGAACAGGTCATAGATCACCTTGCCGAAACGCACCGTGGAGAAGGTATAGATCAGCAGGGCGCCTACCACACAGAGGATCGGGATGCCCACGCAGCGGCGGCAGAGTTCCATCAGGGCCAGGATGGAAACGATGGCCATGACCACCATATACCATTTGTCCGTGACCGAGGTCGCTTCAAACACGATCTTCTTGGCGTTGAAAGCAAAATAGAAGAAGGGCGCGCTTCCCAGGATCATAATGACGATATCATACCAGGGCAGGTAATTGACCTTCTGCACGCCTTTTTTGATGGGATAGTACAGATAGCCGATGATCACGATCAGGCCCAGGAAGCGGGTCAGGCGGATCTCCGGCATTTCCTTGCTGAGCAGTGTGACAGCGATGCAGTACACGGAGAAGAGGATGCTGATCCAGCGGACGATCGCGCCGGGAACGCCCTCCCAGATCCGGGTATTGGATTCGTTGTCGTATTTTTTCATGATAGCCTCAACGTCGGCCGCGGTGCCGACGTCGGGGTTCTGGTTCATCCCTTCCGGGATGGTTTTTTCGTTTTCCATATTCAGTTTTCCTTTTCACGATGGATGTGAACAGGCAATGCCGCAGAACGAATGGATCCTGTAACGGAGCAGAGATCCATTGGCACCGCGGCATTTACCTCCCGAAATCACGAAAACCGGCGGCTCCGCCCGCAGGCAGAGACCGCCGGCCGAAGACAGCATTACGGAGTCTTGACACCCTTTTCGGTGAAGTACTTCACCGCGCCGGGATGATAGGAGATGGAGCCGTAGGAGGCCGCAAAGTTCAGATCCAGTTCATTGCCCTTGGCATGCGCGGAAGCGATATCCGCCTTGTTTTCGAAGATGGTGGAGATGAAGTTGTACACGTCAGCTTCCGCCACGTCGTTGCGGGCGATGACAACGGCCATCACGGCCACGGTGGTCACGTCTTCAGGCGTGTCGTACACGTCCTTGGCAATGACGTTCTTGCTGTAGTAAGGGGATTCCGTGATCAGCTTGTTGATGTGCTCGTCATCCAGGCTGACCAGGTACACCTTCTTGGTCGCGGCCAGAGAGGTCACGGCGGTGGTGGGAGCGCCGGCAACGACGAACGCGGCGTCGATCTTGCCGTCCTGCAGGGATTCTACGCTGTCACCGAAGGACTGGTAGGTGGGGTTGATGTCCTTGTCCGCATCGATGCCGTAAGCGCCCAGCACGTCGACCGCGTTGAAGTACACACCGGAACCGGAAGCGCCGATGGAAACGCTCTTGCCCTTCAGATCCGCAACGGACTTGATGTTGGGATCCAGGGTAACGATCTGGACCTGCTCCATGTACAGGGCGGCCACGGCCGAGAAGGACGTGTCAGCCTTGTCGAACAGACGGGTGCCCTTGTTGGCATAGGCGGCCACGTCGGACTGGACGAAGCCCAGCTGGGCATCGTTCTTGGCCATCGCTTCGATGTTGGCCTTGGAACCGCCGGAGGTGATGGCGGTGACCTTGGTGGCGGTCTTGTCGCTTACTTTGCCGGCCAGCACGGTGCCGAAGCCGTAGTAAGTGCCCTGCTCGCCGCCGGTGGTGAAGGTCAGCTTGGCGCCGCCGCTGGGGGCTTCGGAACCTTTGTCATCGCCTTTGTTCCCGCCGCAGGCAGCCAGCGAGAGAACCATGGCCAGGACTAACAGAAGAGCCAGTACTTTTTTCATGTTTTCTCCTTCCTTTCAGGTGCGCAAATCTTTATAAGCCTGTCTGAGAAACGGAAAACCGTTTTTCGGAGATATAGGCCGCGCACTCTGTTAAGCAGTATTTTATCAAGAGATGTTTCCAGTGTCAATAAAACGATAAAAAAAGAACCAAATTCCTCATAAAGAAAAAGATATGCGGATAACAGATTGCAAAAATAACATAAACAGGCATTATGATACAGATTGCAAAAAAGTATGAACAATAATTTATTGATGGAATATAAGGCAAAAGACACAAATCGACAAAATGGCATCCGCTTTGATCTGGCCTGGCTTTTGGCTTATTGATATAGTAAACACTTTATTATATATATAAGAGTACCGTACAGTTTTTGCTTTGCCGGGGCGAAAAAGAGAGGGCCGGATGCATTGTACAGACCGGTCCCGTTGTATTATAATAAGACAAACAGACTTGATGGAGACAAACATGATTTTCGATACGCACACCCATTATGACAGCCGGCAGTTCGCGGAGGACCGGGAAGAGGTCCTGGCGGCGCTGCCCGGGGCCGGGATCGGCGGCCTGGTGAACATCGGGGCCGACCTGGCCGGCACAGAGGCTTCGCTCGCGCTGGCGGAGCGGTATCCGTTCGCGTGGGCCGCGGCCGGCGTGCATCCGGACTGCGTGGACGAACTGGAGGCGCTCGGAGAGGACGCGGCGGGAGAACGGCTGCGGGGATATTTGCGGCATCCGCGCTGCGTTGCGGTCGGGGAGATCGGCCTGGATTACCACGGCGATTACCCGGATAAGACGTCCCGTCCCCTGCAGCAGCGCTGGTTCCGCTTCCAGCTGGAACTGATGAAGGAGGCCGGCCTGCCCGGCGTCATCCACAGCCGGGAGGCGGCCGCGGACACGCTGGCGCTGATCCGGGAAGCCGGCGGCGCGGACCTGTCCCTGGTGATGCACTGCTTCGGGTATGAGAAGGAAATGGCGAAGCTGTACCTGGACATGGGCCATTATCTGGGGATCGGCGGCGTCGTCACATTTAAGAATGGACGAAAGCTGAAAGAAGTGGTACAATATATGCCGATGGACCGGATCCTGCTGGAAACGGACTGTCCGTATCTGGCTCCCGAGCCGTTCCGAGGCCGGCGGAATGATTCCCGCCTGCTTTCCTATGTGGTGAACGAGATCGCCCGCCTGCGGGAAACGGACCCGGCGGAGGTCGAGCGGATTTGTTTCGAGAATGCCCGGCGCTTCTACCGCCTGGCGTAAGAGGTGACGCATGCAGCCGTTCCTGGCCGACCCCCAAAAAACCAAAGAGCTCCTGGCCCGCCACGACTTTCTGATCAAGAAGGGCTACGGCCAGAACTTCCTGATCGACGCATCGGTGCCCGAGGGCATTGCGGCGGCGGCCGGCCTGGGCCCGGAGGACACGGTCCTGGAGATCGGGCCGGGCATCGGGACGCTGACGCAGTACCTTTCTGCGGAGGCCGGCCGCGTCATCGCGGTGGAGATCGACCGCAAGCTGGAGCCGGTGCTGGCGGATTCGCTGCGCGGCTTCGACAACGTGACCGTCGTCTGGGGCGACATCCTGAAGCAGGACATCCCGCGCCTCCTCGCGGAGCACGGCATCACGCCGCCGGTCAAAGTGGTGGCCAACCTGCCCTATTACATCACCTCCCCTATCCTGATGGCGCTGCTGAAGCAGGGGGACCTGTTTTCCTCCCTCACTGTCATGGTGCAGGCCGAGGTGGGCGAGCGCATGGCTGCGGCGCCGGGGACGAAGGAGTACGGCTATCTGTCTGTCTCCGTGCAGTATTACGCGCAGCCCCGCATCGTGCTTTCCGTCCCGCCGCACGCATTCCTGCCGCAGCCGAAAGTTTCGTCCGCGGTGGTGTGCCTGGAGGCGCTGAACGGTCCCGCGGCGCAGTGCCGGAACGCGGATTTCCTGTTCGCGACGGCCAAGGCGGCGTTTCTGCAGCGGCGGAAAACGCTGGCCAACGCGCTGGCCGGGTATGTGCCGCTCGGGGTGAGCCGGGAGCAGGCGGAGAAAGCGCTGACGGCGATGGGACTGGACCCCCGCATCCGCGGCGAGCGCCTGAGCCTGGCGCAGTTCGCGGCCCTTTCGGACATTTTATGGGACATGACCCGTCCGGACGATAAAGAACAGAAGGAGACTTCTTCGTGAGCACGACAGACAATCAAGACGAACGGGACCTGGAAACAGTCCGCAGACATATCCGCCCGGGGCGCCTGGCGCTGCTGATCCTGGCGGCGCTGGCCGTGCTCGGCGGCCTGCTGTGGTTCTTCCTCCACAAGAGGAACGGCTTCACGCGCGCCGGGATCGAAAAGAGCTATACCATAGCGGCTTCCGGCCAGGCCGGCGTCGCCGTGTTCAATAACGGCCTGCTGCGCTATTCGGCGGACGGCGCGAGCTTCCTGAACAGCGAGGGCCGGGAACTGTGGAACGTCAATTATTCCATGAACGCCCCGCGCTTCATCGGCCACGAAGGCTACGCGCTGCTGGCGGACATGTACGGCAATACGGCCGTGATCCTGGACAAGAGCGGCGAATGCGGCCGCTTCACCACGGCGGAGCCCATCATCAACGCCGCCATCTCGTCCACCGGCGTGACGGCGGTGGCGCTGGAACGCGACCTGAACAGCCTGATCTGCTTTTACAACGAACTGGGCATCCGGCTGGACATCGAGATCAGCCAGGAAATGGCGGTCAGCGGCTACCCGATGGCCATGGCCCTCTCCCCGGACGGCAGCGGCCTGGTCATGTCCATGGTCAGCTCCCAGAGCGGCAACCTGAACAGCCAGCTTGTCTTTTATAACTTCACCGTGGGCCGCAGCGAAGCCAACCGCCTGGTGGGCTTCTTCAACCACGAAGGCCATCTGCTCACGCAGATCGACTATATGAGCAGCAAGCGGGTCGCGGCCGTCTCCGAGGACGGCCTGGAGATCTACTCGCTGGAGCAGGAAAACAAGCCCGAACTCAAGGAGACCATTCTCTTCCCGGGCGAGATCATATCCTACGCGGCGGCCAACCGCCACGAGGCCTTCCTCTGCCCGGAAGCCGGTACCGGCGACCTGATCCTGTCGGTCTATGACGACAACGGCAAGGAATGCTTTTCCAAGAAACTGAGCAGCGGCGCCCGCGGCCTGACCCTGGGCACCGAACTGGTCATGCTGCAGACGGACGGCACAGTAGATCTGTGGGATTACTCCGGCCGTTCCTATTTTTCCGGCACCCTGCCGCAGCCCGGCACCGCCCTGTACCTGATGGGGAAGAAACTGCTGCAGCTGGACGGGAACCGGATCCTCCAGTACGGTTTCCGGTAAGGAGAAAAAATGCGGCTGAGCAAGAAAAATCTGCTGGCGGTGCTGGCACTGGTCACGGTGCCCCTGTTCCTGCTGACCGCCGCGCTGATCACCATGCTGAAAGAATGGGAAGGCGGCACCGCCGCGTTCAGCATGATCCTGATCGCCCTGAGCGTGATGGAACTGCTGCTGGGCAGTCTGGCCCTGCTGCGCTGGCAGCAGGAGCATCTGTCCCGCCCCTTCAAAAAACTGCAGGAAGCGGCCGGCGAGATCCGCGACGGCAATCTGGAGCATGAACTGGAAGCGCCGGAGGAAGAGGAATTCAGCCAGCTGTTCGACAGTTTCGAGGAGATGCGCCTGCGCCTCAAGAACAGCGCGGAAGAGCAGCTCCGCACAGAACAGGACGGCAAGATCATCCTCGCCAACATCTCGCACGACCTGAAGACCCCCATCACCGCCATCAAGGGCTACGTGGAGGGCCTACGGGACGGCGTGGCCTCCACGCCGGAAAAACAGGCGCGCTATCTGTCCACCATCTACAGCAAAGCGGAAGAGATGGAAAAACTGGTGGACCAGCTGTATTTCTACTCGTTGGTGGAAAGCGGCCGCATCCCGTACCATTTCATTAAGATTCCTGCACACGCATATTTTTCCGACTGCCGCTGGGAACTGAAGGAGGAACTGGACGCGCAGGACATGGTGACCCGCTATGAGAACCGGGTCCCGGAGGACGTCATGATCGCGGTCGACCCCGAGCAGCTGCACCGGGTCGTCAGCAACGTGGTGTCCAACGCGGTGAAATACCGCGACCGCAGCAAGGAGAAGAACACGATCGGCTTCCGGATCTACGTGGAAGGGAAGACGATCGTCACGGAAATAGAGGACAACGGGGTGGGCATCGCCCCGGAAGATCTGCCCCACGTGTTCGACCGGTTCTACCGCGCGGACACGGCGCGCAGCGCGTCGACGGGCGGCAACGGCATCGGGCTCTCCATCGTGCAGAAGATCATGGAGGACCACGGCGGCCGCGCCGTCCTCACCAGCGTGAAGGGCGAGGGCAGCTGCATGCGGCTGGAACTGCCGGTGTATGAGGAGAATGACAATGAGCCGGATACTGATCGTGGAAGACGATAACAGCATCGCCGAACTGGAAAAAGATTATCTGGAACTGAGCAATTTCGAGGCGGAGATCGCCGCCGATGGGGAGACTGGCCTGAAAATGGCTCTGGAGAAGGAGTACGACCTCTTCCTGATCGACGTGATGCTGCCGGGTCTGGACGGTTTCACGCTCTGCAGCCGCATCCGCGAGCGCAGCAACGTCCCGATCCTTCTGGTGACCGCCAAAACGGAGGACATCGACAAGATCCGCGGGCTGGGCCTCGGCGCGGACGATTACATCACCAAGCCCTTCAGCCCCGGCGAGCTGCTGGCCCGCGTGAAGGCGCATCTGCAGCGCTACGACCGCCTGACCGGCGTGCGCGAGGAGCAGGGCAACATCATCGAGATCCGCGGCCTGAAGATCGACCAGTCCGCCCGCCGCGTCTGGGTGGACGGCCGCGAAGTCTTCCTCACCAGCCGCGAATACGAACTGCTGACCTACATGGCCAAGAACCCCAACCGGGTCTTCTCGCGCCAGGAACTGTTCCGGAACATCTGGGGCATGGAATGCGTGGGCGACGTGGCCACGGTGACCGTACACATCAAAAAGATCCGGGAAAAGATCGAACTGAACATCTCCAAGCCCCAGTACATCGAGACCATCTGGGGCGTGGGCTACCGCTTCAAGGTATAAGGAGGCCGCCATGGAAAAGAAAACAACGACCGCGAAAAAGACGCTGACCGAAGCGAAACTGCGGAAGCTGGCCCGTCTGGAAACGGGCTTTGACGAGCTGCTGCGGGACGGCGCCGACATCATGGACTATATGCCGCCCCGCCGGAAGCTGGCGGCCGCCCCGGAGGACCTGCTGGCGGCGCTGGACAAAGCGGAGACGATGCCTTTCGAAACGCTGGAGACCCGCTGGACCACCCCGCTGCTCAGCGGTTTCGGCCTCTTCTTCCACCTGTTCGAGGACCCGGACTGGGACGGCGAACCCGTGCGCGATCCGGCTTTCGTGCGCGACCCCGCCTACCCCGGCCTGCCCGGCGAGCCGGAGCTGACCGCCCACATCTGGGAAGACATGCTGATGGATGCGGAAAACGGCGAGTGGGTTCCCGAAGTCTACCGCCGCCGCCTGAACAGCCTGATTGCCATGCGCGCCCAGGCCGTCCCCGTGCGCGAATATGAGGACGAAGTCAAGGAAGAATACATCGATTACTACAGCGAAGAAGGCCACCTGCAGGAGGCTTCGGAGAAGGAACTGCTGCTCTACGTTCTGTACGCGGACGAACTGGCGGCGAAGAAGAGCGTGCCCGCCATGCGCGCGAAAGCCCGCGGCCACTTCGGCGGCGACAAGGCCTACGCCGTGAACTGGACCCGCGCCCGCGACCTGTACCTGCAGCTGATGGAACTGGACGACGACAACCTCTACCCCACCATGCTGGGCCACATTTATTACGCCGGCCGCACGAACAACGGCAAGCCGCAGCCGGACAAAGCGTTCTATTACTACACCATCGGCACGCTGGGCGGCAACGACGAAGCCAAGCTCCGCCTCGCGGACATGTTCCGCAAGGGCGAGGGGACGATTCCGAACCAGGAGATCGCGCGGCGGCTGGTGAACGAAGAATACGACGAGCTGCTGCCGTTCCTGGCCGAGGGCGTTTTCGACACCCGCTTCCCCGAAGCCGCGTGGCGGAAAGGCGAGTACTTCCGCGAACTGAGCTATGCCGGCCCGGAATACGCCGAGGAAGCATACCGCCTCTTCCTGCAGGCCGAATTCGCGCTGGAAGGGCGGCGGAAGATCCGCGACGGCGAGGCGGAGAAATCGATCGGCGAAGCGATCGGATATTCGTTGAAAGCGGTGGAGAAGGAACTGACTTTCGAAGAGGGTGCCCGGATCTGGCCGGAAGAGTTCTTTGCGGATCTGCTGGACCTGTATGAGGACAGCTCGGTCTTCGAACTGGACTGGAAAGAGAAGAGCGAGGACAAATATCAGGTGACGGTCACCCGGATCAGCCTCATGACCGGGGAGAAGCGCCCGATCCTGACGACGGTGCCGGGCCTGAAAAGCTGCCGGCTGCCGGATAAACTGACTTTCGACGTCAGCAACATCGAATACTGGGAGAGCGGGGAGAAAGGCCCGGTCCGGTTTGACGAATGCCTGGACGATACCTTCCTGTGGAACGGGGAGGAAGTGCTGGCCTGTGAGGCAGACTGGAAACTGAAGTGGCCGAAAGAGAAGAAGGCATGAAAAATCGGAAACGGATCCTCCTCGGACTGGGGATCCTGGCGGCGGTTCTGATCGCGGCCGGCGCGCTGTCGGCCGTGCTGGGGAAGGGGTTTTCGCCCTTCAGCCTTTTTGCGGCCCAACAGCCGGCGGAGATCGCCGGGACGCTGCCCGTCATCGATCCGATTGCGGAGATGAGCCGCGCGGCGGAGAAGACGGCGGCGCCGACGACAGCCCCGACGACAACGGCGCCCGGGACGGAAGCCCGGACGACGGAAGCGCCGGCCACGAAGGCCCCGACGACGGATGCTTTAACGACGGAAGCCCCGACGACAGAAATAACCACGACGGAAGCCCCGGAAACCGAAGAGACCACGGCGGAACCGGCAACGGAAGAACCGGTCACAGAACCGCCTGTGACCGAACCTCCTGCTACGGAACCGCCTGTGACCCAGTCTCCTTTGACCGAACCTCCTGCTACGGAACCGCCGGCGACGGAGCCTCCTGCCACAGAGCCGCCGGCCACCGAGCCGCCTGTAACGGAGCCCCCGTCTACGGAACCACCCGCCACCGAACCTCCTGCCACGGAACCTCCCGAGACGGAACCTCCTGCCACGGAACCGCCTGCCACTGAGCCCCCCGAGACCGAGCCGGAAGCCCCGGCCGTCCCCGATTCCCTGCAGGTCCACCTGACCGCTTCGGGCTACACCGCGGAACAACTCGTCGGCACGCAGCTGCTGGTCGTCAAAGGCCTGCAGAAGCCCCGCTGCCTCGTATACGCCTTTGAAAAAGTCGGCGGCAAATGGCAGGAAAAACCGCTGGGCGCCATGACCGAGATCCCCGGCATCATGGGCCGCGACGGCATGGCTCTCCACACGCCGGAAAACGCCAAATTCACGCCCATCGGCTATTTCGGCCTGGGCCCCGCCTACGGCGAAGCCGCCTCGGAAGACACGGCGCTGGAGTACTATCAGATCCAGAGCGAAGACTACTGGGTGATCGACCCGGATTCGAAATACTACAACCAGCTGTACAAAACGCACTACGGCGACAAAGACTGGAAATACGCAGAAGAAATGATCGCCCTGCTCCAGTACTACGCCCTCTGCATCTTCGTGCAGAAAAACATCAACCCCATCGTCTACAACGAAGGCAGCGCGATCTTCGTCCACATTGACCGCCTGGACAACTCCACCAGCGGCTGCATCGGCGTCGAACGCTGGGTCATGGAAGCCCTCTTCCGCTGGCTGCGCGCCGACGCCTCCCCGCATATCCTCCTCTACCCGGGCGAATGACGGATGACAGGGGGATGACAGGGGACGTACCTCTGTCATCTAAAAATAAGACCACTGAGGGACGGTTCCGAATTGGCCCTGCCAAAAAAGAACCGTCCCCCCATGGCCCTGAGAAAAGACAAAGATGACAGAGGTACGTCCCCTGTCATCTTCGTTTTTACAGCCTTCCGTATTTTTTCATGTGGTCCTTGATCGCGTCGAAGGTCTTGTCGCTGATGTAGTGTTCGATGCGGCAGGCGTCCTCGGCCGCGGTCTCTTCGTCGACACCGAGGCCGCAGAAGAGGCAGGTCAGGACGGTGTGGCGTTCGTAGATGCGCTGGGCGCGCTGAAGGCCGGCGTCGGTCAGTTTGATGAAGCCGTCCGCGTCGGTGATGACGAGGCCGTCCTTTTTGAGGAGGCCGACGGCACGGCTGACCGAGGGCTTGGAGAAGCCCATGTAGTCTCCGACGTCGACGCCGCGCACGGCGGAGGATTTCTGGGACAGGATATAGATCGTTTCCAGATACATTTCACCGGATTCCTGCATGTTGTTAAAACCTGATCCTTTCTTCGGCCTACAGGCCTGCCAGCCGCACGTTGCGGTAATTCTTATCGTACGTCACATCTTCCCCGAACCAGTCCGGCGGCGTGAACGCTTTCGCCTCCTCCACCGAGGGGAACTCCACTTCCGCCAGCCATAGGCCCGCATGTTCGCCCTCGAACACGTCCAGCTCAACGGTGTACGGCGGCAGCGGGATGAGGTAGCGGGTCTTCACGACCGGATGACCGTCCGTCTTTTCCGTCAGGTGCATAAACGCCTCCTCCGACAGCGGCAGTTCGAATTCCTCATGCGCCAGCGTGCCTTTTCCCTTGACGGTCAGGATGCATTCATCGCCCCGGCGGCGGATCCGGATGGTGGGCCGGGCGCACAGATAGGCCTGCCAGATGCGGTCGTGCGGGTAGGTCTCCAGATCCTCCGGCAGCGCGGGGATCAAAAATTTCCGTTCGATTTCCATAGCGGACAGTCTCCGTTTGTGATACAATAATGCGGTATCCGAAGCGGATTATACCATTTCACCGCAATACAGTCAAGGAAGGCGATATGACAAAACAGAACGATCAGGCCGAACAGGAAAGGATCGCCCGCATCCTGAACAGACTGGACGAAGCCTACGGGACGGACTCCGGAACTTATCTGGAATATGAGACTGCGTGGCAGCTGCTCGTGGCCACCATCCTGAGCGCGCAGTGCACGGACGCGCGCGTGAACCTGGTGACGAAGGACCTCTTCCGGAAGTACGACAGCCTGGAAAAGCTGGCCGCCGCCTCGCAGGAGGAACTGGAGCAGGACATCTACACCACCGGGTTTTATCACCATAAGGCGAAGAACATCATCGCCTGCGCGCAGGCGCTGCTGGAGCGCCACGGCGGCGAAGTGCCCTCCGATATCGAGAGCCTGACCGCGCTGCCCGGCGTGGGGCGCAAGACCGCGAACGTGGTGCGGGGCAACGTGTACGGCGTCCCGAGCATCGTCGTGGATACGCACGTGGGGCGGATCGCGCGGCGACTGGGCCTGTCCGCGAACGACGATCCGGTGAAGGTGGAATTCGACCTGATGGAGAAGATCCCCGAGGACCACTGGATCCTGATCAATCTGCACCTGATCGCGCTCGGCCGCAGCATCTGCAAGTCGCAGCGCCCGGACTGTGAAGTGTGCTTCCTGAAGGAAGAATGCCCCTCCCGCGGGAAGGCGTCGGGATCAGGGAAGACCGACGGAAAAACAAAAAGTGTGGACGGAAAACCGGGCGGAAAAGCGAAAACCGCTGCGGAAAAGTCCGCCGCCCGGAAAAAACCGGCTGCTCCGTAAAAAGCAGTAAAAAACAGTTGGCAGACCTGGAAAAATAGAGTATACTGCAGAAGTTCACACCTTGAATACGGAAAGGAAACTGACGTTCCATGTTTGATTTCAGCAATAAAAAACAGAAGAAAATCTTCATCCGGGTGATCGTCATCGTCCTGGTGCTCGCCATGGTCATCCCGACGGCTTACGCCCTGATCGCGTCGCTGCTGGGCCAGGGCGGCTGAGATGGCCCTGAACATCGTGCTGCTGGAGCCGGAGATCCCGGCCAATACCGGCAACATCGGCCGCAGCTGCGTCGCCACGGGCAGCCGCCTGCATCTGATCCGGCCGCTGGGCTTCAGCCTGGACGAAAAGCATCTGCGCCGCGCCGGCCTGGATTACTGGAAGGACCTGGACTGCTCGGTCTATGAGGACTTCGCGGATTTCCGCCGCCGGAACCCGGACGCCCGCCTGTTCTTCCTGACCACCAAGGCGCGCCGCTGCTACACGGACGCCGCCTTCAGCCCGGACGATTACCTGGTCTTCGGCCGCGAGAGCGCGGGCATCCCGGAGGAGATCCTGGTGGCGCACGAAGAGGCCTGCCTGCGCATCCCCATGGTCGCGGACAACCGGTCCCTGAACCTGTCCAATTCCGTTGCGATCGTGCTGTACGAAGCGCTGCGCCAGCAGGGATTTGCAGGCCTGGAGACGCAGGGCGACCTGCACCGGCTTCACTGGAAGGGCGCGGAGCCCGCGGATCCGCAAAAAACCGCGGAATAATTCGAAAAACATCCGGCAAAACATCTTGATTTTTCGGGATGTTTCGGGTAAAATAACGTGGCGTCGTCAAAAAGGCGCTGAAAGGTAAGGAGGATGGCAGGCAATGAGCCAGAAAAAAGTCGACCAGTATAAAGAGTTTAAAAAGAACCGCAAGGAGAATATAGAGAAAGAAAAACGCCAGCAGAAGCGCACCGCCCTGATCTGGAAGATCGTGGCCGGCGTGCTGGCCCTCGCCGTTGTCGTGGCGCTGGGCATCACGATCTACAACGGTGTCAAGACCCGCGCCCAGGCGGCGCCCCAGTATGACCGGGAAGAACTGATCATCGAAGATATCGCCGGCATCTACGCCACCACCACTGCGGAACCGGAGACTACGGAAGCGCCAACCACGGCTGCTCCCGAAACTACGGCTGCGCCGGAAACCACGGCCAACGACGTAGAAACCACCACCGCGGCGCCGGAAACGACGACAGCTCCGTAAATCCCTCCGGATCATCGGTTTTGACTTGTTTTCTCAGGGCGGCCTCGGGTCGCCCTCTGTAATATAAAAGGAGAAAGATCATGGCAGACAAGAAGAAATTAGTAGAAGCCATCACCTCCCGCGAGGAGGATTTCGCCAAGTGGTACACCGACGTGGTGACCAAGGCCGAACTCGTATCCTATTCCACCGTGAAGGGCTGTATGATCCTGAAGCCCGCGGGCTACGCCATCTGGGAAAACATCATGCACGAACTGGACGCCCGCTTCAAGGCGACCGGTGTGGAAAACGTAGCCATGCCTCTGTTCATCCCGGAAAGCCTGCTGCAGAAGGAAAAGGACCACGTGGAAGGCTTCGCGCCGGAAGTCGCCTGGGTCACCCAGGGCGGCGGCGAAATGCTGCCGGAGCGCCTGTGCGTCCGTCCCACTTCCGAGACCCTGTTCTGCGAATTATATAAAGACATCGTCGAATCCTACCGCGACCTGCCCAAGTGCTACAACCAGTGGTGCTCGGTGGTCCGCTGGGAAAAGACCACCCGCCCCTTCCTGCGCACCACGGAATTCTGGTGGCAGGAGGGCCACACCGCCCACGCCACGGAAGAAGAGGCCGAGGCCCGCACCGTGCAGATGCTGAACCTCTACGCGGATTTCTGCGAAGAAATGCTGGCCATCCCGGTCATCAAGGGCCAGAAGACGGACAAGGAGAAATTCGCCGGCGCGAATTCCACCTACACCATCGAAGCCATGATGCACGACGGCAAGGCCCTGCAGTCCGGCACCAGCCACAACTTCGGCGACGGCTTCGCCCGCGCGTTCGGCATCCAGTTCTCGGACAAGGACAACAGCCTGCAGTACGTGCACCAGACGTCCTGGGGCATGAGCACCCGCATCATCGGCGCCCTGATCATGGTGCACGGCGATGATTCCGGGCTGGTGCTGCCGCCCCGCATCGCGCCGACGCAGGTCATGATCATCCCCATCGCGCAGCACAAGGCGGGCGTGCTGGAGAAAGCCGCGGAACTGCAGGAAACGCTCAGTGCCGCCGGCCTGCGCGTGAAGACGGACGAGAGCGACAAGAACCCCGGCTGGAAGTTCAGCGAGCAGGAAATGCGCGGCATCCCGCTGCGCGTGGAGATCGGCCCGAAGGACATCGAGGCCGGCCAGGCCGTCATCGTGCGCCGCGACAACCGCGAAAAGCAGATCGTCGCGCTGGATGAGCTGACCGGCACCGTGAAGGCGGCCCTGGAGCAGGAGCAGGCGGACATGCTGGCGCGCGCCAGGAACTTCCTGGAGAGCCACATCTACGAAGCGCGGACCTACGACGAGTTTATGGACGCAATCGCGAACAAACCCGGCTTTGTGAAGGCCGAGTGGTGCGGCGAACTGGAATGCGAGCTGAAGATCAAGGAGGACACCACGGCCACCGCACGCTGCATGCCTTTCGTGCAGGAGCACATCGCGGACACCTGCGTGTGCTGCGGCCGCCCGGCGAAGAAAATGGTGATCTGGGGCAAGGCTTATTGATCCCGCCCCGCCCATTCATCTTTTTTTCATAATTTTTACAAGAAAGTTTTATGCGCATCGCATAAAACTTTTCTTTTTATCCGCTATCATAAAACCAGACAGTAAGTTTTTTCATAATTGCAGTTGCCGCTACCGGGCAACACCCCCTCCTTCTTCATTATATCTTCACCGGGTGACAGGTTGCTGGGACCTGTCACCCACCTTTTTGCGGGTAAAAAGATAGTCGACGAAACATGATTTATCTCCAGAATCCTGAATGGACTGGTATGGAAAAGTATCAGTGGTTTGCGTATTGCAAAAATAGGAACGCAGAGTAATAGAAAGATAATTCATTGCCAACAATATGGCAACATAAAAACGTATGCCCCATATCTGCTGGAAAATACAGATCTGAGTATGATATCCTGACATTGATGTAAACAGTAAAAAGATTACGTTGGGAGGAGATTGGAACATTGCTATTCGAAAGAACGATGGAGCAGTAATTAGAATCTTTACGGGAGAATAATCAGTTCTTGAAATAGTACAGAAAACCATTATACCAAGGGCGGCCAACGGCCGCCCTTTTCCATGCCCGGTAAATAAACTCTTTTACAGCATTCCCGCCAGAAACCACACCCAGCACGGCGGCAGCAGGAATCTCACCTTGGCAATCGCCGGGACCAGCAGGCTCAGGTCCAGATACATCGGGGCGATGGCCAGGCTGAAGAGGGCGATGAAGATGATCAGCAGGTCTTTCCAGCTGCGGCCGGGCAGGAGGCCCAGGAGCAGGTGGAAGAGGAGCATCGCGGCCAGTGAGACGGCGGCGGGCAGGATAAAGCCCCGTTCTCCGCTGATCAGGCACGCGCCGAGCGCGGCGGCGGACAGGCCCAGGCCCCGCAGCAGGACGCCGGGCACGTAGAGGGTCCGGAAAGCGCGGCCCCGGCCGATGCGCAGGCTCTGCTGCGCTGCGGTCTCCGCCAGCGGGGCGGAGATGCAGAAATAGCTGCCCAGGAACAGGAGGAGGGATAAGGCGCCCAGGAAGAAGCGGCGGCTGCGGGCCGTGTCCGGGATCGCGCGGCCGTCGCGGGCCGTGATCTCGAAGTGGAACAGCTGGCCGGTCTGGATCATTTCCTGGTAGGCTTCCTTCATTTCCTCCAGTGTGATGCCGCCTTCCTCCAGATAGCGCGCGGAGATATACGGCGCATAGACGGCCAGCAGGGCGGCCGACGTGTGGTTCTGCCACAGGTCGGGCAGCAGCGCGGTGGCGCTGATCAGGAAATAGAGCGAGCCTTTGTAATCGCCGCGGGTGAGCCGTTCGGTCAGGTCGCCGGGGACCAGGACGCCGCCTTCCAGTTCGCCCTGCTCCACGTCGCGCCGCAGCGCTTCTTCGGAGGAGTAGGAGATGAAACCGGCGCGGTCCAGATAGCCCGCGACCAGCGCGGAATCCGGATCCTGCGGGTTTTCCAGCCAGTAGGCGGAGGGCGGCGCGGCCGTGTGCCGGCCCACGTGATAGAAGAAGGGCGGCAGGAGCAGGATGCCCAGGACGAAGATCCAGTACAGGGGCGTGCGCAGGGTCTTTTTCAGGGAGAAGAGAAGCAGCTTCATGATTCATCTCCCTTCTGCGGCATGAGCGTGAGGTGGCGCCACGCGAGAAAGCCGGCAGCCGCGGTCAGGAGCAGTCCGGCCAGGATCGAAGGCACGTCGGCTTTCCCGCCGAACAGCGGCTTGAACGCGCTGAGCACCGCCCCGAGCGGCGTGAACCGCCCGATCTGCGTTACCCACGCGGGCAGCATGCTGCGCGGGATCAGGCCGCCGCACAGGAAGAGGCAGACCGCCGCGATCCCCATCAGCAGCCCCTGCCAGCCTTTTTTCTGGCCCAGCGCGACCGAAGCAAAGCTGATGAGCGCCGAAGCCATGACGACCCCCAGCAGCGCCCACAGGAGTGCGCCGGGCGTGAAGCGCAGGGAGAAATGACGGCTCAGCACCGCCAGGATCGCCGCCGTCAGCGGCAGCCGGAACAGGAACGGGAAGAGCAGTTTGCCGGACAGATACCCGCCCGGCGTGACGGACAGGCTGTACAGCCGCGTCAGCACGGATTTCCGTGTGTCCTTCGTGTACAGCGCGGGGAAAAACAGCCCGCACAGCAGCAGGAAAAAGCTGATCCAGGCCGCGGCGTAATAGGCGTCGGTGGTGAGGCCGGTGCCGCTGTACGGCGCGGTCTCGCGCAGGATGCCGTCGTCGTAAATGCTGAAGGCCTGGTCGAATAGCTCGTCGTTGCTCTTGTCCAGGAAGTATTGGTGGAATTCTTCGGAGAGTCCTTTCTCCTGAATAAGCTCTTCGCCTGCGAAGATGCCGTACTGGCCGCCGGCCAGCAGCAGTTCGCCGAACTTCGCCAGCGAGGCCACCACGTCGGCGGACGCCGCCGCGGCTTTGGACAGGATGATCTGGCCGGTGCCGGGCCAGCCGTAGCGGATCTGATCGATATACCCCTCCGGCAGGATGATGACGGCTTCGTAGCGGCCTTTGTTCAGCCCGTCCAGTGCCTCCTCACGTTTCGTCTGCTGGAAATCCACCAGACTGGCGATGAAGCTCTGGCTGCTGACGACGTTGACGGCCATGCGGCTGAGCACGCCGCCTTCCTCATCCACCAGGGCGACCTCGACCGGCGCCGCGCTTTCCTTGGCGCTGTTCGTCACCGCGTAGGCGGCCAGCGAAGAGGCGAGGCCCAGAAGGAGCGTCAAAATCAGCGCGGGGATCAGCCCGCGCCGAAAGAGGATCCAGTCCCGCCGCCACATCGCTTTCACGTTCCGGAGACTCCTGTTTTACTGCCCGAAAAGGGAGGAAAGGGAGAAGAGGGAGGAGATGGTCTCTTCGAGGTCTTCCAGGACCGACGCGATCTGATCCTCGCTCATGCTCGTGATCTCGGTGAAATTGGACAGGGCGGGGAATTCCGCCGCCTCGCTAAAGGTCAGATGGATGCCGGTCAGCGGCAGTTCGGTGGTGGCCGTGCCGTCGGAGTAGGAGACTTTCTGCAGGTCCAGCGTCGTGACTTTGTCGTTTTTCAGCAAAGTGGCGCTCAGCTCGCCGAAATAGCCGCCCTGCAGATCCTGGACCAGAACGGAGAGGGCGCCGGTCTTCTTATCCCAGTTGATCTTGAGAGCCGCCAGGTCCGCCGCGTCGGAGCGGACGGTCAGTTTGGCGTCGTACAGGTCGTCGGAGCGGGTCTTGACTTCATAAAGCGCGCTGATCACGGCGTCGCCGGGCACGTTCAGTTCCAGATCGATCTCTTTGATCGCCTTGACGTCCGGACCGACGGAAATGCTGCAGAACGCTTCCCGGTCGCCCTTGACGGCTTTGCCGTCCGCCCGCAGCATTTTGCCGTCCTTCGTGTAGAGGATGGCGGTGAAGTCCGTGCCGGCGATCTCTTTTTTCAGTTCCGCGATCTGCTCGTCCAGCATGTCCAGGATCTGGTCATACTGTTCTTCCGGAGTTTCCGGCGCTTTCACTCCCGTTTTTCCGACGAACAGCTCATCCGGGATCGGGATCCCGTCCAGCGTTTTGATCAGGTAAGTCCGTATGTCCTTGTTCTCGCGGCAGTACTGGATCAGGGTCTCCAGCAGACCGCAGAAGACTTCGTCGTTGAAGGTCACGGTGAGGGCGCCGGTTTTGATGCTTTCGCCGGCGATGTCGATCGTCTGGCTGCCGTTATTGAACTTCGCGTTCTTGATCAGGTAGGCGACGCCGTGATCGGTCAGCTCCCGCATGCGGGTCTTGCCTTCCTTGGCGGTCTCTTCCAGTTCGTGTTCCTTGAACTCGTGCGTTTTCAGATAGTCGAACAGCTCCTGCGGGATCTGGCTGCCCAAGACGCCGCCCTTGGCGGGATCCAGGACGGAACCCTCAATCGTGCTGTTGATGGTCTTCAGGTTCAGCCCGTAATTGGTCTTGCCGAGCAGGATATCGCTGGAAATGGCGATGTCTTTGCCTTCATTGTAGATCAGCTGGCCGTTCGCGATGCTCTTGCCCTTGATCACCGCGTCCGCCTGCGCGGCGAGGCTGCCGTATTTGCTGTACACGGTCACTTCGGCCGCGGCGTCCAGTTTGAGCGGGATGGGCAGGAAAGTGCTGATGAGCTCCTGCATCTCGTTCAGGTCGACTTTCAGCGTGACGCTGCCGTGGTCGCGGAGGTTTTTCGCGAAAGTGCCGAGGGCGGATTCATCCATTTCCTCCGCCGTGTTCCAGGCGGCGTCGGCGGCCCGCTGCAGGGGGTGGCGGATCAGGCGGGTCATCAGGAAGGCGCCGAGGCCCAGCAGCACCACGGCCAGGCAAATCAGGCCGATGGTGAGGGTCTTGCGGCTGATGCGCGAAGGCGTGGTGACCGGCGGCTCCGGTTCGGGGGCCGGCGCGGGCGTTTCGACCTGGAGGAGGTCTTCTTCACGGACGGGGGGAACGGGGGCAGGTTCGGCCGGGATCTCCGGGACTTCCGGAACGGGTTCGGCCGCGACTTCCGGAACAGGCTCAGCCGTCACTTCCGGAACGGGTTCAGCCGTGATTTCCGCCGCTGCCGCCGCAGCTGCCGCTACGGCTGCTTCAGGAAAAAAAACCGCCTTCTCCGGCAGGACCTCCCCGGTTTCCTGAACGGTTTCTTCCGCTTTCGCGGGGATCTCCGCATCGATTGCGGTCATATCCATGGATTCGGCCGCTTTGGCGGCTTTGGCTTTCACGGCCGGGGCCAGGGCGGCGGCGGCGCCGACGGCGTCTTCCGCGTCTTCCGTGGTCTCTTCGGCGATCGCCTGGAAGGAACTGGCCGTTTTGCCGGCCGCTTCCAGCGCGTCTTCCGCTACTTCTTCCGCGGAGCGCAGCGTTCTTTCCACGCTGACCGCTTCGGGGATCGGGGCGTATTCGTCCACTTCTTCTTTTCCGCGCAGGGCGGCGAAAGCGGCGTCCCGGACATTCAGATCGGCGGAGTCCGCCTCGGCGATCTCGGACGATAAAAATTCCGCGCGGGCAAGCGCGTCTTCAGCGGCGCCGGCGAGTTCTTCGGCGGGCGTGTTCAGGATCTTTTCTTCTGTCCCGTCATAGTGTTTATAGATTTCCATCGTGCTTCTCCTCTTTTCTGCTCCCTTCGCAGAGAGCGCGGTAGGTTTCCGTTATCCGGTCCGTGGTTTCGTGCAGCGTCGCTCCGGCGAGCTCCTCCGCCCCGTAGTACCGGGGAGAATCTTCTCCTAAAAAGAGCAGCTTGTCGAAAAATGCGGCATATTCAGCCGGTTCGTGAGCCACATAGATCAGGCAGCGCCCTTCTTTTTTCAGTTCCGCGATCAGTCCGGCCAGCTCCCCGCGGTAGGCAATATCCAGTCCTGCGCAGGGCTCGTCCAGCAGCAGGTTGGCAGGATCGCCCAGCAGCGCGCAGGCGATGCTGACCCGTTTCTGGGAACCGCCGGACAGCGACGCGACCCGTTTCTTCCGGTACTGCTCCAGCCCGAAGGGGAGCACTTCCGGCACGGACGTCCTGTTCAGGCCGGCGAAGAACAGCAGGTTGTCCTCCACCGTCATGTCGTCGAACAGGGCCGTTCCCTGGGGGACCATCCCCAGCGCCCCCTCCACGCGGACGGAGCCGCTCTGCGGTTTGAACGCGCCGGCAATCAGCGCCAGCAGCGTGGATTTGCCGCTTCCGTTGGGGCCCGTGAGCACGAGGCATTCGCCGGGATGCACCTCAAACTGCACGTCCCGGATCAGCGTGCCCCTGCCGTATGAAAAGGTCAGATGTTCCGCCCGGATCATAAAATACCTCGCTGGACCGATTGATCATAAAAGTCAACAATATATTATACACTTTCCGGCCGGAAATGCAAGTATTGCACGGCAGGAGCGCGTTTTCCGGCGTTTTCCGGCCCATTTTTCCGCTTGCGGCGGCGGAAACAAGGGAGTATAATAGCACCGAGATCCTGAAAAAAGGAGAATATTATGGATAGATTAAAGGTATTGGTCCTTTTCGGAGGCCAGAGCGAGGAGCACGACATCTCCTGCCTGTCCGCCACCACGATATGTAATAACCTGGACCGCAGCCGCTACGACCTGACCCTGGTCGGCGTCACGCGCGAAGGCCGCTGGCTGCTGACGGAGAGCGTCTCCGCCATCAAAGACGGCAGCTGGCGGAACGGCGAAACCGGCGCGGTGCTGCTCCCGGACGCCACAAAAAAAGCGCTGCTGATCTCTTACCCGGACGGCCGGACGGAAGAGAAGCCGGTGGAGCTGGTGATCCCCGTATTTCACGGCCGCTGGGGCGAAGACGGGACCGTCCAGGGCCTGTTCGAACTGGCCCGCATTCCCTATGTGGGCTGCGGCGTGGCGGCTTCCGCCTGCGGCATGGACAAGCCCTACACCAAGGTGCTGGTGGCCGCGGCCGGCGTGGAGCAGGCGCGTTTCGTGAGCCTGACGCCGCGCGATCTCAAGGACATGGACGCGGTCGTCAAGCGTCTAGAAGAGACTTTTGACTACCCGATCTTCGTGAAGCCTTCCGACGGCGGCTCCTCCCAGGGCTGCTCCCGCGCGCGGAACCGCGAAGACCTGGTCGGCGCGCTGGAACTGGCGGCGCGCTACGGCACCCGCGTGATGGCGGAAGAAAACATCACGGGCCGGGAACTGGAATGCGCGGTGCGCTCCACCCAGGACGGCCCGAAAGCCAGCGGCGTCGGCGAGATCCTCTCCGCCGCCTCCGCGGATTTCTATGATTTCGACGCCAAATACTCCAACCCGGATTCCCAGACGGTCACGGATCCCGACCTGCCCGAAGGCAAGGCCGAGGAGATCCGCCGCGACGCCGTCAAAGTCTTTGAAGCAGTCGGCGCGTACGGCCTGTCCCGCGTGGACTTCTTCCTGGAGAACGGCACGAACCGGGTCATTTTCAACGAGATCAACACGTTCCCGGGCTTTACCTCCATCAGCATGTACCCCCAGCTGTGGGCGGCGGCGGGCCTGCCCATCCCGCAACTCCTGGACGCGCTGATCGAAGAGGGGCTGCGGCGCGGCGCGTGACGCCGTGCGTGTTATAGACAGAAAGGAAACACATGGAAGCGATTATTACCAAAGAAGGAACCCAGGTGACGGTACAGATCACGGGCCGTCTGGACACGGTGACCAGCGAGGAACTCAAGCGCCGGCTGGCCGACGCGGACATCGCCGGCTGCGACCTGGAACTGGATTTCACGGGCGTGGAGTACATCTCCTCCGCCGGCCTGCGCCTCCTGGTGGCGCTGCAGAAGCAGGCCGTCTCCACCGGCAACAAGCTGGTGGTGAAAAACATCAACCGCGTGGTGCAGGAGATCTTCAAGGTGGCCGGCTTCAACAAGGCCATCACCGTCATCTGACGGGCCGTCATGAAATTCCCGATCCGCCGGAAAGTCATTCTGCTGACCGTCGCCCTGTCGCTGGCCCTGACAGCGGCGGCGGTCTTTATTTCCTATGCGCTCTTTTCCGCCCGGATCCGCAATGACCTGTCCGGGGCCTGCACCGATGCGGCGAAGAGCCTGTCCGAATCGGTGAGCTTCACAAACGGCGAAATGCTGCTCGGCCTGCAGAAGGACATCGACGCCCTTGTGCAGGAAAACCGGGAGGCGATCGAATACTGGTCCTCCCTGCCGGACCCGGACCAGAATGAAAAGAATCAATTCTTCGAGAACCTCACCGGGGATATCTTCCCGCCGGCAGGCCGCATCGGGATGTCCTATGACAAACTGGTCTTCCTGAATGAATACAGGGCGATGGTGGGCGGCCTCAACACGGTCATGATGAGCTCGGACCTGCAAGGCGCGGCCCTCGTCTGTTACGATCCGGAACACAACGAACTGGTCTTTCTGGCGGATGCCACGTCCGCCACGTCCCCGCGGTACAATTACCCGGCCAGCGTGATGACCGTGCCGAATGAGGCGCGCCGTTATTTCCTGCCCGCCGGGACCGGGACCGCGTTCTTCGAAGGGGGCTACTGCCTGTGCACCTGCATGCTGACACCGGAGGAAGAGGACCCGTCCGTCCCGCCGATCTATGCGGTCGTCCAGGCCTCGCTGAAAAACGTGTCGGCCTACCAGTCCGGCTTTGTCCGGAACATGGCCGGCGTGATGCTGGGGGTCACCGCCGTGCTGGCCCTGGTCTACGTTCTGTTCGTGGACCGCTTCGTGGCGAAGAACGTGCGCCGTCTGTCGGACGCCGCGCGCAGCTTTACGGAGCAGATGCAGGAAAACGCGGAAGGCGGCCTGACGCCCGTGCGCGCGGATATCCGCTCCGGCGACGAAGTGGAGGACCTGTCCCGCGGATTTGACCTGATGCAGGACAAAATGGCGGAATACATCCGCACGATCGGCGAAAAAACGGCGCGGGAGGAGAGCATCCGGGCGGAGCTGGCGCTGGCCAGCCGCATCCAGGCCGAATCGCTGCCGAAGAGCGGCTTTGAGGCGCGCGGCGCGCGCATCGACAGCCTGATCCGCCCCGCGAAGGAAGTGGGCGGCGACCTGTACGACTACTTCCTGGTCGACGAAGACCACCTGTTCTTCGCGGAAGCCGATGTGTCCGGCAAGGGCGTGCCCGCCGCGCTCTTCATGATGCGCGGGAAGGAACTGATCAAGGCCCACGCCTCCGCGGGCAAAAGCCCGGGCGAGGTCGCGAAAGCCGTCAACACCGAACTGTGCAAAAACAACGAGGAAGGCCTGTTCATCACGGCGTTCTTCGGGCTCCTGGAACTGTCGACCGGCCTGCTGCGCTACGCGCGCGCCGGCCACGAGCAGCCCTTCCTGATCCGCGGCGGCGAGGCGCGCCAGATCAGCGAGGAATCCAACTTCGTGCTCGGCCTGTTCGACTATTTCGACTTTGAGGAGGACAGCCTGACTCTGCAGCGCGGCGACCGCCTGATGATCTTCACCGACGGCCTGGACGAGGGCATCGACCCGCAGGAGGAAGCCTTCGGCTACGACCGCATCCGCGAAGTGCTGGAGCGCACGCCCGGGAACACGCTGCCCGCCCTGTACGACGCGCTGGCGGCCTTCGCGAACGGCGCGGAGCAGTTCGACGACGTGACCCTGCTGCAGCTGACCGCCGGCACCGAAAAAAGCTGGGAGCTGGCCCCGCCGTCCTATGACGACATCACGACCGTCTGCGACGGCCTCCACGAACTCCTCGCGGACCTCCCCGCCGACCCGGTCTCCGAACTCTGCATGGTGACGGACGAAGTGATGAACAACTGCATCAGCTATGCCTATGACGGCGTGCCCGCCCCCGCCCTGCACGTCGCGCTGTCGCGCTTCGCCGGCCTTGCGCAGCTCGAATTCGCGGACAACGGCAACCCCTTCGATCCGCTCGCGCAGGACACGGACGCCCACATGGCGGACGACCTTCTGGAGCGCCCGGAAGGCGGCATGGGCATCTTCCTGGTGAAGCAGTTCGCGGATGCGGTGCGGTATGAATACCGGGACGGAAGGAACGTCCTGACGATCAAGAAAAAACTGCAATGACAAAGCAGGCGATGGGG
>JAFRNR010000035.1 GCA_017430085.1 Lachnospiraceae bacterium | reverse complement strand
CCTACACCTTCAAGATCGTGGAAACCGCGGAAGATGAAGAAGGTATCACCTACGACGCGGCCGAATGGACGCTGACCGTCGTGATCCGCGACACCGACCACGAACTGCAGGTCGAAAGCTACACCTATGAGAAGGACGGCGAAGTCGTCGCCCACTCCGAGGCCACCTTCGACGAAGTGACCGGCAAACTTGTGGAGCCGGTGGAAGACACCGTGATCGGCGCCGAATTCACCAACCCTTACAAGCCTGAACCGACCAACTACCAGCCGATGGTCACCAAGGTCATCGAGATCGACTACGGTCCTACCGTCCGCGAGAAGATCTTCAACTTCGAACTGACGCTCCTGACCCAGGTCGACGCGGCCGGCGATCCGATCGAAGACGGCGCCGTGATCCCTGAGGGCGGCGACCGTGTCACGATCACCATCCCGGCGGGCGGCACCACCGACATCGGCCTGTTCGGCGACATCCGCTTCGACAAGGCCGGCACCTACACCTTCAAGATCGTGGAAACCGCGGAAGATGAAGAAGGTATCACCTACGACGCGGCCGAATGGACGCTGACCGTGGTGATCCGCGACACCGACCACGAACTGGAAGTCGAAAGCTACACCTACGAGAAGGACGGCGAGATCGTCGCCCACTCCGAAGCGGTCTTCGACGAAGAGACCGGCAAGCTGGTGGAGCCGGTGGAAGACACCGTGATCGGCGCTGAGTTCATCAACCCGTACAAGCCTGAACCGACCAACTACCAGCCGATGGTCACCAAGGTCATCGAGCTCGGCTACGGCCCGACCGTGGAAGAGAAGGTCTTCCACTTCGTACTGACCCTGCTCGACCAGGTCGACGCAGCCGGCGATCCGATGGAGGACGGCGCCATCATTCCTGAGGGCGGCGACCATGTCACGATCACCATTCCGGCGGGCGGCACCACCGACATCGGCCTGTTCGGCGACATCGAGTTCGTCAAGGCGGGCACCTACACCTTCCAGATCAATGAGACCGCGGAAGATGAAGAAGGCATCACCTACGACGCCGGTATCTGGACGCTGACCGTCGTGATCCGCGACACCGATCCGGAACTGGAAGTCGAAAGCTACGCGTACGAGAAGGACGGCGAGATCGTCGAGCACTCCGAAGCGGTCTTCGACGAAGAGACCGGCAAGCTGGTGGAGCCGGTGGAAGACACCGCGATCGGCGCCGAGTTCATCAACCCGTACAAGCCCGAACCGACCGAGTACGCGGCCAAGGTCATGAAGACCGTGATCGGCGAACCGACCGTGGAGGACAAGTACTTCCACTTCTCCCTGGAAGCCTCTGACGAGAACCCGGCGGGCGCCAGCCTGACGAGCTCCGACGACGCCATGATCGTGGAGATCAGGGTCCCTGCCGGCACCACCGGCGCGGGCGTGGAAGCCTTCTTCGATACCATCACCTTCGACCAGGCCGGCACGTTCGTCTTCACCATCACCGAGCTTCTGGAAGATGAGGAAGGCATCACCTACGACGGCACCGTCTGGACGCTGACCGTTGTCGTGACCGACACCGACGGCGTCCTGGAGATCCTCGACGAGCCGCAGTGCGAAGCGGAAGACAAGGATCCCAGCCTGCTGGCGTTCTTCGAGAACCCTTACGCTCCGAGCCCGACCTGCGCGATCCCTCGCGTGACCAAGATGCTGGCCGGCCAGACTCCTTCCGAAGACACGACCTTCAAGTTCGTGCTCAAGGCGGTGAGCGTCGTGGAAGGCGGCAGCCGCGTACGCGGTCAGGAGGTCACGGCAGGCACCACCTGGACCAAGACCATCGTGGGCGCCGGTACGGTAGACTTTGACCAGATCAAGTACACCAAGGCCGGAACCTACACCTACACCATCACGGAGACCGACACGCACGCCAACGGCTGGACTTACAGCGCAGTCGTCTGGACTGTCACCGTGACGGTAACGGATACGGACGGTGCTCTGATCTGCACCACCGTTTACACGGCGGGTGAAGAGACCGGCACCACGGCCGAGTTCGTCAACTACTACGAGCCGAACCCGGTCGAGTGGACGCCTGAAGTCCAGAAGGTCCTGTCCGAAGACAGCGACCTGCCTCGCACCGACGTGGCCTTCCACTTCGAACTGAAGTACACGGAAGGCGATCCGGAAGAAGACGGCTGCAGCCTGACGGCGGAAGACGTCCTGACGGCCGAGACGATCCTGGCCGCCGGCGACTTCGAGAGCATCCCTGTTGCCTTCGATACCATCACCTTCACGAAGGCCGGCACCTACACCTTCGAGGTGACCGAGCTTGACGACGGTCTCCTGGGCTACACCTACGATACGACGCCGAAGACCCTGACGGTCACGGTGCTCGACATCAGCGGCGACCTGGTGGTCCACTCCGTCACGATCGACGGCGGCGAAGCCGACATCGACGGCGCGCTGGTCACGGTCATCGTCACCAACGAGTTCGAAGAGCCCCGCACCGAGGTCAGCGGTATCAAGACCTGGGTCGGCGACGAGTACGAAGAGCATGTCCGTCCTGTGTCCATCACGGTCCGTCTGTACGCGGACGGCGTGGAAGTCGGCCATGTGGTCGTGACCAAGGAAGACGACTGGAAGTTCGCTTTCACGGAACTGCTGAAGTACAACACTGACGGAACGGAAATCGTCTACACGATCTCCGAAGACGAAGTGCTCGGCTACATCACCGACTACAGCGGCTACAACATCACCAACAGACGTATCCCGGATACCGGCGACGATCCTGTCCTGCCTTGGGCGATCGCGCTGGGCGCCAGCACGGCGGCTCTGGGCGGCGTGCTGCTCCTGACCAAGAAGAAACGCAAAGAGGACGAAGAAGAAGCGTAATGCTCTGATCCGGCCCCGCGCGGAAATCCTCCCGTGACCTGAACGGCCGCGGGAGGGGCAGGAAAACAAAACAGCAGCCTGAGATCTGAACGGTCTCAGGCTGTTTTTATTTGCCGTTTAAGGCCCCTCACAGGCCCTCAGACGGGTTTTGATGCTTTCAGCGTGAAATTGTCCGTCACGAGGCTGCAGGCGCTTACGGGGCGATTTCGGGGGTCTGACCGGCTGCGAAAAAATCGAAACTATTTTCCGATATTGCCTTTGACAAATTAAGCGAAGCGCGGTATAATCAGATCAAGAAAAAGGCAGTTGATATTTTTTATACCGGCTGGCGGAAAACAGGAGGGACGTAACATGAAAAAACTATTATCGCTTTTACTGACCTTCGCGCTCATCTTATCGGTCTGCAGTGCGGCAGGTGCGCAGGAAGGCGAAGGAGAAGAACTTCCGGTGATCAAAAAACCTGTCGAGATCACAGTGACAGACGATCTGGGCGAACCGCTTCCCGGCGTAGCCGTTCAGCTGAAGGATGAAGACAATAACGTGCTGGGGGCCTGGGAGTCCGACGGCGGCAGATACAAACTGTACCTGGAAGAAGGCGAATACGCGGTCGAAAGCCTTGTAGTCCCGGAAGGGTACCTGCTGGAGGATCCGCTTGAAGTCGCAGTGGAACTGACGGAAGAAGAGCAGAATGTGTTTGTCGGCCATTGTTCCTACAACCATACGGACAACGGGGATTTCTGCACCGATCCCACCCACGTCGGCTTTGAGCTTTATTCCATCAACGGCCAGATCGCCTACTGCTTCAACCACTGCCTGGCCAACCCGAACGGCAGCAGCGAGTATATCATGCAGGTGGCGACCCCGGATTTCCTGTGGGACCATGCTCTGAACAAAAAAGTGGATGAGACGGCGGATCTGGGACCGCAGAAACAGGATCTGTACGATCACGTGCTCGGCATCGTTTATCATTCCAGGGATCTTTATAATTCGCCGTACAGCTTCACCGAGGCCCAGATCCGTTGGCTGACCTATATCGCCATCAAGAGTTACACGGACTGCGAACATTCCGCGTTCAAGAACTACTACGATGACGGCACAAGCACGTATGACAAAGTAACGCACACCTTCAAACCGGGCGGCACCGTCTGGGGCTCCGTCGTGCACCATGCGGCGGCAGACAATAAGAATGTGGAAGGCTACGATGCGGTCCAGGCGCTGTCCGTGTACAAGGAAGCTTATGACTATCTGCGTACCTGCACGACGCACCCGAACTACGAACTGTACATCTATTACCCCACCAACTGGGATGCCAACGGCGGCGGCTATCAGTGCCTGATCACCGGCCAGCCCGTCATTACCAAGAAGGCCACCCTCGTCGTCCGTGAAGCCACCTCCGTCGAGATCCTCTGCCAGTGGAACGACCAGAATAACAGGAACCGCATCCGTCCCGGCGCCGCCGGTTTTGCCTCCTCTCTGGAACTGTTTGCCGACGGCGTCAACGTGACCGACCTCTACCGGGACGGCCTGATCGTGGAAGAACATGACAGCACCTATGTCGTCAACTTCTCCGGCCTGCCCAAACGCAATGACGAAAAGCAGGAGATCGTCTACACGGTCCGCGCTTCCGCCTTTGGCTACAGCGCCGATGTCAGCGCTGCCCCTGACGGCGGCACTATCGTGCTCACCTACACGGACCAGATCCTCACCCCGATCAGCCACGGCGTGATCAAGCCCGTCAGACCCCGGCCCATCGTCAGGCCCTGACGGACTCTGACAGGGGGACGGTTCCTTTGTCAGGGCCGATGTGCCGACGGCCCTGATGAAACTCAAAAAAACTCCCGGCCTTCGCGGCCGGGAGTTTTTGATTGAATTCTTTATGCAACGCCGCTCAGTCCGGATCCGATACATCCACCAGCTCGATGGTGAAATTCAGTTCCTTCCCCGCCATCTCGTGGTTCGCGTCGAACGTGACCGTCGTCTCGTCCTTCGCCACGACCCGTACCGGGATGTGCTGCCCGTAAATGTTCTGCAGGTAGACCTGGTCGCCCACGGCCAGCCCCGCGGAGCCGGCCACGCGTGCGGTCTCCACCGTGAAGACCGCATCGGGATCCGCCTCCCCGTACGCTTCGGACGGCATCAGGTGCACCTGCACGGTCTCCCCGATCTCCATGTCCGCCACCGCGGCGTCGAACCCGGGGATCATCATCCCCGCCCCGCAGATGAATTCCAGCGGCTCCCCGCGGTCATAACTCGCATCGAACTGCGTCCCGTCGTTGAACGTTCCGCGGTAATGCACCGTGCACTTCCGCCCGACGTTCTTCCCCGTCAGCGCCGGCCGGCATCCCGCGCAGCCGCCGCACCCGGACCCGCAGTCGCCGCTGCAGTCGCCGTTGCAGTCGTTCCCGCAGCCGCAGCCGTCGCTTTCGTTCTGGCTGCCGTCGTCCTGCCCGCCGCATCCGTGTTCTCCGCAGTTATGCTCTTCGCCATGATGATCGCAGTTTGCCCCGGTATTCATCAATTCTCCGCGCAGATACGCCGCGACCGCTTCATCCGCGCTCCCGGCTGCTCCTGCACACAGCTCGATCCCTTCCTGCTCCAGCGCTGCCTGCGCGCCGCCACCGATCCCGCCGCAGATCAGCACGTCGATCTGCCGCCCGGCCAGCAGCGCCGCCAGCGCACTGTGCCCGCTGCCTTCCGCGCTCACGACCTCGGAAGAAACGACTTGTCCGTCTTCTATTTCATACACCTTAAACTGCTCGCTGTGTCCGAAGTGCTGAAACACTTCGCCGTTTTCATAAGTGACTGCGATCTTCATTTATTCATTGCTCCTGTCCCGGCGGCCTTCCCCGCCTTATTCCCGGTCCGCCTCCCGGCGGCGCCGATAAAAAGAATTATACCAGATTGCAGCGTGATTTCAACGATAATATCTCCGGAGAGATTCGAACTCTCACATGTGGGATTAGAAGGCCCATGCCTTTTCCATTTGGCGACGGAGACGTACTCCCGGAAGGAATCGAACCTTCAGCTCGCGGTTCGTAGCCGCACGGTTTCTCCATTAACCTACGGGAGCTTGGGTGACCGGAGGGAGTTGAACCCTCATCTTCAGGACCACAACCTGAGGTACTGCCGTTGTACGACGGCCACAGTCGGGATACCGGGAATCGAACCCGAAACATCCCGCGTATCAGACGGGTGTTCTTCCGTTGAACTATATCCCGGAACGCGGATGACAGGATTCGAACCTGTACATCGGAATACCGATTACTCACGGTCTAGCAAACCGCTGCCTTGCCGTTAGGCTTACATCCGCTTATACACGCAGCGGGACTTGAACCCGCAGCCTTCAGATTAAGGGTCTGCTGCTCCGCCGTTTGAGCTATGCGTGTGTGTACGCGCAATGGGACTTGAACCCACAACCGTCGGATTAAAGGTCCGCCACTCTACCTTTTGAGCTATGCGCGTAAGCTGCCCTGTTACAGCTTCCGGACAACCAGGATCTCATCCATCGTGACGCCCAGCAGATCTGCCAGAATCACCAGGTTGTCCAGGGAGGGCAGGGCATCCCCTCCCAGCCACTTGTAGACGGCATTCCGGGTGGAAAAGCCCAGCGCCTCTGCAAGATTCTTATTCGTTAACCCCGCCGCGTCCCGAAGCGCGCCTATCCGCAGTCCGGTTGCAGTCATATCTATCGTTGGCATTTTTGATTCCTCCTTTGCATGAATAAAGGCCGTCCCGGAAATCCGGAACGGCCTGCAGCACGCAAGTTGAGAGTAAGCCTACTTCCCGCCCCTTTCCGAATTCCGCATGTAAACAAACCCGCTCCAGCCGTGACGCTTGCAGGCATGTCTTTGACTATGGATTCGTTTGAGGGCTAAGGTTAACATGGTTTTGTTCCTTTCTTTGGTTTCCGGAGCCAGTATAGCTGACTCCGGCCTGTTTGTCATCCAACGGTCGGTTGGATCATTTGCTGATCCTGTCCTGCAGAGATCAATGCCTGTCATGCAGCCATGCGGGGAACTCCCGGTCAATTGCCTCAGCACCGAACCGTTTTCATGGATTTCAGCATATTGCTATGCCTGCAGGAAAGTTCACTGTTATCCGATATCAGTTCAAGTGAAAACCTTTGACAGTTCACAGTTCAACGAAAACCTATTACATAAAACCGAAAATACGGCGACCGGTCTTTCTCCGGCCTGGTATCGGAACCGGGATTTGGACCCGGGACACGTAGCTTAAGAGGCTACTGCTCTCCACTGAGCTATTCCGGAATATGATAACAGTTTTTCATACTGTCGGTGTAACGTGACCCTGTTACAGGGGAGGCAAGTTCAGAGTTTTCGCATGACAGGCATCTTATTCAGATCTCAATAAAAGTCGTCGCATTGGACACCTTGATCTGCGTATCCAGTTCCCGCAGGAGAGTGTCTCTCTTTTCTTTCAGAACTTCGATCTGCTTCTGGACATTCAGCGGGTCCACCAGTACCGTGGTGTTTTCGCGGACGTAAGTCTCCACGACATCCAGCGGCTTATCGTCTTTCACCTTGCTGTCTTTCCCCAGAATGGAAAGACGCATGTTTTCCGCCGTGCTCTGCAGCTTCTGATTCCGCGCCTCGGTCACCTGGACCTGGGCAAAGAACTCGGTCTCCATCTTCCGCAGAAGGTTTCCTTCAAAATCGGCATCTTCTTCGTACGTCCCGTTCCCGCGCAGCCGGTTTCGCAGAGAAATGGCTCCGGCCACCGTGAACTCACCGTAGGAAGTAGTCACCTTTGTGACGGCATTCGATGCCACGATCGCCGCATCGATCTTCTGATACCGGGTGATCAGATCCCGGATCTGCTGAAATGCCGATTCCGCCTGACGGGCGAAATCCTCCTTCCCGATGCGCGCTTTGGCGACCATATCTTCGTTGTTTCTGACTGTATCGACAAAGCTTGCCTTTGCGATTTTATCGGAGATCTTTTTCACAAGCAGATCTCTTTCATCAAGTGCCTGTGTAACAAGCAGTTTTTCCATGGTTGTAGCCTCCGTTTTCATTATTGTTTTAGCTTTTGCACCATGATCCTATCAGTATTCCGCATAGGAATCACGGAAAAAAACGTGCGAAAAAATCATTTGCTGATCCTGTCCGCAATCGTGGACGCTACAAAACTGTCCGGTTTGGTGAAAGCATTGTAACCGCACGCACGGATCCATCCGACGATCTCAGGAATCAGCTCTCTGGTCCTGCCCTTCTCGGAATTCCCCGCATCGACATGGATCGCAAGCGGACACTCCCGGTACAGCAGACTGTACTCGTCCTTCCCTTCCAGCAGATCGATGAGCCGCTGCGCTGTGATCAGGCTGTCTGTCGTTTCCACCTGCAGTTTCAGGCGCACGTTCTTAATGACCGGCTTACGGGACACTTCATAGAAGAAGATCCCGCCGTGCCCTTTGCAGACGATGGCGATAACGGTAACGATCTTCGTGTCAGAGAAGTTCTGGGAGTCGGTCCCGATTATGATCTGATAATCGGAGCCGAACTGCTTTGTGGCATTCCTGAACTGGTCCATTCTTTCCGGGATCATGTCGAAACGGATGGCTTCCCCGGATCCTGTACGGTACATGGTTTTTCCTTTCCGGTCCGCGGCTGCGGCGGGCCTGTTTTTGTAAGCGTAGCGGATATGGGATTCGAACCCATGTACATGGCTTATGAGGCCATCGTGGAACCTCTCCAACTTAATCCGCAGAGCCGAATATCGGACTTGAACCGATAACCTTCTGATTACGAAACAGACGCGCTGCCATTGCGCCAATTCGGCCGGGCGGATGAAGGAAGTGCCTGTTTCCTTCACCCTATTAAGTTATTTCGTCGTCTCCGACGAGCGGGCACAGCAGGATTTGAACCTGCAGCCTTCCGGTTAACGGCCGGACGCTCTGCCAATTGAGCCATGCACCCATTTATTTCAAAAAGAAAACCGCCCTTGGAATCTCTTCCGCAGGCGGCTCGTATGCGATATCCATCAACTCTGGTTATCCCATAGTCCTACTTCGCCTGCTCACAGTATCATCCTTACCTTCTGTGCGCGGGAGTATGATACTGCCCATATTCGCGCATTCGAAGGAGACCGCCAATTTCATGGCGGGGACCTGCGCGGCCGTATGTTTTTGAGCAGTTAACCAGTACATGGAAAGCTTTACCCTCGTGATATAAAAAATCGGAAGTCTATGTCTTCTATTCACACCGAATAGAAGGACAGGCACTTCCTTCGAGGCTCACTATACCATAGCCTCAGGAAGAATGCAAGCACTTTTTTGAAAAATCTTTAAAAAAATGCTTGCCGTGCGCAGATGGCCCGGGAAGGTGTCGAACCTCCTCGCACGGTGCTTCAAACCGCTGCTCTACCAGCCCCGCTACCGGGCCGGATGCATCGTCATACGATCTGTACGACGACGATGTCATCGATCTTACAGTTCCAGATCGCAGCCAGGATGATCATGTTGTCAATGGTCGGAATGCTCTGGCCGCTCTGCCACTTGCAGACTGCCGCTGCGCTGACGCCGCAGGCATCCGTAACGTCTGCCACCGTCATGCCGGCTTTTATTCTCTTGTCTCTGATGTTGCGGCCTGTCGCCGCCATATCTATGGTGGGCATGTCAGCCACCTCCTTCCTTTGGGCTATGTGGCCATACGCCGCGCGGGAGTCGAACCCGCACCTGATGGAGACTTAAGCTCTATGCCTCTGCCATTTGGGCTACCGGCGCGTCCCCCTAAGAAGAATCGAACTTCTCTGAGCCTTAAGCTGACGGTTTTACAGACCGCCCCACCTCCATAGTGGTCTATAAGGGGCTAAAAAAGGCGCTCCCCGGAAATCCCGAGAAGCGCCTTTTGGCTGATATCTGCTTTCTGAATCTACCGATCCATTTGCAGCCTCCCGTTATTTCCGCGTGAAACCTGGCCCTGTTCAAAATGCAGGGCTTCGGATTCGAACGTATACAGCAAGCTGGTTTTGATCATGGTTTTCATAGAAATAGTTTCTTCCTTTCCGGGGCCTATTATAACAGGCCGGGGCAGATTGTCAATCAACCGGTAGTTAATGTCCCGCCGGGATCAGCTCAGAAAAACCACCCGTTTTGCACATAACACTTTTCTTTTTACAGTCTTGCAACCTCCCAACGGGTTCGTTTGTCAAAAACATGCAGAGACCACTTCTCTCCCCGGCCTTCTACAAAGGACATGCAGAACGAATAATTCCTATGCTTCCGCAAATCAGTCACTCTGAAGGTTTTGCCATACTCTTCAGATGCATAACGTTCAGGGAAGACGGTTATAGGCAGTTCGCCCGTTGGGTCAACAGCACCGTAGCCTAAATATACCAGCCACGAATGAACCAGGGCGTCATAGACACGACGGTCTTCCTGTTCGATCGCATCAAATATTACGTCAAAATCAAGCAGATTAAATAAGTTTTCTCCATCGACTTCCAGCATGGGATTCGCGCCATGCTCAAATAAAAGCGCTAAAGTATCCGCTCCGACATACTCGTTATGGACCCAGGGCAACATACGCAGAATGGAAATGGAGCCATAAGACGCATTCGGATCAAGGCCGTAATCCAGCAATAACTCAATCACCTCATATAGGTACGCACTGCTTTTGGTTGTATCAAGCTTTGCTTCGCGAAGCTTAAGGTTATTATCCCAGGCAGCTTCCTGATCCTCCCATTCGTCATCCCAGTCTTCAAAATCATCCCAATGACATCTGTCAACATACTCTGCCGCGGTTCTGGATACCTGATCTGGAGAATAACCTTTTGCCAGTTCTGCTTTGATTTTCTCCAGATCAGGCGGAACCTCCATGAGCAGATCAAGCAGTTCCGCAGAACATCCCGGGATTCTTGTTTCTTTGTTTGCGCAGCTCATTTTTCTCCTTTATACACAGTCCTCCGAGTCAGCCGGGCCAGCCAGGCCTTCTGACTTAGTAGTGGGCTTACTGTCCGCAACCCCATTGCCTTTCTTTTTCTTCCACGGCACGTCATCCCCGGCTGCCTTGAAATTGTACACCGGTTTCATCACCTCAATGATATCCACGGAATCGCGGATCACGTCGATAATGTCCTCCAGAGACTTGTACGCCATGGGCGCCTCGTCCAGCGTCTCCGCGCTCACGGAGGTGGTGAAGATGCCTTTCATGGATTCGCGGTATTCCGCCATGCTGAGTGTGTTTCTCGCAGCCGTGCGGGACATGATGCGGCCGGCGCCGTGAGGAGCGGAGTAGTTCCACTCGGGGTTCCCGCGGCCGACGGCCAGGACGGAGCCGTCGCGCATGTTGATGGGGATCAGGACTTTTTCGCCCTTGTGTGCGGCGATCGCGCCTTTGCGCAGGATCATCTCGTCCGTGTCAATGTAGTTGTGGATCGTGTGGAACGCCTCCAGCGCCTTCATCCCGGTGCGCTCCAGGATGATCTCCGCCATCTTTTCGCGGCTGCGGCGCGCAAAGCGTTGGCAGATCTCCACGTCGTGCAGGTAGTTCTCCAGGTATTCGCCCCACAGCCAGCAGATGTCCTGCGGCGCGTCCAGGTCCTGCGTCTTGAACTCGCGCTCCAGCTGTTTCAGCGCAGCCTGGATCTCGGTGCGGCGGCCTTCTTCTTTGTACGTGCGGATGATCTCTTCGCGCTGCTTGAAGTACCCGTCCTTTCCCATGTGCAGGTCGATGGCCAGCTGCTGGTAGATCTCCGCCACCTGCTTGCCCAGGTTGCGGCTGCCGGAGTGGATCACCAGGTAGTACGTCCCGTCGGACGCGTGCTCCACCTCGATGAAGTGGTTCCCGCCGCCCAGCGTGCCCAGGGAGCGCTCCAGACGCTTCGTGTCGTGAAGCTCGCGGTAGCACTTCAGGCCGGTCAGGTCGAACGGCTCGACGCGCCCCTCCCAGGTGTTCATCCCGGACGGGATGTAGTAGCAGGTCGCATCGATCAGTTTGAGATCCGGCTCCTTGACGTCCAGCTTGACCGTGTACATGCCGCAGCCGATATCCACGCCGACGATATTCGGGCAGGCCTTGTCGGTGACCGTCATCGTCGTCCCGATCGTGCATCCCTTCCCGGCGTGCACGTCGGGCATGATGCGCACGCGGCTCCCCTCGGTGAGAGAGTAGTCGCACATGCGGCGGATCTGTTCGATAGCTTCGTCCTCCACCACCGTAGCGTAGCAGATGGCGGTGGTGACTTTTCCTTTTATTTCAAACATTTCATTGTCCTCCGAAAACGGGCGGAACATGGTCCTCCATGCCCGCCCGTGTGCCTGTTTGAGTAAAATCTTACGCCGTGACCGCCGCGTACCGCTCGCTCTCCAGCACCTCCATCATGAAGGTGTAAGGGGAGAGTACGCCGCCTGCGATCATCCCGAAGAGCCGGGGCGTCACGCCGGAGACCAGCGCTACACCCTGCTCGTTCAGGGTGACGGGCTGCTGGCGGTGCCGGCTGGCCGCGTTCCAGAAAACGACCTCAGGGAGCCGGTATCCGGCCGCCTCAAACTTCCGTTTCGCGTTTTCAAAGTTCGAAAGCTCCGCGTTTTGGATGCAGCTGTCGAATTCCATGTCCGAGATGATGACTAACCGGGCGGGCAGTTCATCCTGCGGTACACGGTTTTTCACGGCTGCATCCAGGATCAGGTCAAAGACCGCTTCCAGATCCGTATTGGCGACTTCATTGAACGAGGCAGCGTACCGCAGCCGGTCCGCGAATGTCTCGCCTTTGATCCCGATCAGGCGGGGATGCGCGGAAAACTCGATGAAGTGGCCGCGGAAAGCGCCTTTATTGCGCTCCGCCATGTACAGCCCCAGCGAGAGCGCCACGGAGGCGGGCAGGGGGTTGCTGGTACAGTACATGGAGCCGGAGGTGTCGATGACGGCCAGCGTGTCGTCCTCCCCGCAGAAATCGGGCAGCGCGCTCCAGGTCGCATTCAGGGATGCTTTTTCCTCCTCGCTGATGCTGCGCATGTAGCTGCGGTTCCGGAACCAGTTCGCCCCTTTCAGGAAGGGCTCGACCAGCTCGTAAGGCGCGACGTTGTCCGCATGCAGCACGGCCTCGCCCTTTGCCGCGCGGTCCAGAAATGCGGCGTACCGCTCCCCGTCGTTCCGCGCGAACGCTTTCCGGTATTTGAACAGGGCCCGCGAAGGCTGCTTCTCGTAATCAAAGGTGTAATCCTTTTCGCGGAGATCGTTCTCCAGAATGCGGATCCGCGCGCGCAGCGCCGTCAGCGCTTTGCGGTATTCGGCCTCTTTCAGGCCGAAAGCCCGGCGGACTTTCCCGGCCGCTTCCACCGTTTCTTTATTGGACGTATTCACGGAAGGGAGCCATTTGCCCAGCAGGGAGACCGCGTCGCCGCGCTCCAGCGCCTGCAGATCGCGCCCGAACTGCTCCTTCAGGTACATCAGCGCGTCTTTTTCGCAGCGGGTCCCCAGGAGGGAGAGCAGGTCGTCAAAGCGTCCGAATTCCGCGATCAGGCGGATGTTTTTCCGTACGCTTTCGGGCTCATTGTCCGCCAGCCAGCGCAGGATCACGCGGAACACGCGCCGCTCGCCGAGCCCGCCGCGCACGTCGCGTCCGAAAAACAGGAGTTTCATGGCAGCGTTCCTGTCTTCCGCATACGCGCGCACGAAGCGGTCGATGATCTCGTCGCCGCTTTCCCGGCGCAGCGCCCCGATCGTCGCGAACAGGTCCAGGCAGTCGGACCCGGTGGACGCGGGCGTGACCGCGCCGTTTTCCGTCAGCGTGCGGTTGGCTTCTTCTTTCAGGTATTCTAACATGAAACTCACTTCCTTTCTTCCCTTTTTTGCAAACAAGGCACCGTACATGCAGGAGTCGGACCTGCTTTGAGTATCCTCAATACCGGTTTATTTGCTGTGGGTGCCTTTCCCTTTTCAAGGCGCATCCTGCAGTTCCAATCTGCAGGTTCTTATGATTTACAGTCATGTAGTGGGGGGAAACGTTTGCTGTATGCGCCTTTCTGTCAAGATGCGGTGTTATTAAGGTGACCGGACTTTCACCGGACTGATTCCTGCTTATCAGGCAGGCGTCCCTTGAGGACCAACCTTCCTATTCCGAAGATTGCTGCTTGCATCTTTCCTTGCAAGCGCATTGTAGCAGCAATAATTGGGCAGAATCACGGAAAAAAAGCTGCGAAAAGAGGAGATTACAGAAGTTTTCAGTAGTTTTTTACAAACAAAACCGGAAGCATCTCGAAGGCGCTCGGGCTGTAATTGCCGTCAGCATCGATATCTTCCGGGAAACATTGTTGTCCGGTCAGCCACAAAGGCACAGGGAATCCATCCTCAGACAATATGTTTTAGCAAAAAAGAAACAGGCCGAGAATCGTACGCGGGGAGCAGTTGCAGGCAGCGATTATCTTGCAACCCTTATGCCGGTACTACAAGGCCCGTCCCGAAACCGGAATCCTGATACTTCACAGGGTACAATTCCCCAGATTCGTTCAGGTGGCATCGGTTTCTTTTGCTGCCGGAGAGGCCAGGACCAATTTCCCGATACAGATCGTTCCGTCCCGGGGTGTACGTCCACGACGCATATGATCCAGTCATCTCTGTATAAATAATATCGATCCAATGATCCTTTATCACGGAAAAAAAGCTGCGAACTTCCGTCCGCAGCCTCTCTATCATCGTATCCCGCATTCTTTTTGCCTTATCAGCCTCTCTTTGATCAGATCCACAAAGTTCTCTGGTTCCGTCACCTTAATCACCGGCCCGAACCCTAAGATCCGGATCACCAGCTCCGTCTCATCGGACTTGTAATACCGCAGGCGGATCCGGTACCGGTCCTTGCCGATCTTTTCCGCCTCCTTCTCCAGGTGTGCGAAATGATTCATCACGCGGTCCAGGGCGTTCCGTTCGTCGCGGAGTTCCAGGGTCACTTCCTCGATCCGTTCCGGTTCCGGCGCGCGGTGCCAGGGACCGTCGCCCTGATAGATCCCCAGGCGGGTGATGCGGCCGAGCCGCAGGTTCGCGAAGCGGCTGCCGGTCACGCGGACCCGGAATTTGTCGTCCTTTTCGGAGTATTCCAGGCCGGTGGGGATGAAGCGCATGCGGAGGCGGAGGCCTTTGCGGTTCACATAGGCCGCCTGCAGGGGCGTGCCGGTGCGAATCGCTTCGCGGATCAGGCGGAAGCGGCGGACGTACTCCGGGTCTTCGAAGGGGTCGCCGTCCGCATAGCGGTCGTAGTAGGAGATATCATTCAGGTCAAAGAGCGGATCCACGCCGTCCAGCCCATCGACGTGCACGTCAAACAGGCGGATCCGCGGATCCTGCAAAATCGCCTTCAGCCAGCGCTTTTCCAGCAGGGTCAGCGGGATGGCCGGTTCGCGGCGCAGCGGTGTGGTCAGATCCGGCCGCAGCAGCTGCCAGCGGCCTTCCTTCAGAGCGGGCAGCACGGTCAGGACGCTTTCAGAGAAGGCGCGCTCCTCCACGATTTTCCGCAGATCCTTCTCCTCGGGCCGGCCGTTCAGGCAGGCGGAGAGGATCCCGGCCACGGTATTGTAATAGGCGGAATACAGTTCGGAAAAGATCATGACTCCGCCTCCCTGTCCGTGAGGCCGTACAGCCGCATTATCTCGGCCAGGTCCTCTTTGAACTTGTTCTCCACCGTCCGGTTGGAAAAATCCATCTGCGTGATGCGGCAGATAAACGTCCGGATCCAGGGCAGGATCTCCTGGGAATTGAAGATATCCGCCGAGAAGCGCCAGTGCGTTTCATCGATCTGTTCGACGCTCCCGCAGCGTTTTTCGCGCTCCAGGCGCTCGACGATGTGCTCTTCGCCGGGCAGGACCTCCACGACAAATTCGACGTGTTCGAGCCGCTGCATGCTCCATTCGCAGCTGACGCTCCAGGAGTGCGCGGCCCGCTTTTCGTAGGCCCGGGCTGCGGTATCGAACTTTTCATACACTTCGCCGGGCTTCACCTTCTGCAGGTAATCCAGGCGGTAGGCATTGAAATGATTGCCCTTCAGATGCAGCGACATCAGATACCAGCGCCCGTCCTGCGTGCCGGCCAGGATCTTGAGCGGGAGCACTTCGACCGTCGTGACGCGCGCGAAGCGGGGGCTCTTATTCTCCAGCGTGACCGTCCGCTTTTCCCTGATTGCGGTCAGCAGTGTCAGCAGGATCTCGCTGTCCAGCGCAGCGTTGATATAGTGGTGCTTGAAACTGAAAATATTTCTGTGCTCCGGCAGGCGGTCCTTCAGGAACGAGCCGATCACGCCGAGCGGCGCGGTTTCGGAGAAGAAATCGATGACGTCCGATGCCCCGGTCAGATCCGTCGTTTCGCAGCGGCTGTACAGCATCTGCCGCCCGTCCTTCTCCGCCCGGATCAGGCCTTCTTCGACATATTCCTTCAGCTTTTTGCGGACGGTGGACTCGTCAAACTCCGGCGGCTCCGCAAAGTCCGCCAGATATTCCCGGTCGATCCGGTCCAGGATCTCCTTCAGCGTCATTTTGACAGCAGGAGAGTACAGGATGTCGAACAGGATGAAATGCAGTGTGATATCCCCGTCCGTGAACGATTTTGTCTTCCACGCAGTATACAGCGGATTGCTTTCCGCCGCGCGGCTGTCGATGGAAAGGAACACGTTCTTCCCGTCCGGCGTATGCCGGAAGGACATGTAATCGCCCAGCCAGCTCTCCACCCGGCGTTTTTCGTCATCATAAGAGCGGGCGCTCTTCTGGGTGAAGTCGCCTCTGCTCTTGAATCCGAAGACGTAAAAATCCTTCATGTAGTCCCGGATGCGGTTGAAATTTTTGATGAGTTCGTTGTACGCCATGGATGGGACCTCAAGAACATTATACCATATAGCCGGGCAGTTTAAAATTAAATGGCGCAGGTTTTCTGCGTTTTCCGCCGCCTCCGCCCTGTCATTCCTGCAGAAATCCGGCCACGAAACGCCGGTAATCCTCCCCGAGCGGCAGTTCATAATCGGCCGTCAATTCACGCCGCAGCGTCTGCACCGCCGTGCCGGTCACCGGATTGAAGCCTGCTTTGGGAACGTCTTGGAAATACACGCCCGTCCCGCGCTTCTGCCACGACGGAAGATCGTTGTAATTGATCCCCCGTTGGAACAGCAGCTCGTTCTTGTACGGAACGCTCCGCCCTTCCAGCGCCGCGGTCGCCTGCCCCTGGCTCAGGCCCTCCTTGCGGAGCGTCCAGTAGCACCAGGCGTTCAGGGAATTCCGGTGCGAATCTTCCTGGCGCCAGGCGAAATAGTCCTCCACCCGCTTGGGATTCGGCAGCGGGATCAGGCGGCAGTCGAACGTGGCGGCCCGCCCGAGCGCCAGGGAAAACGCAGCGCTCGCCTCGCCGGCCAGCGTCGTATTGAGCTTTCGCACCTTTCGCCCGAACGTACAGTCATCCGGGTGGAAGAGCAGCGAGATCTCGTCGCTTTCCGTGTATCCGTACACGATCCGGAAACCGCAGGTCATCAGGGCTTTGGCTGTTTCCACCATGAGGTCGCGGAAGCGGATATCGAACGGCGCTTCGAACGGGCAGGTCTCCTTGGTCAGCCGCGTGAAAGACCGCCCGTCCAGCCGCGCCGCCAGGAACAGGTCCGGCAGGATGAACTGATCCAGGGACTCCTCATAGACCCGCATTTCTTTATCCAGATCTTCAAATTTCATTTTCTTCCTCCATCTCTTTCCATTCTTCGACCGAGAAACCGCCGTCCGTGATCTGCACGTAGAACAGGCGGTCAAAGCCTTCCGCAGGATCCGGCAGTTCCAGGATCCGGTGCGTGTGCGCGACCGCATTGCGGGGGACTCGGGCCTTCCCGGTCCTGCGGCTGTTCCGGTCAACGCAGTCTGTGATCGATGAGCGGAAATAATAACCCAGAACCGCATAGCCCGCAGTTTTCGCTTTTTCGATGTATCCGGCGCGGTCCATCCGGGTCGGATTCGTGTTGTCGACGACAAAGGATACCCCGTTCGCGAGGCAGTCATCGATCAGCAGCGCTTCTTTCCGGCGGGTGTGCAGTTCGTCCAGACTGACCCGGACCAGCCCGGGGAAATAGGCGCGGCAGAACGACGTCTTCCCGCTGGCCTGGATGCCGACTAACAGGATCATTGTTTTTTCAGGGTTTGTCAGGTTCATACCGGCAGTCCTCCCCTGCGATGTATAGCGTCGAAGAGCTGGGATGTCAACTAACTTGTAGTTGGATAAGAGGATCATAGCAGGCCGGAGAGGCGAGGCGGTCGCCTTTAGGGCGACAATTGGCCAAAAAAAAGAGGTTCCTGCGAGATCCCTGCTATCCCCTCTTTTTCAGCCTCTCCGCCACTTCCCGGTCCGCCGGAAGCCAGTTGACACTGTCCAGTTCTTCCTGCCCCAGCCACCGGGCTGCTTCGTGCTCTTTCAGGATGAGCTGCCCGTCCGTTACCTCGGCCAGGAAGCATTCCATGCTGAGGTGGAACTCCGGGTAATCGTACTCGACCGCGGCGAGCCGTTCCCCCACGGCGATGCCGGCTTCCAGTTCTTCCCGGATCTCCCGGTGCAGCGCTTCCTCCGGCGTTTCGCCCGGCTCGATCTTGCCGCCGGGGAATTCCCAGTAATCCTTCCAGGGCCCGTACCCGCGCTGGGTCGCAAAAATGCGGCCGTTGTCGATAATGACAGCCGCCGCTACCCGTATGGTTTTTCTGAAGGGCTCCATTTCAGTGACTCCCTGCCGGCGTCACGCCGTCTGCGGCGCCCGGGAACGCGGCCGGTGACGGATCAGCCGGATCAGATAGAAAGCAAGAATAAAAAGACTGATCCACTGCGAAGTCGAAAGACCGAAGTAGATCCCGCGGATCTCGTCGCCGCGGAAGAATTCAATAATAAACCGCCCGACGGCATAAGGCACCAGGTAAGCAGTGAGCGCCTTGCCCTCCCGGTGGTGCTTCTTTTCGTAAGCCCGCACAAACAGGAACAGGAGCAGGTTGCAGAAGGAGCCGACCAGCTGGATGGGGAAATACGGGATCCCGTTTTCCGCGGAGGTGCTGTTCGTAAAGGCGATGCCGAAGCGCTCGGACACCTGGCCGTGGCAGCAGCCCGTCAGGAAGCAGCTGATGCGGCCGAATACGTGAAAGAGCGGGAACAGGGGCGCCAGATAGTCGAAGAACGCTTTGTGATCCAGGCGGTAGTGGCGGCAATACCAGTACAGCGCCAGGATCGCGCCGAACAGGCCGCCGTAGAATACGAGGCCGTTGGTCAGGATCTCGTAAAGGAGATGAGGATCCGCCCGCAGGATATCCCAGTTGCGGATGACCAGCGGCACCATTGTGAGCATAAAAAGGAGACGCCCTCCTACGACGATCCCGATCCCCATGAGAGCGCAGGCGTTGGTGATATCGACCTGCTGCAGATCCCGGAAATCTTTGTGACGCAGAAGAGCGCCGAGCCCGCAGACCGCGAAACCAGTGAGGGCGCAGATCCAGTAAGTCGGGATGCTGCGCCCAAAGATTTCTATGCTGGGAAGCATTGCCTGATTATTTCAGCGCGCTGTTGACGGCCGCAACGCAGGCAATGACGCAGACCAGACGGACCGCGGACAGGATCAGACCGATCAGGCTGCATACGAAACCGGCGGTAGCCACGCCGGTCTGGGCCTGCTTCCGGCCCATGGCGCCCAGGACAATGCCGACGATACCGAAAATGACACCGGCAATGGCGCCGTAGCCGAACCAGGCGCAAACGATGGAAAGAATACCGAGGACCAGAGCAAAAATGCCCACAACGCTGGTCTTGCTGTTGTCCGCACGGTATCCGGCACCGCCTACCGTCCCGGCGGAATCAAGCTTCTGACCGGTCGCGGTCGCTTTCGCTTCCTGCACTACTTCCTGCGTTTCTTCCTTGACAGCCTGAAAGGCTCCCTTTGCCCCTTCTTTCAGATCATTAAAGACCTTTTTAGGTTCCTCTGCCATGATGCCCTCCTTTATAGATTGTTTATAAGGATATAATTATTATAAACAATTGCGGCCGATAGTCAATAACAACATTCGAAAAAAAGAGAAAAACTATGCCCCGCCTTGCTCATCCCGGCGGATCACATAGTAAGTGAGATCCCGCTCGATGCCGAGGTAGGTCAGTTCTTTTTCGGTGAAATGACTGTAGCGCATCCCGCACTTTTCCATGACGCGGCGGGAGGCGTCGTTGCCGGTAAAGAAGGAGGCGCAGACCGTCTCCATGCCTTTTTCCCGGAACAGATATTCCAGGAACCGCCTGACCGCTTCCGTGGCGTAGCCGTGTCCCCAGAAGGCTGAGCCGATCCCGTAGCCGATCTCGCAGGAACCGTCTTTTTCGTCGAAATATGTGACGATGCCGATGAGCCGCCCCGTTTCCTTCAGCCGCACCGCGAACAGGTCCTCCCGGCCGGGATAAGAGGAGAAATCGAACTCCTCAAGCGTCTCCGCGTACCGGCAGATGAAGGTCTCCAGGACCTTTTTATCGTGCGAAATATGAGTGAAATAATCCTCTTTGTCGGTCTCTCTGACCGCGTCGATGATCAGTCTTTCAGTTTCCATGTGCCGCGATTCTCCTGTAAGCGATTTCCAGCAGCGCGACGTTCAGCCCGGCGAACAGCAGCAGCCAGAACGGCATGATCCCGATCCCGGCCGCCTGCTGGAGATGGCCGAACACCATGGGCATGAACGTGCTTCCGATATACGCGGAGGCCATCTGCAGGCCGATGACAGCCGCGCTCACCCGCCGGCCGAAATTCTCCGGCGCCATGTGCTGGATGGCCGGATAGACCGGCCCCATGCCGATGCCCGTGATCAGGAACCCGGCCGCCGCCGCGCCGTATCCCGGGAACGGCAGCGCGATCAGCACGATCCCGAGCAGTTCCGTGCCGATCCCGATCCGGATCAGCTTCCGGTCTCCCAACTTCCCCGCAACGATGCCCGCGATCAGCCTGCCGATCATCAGCCCGCCGAAGATCAGCGACCCGAACGCCGCGACCAGTTCCCTGCTCATGCCTTCCTTCGTCCCCGCGAAATAGCTGGACGTCCACAGGAAGCACGTCGCCTCACCCGCACAGTAGGAAAAGAACGCCGCCAGCGTTGCCGGCACGCCCGGGACCTTCAGCGCTTCCCGGATCCCGGCCCCCGCCGTCTTTTCATCGTTTCCGCCCGCCGCCGTCCCGGCCTTCCAGAGCGGCAGCGAGAGAAGGCAGACGGCCAGGATCGCCATCTGCAGGTACGCCGTCCAGCGGTACCCCTCGTTCCACCGCGCGTGCTGCAGCGCCAGCGCCATAATGTTCGGGCTGATCACCGCGCCGAGGCCGTAGAAACAGTGCAGGAAATTCATCACGGACGCGGAATAATGATTGGCCACGTAGTGGTTGAGCGACGCGTCCACCGACCCCGCGCCGAGCCCGTAGGGGACCGCGAACAGGAACAGCATCCAGTACTGCGACGAGATAGAAAACCCGAGCAGGCCGATCACGGTCAGCCCGATTGAGCAGATCACGATCCACTTCGTATGGACCCTTTTGATCAGCGCCGGGCTTACGAGAGCCGACACGATCGTCATGAACGCGATCGCCATCGAAACGTAGCCCGCGTACGAAGAAGGCACGCCAAAAGCCTCCCGCATGGTCGGCCACGCCGAGCCGAGCAGGGAGTCCGGCAGCCCCAGGCTGACGAAGGCCAGGTAGATTACGGCAATGAGCAGGGAACCCATATCATTCTTCCCAGACGGCCGCCTGATAAGGCTTCAGCGTAATGACCCCGTCCCGGATATCCGTCCCGCCGCCGTTGTCCAGCAGGACGCGGGCGCCGGCCGTCCAGGAGGGCAGGGAAAACTTCACCGGACGTTTCGTAAAATTGCCGGCCACGAAAAGCCGCTTGCCTTCCGTCCCGCGCGTGTACGCCAGCACTTTCCGGTTGCCGGGGTCGTATTCCTCCACCTTGCCGGAAACGGCGGTCTCGTTCGTCTTTTTGATTTCCAGAAGTTTCTGATAATACCGGTACACGGACCGCTCCACCCGCAGATCCTTCTCCGCATTGATCTCCGGATAAACCGGATTCACGCACTGCCACGGCTCGTGCCCCTTGTTGAAGCCCGCGTTGACGCCGCCGTCCCACTGCATGGGCACCCGGGCGTGGTCGCGCGCGCCGTATTTGATGAAGCGGAAGGCCAGCTTCTTCGGCATATGATAAGAACTCATGAGGTCGTACACGAAATGGCTCACCGGGTCTTTGAGTTCGTCCATGCTGCGGAAATCGCAGTTCGTCATGCCGAGCTCCTGGCCCATGTAAATGAACGGGATCCCGAAGCCGAGGTACGTGACCGTGGCCAGCATCGTGGCCGCTTCGTAGCGGTAATGCTTCGTATCGATGCCGAAGCGGTTCACGCAGCGCGGGTTGTCATGGTTCTCCAGCACCAGCGTGTTCCAGCCCTCCCCGAAACTCGCGGACTGCGGGCCGAAGAGGCCCTTTTTGAACTGCAGGAGGTCGAATTTCTTTTTGAAAAACTTCATGCCGCCGATGTTGTCGGAGTCCAGGTGGCCGAAATTAAAGATCGTATCCAGCTCGTGATTCTCCGCCCGCACGTATTCCCGCGCGTTCTCCGGCGACGGATGGTACGACTCGCCGACGGTATAGCAGTCGAAGCGGGAGAGCGCCTCCCGGTTCAGCTCCTGCAGATATTCATGCATGTGCGGGCCGTCCACGAAGTACTGCGCGCCTTTCTGGAAGGTCTTCTTCGCCGTATCGTCGCGTAGCGGATGGACTTTCGAGGACATGTTGAACACGTCGAACCGGAAGCCGTCCACACCCTTCTCCAGCCAGAAATTCAGGATATCGATGACCTCCTGCCGCACCTTCGGATTGTCCCAGTTCAGGTCCGCCTGCTCCACGCAGAACAGGTGCAGATAGAACTCGTCGCTGTCCCCGATCCGTTCCCAGGCGCTGCCCGTGAATGTGGAGGCCCAGTTGGTGGGCGGCAGGAGCTTCCCGCCTTCCTTTCGCCCTTTCCGGATGATGTAGTAATCCCGGTAAGGCGAATCCGGCGAGCTCAGCGCGACTTTGAACCACGGATGCTCCGTGGACGTGTGGTTGACCACCATGTCCATAATCACCTTCAACCCGCGGCGGTGGCATTCGTCCAGCAGCCGCTCAAAATCCGCCATGCTGCCGAACTTTTCGTCGATCGCGCGGTAATCGCTGATATCGTACCCGTAATCCTTGTCCGGCGACTGATACAGCGGCGAGAACCAGATGGCGGTGACGCCCAGGTCCCGGACATAGTCCAGTTTGGAGATGATTCCCTCGATATCGCCCCAGCCGTCATTGTTCGCGTCCATAAAACTGAACGGATAGATCTGATAGACTACGGCGTTTTTGTACCAGTCGGTCTTCACGGCGCTTCCTCCTCTTTCTGCTATCACTTCCGCCTGCATTTCATCGCACCACCGGTCCCACTTTTCCCGGTATTCCTCTTCGGACACGATCCGCGGGAGCAGATCGGCCGGAGAGCGGACGCCCCGGACGCGGCATTCCGCGACGCACCGCCGGTACATCTCCCAGTCCAGTTCGTCCGGGTCCTCGACCAGCGGGACCGCATCGAGCCCGGCCCGGAGCGCGGCCGCTGCACGGGTATGCCCGTCCGTCATGACCGGGACGCCGTCCAGGACCTTCACGGGGATAGGTTCGAATGTGGAAAGATCGGCCGGATTAAACCGGCTTTCCACTTCCCTCAGCTTCTTTTCGGAAATATAAAACTGGGACGGCTGCAGGTCGGTCAGTTTCAGTTCACGGATATCCATGGGCGTGCCTCAGGTGCGTTTGGCGTCATTATAACATAAATCCACCGATGGGCTCACAGGGAGCGGTAAAAACTCACCGCCCCGTCGATCTCCTCCGCGGTCGGATGCCCCTTGGCAATGCCACCGATCAGCTTGAACGGCCCGTACGTGTCGAACCCCAGGCAATGATAAATGCCGATCTCCCGGCAGTTCTTCCTGGCCGTGGCCGCCCGGATCCCCTTCAGAAAGCCCCCGACCGGCGCGCCGTGGGTGTAGAGATAAAACACCTCCCGGTTTTCCGGCAGATGCGCCTCCGCAAAGGCGATGAGCGGCTTCGCGAAAGAACTGAAATAGATCCCGGAAGCCAGACCGATCCGCTCATAGGCGGAGAGGTCCGCCTCCGGCTGTTTTGTCACGTCGATCAAGGTCACGGAAGGATCCGCTGCCGCGATGGCGTCAAGCAGTTTTAGGGTGTTGCCGTGGTGCTGGGAGTAGTAGACGATGACAGTGTTCATGAGGACCTCTGTATTTCTGGGAGAAAGTGACGGCGGAACCGGGAAACATTATAGCATAAACCGGGTGGATGGGATATATTTGTTTAGCGATCTTCATCAATTGAAAAGGAGATAGAGCTGCTTCTGTTTGAAATGTGACCGGCAACAAATGCAAAAAGGCCGCCACGACAAACCTGACAGCCTTCATCTCTCTGATTTATGACTCTTCACAGGAATCCTTCTCTTTAAGAATCCTCAAATACTTCCCCAACCTGCCGTCAAGAGCAAAATCCTTTTCAAAACTTCCATCCATTCTGCTCCAAAACGGATATAACAATAAAAATACAGCACACTTCAATGTCAATTTCTCAGCCTCTATCGAATAACCGTTCTTACCAGTTTCTCTTTCTATTTCGTGAAGCTCATTGACACAGTCTTCTATATCCCAGTCTCCCCATCTGGCCTGTCCTTTTTCTGCGGCAATTTTAAGGTATTCTATCGCTTCGTTGTACTTCTCTAAATCGCCATCTTCTATATCAGGCACGCCAAATTTAAGAGTGTTAGACTCGAGCGAAATATCATTAACAAGAATCGAAAGTTCCCATAATAGTTTTTCCTGAGTTTCATCCAGCTCTGATAACGGATGCGGCGGAAAGGCATCCAGATATTTTTGCTGATATAGTTCGCTGAATTTGGGCTGATGACACTTACTCATTTTATTTTCCCCACAGATAGAATCTACTGTGAGCTGGCTGCCCCGTTTTCTTTTATGATTCACTTGACAGATCATCCTCCAGCAAGTGATGCAGCACATTTTCCCGATTATTGATGAACAGCGACATCACCTGGTAACTCCCCGTATCCTCATACCCGCACGGGTGGAGCGCGCCGTCGTCGAAACTCAGGATCCCGGCATCCGGCAGCGCCAGAAGGATGGGAGAATGCGTCGCCACAATGAACTGGGCGCCTTGCCGGGAAAGGCGGGCCATTTCCAGCAGCAGCGTCAGCTGGTTCTGCGGGGACAGCGCCGCTTCCGGTTCATCCAGGAGGTAGATCCCGCGGGGACGGAAACTGGTTTTGACCAGTTTGAGGAAACTCTCGCCGTGGGAGCGCTTGTGATAATATTGTGAGCCATAATTACTGCCGCGGCTGTATTCTTCCTCCATTGTTGCGACATTGTAGAAGCTTTCGGCCCGCAGGAAGTAGCCTCCGGCAGCTTTATAGGGACCGCGGGAGACCTTTACGGCGTCGCAGAGCTCCGAGTGCGAGTCGTACGTAGAGAAATTGTAGTTTTTCGTGCCGCCCTCGGGATTGAAGCCATAGGCGACCGCGATCCCCTCGAGGAGGGTCGATTTGCCGCTGCCGTTTTCGCCCACGAAAAAGGTGACGGGATGCTCGAAATCAAGTTGATCGATGCCGCAGATGGCTTTGATGTTCCGCAGGTAGCTTCGCGGTCCGATGCGGGACCAGTCGATGGTGATGCGGGTTAAGGGCAATTCGTTCATTTTGCTTCTGCCTCTTTCTCCTTGATGTAAGCCGTCAGATGCCTGATCGGCGCATTCATATTCTGTACTTTAAATACTTTCCTGAACTGTTTGAAATTGTCTAAGGTGGATTTCAGTGCTTCGACCGACGGCTCCCTTCCCGCCTGCACATCCCAGAAGATCTCCGCAAGCATCTCATCCAGGATCTCCATGGGATGGCCCGGCTTCAGGGCGGACATCAGATTGTCATAAGCAAACGGGATGGTGCCGTACATCAGCCCCTCTTCAATAACCAGTACTTCGTTGCAGATCGTTTGCAGTTCCATGTTTCCCTCCTCTGCGTAGTTGATTTTTTGGAATAAAAGCGTGTTTCTGAGCCGCCCGGCGTCAGACAGATGACACAATTCGAACACTGCATCAATAAAATCCCACGCGGCCTCATGACTGAACGAAAAAGCGCGTATCCATGCTCCGCGGCCGTCCGCATCAGAGTATTGGATCTCCAAATACGGGCCGTCGATCATCATGTCCTGGCTCTGTTCGATTTCCCACTTTGACAGCGGAAAAATGAGTTTGAACAACAGCCTCGCGATCGGATCCGGAAGGGGGGCTTCTTCGATACAGACTGCTTTAAACAGAAGGGTGCTGTTCACCCAAAGGTGTCTGTCGCGGATGCTCAATTGAAAAAGTTCCCGCCCCTCGTTTCCGCCGGGGCAGAATTCAAATTGGAGGGAATCACCCCAAATAAGATAGAATTGTTCCGTTTCCATGGTATCTGCTCCTTCCTTCCGGATCTTGCAGATACAGTATAAAACTGCCGGAGCCCGGTCGGGTCGCCTTTCCGGCGACAATTACGACTGCCGTCCCAGCGGCCGCTGGTCCAGCTGCAGGAGAACTTCGTTGATGTCGAACAGATTGTACTGGCCGGCGCTGAAGAAATATTCCAGGATCACGTCGCGTTTATTGCTGTGCGAGAGGGTGTAGCCGGCGCGGGAGAGGAGGTCGGCGGCCTCCGGCAGGCTCAGTTTCAGGGCGTAAGACAGGGCGACGCAGGTGTCTTTGGCGGGTTTGTAGTTCTGGTCCGAGATGATCTTGGAGAACAGTTTGCGGTCGATCTGGGCGGCGCGGTAAACGTCCGGTTCTTTCATGCCTTTTTCGCGGATCAGGGCCGTCAGTTTGCCGACAAAGCTCTGGTCCGTATAGGTGTCCAGGGTGCGGCTCAGCGTGCTTCGCGGGGTACCGGCGGAGGTGCTGCGCATGGCGCGTTCGATCGCGCCGGAGTTGTAGCGGTCGAGGGGGCTCCGGGGGATGCGGCCTGACTGATCCTGAAGCAGGAGGCGGAGCTGCTCGTTTTCGCGGCGCAGTTTTTCAAGTTCGGATTCCCGGGGACGGGTGAGGACGCTGCTGAATTTTACATCCGATTCCCGGCTGAATTTGCCGCCTCCGGAAGGCTTTTCGGCAGGCGGGGGCGGGGCAGGCTCTTCATAATTCCTGCTGACATATTCCTCCGCGGCCGTCCGTTCATCCCGGGTGATGGCGGCGAGCACGTCTTTGGCCCAGGCCGCGTTCTTTTCCGGCTCGGACGGGTCCAGGATCTCCGCGGCGGGGATCTCGCCGTGACCGTTCAGGAAGGCGCGGATGTCGTCCTGCGCCTGACGGATGCCGCTGCCGCCGGAGGTGGCGAAGAGGATGAGCCGCTGGCCGGACCAGTCATTCGATTTCAGGAAGGACAGGATGAGGTTCGGAGCGGTCTCATACCAGATGGGGAAGCCGAGGAAAACGACGCCGTACTGCGCAAGATTAAACATATGAAAACCGACCTCAGGAAGCTTTTTCCTGCGGTGTTCCCGGTTGCAGCGGGAGAAATATTTCCGCCAGTTCAGATCGTTTTCTGTGTACGGTTCCTTAGGCTGTATCTGCAGCTGGTCCGCCTTGACGGCGGCCGCGATCTGCCGGGCGGCAGTCATAGTGGTTCCCGTCGGGGAGAAATAACAAACCAAATAATTGCCCATCGTTCTGCTCCTGTTCGTGCGGGGGCGGCGGGATGCCGCGGTACCGGAAACAGTATAGCACAGAACAATGGGCATGGTCAGCCGTTTTTTGCGGCCGGGGAGGGTTTTCGGCTAAATGCTCCAGCCAGCGCTGGCGCTTTGAAGCTGCGTCATGCGGCGGAAGATGCCGTCCTCTTTTGCAAGAAGCTCATCGGGGCTGCCTTCCTCGGCCACCTTGCCGTCCGCGAGGACGACGATCCTGTCCGCCGCCTCCACGGTCCGCATGCGGTGGGCGATGACCAGGACGGTCTTGCCGGCCAGCAGGCGGGAGAGGGCGCCCTGCACTTTGGTTTCGTTCTCCACGTCAAGGGAGGCGGTCGCTTCGTCCAGGAGGACGATCGGCGCGTTCTTGAACAGCAGCTCGCTGTCCCGCTCCAGCGCGCCGACGTGATCCGTGTCCTGATGGGTGATAAAGATATGCTGAATGGACGCCGGATCGATATCCAGCCAACCCATTTTTTCCCGCAGGCGCTCATAATTGTAGCCCGCGTCGATCATGACCGTCGTGCCGTTTTTCGTGTAGAAGAAAATGTTCGCGACCCACTCCCGCACGCACGCGGCGCGGGCGTCGATGCGGCCGGTATTGAGCGGCTTGAAGATCGCTTTGCCGCGGAACAGCTTGCTCATGGACTTTTTCTGGTTGTCCGAATCTTTTTTTTGCCATCCCGTCCTCCTATCGGATAAGCGTCACCAGCAGGCCCACCAGGGCCGCGGGGATCAGGGCGAAAACGATGCCGGGGAAGAGCATCCCTTTCAGATGGAACCATTTCTGATGATAGGCTTTGTCCATGTGTTCGGTGCCTTCCAGGCGGAACTGCGGCAGATTCGCGAACAGCACCCAGTCCAGAAAGAAGGTGTCGTAAGCGCCGATACAGACCATCAGCCCGAACGTCAGCAGAAAGCCCTGCCAGAAGGTCCGCGCCCCGGCGATGAGCGCGCAGACAAGAAGGATCCCCGTAAACAGCAGGATGCCGAAGCTTTTGGCCAGGATCACGCTTTTGGATCCCGCGGAAACGTCGACCCGTTCGTGCGTTTTGAAGTATTCTTCCTGAATGTCCGGCGGGTAATTGTGGATCCCGGCCGGGCTGGACTTTTTATCGCCCCGGTATGCCGCAAAGACGATTACGGTAAACACCGCTGCGAACGCCAGGGCTTCCAAAACGATGACCCACCACGTCATTTCTTATTCCCTCCTGTCTGTGCTTTCGTACAGCGAAAGCAGCCGATGCCCTCGACCGCCGTGACCCGGACGTTTTCATACATCCCGGACAGGCGGCGCTTCAGGCTGTACGCGGTCTCGAACGGCGGTGTGAAAAAGCCTTTCTTCACGTACAGATGCCGGATGAACCAGTCGGTGCGCGCGCAGCCGCCCTGCACGTAGAAGCAGCCGCAGAAGGTTCCGCCGGGCTTCAGCACGCGGAAGGTCTCGCGGTACGCGGCCTCTTTATCCGGGAAGGCGTGGAAGCCGTTCAGGGAGAGGACGATGTCGAAGGATCCGTCCTCGAACGGGAGCGCGCCGACGTCTCCCTGCCGGAAGGTGACGTTCCGGATCCCGGCGGCTTCGGCCTTATTCTGCGCCGACCGCATCATGTCCGCGGAATAGTCCAGACAGGTGATGTCCGCGTCCGGCAAATCTTTATATACCGGCATGGTCAGCACGCCCGTCCCCACCGGGACCTCCAGCAGTTTTCCGGCAAAATCCTCCGGGACGCCGGCCAGCGCCTGCTCGATGTAGCGGAGGTTTTTCTCCCGGTCCATGTTCCAGACGACGCGGCAGACGGCTTTGCCGGGGAGGGTGGAGTAGGTCATCATGCCGTCGTAGAAATTCGCGTTGCTGCCGGTCAGTTTATAAGCGTTACTGATCTGTTCTTTCCTTGTCATGTCATTCTTCTCCGAACGTGATCTTCACGATCTTCATCTTCACCAGCCTGTCGCAGAAGCGGATCATGAGCTTGTGGAACAGGCCGACTTCGTGATAAATGTCCCGGTAGCCGCGCATGTAGCTGCGGGCTGTGACGGAGGCGAAACGGCGGCTCCGGCCGCGCAGTTCCGCCTCGTCCTCCAGCGAGAAAAACGCGCTGACGTCCGTGATCCCGGCTTCCTTCAGCCAGGTCTTGCGCATCAGTTTCGCGCCGCGTCCGTTGCAGGCGTCGAAGACGAGGACCGCGCCGGGGAAGCGCTCCGCCATGGCGGCGAAAAGGGCCCGGACGTCTTCGGTCCTGAAGTAGTAGAAGACGCCGGCGGCGAAGAAGACCGCGCCGTCCGCCGCGTCGATCCGGTCCATCCAGGAGGGGTCGTTTAAGTCGCAGGCCAGGTTCTGTTCGCGGTCCCCGGCGGGGAGCAGATCGTTCCGCACGCGGATCACGTCCGGAAGGTCGATGTTATAGCCGCGGCAGAGGCCGTTGTCGCATTTGCGGAAGGTATCGTCCAGGCCGCAGCCCAGGTTGACCACGGCGGCGTGCGGATGATCTTTCAGGTAGGTTTCGGCTTCGCAGCGCAGGTCGTACTGCCGCTGCGCCACCTCCAGCGCGCCGAAGAGGCCGGCGGGGGATTCCATCTTTTTCCGCTTCTCCGCAAAATCGTAGTCCAGCGAATCGCAGATTCGCTTCGCTTCCGGGTCGGAGAACAGGTCCGGAAACCGCTCGGAGCAGACCAGCCGCCCGAACAGCGGGATGACCAGCGTTTCCTGCACGGTATTCTTTTCAATGTGGTATTTCATGACCGCTCCTTACCCCAGCGCCACGTCCAGCGCCATCATCAGGCTGAAGCCGACGGCGAAAAAGACGACGCCGATATTGGAGTGCCGGCCGGCCGACATTTCCGGGATCAGTTCCTCCACGACCACGTACAGCATGGCGCCGGCCGCGAAGGAGAGGAGATAGGGCATCGCGGGGACGATCAGGCCGGCGATCAGGACCGTCAGCCCGCCGAAGACCGGCTCCACCGCGCCGGACAGCACGCCCAGCCCGAAGGACTTCTTTTTGTTTTTTCCTTCCGCGTACAGCGGCATGGAGATGATCGCGCCTTCCGGGAAGTTCTGGATCGCGATGCCGAGCGCCAGGGCCAGCGCCCCGCCGGCCGTGATGTTGGCCGAGCCGGAGAGCAGCCCCGCGTAGACCACGCCGACAGCCATGCCTTCCGGGATGTTGTGCAGCGTCACGGCGAGGACCATCATGACGGTCCGGTCCAGGCGGCTTTTCGGTCCTTCCGTCTGATCCGCCTGGTCGATGCGCCGGTGCAGGTGCGGGATCACGTGGTCCAGCAGCAGGAGGAACAGGATGCCCAGCCAGAAGCCGATGAAGGCAGGCAGGAACGCCAGCCGTCCGCGGTCCGCTTCCTGCTCGATGGCCGGGACGATCAGGCTCCAGATGGACGCCGCGACCATCACGCCCGCGGCAAAACCGGTCAGCGCGCGCTGCACGCCGGCCCGCAGGTCCTTTTTCAGAAAAAATACACAGGCGGCGCCCGCCGCCGTGCCGATAAAGGGGATCAGCAGTCCCCAGATGACCGCTTTCATTTCCGTCCGAACAAACCTTTCTTCTCATAAGGCGCCGATTCCGCGCCCAGGCAGCTGTAGCCCGTGGCATTGACGGCGGCGATCAGTGCGCCCGTATCCACGGCCTCCTCCGTCAGGAAGGAAGCCTCCTTTTTAGTCCGGGAGGCGGCGACCTTCTTTGCGGAAGGCATCGCTTTCCGGATCGCGTCGCAGACGTGCGCTTCGCACATGCCGCACATCATGCCGTCGATCTTCAGTGTCGTTTTGATCATGGTCTTGACCCCGCTTTCTTTTTGTATCCGCAGTCGCAGTAAGGACCGCCGGAGGCCAGCGTGTATTCCCGGACAAAGTCGCAGGCGCCGCCCGCTTCGCTCATGGTGTAGTCCAGATGACACATGGCCGGAACGTATTCGGACAGGCCCAGTTCCTTCATCAGCGTGCAGATCCCGCAGCGGGAGAAGCGCGCTTCGTAGCCGCTGCCGTCCGGGTAGGGCAGGAATTCCATGTTCCAGGAGTAGGGGTTGCGGTCCGCGGCGTTCAGGGCGGCCGTCGCCTTCATGCCCCGGATATCCTTCTTGCTGAATTTCCGTCTGCCGCCCATCCGGCAGAACCATCTCATCGGCCCGGTCATCATGGCTTGCGCGTAGTACTCCGCGGCCCGCGCGGCGTCCGGTTTTTTCTCCATGCTCAGGAGAAATGAGGCAAACAGCGCGCAGTTTACGATGTTCATCCGGAAGCGGTCCGCCTTCTCAAACTCCGGAAGGCGTCCGATGATCTCCCGGTATTTTGGCCCGGCGGCAGCGGCGGTCCGGTCCGCCTCGCCGGCGCTGTATTCCAGGACGGAGATCAGCTTGTCCTGGAAGGACTTTTTGAACAGCATCCGCATGCCCGCGGGCATCCCGATATATTTCATGGCTTTTCTCCCCGGGGCTGTTTTTGCCCCGCACATATCCTGCAAAGAATGCAGTTAGCATACGCTAACCATATGGCAAGTATAACTGTTCCGGGAAAAGAATTCAAGAGGATTTCAGGAAAATATGAATTGGGAACAGATTGTTTCAGAACAGCGAATACCGCTTGCGGTCCTTCCCCTCCGGGTGTATAATTTTACCCGCTGAGAGGTGGCGCCGCTGATATGAAGATTCTTGCCGTATCCGATGAAGAATCCCCCGCGCTGTGGGACTTTTATACGCCCGGCCGGCTGGCCGGTTATGACCTGATCCTGTCCTGCGGGGATCTCAAGCCTGCGTACCTGCGCTTCCTGGTCACGATGAGCCGTGCCCGGCTCCTGTACGTCCACGGCAACCACGACATCCGCTACGCGCAGGATCCGCCGGAAGGCTGCGACGAGATCGACGGAAAGCTCGTGACCTACAACGGAGTCCGGATCCTCGGCCTGGGCGGCTGTCTCCGGTATCACGATGGGCCGCACCAGTACACGGAAGCCCAAATGGCGCGCCGCATCCGGCGGCTCCGGCGTGATCTCAAAAAAACGGGCGGCGTGGATATCGTGATTGCGCACACGGCCCCGAAAGGCATCGGGGACCTGGAGGATCCGGCCCACCGCGGCTTTCAGGCGTTTGTTGATCTCATCGACGAATATCAGCCCGCGCTTTTTCTCCACGGACACATCCACCAACGCTATGAGCACGACCTGCAGCGGGAGTACCGCCGCCTGAACACGCGGATCATCAACGTGTCCGAACGGTATGAGCTCGAGTATGCGGCGCCGTCCGACAGAAAAGAAGATATCATCCGGATCACAAAAACCCGGAGACTGTTTGACATCATCTGAGGCTTTTCAGATACTCCTTGTGCGCATCGGTGACCCGGTAGCTTTCCAAGGCCTTCTGGATGGCCTTTTTGTGTACCCAATCGTCCAGCCGGTGTTCCTCGAAGTACGGGACGGTCTCGTCATACCGCTTCGCGAGCGCGGTGGCAAAGTACCAGGCGATCATCATCTTCAGGTAATAATCATCGCCCTTCTTATTCGCGACAAGCTCCGGGTATTCTTCCCGGAAATCCTCGTCCAGGAACTCGTTCATCAGCATGCGGATCCCGAAGCGGGCCGTGTACACATGCTCCGATGCGATCCATTTCTGGATGTAAGGCAGCAGTTTCTGACGGTTTTTCCTGAAGGTTTTCGGCGTCGACTGATCCGATACCGGCCAGCAGTCGACGTAGGGCAGGAAGGCTTCCACGGCTCGGACGCATGCATCGAAATCCCGGATCATTGCAATCACGAAGAAATGGATCAGGTTTTCTTCGTAATACCGGTGCGGCAGCGCCTGCAGGAACGATTCGCGCTCAGGGCTTTCGAAGACTTCTTTGGCGATCCGCCGCATCTCGGGCGTCCGGACGCCGAGGATCGTTTCCGGCGGGATGTTCGGGACCAGTTTGGTCTGGAACTCCCGGTAGGCATCGTCCTTTACTTCCGCCAGGCGTTCGTACAGTGTCACCGGCGGCCAGGAGTCTCTGCTCAGTTCCATATAGACAGAACCTGACTCCTCGCCTTCGGAGATTAGTTGCTCAGGGAAGTCTTTCTGTTGAAACCCCAGTCTTTTGTATAGTGCAAGCGCTTTCGGGTTTTCCGGGTTCGGATCCACCCAGACCGTCTCCGCCCCGTTCCGGAACGCTTCTCCGATCGCATGGGACAGCCCGGCCGTTGCAATGCCCCGTCCCCGCGCGAATGGGAACAGTTTGATATCCAGCGCGGCGCTCCGGTGCTCTGCGTCGATCTCGTAGAAGGATTCTCCGCAGTATTTTCCGTCTTCGATTATAGAATAATGGTTCAGCGCAGGTCTGAGGGAACTGACCCGCAGGAACCAGTTCTGCATCTGTTCGTCTGATTGGACCAATCCGTCCGGGAACCCGACGAACTTCATGACGTCCCCGTCGGCCCACAGCCGTTGGATATTGCTGAGATCTGCAGCAGTTGTTTCTTTGACTTCGATCATTTTTTGCCTCCATGGGAGCAGACCCCTCAGCGGGCCCGCTTTATACCCAAAATTGTCAGAACCCGTATGCCGCGATCCCGGCGGCTGCGGACAGGCAGATCAGCAGGATCGGCGAAATGCCGCCTTTCCGGATCTTCCGGGAGCCGAAATAGACCGCTCCGAGGACCAGGGTCAGGATCAGCGGACGGATCAGCACCGCGCCGTCCCGTATGACGAGGCCGTTCCGGAAGATCATCCAGACGCCGGTGGCGAGGATGATCCCGATCATGCACGGCTTTAATCCGCGCAGAACTGCCTGTACGCAGGGGTTCTTCAGCGCAGTCTTCAGGAGCGCTGTCACCAGAAGGATAATGATAAAGGACGGAAGGACGACGGCGAGCGTGGCAATCAAAGACCCGGCGATGCCGGCCTGCGAGCTGCCGACGTACGTCGCCAGGTTCACCATGATGGGCCCCGGCGTGCTTTCGCTGACCGCGATCATGTAGGTCAGCATCTCGTCATCCAGCCAGCCGTAGGAGAGGACCACGTCGCGGATCAGCGGGATCGCGCCGTACGCCCCGCCGAAGGCGAAACAGCCCACTTTGAGGAAGCCGATAAACAGTTCCCAGAGGATCATTTCCCGGCACCCCCTTTCACCGCGGGCTTTTTGACCGCGAAGAGGATCAGGCTGACCAGCCCCGCGGTCAGCATCAGGATGATGGAGGAGATGCGGACGGAAAAGATATTGATCAGCAGCATGGCCGCGAAGGCGCAGAGCATGAACGCCCGGGGCATCGGTTTCTTCTGCATTTTCTGCAGCATTTTGAGCGCGGCGTCCAGGATCAGGATGCCGACGGCGATCTTGATCCCCTGGAAGGCGTGCGCGATCCAGCCGATCTCCAGGAACCGGTCCAGGAACACGGAGATCACATAGATGATGCAGAAAGAGGGGAGGATCATGCCGACGGTCGCCGCCAGCGCGCCGGCGAAGCCTTTCTGCTTATACCCGACGTAAGTGGCGCAGTTGATGGCGATCGGCCCCGGCGTGGATTCCGCGATCACGGTGATGTTCATCATCTCATCGTGCGTGATCCACTGCTTCTTCTCCACGCAGGCGTTTTCGATCAGCGCGATCATGGCGTAGCCGCCGCCGAACGTGAACAGGCCGATCTTGGCGAAATTCAGAAAGAGTTCCAGAAGAAGATTCACGGCTTCGCCTCCTCCCGGAATTCGCACTGGCAGATCTGAGGATCGCGGCAGAGCGCGAGGGACTGCGCCTTCATCTGCGCAAAAGCGGCGCACAGCATATCAAGCGCTTCCTGCTTCGGAAGGTAGTGGATGTGATAGCCGTACCGTTCCCCGTACACGAGGTCCGCTTCCTTCAGCACTTTCATGTGCTGGGAAACGGCCGATTCGGTTATGCCGAGTTTTTTGGAAAGCGAGCGGCAGCAGTGCTTTCTGACGAGAAGTTGCTGAAAAATGGAAAGCCTGGTCGGTTCCCCAAGGGCTTTCAGCATGGCGGACAGATCCATGAGACACTCCTTTGATTTAGCGGTGACTTAATTATAAGACGTGAATCTGATTTAGTCAACGCTTAATCACAGACCGACCGCTCCTGTAAAGACCTGTTATTCCCGGATCCCCTTTGCCGCAAACATCCCGTATTCCTTGGGAACATGCAGAACGCCGCCGCGCATGTTTCTTTCCAGCACCGCCCGGAGGCTGTCCCGGGGGATATCCCGGATATCGGAAAAGCCGGGGAGGGAATCAATATAATCGATCAGATCGTCCGCATCGGTGACTTCGAGGGCGTCTTCGTACAGCAGTTTCCGCACGTCCGAAAAATGCTCCGCCAGCTTTTCTTCTCCGTTCTGCAGGGTGAAACTGTAATTGTGAGCGCTGCTGACGGGGAAACTGTCCAGCAGGTGCCCGATATATTCCATCATCCCGTTTTCGCCGTAGGTGGCGCAATAAAAAGTCCCGTTATCCTTGAGGACCCTTCGCACTTCCCGCAGCGCCCGGGGAAGATCCGGGACGTGGTAGAGCATCATATTGGCGATCACGACGTCAAATTCTTTGTCGGGAAAAGGAATGTCTTTGATATCGATCACGCGGTATTCTATCCCGGAATGATCCGGTAATGGGAAAAGATCCAGCTCCCGAAGCCCTGTTTGTTGACGGAATATTTGTTATGAAGCGCAATGCGGATATTCAGTTTGTCAGCGGTGCCGTACTGTTCTTTAACCGTTTCGTTGTTCATGGGTTTACGCCTCATTGTGCTTCGACTTCGCGGCCCCCTGCGAAAACGGTCTCAGTCCGTTCTTCCGGATATCGTCCAGTTCCTCCGCCTCCAGGCAGCCGCTCTGATACAGCCGCAGGTATTCTTTGGAGACGTCCGAACCGAAGATCAGGACGTCGTCGGAATTGACCGTTACGTCGACGCCGCTGCGGTACAGCCGGGCGATGGGATGCGACTGCAGGTCCCGGACCCTCCCGAGGAGATAATTGCTGGTGGGGGTGATGTTCAGGCGGATGTGGTTATCGGCCAGGAAACGGACCACGGCAGGATCCTCCGCCGCCGCGATCCCGTGCTGCACCTCGTCCAGTTCCAGGCACTCCACCGCGCGGCGCACGTCGTCCGCGGTCCCCCATTCGCCGACATGGGCTTTCAGCCGGAGACCCTCCGACTTTGCGCGCCGGTAGATGGACTGGAAGTTTTCGATGGGCTGTGCGAATTCGTCCCCGTACAGGTCGATCGAGTAAAACGCCTTGCATCCCCAGAAATGGGAGAGGCAGTCTTCCAGATAAGCGGTATCGCAGTGGCGGGAGAGGCCGATCTGGAGGCGCAGTTCGATATCCGGAGCGATCTCCCGGTGCGCCGTATCAAACGCGGCGACCAGTTCTTCGACGTTTCCGTAGAAAAACTCTCCCAGGCCCCACACGTCCTCGCCGATCTCCAGGATCGTGACGCCGTCTTCCGCAGCCTGCGCAAAGGCCGCCTGTATCAGCAGCCGGCGCCCTTCGGCGGTGTCGGACAGGTTTGCCAGATTGCGGGAGGCCCAGGCGTGCATCTCAGTCATGGAACGGAGAGGGGTTTGGAGAGGCCGGATGTCTTTGCCGGTGTGCTCGCGCAGATAACGGCGGCTTCCGCCCAGGACAAAGTGATTGTGCAGATCAGCTTTAGGAAACCTGCGGACAGATTCAAGATCACCGCATTTCAGTGCTTCTGTAAATTGCATCAGAACTCCTTTGTTATGCCATGGGCGGAAAACAGCCGCAGATCATCTCTTATGCAAATGGAAAATGCAGGCAGATCAGCGGGATCCGTTGACATACCTGCATTTTTGTTGGATCAAATCACACGTATTTTGAGAAAACACTTACATATCGGCTGTCAAACGTGACGGATGTGATCCTTGAAAAAGGTATTTCATAAGGATCATCCTGCCATATTCCATCTGCATCAAAATGACGGAACAGTACTTTCGTTTTTAACACTTTCTCAATACTGCCTATCCAGTAATCCCACTCTTTTTCTTCAAGGCTTTCATGTTCGATGATGATGTTCTTTTTTAGTTTTTGTAATGACAGAAAAGTGCTGTGCCAATCTGAAAGATCGATATCCGGAGCAACTATGCCGTCAAGAACCTTTTCTGTTTTTAAGATCTCGACACATTTATCATCTTTGAATTCGAGTTTTTTAACATCACTGAATCTGCGTATTGAAAAGCCATCTATAATAAAATCATCTTCTTTTGCCGCAAGAAACAGTTTCTTGCTTGCCGCAAAAGGAAACCAGTACGTATAATAAGCGTCGTATTTCAAATAAAGCCGGATGAGCGGCTTTTGCCCTATTGATTGTTGAAAGAAGTCGATCATCGCAGATTTAGTCATAATCAAGTCCTTTCGATTTAAAACAGGGTTGCTGTTTCTGTTAAACAGCAACCCTTCCGTGAGCGCAGCGGGAGGGATTCGAACCCCCGTGCGGTTGCCCGCAAACTGATTTCGAGTCAGCCCCGTTATGACCACTTCGATACCGCTGCCTGTATGTTTAACTGCTTCCGGCCTCCGGCCTTCCGCAGTATTTTTTGTTAGTTGTCCCCGCCCGTGATGAACTTATCGTGCTGCTTCGCGAAGTACCGGACTTCGGGCAGGTCCCTGGCGGGGATCCATTCCTCCGTATAGCCGCATTCACTGCAGATATACCGGTCCAGAGGGACGTAGGTGGAAAAGCTCAAAGGGAAGAATCTGTTGTTTACAGCGGTGCTGCCTTCGATCAGGATGATCTTTCTGCTGCCGCATTTCGGGCAGGTGACGGTGTTTTTCATACGGTTCCTCCGCGGGCTTTGGCGGCCCGATAGGGAAAAGGAACAGCTTCCGCTGTTCCTTTCTCGCAGTCCGTAGGGGAATCGAACCCCTGTTTCCGCCGTGAGAGGGCGGCGTCTTAACCGCTTGACCAACGGACCGTGTCGAGGCGACAAGATTTGAACTTGCGACCTCTGCGTCCCGAACGCAGCGCTCTACCAAGCTGAGCCACGCCTCGTTGCCTTGAAGAGTATATATGTTGGAGCCGGGTTTGTCAACAAGTTTTTGAAAAAAACTTAAGGGACAGGGGCAGGTAAACTGCCGCCCGGCGTCCCCGGGCAGGAGGTGACAAAAGATCCGTCCCTTTGTCACCCGGCCGGATGCGGACTGAGGGACTCGAACCCTTACACCTTGCGGTACAGGAACCTAAATCCTGCGCGTCTGCCAGTTCCGCCAAGTCCGCGGGAGAAGAAAAGGGGCATGCGGCCCCGTCCTCCGGAAAAACAAAAGCGCCTTGCTGGCAAGGCGCTTTCTGTGCGTTAGAGGATTCGAACCCCCGACCTTTTGGTCCGTAGCCAAACGCTCTATCCAGCTGAGCTAAACGCACCCGCTCCCAAAAGGGGCAAAGCGTATATTACCGCGGGAGAAGAGGATTGTCAAGGGGTTTGTGCAAGATTTTGCAGATTTTCTGACAAAGGAACCGTCCCCCTGTCAGATTCTATTTGTTTACGACGTTGACCGGCGCGCCCGCGAGGAACGCCCGCACGTTCTCTACCGTCGTATCCATGATGCGCTGGCGGCTTTCCTTCGGCGCCCAGGAGATGTGGGGCGTGATGAGGCAGTTCTTCGCCTTGAGCAGCGGGTTATCCGAACGGATTGGTTCGGTGTAGACGACGTCCAGGCCGGCGGCGCCGATCTTGCCGGCGTTGAGGGCATCCGCCACGTCCTGCTCGTCGATCAGCTGGCCGCGCGCGTTGTTGATCAGGATGACGCCGTCCTTCATCTTCGCGATGCTGTCCTTGTTGATCATGCCGGTGTTTTCCGGGGTCAGGTTGCAGTGCAGCGTGATGACGTCCGCCGTCGCATACAGGGTGTCCAAGTCGACGTAGGTGCCGATCGCCTTGCCGAAATCGTTCGGATGCAGGTCATACGCGATGACGTTCATGCCGAGGGCTTTCGCGATGCGGCCTTCCTGCCGGCCGATGCGGCCGAAGCCGATGATGCCGATGGTCTTGCCTTCCAGCTCGATCAGCGGATAGTCCCAGTAGCACCAGTCCGCGTTGTCCGCCCAGTTCCCCTGATGCACGGATTCGCTGTGGTGGCCGATGTGGTGGCAGATCTCCAGCAGCAGCGCGATGGAGAACTGGCTGACGGAGGCGGTGCCGTAGGTGGGCACGTTCACGACCGGGATGCCTTTTTCCTTCGCGTACACATAATCCACCACGTTGTAGCCGGTGGCGAGGACCGCGATGAGCTTCACGTTCGGGCATTTGTCGAGGGTCGCGCGGGAGACGGGGGTCTTGTTGACCACGACGATCTCCGCATCCCCGATCCGTTCCGCGATCAGCGGGGATTCCTCATACGAAGTGCGGTCGTAGACCGTGACTTCCCCCAGTTCTTCCAGTCCTTCCCAGCTCAGGTCGCCGGGGTTTTCGGTGTAGCCGTCCAGTACAACGATTTTCATTTTTCCGTCTCCTTTATGCTTTGATGGTGTTGCTGCTTAAGATCGGTGCAGGCCCGCTGCGGCGCCTATTTCTCTGCTGTCACTATAACGGCGGGGGGCGTATCCGTCCAACAGAAACTTAGAAGAACCAAGTAGATTGCAACAAGAAAAAGTTGTTAACCGGAGTCCCCGTGTTTCCGGGATCAAGTCCTCAATACAGGGCGATCTCTTTCCAGGCTTTCTGCATCAGGCGTTCGAAATCCAGGACGTGGGCGGTCGGCCGCGCGGTCTTACGGCGGGCAAAAAATACGTTCTGCCGGTGCGGCCCCTCATCGTAATTGAGCGGGAAAGCGCTGAAATCGCCAAACATTTTGCCGATTGAGCGGAGCCGGGCTTTCCGGCAGAAGAAGCATCCCACGTGACAGGGATACAGGGCAAGCATCAGTTCCGTATTGGCTGCTTCCAGAAAAACGTTGGGCCTGAATCCCGCATGGTTGAAGCATTCATCTTCCACCTGGCGCAGTTTCATGGGCGGTTTATGGAGCAGGAACGGGACGTCCCGGAATTCCTGCAGGTCGATCCCCTGCAGCGAACGTTTTCTGACCGCTTCGCTGCGGCTGCCGAAATACCGGCGCAGCACCTCGTCCGAACAGATGACGTAGGTCCGGTCTTCCAGAAGAAAACTGAATTCAAGCCGGTCGGACAGCCCCTGCACCTCCGATGGGGAAGGCGAGGCGACGCAGGCGTCCAGCGTTCCCTCCAGCAGCATCTCCAGCATCTCTGTCGTGCTCGCTTCTTCCAGCGTGATCATCACATTCGGCCATTTTTTCGTGTATTCCGGGAGGATCAGCGGGAGGCTTTCCGCCGCCCGGTAGGTCGGGATCCCGAGACGCAGCCGGCCGGAGCGGTTTTTGCTGATCTCCGAGAGGCTGTTGGACAGGTCGATGCTGTCGCGCAGCACGGTCTCCGCCCCTTCCAGGAGCCGCTGCCCCGCATAGGTGAGATGGAGCTTCGGATGGCGTTCGAACAGAGTGACGCCGTAGTACTGCTCCAATTTCTGGATCTGCGAACTGAGCGCCTGCTGGGAGATATAGAGGCGCTGCGCGGCTGTCGTCATGTTCAGGTCTTTGGCGACTTCGATAAAGTATTCCAGGCTTTTCAGATTCATCGGGCACCTCCGCATATCCGGTCTCGGACTTGTTTCTGGGCGTATCATATCAGACCGGCCGGGCTTCGTCAAGCAAACAACAACTTTTTCTTGTGCAATAACTATAATTTAGGAGTAGTTTCTGTTGGAGTTTTCTATGGTTTCTTTTTACAATACAGACAAAGAGTTGCAGCAATGCTTTGCGACAACTAAAAACGGAGGACATAATTATGGGAGTTACCAAGTACGGCAGAAGAATCTTCACCGAGATCGACCGCCCCGATTCTGAACTCGTTGAGAAGTTCCGCGGCATCCCCAGCAGCAACCTCAACGACATGATGAACCGCATGTTCAACATGTACGGCGACCTGCGCTGCTATCTGGACAACTGCACGATGGTCGGCACCGCCTTCACCGTCCATGCCCCCGAGGGAGACAATATGCTCCTGCAGTATGCGATGGACCTGGCGAAGCCGGGCGACGTCATCATTGTGGACGGCAGCGGCAGCATGAGCCGTTCGTTCTGCGGTGAGATCATGTTCAACTACATGAAGACCAAGGGCATCGCCGGTCTTGTCATTGACGGCTGCATCCGCGACGCGGACGCGATCAACGGCATCGGCCTGCCTGTCTACGCCAAGGGCGTCACCCCGCAGGGTCCCTGGAAATTCGGCCCCGGCGAGATCAACGTTCCCGTTGCCTGCTGCGGCCAGGTCGTCTTCCCCGGCGACATCATCGTAGGCGACCCGGACGGCATCGTCGTCATCCGTCCCGAAATGGCGGAAGAAGTGCTGGAAGCCGTCGCGGACAAGTTCGCTTCCGAACTTAAGACCCTGACCAACTATGCCAACGGCATCCTTCCCGACCGTGAAAAGCACGCCGCCATGTGGAACCAGAACGTCCTGAAGGCCGGCGAGCTGATCTTCGAGGAAACCTGGAAGTAAGGCGTCCGTCAACTGTCAACGATCCCTCAGAATCCTGCGGCTGGGATCAGCCGTAAAAAATAACAAGGAGAAAAAACTTATGTCACCCGTGTTAATTGCTCTGATCATCATTGCCGTGATGATCGCCCTGTTCATCTGGGAACCCTGGCCCATCGTGGTCACCGGCATTGCCGCCTCCATCGCCTTCTGCTGGACCGGTCTGATCACCCTCAGCGACGTCCTCGCAGGCTACAACAGCACCACGATCGCCCTGCTCTGCGGCATGATGGTCGTCGGTGCCTCCCTGTTCCATGCCGGCATCACCGAGCGCATCGGTGAAGCCATGGTCAAGATCACCGGCAAGAACGAGCGGAACATCATCCTGGTCACCCTGATCGTGTCCTGCCTGCTCAGCGCTGTCTGCTCCAACATCGGCGTTATGACCGCCATGGCCCCCCTGGTCACCGCGATGTGCCTGGCGGCCGGCTTCGGTCCGTCCCGCGCCTTGATGGCCCTGCTGTTCGGCGCCCAGTTCGGCGGCTTCGTCACGCTGGTCGGCGTCGGCTCCAACGCCACTGCCAATGAAGTCATGGCCCAGAACGGTCTGGAAGGCTTCGGCTTCTTCAGCATCACCCCGTTCGGTATCGGCGTCTGCATCCTCGGCACCCTGTACTTCGTCCTGATCGGCCGCAAGCTGCTCCCGGATACCGGTTATGTCCCGGAATTCGCGAAGACCGAAAAGAAGCAGCTGGACAAGAGAAAAGCCATTATCTCCGTCGCCACGCTGTTCGCCGTCCTGGTCGTTATCGCCTGGAACCCGCTGCCGAAGCTTGTCCCGATGTGGGTTGCCGCCATCATCGGCGCCCTGATCATCATCGCCACCAGAGTCATGACCCTGAAAGACGCCATCGCGGCGATCGACTGGAACTGTATGCTGCTGGTAGGCTCGCTGTCCGCCATCTCGCTGGGCGTGAAAAACAGCGGCCTCGGCGATGAAGTGGCGAACGTCATCCTGAAGATCCTGGGCGACAACCCGAGCCCGTTCCTGGTGACCACGGTCATCTTCTTCGCGGCCTCCCTGCTGACCCAGGTCATGTCCAACATCCCGACCATCATGCTGTTCATGCCCATCGCCATCTCCATTGCCACCAAGATCGGCGTGAACCCTTACCCGATCGCGATGACCATCACCCTGGCTGGCGCCGCCTCCTACGGCACGCCTTTCGCCGCGCCTCAGAACATGATCACCGTCGGCTGGACGCATTACAAATTCCTTGACTTCATCAAGATCGGCATTCCGATGGTGCTGATCACCTACATCGCGGTGGTCGGCCTGATCCCGATCTTCCTGCCTTACTAATATTTAAGGAGTGTTTATGAGCGACCTGCTGAAAGGCGCTTATGACCTGCACGTCCATACCGCCCCGGATGTGGTGTCGCGGAAATGCTCGGATGTCGAGACCGCGGCCCGCATGCGGGCGGCCGGGATGGCGGGCGGCGCCATTAAAAGTCACTATCTGGATACCGCCGGACGGGCCGGGGTGCTGCGCGAACTGTACCCGGACCTGAACATCGTGGGCGGCATCACGCTGAACCGGTCCGTGGGCGGCAACAACCCCTGGGCCGTGGAGCGCAGTGCGCAGGCCGGCGGCCGCTTCGCCTGGTTCGCCACGCTGGAAGCCCGTCTGTACCAGGCCTTCCATCACCGGAACGATCCCGTCATGCCGGATCTCAGCACGTACATCACGGTCCTGGACGAAAACGACCGTCTGCTGCCGGAAGTGCTTGACATCCTGGACGTGGCGGCGCAGTACAAACTGATCGTCGGCACCGGCCATCTCAGCGCGCACGAAGGCATGATCCTGGTCCGCGAAGCCCAGCGCCGCGGCATCCAGACTGTTCTGACCCACGCCGAACTGCCCTCCAACCTCTACTCTCCCGAGCAGCAGGCCGAAGCCGTCCGGCTGGGAGCGGTAGTCGAACACAGCTACATCACGCCCTTTACCAACCGCGTCACCTGGGAAGCGCTGACCGAAATGATCCGCGCCACCGGCTGCGAAAACGTGTATCTGTCCACCGACCTCGGCCAGGCGAAGAACCCGTATTTCGACGAGGGCCTGGAAGACTATGCCCTCCGTATGTTGGAGCAGGGCTTCACCGAAGCCGAACTCGAGCAGATGATGAAGATTACCCCGGCGAGACTGCTTGCCGCGCACTGATCAATACCGAGCAATAAGGAGAAAAAAATGCCCTGGAAAGTATTATTACCGCAGGAAATCATGTCGGAAGGCCGCCAGCTGCTGCTGGATGCCGGCCACACCATCATCGACGGCCGCGGCTTTGAAACCGAAGACGTGCTGGCCGATATGATCGAGCATCAGCCGGAAGCGATGATCGTCCGCATCACCCCCATCACCCGGGAAGTCATCGAGTCCAACCCGAACCTGAAGGTCATCGTCCGTCACGGCGCCGGCTTCGACGCCCTGGACGTGAAGGCCTGCCACGACAACGGCGTGCAGACCCTGTATGCTCCCGTCGCTAACAGCACCTCCGTGGCCGAAACCGCCATGCTGCTGATCCTCGAGATGAGCCGCAACGTGACCGTGCTGCACAAGACCTGGGTCGACGATTATTACAAAGCCAAACTGAAGATCCGCAAGAATACCCTGAGCGGCAAAACGCTCGGCATTATCGGCTGCGGCAACATCGGTTCCCGTGTCGCGAAGCGCGCCCTGGCGTTCGAAATGAACGTCCTGTGCTACGACCCGTACAAGCCCGCTGCGGATTTCCCGGACGGCGTCGAAGTCGTGCGTGACCTGGACCGCATCTTCACGGAATCCGATTACGTTTCCCTGCATGCGCCGAACACGCCCGTCACTCATGACATGGTGGACATGAACCGCTTAAAACAGATGAAGCCCACCGCGTTCCTGATCAACACCGCCCGCGGCGGCCTGGTGAAGGAAGACGACCTGTTCATGGCCTGCCGCGACGGCATCATCGCCGGCGCCGGCCTGGACGCCATCCGTCAGGAGCCCGTGGATCCCGCGAACCCGCTGCTGACCCTGGACAACGTGATCATCTACCCGCACATCGGCGGCAACACCACCGAAGCCGCGCACCGCGCCTCCTACTTCTCCGCCATGGGCGTGCAGGAAGTGTACGAAGGCAAGGAGCCGACCTGGCCGATCCACGACATCGACTACGCGACCGCCCCTACCTACACGGACACCAAGAAGCCGGACAAGAAGCCGGCCGGCATGTTCGAGTATTGATCGCGTGACCGACATCATTTTCTCTTCCCGGGGCGGTGCTCAGGCACCGCCCCCTTTTTATATCCCGGCGGTTCCGGCCCCGCGCCGGGACGTGCTATTTTTTTGCGTGACATGAAGAAAACGTTGTGCTATAATATACGCCGTGCTATTCGGATACCGTTTAAGGAGGCAGAAAATGGCCAGAGAGTGCGATAATACGAGCTGCGGCAGGGAAAGCTGCGAGGGCTGCCCGTCCGCGGGCGGCGCGGTCGATTTGTCGGCGCCGATGAATAAAGACAGCCGGATCCGGAAGGTGATCGGCATCGTCAGCGGCAAGGGCGGCGTGGGGAAATCCTCCGTCACGGCGCTGCTGGCGGTGGCATTAAACCGGATGGGATACAAAGTCGGGATCCTGGACGCGGACATTACCGGTCCGTCCATCCCGCATCTGTTCGGCGTGCATGAGCAGCTGGGCGCGGCCGGAGAGGAGATCCTCCCCGCGGAAACGCGGACCGGGATCGGGATCGTCTCCGTCAACCTGGTCCTGCCGGACACCACGGCACCGGTGATCTGGCGCGGTCCGATCCTGGGCGGCGTCATCAAACAGTTCTGGAGCGATGTCCTCTGGGGCGACCTGGACTATTTGCTGGTGGACCTGCCCCCCGGGACCGGCGACGTCCCGCTGACCGTCTTCCAGTCCCTGCCGCTGACCGGGGTCATCATGGTGACCACCCCGCACAGCCTGGTGAACATGGTCATGGAAAAAGCTTTCCACATGGCGGAAATGATGAACATCCCGGTGCTGGGCGTCGTCGAAAACTACAGTTTCCTGCGTTGCCCGGACTGCGGCAAAGAGATCCCGCTGTTCGGCAAAAGCACGACGGCGGAGTGGGCGGAGGCGCACGGCCTGCCGCTGATGCTGCAGCTGCCGATGGATCCGGCCGTCAGCGCGTACGGCGACGAGGGCCGCATGGAGGAATATCCCGGACGGGAAATGGAACAGGTCGTCCGGTATTTATAAGAGAGGTTCACGGAATTGAAAAAGTATAGAAAAGTCTTATCGCTTCTGCTGACAGCCGTGCTGCTGATCACGTCGGGGAGCCATTCCGCGAAAGCGTACACCGTCATCGGACGGGAGGACCACCAGATCGTGGATGCGCCGGGCTATGTGCGCCCCGCCGCCCCGGAGATCAACTCCGACACGGCCATTGTGATCGAACTGAACTCCGGCGTGATGCTGTACTCCAAAAATATCCATCAGCGCATGTATCCGGCCAGCATCACCAAGATCATCACCGCCCTGATCGCCCTGGAGGAACTGGAGCTGGACGATAAGCTGGTCCTGTCCTGGAACTCCGTCAACGACCTCGTGGAGGGCGGCGAAGACGGCCGCCGGCGCTTCTACGAAGGCCAGTCCTTCACCGTGGAGGACGCGGTCTACGCGCTGTGCCTGAACTCGGTCAACACCATCGGCTACGCGCTGGCGGAGAAGATCGACGGCAATCTGGAAGCGTTTGCCAACCGGATGAATGCGCGGGCGCAGGAACTGGGCGCCATCAACACGACCTTCCACAACCCGCACGGCCTGAACGACCTGCTGCACATGACCACAGCCTACGACATGGCCATGATCATGTGGGGCGCCATCCAGAACGACACGTACCGCAAGATCGCCGGCACGCGGAGCTACAGCTTCACGGACGACGACGGCCATGAGATCGTCTGCGACCACAACTACCTGGTCTTCCAGCCCGATTCCGACTACTACGACGAGCGTGTCGTGGCCGGCAAGACCGGTTGGGTGGAAGAGGCCGAATATACCCGCACCGTGTACGCCACGGACGGCAACCTGGACATCATCTGCGTGACCTTCCACGCAGACACCACACACAACGCCTACGTGGACGTGCGCACACTGCTGGACTATGCATTCAATAATTTCACCCTGGTGGATCTGCCCGAATTCGGCGACGGCGGGGAGATCACTTCGGAAGTGACGGACGAGAAGACCGGCGAGGAATTCACGCTCCGCATGAAGGCCGGCGCGGGCAAAAGCACCACCGGCGCGGCCGTCCTGGTTCCCAATTCCTATGCGAACCAGGAATGGGTCACCGAACTGCTCCCGGACGGCGAGGGCGGCCTCGAGGCGGTCGCCTCGCTGGGCGACGTGGTCCTCGGGACGTATCCGCTGACCACCACCATTGTGCGCGAGACCGAACCGGCTCCGGAGACACAGGCGCCTTCGCAGGAGACGAAGGAGAGCGGTTCTTCCTCCACGAAAGCGCCGACCAGCGCTTCCTCCCCCACTTCTTCCACGAAAGTCCCTTCCACGACGGCCAGCCGCTCCACCGAGACGGATCCGGCCACCACCAAGAGCAGCGGCGGGGGCTGGAAGACGGTCGCCATCGTCCTGCTGGCCATCCTGCTTGTCCTGTCCATCCTGTTTTCCGCGGTGATGGCGTACCAGAACAAGATCCTGAAGGAACGCATCCGGCGCCGCAAAGCCATGAAGAGGAGAACACAGTAAATGCTGACCCTGCAGATCCGCTATCTGGACCCGGAGATGGAACCCCTCGCGTACGTCGAGGGGAAATCGGACTGGATCGACCTGCGGGCGGCCCGGGAGATCTCCTTCGAGGCCGGCGAGTTCAAACTGATCCCGCTCGGCATCGCCGTCAAACTGCCGGAAGGCTATGAAGCCCACGTCGCACCGCGCAGCAGTACGTACAAAAACTTCGGCCTGCTGCAGGTGAACAGCGTCGGCGTCGTGGACAGTTCCTACTGCGGCGACGGCGACGAGTGGTTCGTGCCCATGCTGGCCACGCGGCCGGTCACGGTGCACAAAGGCGACCGTATCTGCCAGTTCCGCGTGATGCAGAACCAGCCGCCGCTGGAATTTCAGGCGGTGGAGCACCTGGGCGGCGAAGACCGCGGCGGGTTCGGCAGCACCGGGATCCGGTAGAGGCAAAAAAAGACGCCGGGAGCGCCCGGCACACACGCATTTTCCTTGCCCTTTTTACCCTTATATGGTATCATATAAGGGTATTTTATTGCGCGGACCTGCGGGAACGCGCTGCGACGCACGGCATGAGGAGGCATTATGGAACAGTTTGATTTGTTGATCCTGGGCGGCGGCCCCGGCGGTTATTCCCTGGCAGCAGCGGCGGCCAAGAAAGGCCTGAAGACGGCGGTATTCGAAAAAGCCGTCCTGGGCGGCACCTGCCTGAACGTGGGCTGCATCCCCACCAAATACCTGGTGGACAAGGCCCTGACGATGGATAAAGTGAAGAACCTGAGCAAGCGGGGCATTTACGCCGCGCCGCTCACCGTGAATTTTGAAAAAGTGCAGAAAGGCAAGGAGATGGTCGTGAAGAAGCTCACCAGCGGCGTGAAGCTGCTGCTGGATGCGGGCGGCGTGACGACCGTCTACGGGGAGGCCGTGCTGAAGCCGGACCGCGTCGTGGAATGCGGCGGCGAAAGCTATCAGGGCAAAAACGTGGTGATCGCGACCGGCAGCGAGACGATGATCATCCCGATCCCTGGCCACGAACTCTGCATCACCTCCACGGACGTGCTGAACATGACGGAGATCCCGAAGAGCATGGTCGTCATGGGCGGCGGCGTCATCGGCCTGGAGCTGGCCTGCGCCTTCCAGGCGTTCGGCACCAAGGTGTCCGTCGTCGAAATGCTGCCCGCGCTGCTGCCGAACAACGAGCGCGCGGCCGTGGACCAGCTGGTCTCGCACATCAAGAAACTGGGCGTGAAACTGTACGTCGGCGCGAAGATGCTGCGCGTGGAGAAGGCCGAAGAGGGCCTGAAGGCGGTCTTTGAGAAGGACGGCGCGGAGACGGCGATCGACTGCGAGCAGGTCCTGATGGCCGTGGGCCGCAAAGCGTCCCTGACCGGCATCGACGCGGAAGCGCTGGGCCTGGAACTGGAACGCCGCTGCGTCAAGGTGGACGCGCACCAGCGCACCAACCTGCCCGGCGTATATGCGATCGGCGACGCGGCCGGCGGCCTGCAGCTGGCCCACGCGGCGTACGCGGAAGGCGAGCGCGCCCTGCACGACATCCTGGGCGAAGAAGTCCCCGCGCCTGGCCCCATCCCGGCCTGCGTCTACACCCTGCCCTGCTTCGCGTCCGTCGGCCTGAGCACCGCGCAGGCGGAAACTGCGGGCTTCAAGCCGGTCCTGGGTACTTTTGAATACAGCAACAACGGCATGGCGCTGGCGGAAGGCGCTTCCGGCACCGTGTATGTGGTGGCAGACGAGGCGTCGAAGAAGACGCTGGGCGTCACGATCGTCGGCGAAAACGCGTCCGAAATGATCGGCATGGCCACGCTGGCCGTGCAGGACGGCATGACGCTGGGCGAGTGGGAAAACACCGTCGTGGCGCACCCGTCGCTGTGCGAAATGATGAAGGAAGCGGCCCTGGACTGCTTCGGCGCCGCGATCCATAAATAAATGAGCGTCTCGGTTTTTGACCTGACCACCACGGACCCTGCCTTCAATCTGGCGGCGGAGGAATACGTCTTCTCCGCCCTGCCGCGGGACAGGGCTTATGTGATGCTCTGGCAGAACGACCGGGCTGTCATCATCGGCAAGTACCAGAACACGGCGGCGGAGGTGAACGGCGCGGCCGTGGAGGCGAAAGGCATCCGCGTGGTGCGGCGCCTTTCCGGCGGCGGCGCGGTGTACCATGACCTGGGGAACCTGAATTTCACGGTCATCACCGACGCGGAGCCCGGCGGCCGGGTAGACCTGGCCCTGTTCTGCCAGCCGGTCGTGCGCGCGCTGGCGCGCTTCGGCGTGACCGCGGAGATCAGCGGCCGGAACGACGTGACCGTGGACGGGAAGAAATTCTCCGGCAATGCGCAGTACCTCCGCGAAGGCCGCGTCATGCACCACGGCACCATCCTGTTCGACTCCGACCTCTCCGCGGTGCAGGAGGCCCTGGCCGTTAAAGCCGAGAAACTGGCCGGCAAGGGCGTCGCCTCCGTCCGCTCCCGCGTGACGAACCTGAAGCCCCTGCTGCCCGCGGACACCACGCTGGAGGAGTTCCGCCGCGTGCTGCTGGAGGAACTGGCCGGCGGGAGCGAAGCGGAGCGCTGCGCATTCACGGAAGAGGACCTCGCCGCCATCGAAGCCCTGAAAGAGGCCCGCTACGGCCGCTGGGAGTGGAACTGGGGCGCGTCCCCGGAAAGCACGCTGCGCAAGGCGAAACGCTTCGAAGGCTGCGGGACTGTGGAGGCCCTGATCGGCCTGAAACGCGGCCGCATCCGGAGCCTGGCCTTTCAGGGCGATTTTTTCAGCACCCGCGAACCCGAAGAACTGGCGGAGCGCCTGACCGGCGTCCCGCTGCGCGCAGACGCGGTCCGGAAGCGCCTGGATGACATCGGCATCCCCGTATCCGATTATTTCACCGGCCTCGACGAGGACGGTCTCATCGAATTATTATTGCTGTGACACACATTTTCGCCGCGTCCGCCGCGGCCCGGAAGGAGCGCACCCCATGAAATGGCTCATCGCCTCGGACATCCACGGAAGCAGCCGCTGCTGCGAAAAACTGCTGTGCCGCTTTGAAGAAGAAAAAGCGGACCGCCTGCTCCTGCTGGGCGACCTCCTCTATCACGGCGCCCGCAACGCGCTGCCGGAGGAATACGGGACCATGTCCACGGCGGACCAGCTGAACCGCTATAAGGACGTCATCGTGGCCGTGCGCGGCAACTGCGACTCCGAAGTGGACCAGACCGTGCTGGAATTCCCCATCATGCAGGATTTCACGGCCCTCGTGGACAGCGGCTGCCTCATCTTTGCCACCCACGGCCACCTGTACGACGAGCACAGCCGCTTCCCGCTGCAGGGCGTGGACGTCCTGCTGTCCGGCCATACGCACGTCCCGGTCTGCCACGACTTCGGCAATTTCGTCGCCATGAACCCCGGCTCCGTCTCCATCCCCAAGGGCGGCAGCCGCTTCAGTTACATGACCCTGGAAAAGGGCTTATACCGCTGGATGGACCTGGAAGGAGAAGAGTACCGGCGCTTCGAAATGACGCCGCGTCATGAGTGGTAAATGAAGAACACCATGAATCTGTTTGACTATATGAACGGCCAGGCCAGGGAAAAGGACAGCCCCCTCGCGCTGCGCCTGCGCCCCACGTCGCTCGATGAAGTGGTAGGCCAGGAGCACATCCTCGGAGAGGGCAAGCTGCTGCGCCGCATCATCCAGGCGGACCAGCTCTCGTCGCTCATCTTTTACGGCCCGCCCGGCACCGGCAAGACCACGCTGGCGCAGGTCATCGCGTCCACCACGAAGGCGGAATTCCGCCAGATCAACGCGACGGCGGCCGGCAAGAAGGACATGGAGGACGTTGTCGCGGAGGCGAAGAACATCCGCGCCTTGTACGGCAAAAAGACTATCCTGTTCATCGACGAGATCCACCGGTTCAACAAGGCCCAGCAGGACTACCTGCTGCCCTTCGTGGAGGACGGCACCGTGATCCTGATCGGCGCCACCACGGAGAACCCGTTCTTCGAGGTGAACCGCGCGCTGATCTCGCGTTCGCACATCTTCCAGCTCAAGCCGCTGGATCAGGAAGACATCGCCACGCTGATCCGCCGGGCCGTCACGGACTCGGAGCGCGGCATGGGCATGTACAACGCGGAGATCGATGAGGACGCCGTGGATTTCCTGGCCGACGTGGCCGGCGGCGACGCGCGCCGGGCCTTGAGCGCGGTGGAACTCGCGGTGCTCACCACGCCGCGCGGGGAGGACGGGAAGATCCGCATCACCATCCCCGTCGCGGAGGAATGCATCCAGCGCCGCGCCGTGCGCTATGACAAGGAGGGCGACAACCACTACGACGTCATCAGCGCCTTCATCAAAAGCATGCGCGGTTCGGACCCGGACGCGGCCCTCTATTACCTGGCCCGCATGCTGACCGCCGGCGAGGACCCGAAATTCATCGCCCGCCGCATCATGATCTGCGCGGCGGAGGACGTGGGTCTGGCCGATCCCCGCGCCATGCAGGTGGCCGTCGCCGCCTCGGAAGTCCTGGAGCGCGTGGGCATGCCCGAAGGCCGCATCCCGCTGGCGTTGGCCGCCACGTACGTCGCCACGGCGCCGAAGAGCAACGCCGCCTATATGGGCATCGAAAAGGCCCTGGAGGCTGTGCAGACCACGGACGTCAAGCAGGTCCCGCCGCATCTGCAGGGCACCGGCTATCAGGGCGCCTCGGACCTGGGCAAGGGCATCGGGTATCAGTACGCCCACGATTTCCCCGGCCATTACGTGAAGCAGCAGTATCTGCCGGACGAACTCGCCGGCAGCCGCTTCCTGGAAGTCGGCGACAACGGATACGAGCAGGAAATCAAAAAATATATGGAGTTTTTGACACAATTGGTGTAGAATTAAGGAAAAAATGGGCGGGAGCCCCACTTTCGGCTCCCTTTTGCCATAAAACCGGGGAAGGAGCGGACCGTGAGAAAGAAGATCAACCAGCTGGCCAAGGGCAGCATCGAAGAAGTGCAGGCCCGGATCCGGCTGTCCGAAAAAACGCTGAACGCGACGGTTCCCTGCGGCCAGTCCGCCGCCGGGCGGATCTCGCTGTCCAGTGAAAACGGCATCCCGTTCCGCGGCCTCGCCTATTCGGACGACGAGCGGGTCGAGCTCCTGCAGGATGCCTTCGCCGGCCAGCAGGTGACCTTAAACTACGTGGTCCACGGCGAGGACGAAAAGGAAGACACGGTCCTGCAGGGCCATTTCTCCCTGGTGACCAACACCGGAGACATCGAGCTCCCCTACCGCTTCATCATCGGCCAGAGCGCGGGCCTGGATACTCCGCTCCCGGCCAGCCTCCCCGAACTGGCCCAGCTCGCGGACACGCAGCCGGAACTGGTCCACCAGCTCTACGTCACCGGCGCCTTCGCGCAGTTCCCCTTCCTGCGGGACGACTCGCTGAAGGCCCTGCTCACGGCTCTCAAGGATTCCCCGGACAGCCGCCTGGCGCAGGAGGAATTCCTGGTGGCCTGCGGCGCCAAACAGCCGGTCAAGCTGACCGTCCAGACCACGCCGATCTCCGTCTTTTTCAAGGACAGCATTTCGCGCGGCGAGCTCCTGATCCGCCGCAGCGGCAGCGGTTACTGCGTGATCACCACCACCGCCTCCGCCCCCTTCATCCGCCTGCCCCGCGAACGCTGGACCAGCGCGGACTTTAAAGAAAACGAACTCCGCATCCCCGTCTATTTCATGGCCGAGCACCTGCACGCCGGCCGGAACCTGGGCGAGGTCCTGATCAATACCGGCCGGGAGGAATTCCGCATCCCGGTCACCGTCGTTCCCGAACGCACCGCGGATCCGGAGCAGCAGCGTGCCCGCCAGCTGCGCCGCGCCCGTCTGCAGCTGTCCCGCAGCATGGTCACCCTGTACGCGGGCCAGGATCCGCCTTACAATATCGAATCCCTCACGATGAAGCACCTGGAGGCCTGCGAGGCCGGCCGGGAGCCCGAAGTCGCCGAAAAACTGCTCTGCGCGGAACTCTGCCGCGAAACGCGCCGCCGCGCCGAAGAAAAAGAGACCCTCGAACAGATCCGGGCCGAAGTCCAGCGCAACCGCATGGAAAAAGTGACCCAGTATCTGTGGTTTTTATACCTCGAAGAGGAGATGGAGAAAGGCGACCGCCTTTCCGACAGCTTCCTGCGCCTCCTCTACCGCCTGAAAGACGAAGAAGCCGGCCGCGTGGAGCTCCTGCCCCTCCTGATGCGCTGCGACAGCGAATGGGCCGAGCACCCGGACAAATGCTTCCTCCGCATCCGCGAACTTTTCCGGCGCGGCCAGTTCCCGCTGATCCTAAAGCTGGAAACGGTCAAACTGCTGAACAACAACCCGGACCTGCTGACCGAACTGGACAGCTTCACCCTCCAGCTCCTGACCTTTGGCGCACGCTTCAACTGCTGGAAGAAAGCCGTCGCGGACACCGCCCGCGACCTCCTGGTGCGCGAAAAAGCATTCCGTCCGGGCTGCGAGCGCCTGGCGCTCCTCCTGTACCGCTGCTTCCCGGACAAAGAGATGCTCACCGCGCTCCTCACGGTGCTCCTGCGCCGTGAAAAGCCCTCCCCGCGCTATCTGGAATGGTACGAAAAAGGCATCCGCGAGGACGTGCGCCTGGCGGAGCTGTACGAGTACTATTTGACCGCCCTGCCGGACGACTACGACGACGACATCCCCCAGATGGTGCAGCTCTACTACACCTACAACAGCCCCCGCTCCCGCAGCGCGCAGCGCAGCCTCTACCGCTACATCCTGACGCATTACGAGCCGGACACCCAGATGTACCGCCTGTACGAAAAGCAGATCCAGACCTATGCGATGGACCAGCTCCTGCTCGGCGACGTCCGGGACTCGGAAACCGTCTTTTACGAAAAAATGTTCATCCCGCAGGTCCTGGACAGCCGCATGGCCGTCGTCCTCGCGGAATACGTCTATACGATGCACCTGACGCTGTCCAACCGCAGCATCGACAAGATCCTCGTGATCTACGGCGAATTAAAGGAACCGTTCGTCTACCCGGTCCGGGACGGCGAAGCCTACATCCCGGTGTTCACGCCCCGCTGCCGCCTGCTGTTCCTGGACAAAAACGGCGACCGCTACGTGCAGAGCGTCTTCCGCCGCAAAAAACTCATGGAAGCCTCGCGCGAGCTGATGGAGACCCTGCGCCGCCTGGCGCCCGGCAGCCTGCCGTTAAAGCTCCTCCAGTGCCAGAAAGCCATCAAGGGCGAACTGAACGAATGGGAGGCCCGCGACCTGGTGCAGCGCTTCACGGAGTGGAACGAACTTTCCGAAGCCTACCGTGAAAAACTGATCTTCAGCCTGGTCAAACGCCGCAATCTCGGCACGGCCGAAAACGCCGCCCTCCTCAAGGAACTGCGCCGCAGCCCGTACCTGGACGCCCAGGCCGGCGCCCTGCTCGCGGAAAGCCTGCTGCTCCAGGGCGACGACGAAGCCGCCGCGGAAATGGTCCGCCGCTTCGGCTACCGCCACTTCGACACCGGTCTGCTGCTCCGCCTGATGAACCGCCTGATCCGCACCCGCGGTTATACCTACGACAAGAACACCTACAACGGCGTCCTTTCCCTGTACCGCCGCGACGTCTGGGATTCCGTGACCCTGACCTACCTCTGCCGCCACTTCAACGGCAGCACGGAGGACATGCGCCTGCTCCTGGAGCGCGCCGTGAACGGCGAGGCCGTCCCGTACGACCTGCCCGAGCGCCTGCTGGGCCAGATGCTCTTCACCGGCGAAACGCGCCGCATCGAATGGGTCGTGGAGCAGTATCTGAAGGAAAATCAGGCGCCGAAAGTCCCGAACCGCGTCCTGCTGCACGCCTATGCCGTGGACCGCTGCGAGCGCTATTTCTGCCGCGGCGAGACCATCCCGGACAACATCTTTGCCTACCTGGCCTCCTGGGCCCTCGCGGAGAAAAAGCCGGTGCAGCTGCCTGATCTGTGCCAGATCGCGCTGACCCGCTATTACGCGGACAAAGAATCGCTGACCCCGGAAGAGACCTCGCTCGCGAAGACCTTCCTCTACCACCTGTACGACAAGGGCCTGCTCTTTGCCTATCAGGAAAAACTGGGCCGCTTCTTCTCGCTCCCGGACGAGCTGGGCGACAAGACCCTCATCGAATACCGGGGCAAAGAAGAGGAGCCCGTGCGCATCGCCTTCCGCATCCTCCCGCAGGAGGCGGACAAGGAGCCGCGCATCAGCGAGATGCCGCACATCTTCCGCGGGATCTACGTGAAGCCGGTCCTGGTGTTTGCGGACGAGGTGCTGGAGTATACCATTTACCGCAGCGACGACCCGGAGCGGACCCCGCTGCAGCAGGGACGCCTGCCCGGCAGCGTGAGCGCCGGCGGCAACCGCTTCGCCTCCCTGAACCGCCTGATCGACAAGGCGGCCAAAGGAGAGGAAGGCTGGCAGGAAGAGCTGGAAATGCTCGGAAAAAGAGACGTGATCCTGCAGGAATACTTTCCTTTGAGTTAAACATCTGTTATAATAAATCAGTTAAAACTGCGGCGCGGCCGGAAAGGAGGAAAACATGGACGAATTGATCCTGGGCATCGACTTATGCGATACCCACAGCCAGATCAGTGTGTTTTCCCCGGAAAAGGGCGAGCCGGAAGCCATCCTGACCGGTGAATCGGAAAGCACCTCCCAGATCTCCACCGTGCTCTGCAAGCTGAAAGGCAGCGATACCTGGCTGATCGGCTACGAAGCGTACCGCCGCGCCCTGATGGGCGAAGGCACGATGGTGGACAAGCTGGTGAAACTGCTGTACAAAAACGGCAGCGCGACCATCGAGGGCACCCGCTACAGCGCGGTGGAACTCATGGGCCATTACATCGAACAGCTGCTGGCCCTGCCCCGGCAGAAATACGGGACGGATGCCGTGCGCTGCCTCGCTTTCAGCCTGCGCGAGCTCAACCCGGACCTGCTGGACCGCCTGACCCTGGCGTGCGACGCCTGCGGCCTTTCCCGCGACAAGCTCCGCTTCCTGAGCCACACCGAATGCTTCTCCTTCTTCGTCGCCTCCCGCCCGCGCGAGATCTGGCCGAACATCGTGGTCGGCTTCGACCTCACGGACGAAGGCCTGGATTATTATGAAATGCACGTCCTGCGCGGCCGCCGCCCCCAGGTCCTGGAGGCCCGCCGCGAAGCGCTGGAGGAAGCCTTCGACCTGGACGTGCTGGACACCGCGGTGGGCGAACGCATGGCGGATTCCATCCTGTCCTCCTGCGCCGACCGGCTGCTGGCCAAGAAACTGATCTCCTCGGTCTTCCTGACCGGCGACGGCTTCCTCAACGTGACCACCTGGGCGCCCGAATTCCTGAGGCGCCTGTGCAATAAACGCAAAGTCTTCGAAGGCCAGCACCTGTTTGCGGACGGCGCGGCCATCCAGGCGTACGACAGCACGCGGGAAGAATCGCTCTTCCCGTACGTCTGCATCTGCGAAGGACGCCTGTCCTCGTCCATCAGCCTGTACGCGGTGCGCGACGGCCGGAACGAGCAGCTGACGCTGGCCTCCGCCGGCAGCAACTGGTACGAAGCGCGCGCGTCGGCGGAATTCATCCTGGACGACGTGCAGACCCTGGAACTCATGATCACCCCGTTCGCGACGCAGCGGGTGGAGGTGATCCCGATCTCCCTGGCGGAACTGCCGGCGCGGCCCAACAAGGCCACCCGCGTGCAGGTCATCATTTCCTTTGCCTCGGAAAACCATGTGACGGCCCGCGTCGTGGACAAGGGCTTCGGCGAGCTCTTCCCCGCCAGCGGCATGGTCATCCGCAAAGACTTCCTCATTTCCTGAGCGCAGAGAGAGGAGCGCATCGATGGGCAATCTGATCCTGAGCCGGCCGCTGGACATCAAAAGGCCATACTATGTGCAGGAACTGGGCGTGCATTTATACAGCGCCGAGGAGCTTTGCTATTACATTTTCCATTACGTGATGCTGATCGATGAAAGCTTTGCGGACGAGCGCCTGCTGGACTTCATCCATCAGCTGGACCAGCCCCGCCTGGAAGAGCGCATCCTGCGCACGCAGGAGCAGGGCGGGCTGTACGACGTCCTGTACGTCATCCTGCAGGAACTGCGCTATTACAGCAGCAGCGACCTGTTCCAGTTCCGCCGGCAGCTGGAAAAACTCAGCCGCAGCAGCGCGGCCGAACGCATCCGCGCCAAGGGTGACCTGCTGTTCGAGCGCGGCCAGTATTACGCGGCGCTGCGCGCGTACAACCAGGTCCTGGAACAGGACAGCCGGGAACTGGCGGATTCCGAATACGTGAGCCGCATCTGGCAGAACAAGGCGGCCTGCTATGCCCGGACGGAGCATTATGCCGAGGCCATGGACAACATGAAGAACGCCTGGCTGCTGACCCGGAACCCGGGCCTGGCGGAAAAAATGTATGCCCTGAACCGCCTGATGGGCCTGGACGAAGTGCCGGAACCGGTCAGAAGCGTTGTTACGGACGACATGCTGGAGCAGTTCCGCAGCAACTGGGACAAGCGCTGGCAGCTCGCCGCCTATCAGGGCAAGGCCCTGGAAGCCGCCGCCCTGCAGGACAAGGCGGAATCCGAGCGCTCGAAGGCATATCTGGAACTGCTGTTCCGCTGGAAGGAAGAATACCGGAAAAAGCAATTGTCATAGAAGGAGTCGCGTATGATCTGCTGCGCCATAGGACAGGATTCGCACCGCTTCACGCAGGAAGAAAAACCCCTGCTGTTAGGCGGTGTTTTATTGCCCGGGGAACCGGGGCTCGAAGCCAACAGCGACGGCGACGTGCTGCTGCACGCCCTGACCAATGCGGTGTCCGGGCTGACCGGGCGGAATATCCTGGGCGCGCCGGCGGATGAACTGTGCCGCGCGGGTGTGACGGACAGCCGCGCGTATTTGGGCGAAGCGCTGAAGGATCTGGAGGCGCTGGGCGGGCGGATCGTGCACGTATCGTTCAGCGTGGAGGCGCGGCGGCCGCATCTGGCGGCGCATATCCCCGCGATCCGGGCCTCCGTGGCGGGACTGCTGGGGATCGCGCCGGCGCACGTGGGGCTTACGGCCACCAGCGGCGAGGGCCTGACGGCCTTTGGCCGGGGCGAGGGCATCCAGGTGTTCTGCCAGGTCACCGGCGACCTGCCGGAGGAGGACGCGTGATGGAACTGTTCCCGCACGCCAAAGTGAATCTGAGCCTGTATATCACCGGCCGGCGGCCGGACGGCTACCACACCGTGGACACCGTCTACTGGCCGCTGCCGTTATTTGATTATCTGAAGGTGGAGCCTTCGGACCGCAACCGCTTTGCCACGACGGAGAAGGAACTGGAAGGGAAGGACAACCTGGTCATCCGCGCCTGGGAACTGCTGCATGAGCAGTACCGGATCCCGCCCGTGGCCGTGCGTCTGGAGAAGGGAATTCCCTGGCAGGCGGGCCTGGGCGGCGGCAGCGGCGACGCGGCCGCGATGCTGCAGGCGTGCAACAGACTTTTCCGGCTGGGCCTGACGCGGAAGAAATTGTGTGAGATCGGGAAGGCGCTGGGTGCGGATGTGCCCGCTCTGGTCTGGGACGCGCCGACGCGCGGCCGGGGCATCGGGACGGACCTGGAGGGATTTACGGCGTCCCTGGACCTGCCTTTGCTGGTCATCAAACCGCCGGCCGGCTTTTCCACCGCCGCGATGTACCGGGCCTGGGACGAAGGCGGCGGGCAGGCGGTGTCCGCGGAAGAGATAGAAGAGAAGCAGCAGGGCCTGATCCGGGCGCTGTCCGGCGATGCGCCGGAAGCCGTGATCCCGTTCCTGCACAACGATTTTGAGACGGTCCTGCCGGAAGAAGAGCGGGCCGTATTCGAACAGGCGGCGTCGCTGCTTGCGGAGAGCGGCGCGCGGAAATGCCTGCTGTGCGGCTCCGGCTCCGCGGTGGTCGGCCTGTATGCCTCGGAGGAGGCGCGGCAGGCCGCGCGCGAGACCCTGAGAGAAAGATTGCCGGAAGCGTGGGGGCTCCACGTGCCGTTCCGGACAGAACAGAGGCCGAAAGGATGAGTATGCGTTCCTGTGATGTGATCCTGGCCGCGGGAGGCAGCGGCAGTCGCTTCGGCGGCCCCGTCAATAAAGTGCTGACGGAACTCCGCGGCATCCCGGTCCTGCGGTATTCGCTGGACCTTTTCGGCGTGCATCCGGCGGTCCGCCGGATCGTTATCCCGTGCCGTCCGGAAGACCGGGAAGCCATCGCGGCCCTGGCAGCGGACTGGCGGGAAGCGCACGCGGAGGAAGCGGCGGAGATATTGCTGACGGACGGCGGCCCCTCGCGCCAGGACTCCGTTTACAACGCCCTGCTCCTGTGCCGCGAGCCCCTGGTCCTGATCCACGACGGCGCCCGCCCCTTTGCCGACGCCGCCATGATCGATGCCTGCCTGGGCGCGCTGGAGACCTACCCCGCGGTCAGCACCGGCGTCCCCAGCAAGGACACTGTGAAGCTCGTGAACGAAGCCGGCGAAGTCCTGCAGACCACGGACCGCAGCCGCACCATCCTGATCCAGACTCCCCAGGGCTTCCGCCGCGAAGAACTCCTGGCTGCCCACGACCGCTTCCGCGGCACCCCGGTCACCGACGACTGCTCCCTCATGGAACTCGCCGGCCACGCCGTGAAGATCGTCCCCGGCTCCTACCGCAACATCAAGATCACCACGCCGGAGGACCTGCCGGGATGACAGGGGACGTATCTCTGTCATCTTTTCACCAAAAAAGATGACAGAGATACGTCCCCTGTCATCTCAGACAAAAAGCCCGCCCTTGCCGGCGGGCTTTTATATTGGTGAGAATGTCCTTCTTACCGGAAATACTTCCGGATCACCCTCCTTGCCGTTTCCGGATCCCCGTCGTACGGCTCGCGGTAGCCGCCGGCCATGATCAGGTACGGCTGGCGGCCCTGGCCCAGCAGGAGGACCAGGTCGTGGGGCTGCGCTTTCTGCAGGATGTATTCGATGGCGTCCTCGCGTTGTTTGCGGAATACACCGGGACAGCCGTGCTTCGCTGCGGCTTCCAGGATGACGGCGCCGATGGCCGCCGGGTCCTCGTCCCGCGGATCGTCCGACGTGGCGGCAATCTCATCGCAGTAGCGGCCGGCGATCTCACCCATGATGGGCCGCTTGCCCACGTCGCGCCGCCCGGTGCACCCGAACACGGCGTAGACTTTGCCTTCCGGATCCCGCACGTTCTGCGCGAATTCGAACACCTTCTCGAACGCGTCCGGCGTGTGCGCGAAGTCCGCGATCACGTGGTAGCTCTGCCCCTCGTCCACGACCTCCATGCGGCCGGGGACCTGCGGGATATTCTCCAGCAGCGGGACCATCTGCTCCAGCATCATCCCCTGCGTGTTGGCGGCCGCGATCACGGCCAGCAGGTTGCTGACGTTGTAGCCCGCGATCAGGTTGCAGCGTACGGGATATTCCCGGCCGCCGTGCCGCAGCGTGAACGTGGTGAAGCGCGGCCCCAGCACGACGTCCTCCGCCTGGTAATCCGCGTTCCGTCCGGGCTCCCGGCTGTAAGTGACCACTGGGCATGCGCAGCAGGCGCGCAGCTCCTCCAGCGTCGGATCGTCCGCATTCAGCACGGCGATCCCGTCCGGCTTCATGCCCTTGAAAAGCATCTTTTTGGCCTCGAAATAGGCCTCCATCGTCTTATGGTAATCCAGGTGGTCGCGCGTCAGGTTGGTGAACACCGCGCAGTCCACGTCGATGTTTTCCGCGCGCCGCTGCACCAGCCCGTGGGAGGAGATCTCCACGGCCGCCGCCTGCATCCCGGCCTCGAACATCTCGGCCAGGTCGCTCTGCAGCTCGATCTGGTCCGGCGTGGTCAGGGATGCGTTCCGGTGCACGTCATTGTATTCCACGCCGACGGTGCCGATATACCCGGTGGGCTTCACGTGCGAATACAGGCTGCGCAGAATCATCGTGATGGTAGTCTTGCCGTTCGTGCCGGTGACGCCGAAGATCGTCATCTTTTTGCTGGGACTGTCGAAAAACAGGTCGCTGACCCGGTTCAGCTCCGCCGTTACGTCGTCAACCAGGATGTAAACGACGCCGGGCACTTCCTCCAGGGGCTTGCTGTGCACGATAGCCACCGCCCCGGCTGCGGCCGCTTTCCCCGCATAGGCATGGCCGTCGCTTTCGAGGCCGACCAGGCAGAAGAAGACATCTCCGGGCCGGACTTTGCGCGAATCCAGCGCCAGCCCCGTCACTTCAATATCGGAATCCACGGAAAACAATTGAGAGAGTTTCATACCGTATCCTTTCTCCGCCTGCGGGCGGGCCGGAAGATCACACCAGGTGTTTTTCTATCGCGGCGGTCAGCAGCTTCATCATCCGGACTTTGAGATCATGGTCCTCCGTGATGAGGTCGTAGACCGCATCCTCGGACAGCACGCCGCGCTTTAAGTCCCGCGGCAGTTTGCCGGCTTCGTCGTCCTCATAATCCTTCAGCCAGCGGGCAGAACCGTAATAATCGCTCAGTTTTTTATAAGCCTTCTGTGAGGCTTCATATTCCTCCAGCGCGTCCGCCATGCGGCGCACGGCCGCGGCGGAGACGTCCAGGCACTGCTCCATTTCTCTGATCCGGTCGATCTGGTTCATTTATGCCTCCTTCTCCGGACCGGAAACGGCCCGGCTGCCTTTGTATTCCAGACACAGCATGGTGATATCGTCAAACTGTTCATAGCCCTGCACGTGGGCCTCCAGGTCGGTTTTCACGGCCTGCAGGATGCTGTCCACGCTTTCCGCTTCATGCGCCTCGAGGCAGGCCATCAGGCGCTCCTCGCCGTACAGCGCGTGCGTCCGGTCCTCCGCCTCGGTCACGCCGTCGGTGTAGAGGAAGAGCTTGTCGCCGGGGAGCAGGGTGAGGCTGTCCTCCCTGTACGAGATGCCTTCCATGCCGCCCAGGATGAAGCCGCCCTTGCGCCGCAGCCAGGTGCGCTCGCCCTCCGCGGAGAGGACGACGGGCGGATTATGGCCCGCGTTCACGAAACTCAGCCGGCCGGTAGACAGCTCCAGGATCCCGATCCAGGCGGTGACGAACATGTCCGCCTCGTTGTTTTCGCACAGGCCCTCGTTGGCCCGCCGGACCGCCTCCGCCAGCGGCGCCAGGTCGCGGACGCAGTGCTGCAGGATCTGCTTGGCGCGCACCATGAACAGGGCGCCGGAGATGTTCTTGCCGGACACGTCGCCGATCAGGAACGCGAGGTGGTCCTGATCTACGAAGAAGAAATCATAGAAGTCCCCGCCCACTTCCTTCGCGGCGTCCATGTCCGCGGCCAGCGCGACTTCCCTGCGGCCGGGATAGCTCTCCGAGATGGGCGGCATCAGCGAATGCTGGATAGTAGTAGCTGTCTTCAGGTCGGACTGCATGCGGCCTTTTTCAATGGTCAGGTCGTGCTGCTGCTCGATATAGCGGATCATGAAGATCATCAGCGTGAAGCCGATAGAATTGATCAGGATGAACGGGATATAGATCGCCTTTACGATCTCGAGCGCCGTTTCCCAGGGCTTGACCATGACAAGGACGACGCCCAGGTGGAAGTTTTCCATGACGAAGCCGGTCAGGAAAGCGCGCAGCGGGCTGGTCAGCGTGCTGCGCATCCGGTTCGCCAGAAGCCCGCAGGCCAGGCCGATGCAGCAGGTCGCCACCACGCAGGGCGTCGCTGTGATGCCGCCCATGGAATGGCGGTGGATGCCGGCGATCACGCCGCCGAGCAGCCCGCCGAACGGCCCGCCCGTAAAGCCGGCCAGCATCGGCCCGATATCGCGCACGGAAATGACGGCGCCGTGATAATCCAGCCCCGCCAAGTTGCCGTATATGCCGAAGAGGCCGCCCAGCAGGCCGGCGGCCACTACATGTTTCCATGTTTTATTCTGCTGGCCCAGGTTCCGCAGCAGATTGCTGCCGGCGATGACGGCAGCCACTACCAGGATGACGGCCATGGTCCCAGTCATTTGTATGAAGTACTCGCGCATGACGCCTCCCCGCATCCGGTATCGCTTTTTGCCATTATAGCCTTTTTTGCAGCGCTCTGCAAGAAAAAAAGGGGCCCGGAGGCCCCTTCGCGGGATCGTGCGATCCTCAGCTGTTGTAATAGCGGTCGAATTCCGCGGCGGTAGGGATCCTGGCCAGGTCCGCGCATTCTTTCCGCTTGTTCTTGATAAAGTTGACAATCAGGTCCTCCGGGAACACGCCGCCAACGATCAGGTAGTCGTGGTCCTTTTCCAGGGCGTCCAGCGCCTTTTCCAGACTGGTGGGCAGGCTCTGCAGTTTGGCCTTTTCCTCATCCGGCAGATGGAAGAGGTTGAAGTCGTACGGGCCCCAGCCGTTTTTCTTGGGATCGATCTTGTTCTTGATGCCGTCCAGGCCGGCCATCAGCAGGGCCGCGTAGCAGAAGTACGGGTTGCAGGTGGCGTCGGGGTTGCGGATCTCGAAGCGGCGCATGTTCGGGGTCTTGGCGTAGGCCGGGATGCGGATGACGGCGCTGCGGTTGGAGGTCGCGTAGCCGACCGTCACGGGCGCTTCGAAGCCGGGCACCAGCCGCTTGAACGAGTTGGTGCTGGGGTTGGTGATCGCGCAGAGCGAATTGATGTGCTTCAGCAGGCCGCCCATGAAATAGTGGGCCGTTTTGCTGAGGTGGGCGTAGCCCTTGTCGTCCGAGAACACGGGCTTGTCGCCCTTCATCAGCAGCATGTGCACGTGCATGCCGCTGCCGGCTTCGCCGAAGATGGGCTTGGGCATGAAGGTCGCGCTCATGCCGAAATCCTGGGCGGTGTTCTTGATGATGTACTTGATCATCATGGAATTGTCCGCCATTTTGGACATCTCGCCCAGCAGGGGCTCGATCTCGAACTGGCCGCCGGCGCCGACTTCCGGATGATGGTATTTGACGGGGATGCCGGCTTCTTCCATGTGCAGCACCATCTGGCTGCGGCAGTCATAGGTGGTGTCGTAAGGTTTGGCGATGTGGTAGTTCTTCTGGTAGGGCACGACGTTGCCGGTGCCGTCCGAATCGCTGTTCCAGTAGGCCTGGTTGAAGTCCACGTGCGCTTCCTGGTGGCTGGAGTCGACGCGCCAGCCGGCTTCGTCGAACAGGTAGAACTCGAATTCCGGCAGGATCAGCATCTTGTCCGCCACGCCGGTGCCGCGCATGTATTCTTCGGCCGCCAGCACGATGTTCCGGGGGTATTGCGGCAGGGGACGGTTGCTGGGGTAATCGATGATCATGGCGTTGCCCGTCATCGACAGCGTGGGGATCTCGCAGAAGGGATCGACGATGGCCGTGGTCACGTCCGGGATGAAGACCATGTCGCTCTTTTCCACCACCGCGTAGCCGTAGTTGGAGGCGTCGAACCCGATGCCGTTCACCAGGGTCTCTTCACTGAAATGCCCGGCGGGGATCGTCACGTGGCGGAAGGCGCCGTTAATGTCCACCATTTTGAAGTCCAGCATCTTGATGTCTTCATCCCGGATGAACTGGATGACTTCCTTGGCGTTTTTAAACATGGGAAAAATACCTCCTGAGAAATAATAATTATTCGGTCGAACCGGTCTCAAATGCCACCGACAGCGTACCACACGGAACGGGACTTGTCAAGAATCACCTTGTTTTTCCGGGGCTTCCGTGTCTTTTCCGCCACGGTTTTCCGGACAGGTATTGACGAAAAGCGGGCAGTCCCCGTCCGGCCGGGCTCCCCTGGCTTTGCGGCGGTCATAACTTCTGTTGTACAGCAGGCGCAGCCCCGCGGCGATGCCGAACGTGACCGGCAGGACGGCCAGAAGGGGAATCCAGACCGGCATGCGCGTGGCAAAGCCGTAAAAATCGTTCCAGCCGCCGTTCTGCTCGCCGATCACGACCACCATGACAAAGTATACGACGGAATAAACGGCCGTGGGCAGCAGCGCGGGCAGCGATTCCCTCACGCTGATGCGGCAGCCGTTGAGAAGGAAGCAGAAGGTGATGAAAGCCAGGACCGGGCACACCCCGTGCAGGAAGAAGCGGGAACCGGTGAAGATCAGGACAAAACCCTTGACCGGAGACAGCAGGAACAGCGCCACCAGGAAGGTCAGCGTCACGCCGGTGGCCCCTGCCAGGTTCAGTACGACGACCCATTTCGGCAGGCGGTAATTGTTGCAGCGCAGCCCGTCGACGGTATAGGGCAGGACCATCATCAGCGCGATGGCTTCCAGGATGCCGGAATCGACCGTATACATGCAGAAGGTACGGATGCCCATATGGTCGAAGTTCTCATCATAGACCGTGGTGAGGTTCATGGTCACGCCGACGCAGACGCAGATCACGACGGCGGCGGCGCCGATCATGGCCAGCAGGCACTGGATCCGGTTGCGGCGCAGTACGGAATTCATGGTTCGCTCCTGAATGATTGTCTATTGCAGACCCGGTTTCATCTTTTTCAGCTCCGAGGCGGCCAGCGGCACCGCCAGGAGGAAGGCCAGCACGTCCGCGCAGGCCTGGGTCATTTCTACGCCGGCCAGCCCCAGCAGCGGGGGCAGGATCAGGATCAGCGGGATGAAGAACAGCCCGCTGCGTGCCGAGGCGGTCACGGACGCTTTGACGCCCTTCCCGGTAGCCTGCAGCATCATATTGGAGATGACTACCGTGGCCTGCAGCGGAAGGGCGGCCGCCTGCCAGCGGAGCGCGGCCTTGCCGACCTCGATCACGGCCGGGTCGTCGCGGAAGAAGCCGATGATGGACGGTGCAAAGATCAGGCAGAGCGCGGACATTCCCAGCAGGAAGATCGTGCCGTGGCGGACGCAGAAGAAATAGCCTTCGCGGACGCGCTCCTTTTTCCCGGCCCCGTAATTGAACGCGCAGACCGGCTGGTAGCCCTGGCCGAAGCCGATCAGGGCGCTGTATACAAACATGATCACGCGCGTGGTCACGCTCATGCCCGCGATCGCCGCGTCGCCGTACACGCCGGCGGCCCGGTTCAGCAGGATCGTGGCCACGGACGCCAGTCCCTGGCGGAAGAGGGCGGGGATGCCCCCGTTCACGATCTCGAGCAGGTAATAGCCGTTCAGCCGCACATTTTTGACCTGCAGGCGGATGTTCCCGCCTTTCTTCGTGCCTGCGAGCAGGACGAAAAAGCTGATGATCTGGCCCGTGATCGTCGCCAGCGCCGCGCCGCTCACCTCCATCCGGAAGACGAAGATCAGCAGCGGGTCCAGCCCGATGTTCAGCACGGCGCCGCACAGAAGCCCCGCCATCGCGTACACCGCGCTGCCCTGGTACCGCAGCTGGTTGTTCAGCACGAACTGCCCCGTCATGAACGGCGCGCCGATCGCGATGATGCGCAGGTACTGCACCGTATACGTTTCCGTGGAGGGGGAAGCCCCCAGGAAAACGGCCAGCTTCGGCGCGAACACGATGATCAGCGCCATGAGAAGCAGTCCGATGATAAACGAGAGTGCCAGCCCGGTGGCGGCCATTTCCTCCGCCTCCCGCTTCTTCCCGGCCCCGAGCCGCCGGGACATGAAATTGCCGGACCCCTGCCCGCAGAAAAAGCCGAACGCCTGGATGATCGCCATCACCGAAAACGCCAGCCCCACCGCCGCGGTCGCCGCCGTGGAGATCCTCCCCACGAAAAACGTATCCGCCGCATTATAAATAGCGGTCACCAGCATACTGATGATCGTCGGCACCGCCAGCCTCGGGATCAGCCTCCTCACCGGTGTCTCCGTCAGATCCCGGTACCTCGCCCGCGCGGCCTCCTCCTGCGCCTCTTTATCCTTTCGGTTTTTATCCGGCTCATTATTCATCATTCAATATTCACTGTTCATTATTCAATTCAAACTCCCGGATCCGTTCCTCCGTCTCCTCGCGGATCACCCTCCGCAGTTCCGTCAGATACGGCGAGAACGCCACCCGGTCCTCCGCATAATGCCGGTTCAGCTCAAACTCGTGCGCCCCCCACGTCGCCAGATCCGACTCGTTGTGCTGGATCACGGCCTCCAGGGAGTCCATGGCCTTGTAGATGCGCGCTTCCAGCGTCTCCCGCGCGATCATTTCGTCGTACAGCGCCCGCATCTCCTCCCGGTAAGGAGAGGGGAGCGAGGCGACCCATTCCATCAGCAGGGCCTCTTCGCGGGTCTCGTCCGCCGCCGTTTTGACGGAGACGGGGATGTCGCCGGTGAAGATCTCGCCGAGGTCGTGGATCAGGCACATTTTGAGGATCTTCAGCAGGTCCGCCTCCGGGAATTCGTCGCTGACCCAGTACGCCATCAGCGTCATGCGCCAGCTGTGCTCCGCCACGCTTTCGTGGCGGCCGCCGGAGGTATAGCAGTGCCGGGTGGTGTCTTTCAGTTTTTCCGCCAGATGCACGAGTTCGAGTAATTTTGCGGCTTCCATGGATCCGTCCTTTCCGTGATCAATAGCCCTTGCTCAGGTCGATCTGCCGCAGCAGCGGCTCGCCCTTTCCGTACCGCTCCAGGTTTTCCAGGAACAGCTGCGTGACCTTTTCCACCGTGTACGGCAGCGACAGGTTGCCGGCCGTGTGCGGCGTGATGAAGAGGCGCGGGCAGTCCCACAGCGTGGCGTCCGCGGGGATGGGCTCTTCCTCGAACACGTCCAGCGCGGCGTACAGCCGGCCGGCGCGGAGCTCTTTTTCCAGGGCGGCCTGATCGATCACGGTGCCGCGGCCGACGTTGACGATGAGGGCCTCGTCCGGAAGCAGTTTCAGGCGCCGCGTGTCCAGCAGCCGGAAGGTCTCCGGCGTGTTCGGCAGCGAGAGGACCAGCAGGTCGGTCTCAGGCAGGAGGGCGTCCAGTCCGCTTAACGGGACCACACGGTCGAAATCGCCGCCCGGATGCTTCCCGCTGCGGTTGACGCCGGTCAGGGACGCCGGGTAAAACGCTTTCATCCGGTGCGCGGCTTCCCGGCCGATGTCGCCGGTGCCCAGCAGGACGATGCGGCTGTCGCGCAGAGAGCGGATCGGAACGGCGCGGGTCCATTTCTTTTCGCGGACGCTTTCCCGGTAGACCGGGTCCTGCCGCAGCATCGACAGGCTGACCTGCACGACGTGTTCCGCGATGGTGGTGCCGTACGCGCCCGACGAATTGGTCAGCACCGCGTCCGGCGACGCGAACACGCCCGGCTTCGTATAAGGATCTACGCCGGCGAAGGGCGTGGCAAGCCATTTCAGCTGCGGCGCGGAGCCGATCAGGGAGATGCCGTTTGCGAAGATCACTTCCGCGTCCCGGACCTCGGGCAGGGCTTCCTCCGGGCTCTCAAAAAAGCGGCACGATAAACCGGCCGCCTGCGCGGCTTTCCGGATGCGGTCCCGCTGTTCCTCATTCAGTTCATGAACGGCGGCGATCAGTTTTCGCTCAGCTTTTCCTTCGGGACTTTCTTTTTTTTTCGAACCCCCGGCTTCCGCCGCGGGGGCTTCATTCAGTTTGATCTCCGGCAGCTGTCCGCCGTCCGTCCTGGCCTCGCGCAGCGGCTTGTCCCAGAACACTTTGCCGCCGGCTTCCTTCGTCAGTCCGTCGATCGTTTTCTGGAATTCTTTCAGAAAACCGGCTTCTTTCTGCTTGGAACGGCGTCCCGCTGCCTCGTACAGCACCTTGCTGTAATACGCGTCGTAGGAGACCGCGAAATCCTCCTCGTCCCGGTGCGGGAAGAAGGTGACGGCGGCTTCGTACTTGATCATGCCGCCGCCGGAATCCGAGATCAGCATGACCAGCGCGCCTTTGCGGGGCACGCCGGATGCCGTCAGATCTGCTGCAAAATACTGTTCATACACGTTGATGGTCGCCATGGTATAACCTCCTTACTTCCAGTCACCTTCCACCACCAGGTAGCATCCGCCTCCCACTTCGACCGTCCAGCGGTCCCCGTCCCGGGCTGCGCGGATGTCCAGCCGGGAAGGGCGTCCCATATCCTCACCCTGGTAAACGGTGTACCGGATGTCCTGAGACCCGAAATAATCATGCTCCAGCATATAGCAGGCCAGGTCCCCGTTCGCGCTCCCGGTGGCCGGATCCTCGAAATAATCCTCCATCAGGTTGCGCGCGGCGAACACGCCGGGGGCCGTTTCCGTAAAAAACAGATGGCTGCACTCGTTCTCCGGGTGCCGCCGCAGGTACGCCCGGAATTTCTCCCGGCTGCAGACGAGACGGGAGAGGACTTCGCGGCTTTTCAGCGGGATAAGCACGGCTTCCAGGCCGGTGCTGACCCACTGCACGGGCAGGTCCGCGCGGATGTCGTCCGGCGCGATCCCGTAGATCTCTGCGATCTCCTCCCGCGTGACCGTTTCCCCGAACACCGGCGGATTCTGCCGCATGCACAGCGTGTTTCCCCGGATCTCCACGGGGATCTGCCCGGCCTTCAGATTCAGCACGACGCGGTCTCCCTGCCCGCCTTCCAGAAAGCGGTGGATGATAAACGCGGTCCCCAGCGTGGGATGGCCCGCAAACGGCACTTCGCCGCCGCGCGGCATCCAGATCCGCACGTCGTAGCCGCCGTTTTCCCGCTTCCCGGACAATATGAACGCGGTCTCGGAAAAGTTGATCTCCCGGGCGATCTGCTCCTGTTCCCGGTCGCTTAAGGCGCGGTCCGGGATGACAACGAGCAGCTCGTTGCCCTGATACTTTTCTTCCGCAAAAACATCGACGATATAAAACTTCATTGCAGCGTGACCGTCATGACCACCGGGTTGTGGTCCGAACAGACGAATTCCAGGTCCTGGGTGATCACGCTTTCGACCCGGACGTTGGCGGAGACGATAAAGCCGTCCAGCATGTAGAACTGGAAGCCTTCTTTCTCCGCGCCGGCATAGGGCTGGTCCAGAGAGCGGCAGGTGGGGACGGTGTCGTCCATCACGAACTGCCAGCCTGCGGCAAATTGGCTCACGTCCAGCTCGCCGGCGGCCCATTTGCCTTCCTGCTGGGGATATTTCGCCTTGTCATAGCAGGAGAAGATCTGGTTGAAATCGCCCCCCGCGATCACATAATTGCCTTTGGCCGCCTCGGCTTCCAGCAGTTCCGCCAGCATCTTCGTCTGGGCGATCTTGCCTTCCCCGCTGTCGTACGCTTCCAGGTGCAGGTTCACCAGCACCAGTTCCTTATCGCTCCCCTCCAACGGCACGCGCGAGATCAGCACGCAGCGCTTGAGGTTGGCCATGCGGACGGGCCAGGAGAACGGGATGGGCAGCTGGACGCGCTCCGCATCGCTGACCGTGAAAGAAGAGTAGGTCGCGATGCCCGAATCCACCGTCCCGATGGGCGGGATGGGATAGGGCAGGAACGCTACCTTGAAGTTGTTGGCGAACGATGAAGAGAAGCCCTCCAGATGCGCGCCGACGCGGAGATACTCATCAATGTGCTCCGAGCGCGTCGAGCTCCGGTCGGTCTCCTGGAGCAGCAGGATATCCGGCTGCACGAGGTCGATCTCCTTCAGGATCCCCGCCAGGTTGCTCTCCAGCCGGGCCGTGTCCGCGGTCTTGACACCTTTGCCGCCGTCCATAAAGAAGTCCGCGTTGTCGCCCAGCGCGCCGTACCCGATGTTCCAGGTCATCAGCGTGAGCGTGTCGCCGGCGGCGGGCTTTTTCTCCGCGCCGGCCGTGACGGTCATCGTCTCCCGATCCTTCGGCCGGTACTCGGTCACGGTCAGGAAAAGCACCAGCAGGACTGCCAGGATCAGTACGGCACCGATCAGGTACAGGGGCAGCTTCCAGATGCGGAAGCCTTTTTTCGTTCCGTTCTTGCTCATCTCTGATTTCCTCCTCAGCGGATCCATTTGTTGGTCGGCAAAGGTCCGGGATAGCCCCAGTCCTCGTCCGCGCCGGACACGACCAGGGTGAATCCGGCTTTTTCCAGCACGCGCGCGGATGCTTTGTTCTGCACCAGCGTGCTGGAGGTGACGATTTCTATTTGTTTCTGTTCAGTCACATGATCGGTCAGCAGCGTGACGGCCCGCAGGGCCAGCCCGCGTCCCCAGCCGTCCTGCGCCAGGCGGCAGCCGACACTGATCTTATGCAGGTCCTTCCGCAGCCCGTACAGTTCCGCCAGCCCGCGGAACGCAAGGTCAGGCTTTTCGTAAACGCCCAGGATCAGCGACCCTTCCTCCAGGCAATCCGTGTACAGGCCGTCCATGACGCGGCAGATGTCCGGGTAGCGGTTTTCGTATAAGAAGGTCGGCAGATAGCGGGCCACAAGCGGGTCCTGCCGCATGCGGTCCAGCGCCGACGCGTCTTCCGGCGACAGCGGCTGCAGGACGATACGGTCGTCCTCCAGGCGGGGCAGTTCCGGGAAAAGGTCTTTCACGGTCTCAGATCCTCATAGAAAGAGAAGGGCACTTCCAGATCCCCGAAGCCGGTGCCCAGGTCGATCAGCGGCTTGGCTGCGCCGTGGAAATCCGAGCCGCCGCTCTGCTTCAGGCCGAAGCGCGCGGCCAGTTCTTCTGCTTTCCGCGTCGTGTCCGCATCAAACTCGGTATATCGCGTCTCCATTGCGTCCAGCCCGGCCTCTTTGGCCTTGGGCAGGAACTCCAGGAGTTCTTCTTCGTTTATGTTCAGGAAGGGATGCGCGAGCACCGCCACGGCCCCGTACTGCTTGATGAAGCGGATGGTGCCCAGACTGCCGAGCCGCCGGGGTGGCACATAGTAACCCCCGCCTTCCTGCAGGATGGTCTGGAACGCCTCCGTGACCGAGGCGACGTAGCCCTTCGCGAACAGCAGGCGCGCCACGTGGGCCCGGTTGAATTCGTCCGCGTCGGTCAGGGCGGCGGCTTCTTCGTAGCGCACATCGTATCCGTCGCGCTGCAGGGCTTTCATCAGGCGTATGTTGGCGTGATGCTTCGCGATATGCATGAGGTCCACGTAGTCCTCAATTTCCGGCCAGGTCTCTTCCCCGAAAAACAGCCCCACGACGTGGAGCTCCCGGCCGTTGTATTCCGTCGTGAATTCGCAGCCCGGCACCGGAATCACGGAACTGTCCCGCCCGGCCTCCATGAACTCCGGCAGTCCTTTGCCCGTGTTGTGGTCGGTCAGCGCCAGCGCGCCCAGCCCCTTTTCCTCCGCCAGCCGGATCAGTTCCGCCGGCGTCAGCGTGCCGTCCGAATAGCTGGAATGACAATGCAGATCGCAGCGTTTCATAAACGTTCCTTCCTGAGTCTTGCTTCTGTCTGAAGATTACCAAAACTGCGGGGAAAATGCAACAGGACTTCCTTTTTATCCCGGTTCCTGCTATAATTTTCCCGTAAAAGCGACGGAAGGAAGGGTGACTGAAATGATCGACAAAATCCTGCTTGCTTACCTCGTGATCATCAACCTCGCGGCCTTTTTCCTCTACGGTCTGGACAAAAAGCGCGCGAAGGAGCACGCCTGGCGCATCTCCGAGAAGGCGCTTTTCCTGGTGGCCATCCTCGGCGGCGCGTTCGGGGCGATGGTGGGGATGTATGCGTTCCATCACAAGACGAAGCACTGGTATTTCCGGCTGGGGATCCCGCTGCTGGCGGCCGCGTGGGCGGTGCTGATCTGGCTGGCGGTCCGGGACCGCTGGTTCGGGATCGGCGGGTGAGGCGGTTTTTTGCGGCTTTGCGGGGAAAAAGCATAGACGGGAAACCGCCGGATGTGTTATAATAATTGGGTAAACAATTATTCCCGAAAAGGAGACGAATTATGAAAGGTTGGGAATTTACCGGAACTCATCAGCCGCTTAAGATCGTGGAAAAACCCGATCCGAAGGCGAAACCCGGGTACGTCGTGCTGAAAACGCTGGCCGGCGGCCTGTGCCATTCTGACGTGTCGGCCCTGGACATCGAGTCCTGGATGCCGCAGTTCAACGTACCGGTGATCATGGGCCATGAGGTCTGCGGCCGGATCGTGGAGATCGGTGAAGGCGTGGAAGGCTTTGAGATCGGCGACGTCGTCGCGGTCTGCCCTCTGTACGCCAAAGACGGGACCACCCCCGGCTACACCAGAGACGGCGGTTACGGCACCATGACGACGGCTCCCGTCGAGCAGCTCGTCAAGGTCCCGGAAGGCATTCCGCCTTATAAAGCCGCGGCGGCGACCGACGCGGGCGCGACGTCCTATCACGCCCTCTGCTCCGTGGGCGGCGCCAAGGAAGGCATGAAGGTCGGTATCATCGGCGTCGGCGGCCTGGGCATGTTCGCGGTCAGCGTGGCCGTGGCCAAGGGCTGCGAAGTGTACGTCGCCACCAGAAAGCCGTCCGCTCAGGAACTGTCTCTCAAGCTCGGCGCGAAGGAAGTCAAGCCCAACATCCTGGAGTTCGCGGACAAGAACCTGGACCTGATCGTTGACTTCGCCGGCGCCGGCAAGACCACGGACGACGCCCTGAAGGCCGTCAAGCCTCACGGCAAAGTCGTGCTCGTAGGCATGGCCAGCGACACCGCCACGATCTACTCCTACTCCATGATCTTCAAAGAACTCACCTTCGAAGGCTCCATGGGCAGCACCACGGACGACCTGCGCGACTGCATCGACCTGATGGCGACCGGCAAACTGGATCCCGAGATCCACTTCTGCAAGTTCGAAGAGATCGGCGAAGGCATCGATCTGCTCCGCGAAGGCAAGGTCAGCGGCCGTCTGGTCTGCGTGTACGAAGATTAATTGAGGCGGATCATGGAAGAGCGCAGCATCCGGACCACGCTGGTCTGCGGTTTCCTGGACGCGGGGAAGACGTCGTATATCCAGGACTGCATCTTCCATGATTTCTTCCACAAACGGGGGACCACCCTGATCCTGGTGTTCGAAGAGGGCGAATGCGAATACGACCGCGCCGCGCTGAGGAAATACCGGACCGAGGTGGCCGTATGCGAAGGCGGTGAGGATATCACCGCCTTTTGTCTTGCGCAGATCGGAAAGCACGCGCCGGACCGCGTTTATGTCGAAATGAACGCGATGACGGAGGGGCTTCGGGATAAACTGCCCGCCTGCCTGAAGATCGTGTATACCGTCACGCTGGCGGACGGGACCACGCTGGACCTGTACCTGAAAAACATGCGCCAGCTCATGCAGAACATGGTCTCCGTCTCGGACGTGGTCCAGTTCAACCGCGTTCCGCGGCGCGAAATGCTGGACCCGTACAGCCAGCTGTTCCGGCTGATGAACCGGCGCGCGTCGTATCTGTGGGAGGCGCCGCAGGGGTATCACGAAAAGGCCTTCGACCTGTTCGTCCCGTACGATCTGGACCGGCCGGTGCTGGAGATCGGGGAGCGGGAGTATATCCCGTTCGTCCTGGACGCGGCGGCGCATCCGGAGCATTACGACGGGAAGGAGATCCGGTTGACGGCCCAGACGGCCTACACGGAACAGGCGGACGGCGCGGACGTTTTCCTGGGCCGCACGGTCATGACCTGCTGTCTGGCGGACCTGCAGTTCCTGGGCGTGCCCGCGGACGGGATCACGCAGGAAAGATTTGCCGCATATGGCTGGGCCGCCGTGAAGGCGCTGGGGACGCTGAAAAAGGACCGCTACGGACTGCCGCGGCTGCGGCTGATCGTCCGCGAAGCGGAAGCCGTGCCCGCGCCGGAAAAACTGATGCTGCAGGCTTCGGACCTGTGATTTTTCCGCTCACAGCAACAAATGCAACCGCCGGTTGACGAAGTTCCATCCGGCGGGTTCTTGTTTGTTAAGAGGTTTTTTGCTATGCTGAAGGCGAAGAAAAACCAAGACGCACGGCCGGAAGGCAGGCGGAAGGAGGAAGCGATGAAACTCTGTGATAAGATCCAGACGGCCCGGAAACGGGCGGGCCTTTCCCAGGTGGACCTGGCGGACGCGATGGGCGTCTCCCGCCAGTCCGTTTCCAAATGGGAGACCGGAGTTTCCCAAAGTTAAAGATACCACATCAATCCCACGCGGACTTTTGCTCAACCGATACAGCCGGAGGGCTGGATAACAAGAAAAGGCGGTATGCGCCCCGTGGAGGGGTAGCGTACCGCCTTTTCTTGTGG
>JAFRNR010000034.1 GCA_017430085.1 Lachnospiraceae bacterium | reverse complement strand
TGACCTTCAGCGCCTGCAGCATGGCGCGGATATGCTCGAAGTTCCGCTCGTCGACCTTCCGGGTTTCGTATTCTTCCCGCCCGAAGGACTGGATCTCATGGATGCCGGAAAGATTGTCCTGCAGCTTTCCGTTCAGCTCGCCCATCTTCTTCTGCGAGATCCGGAAAAACGGGCGTACCTTCTTCGAAAAGATCACGCCGGAGACCAGGATCAGCGGGATCGGCGCGCAGGTAATCAATGCCAGTTTCCAGTTGATGGTCAGGAGCACCGTCAGCACGCCCAGGAAAGTGACCAGGTTGGTGATGGTTTCCGGGATCATGTGGGCGTACAGCAGCTCAAAATCGCGCGTGTCGTTCACCACGCGGCTCATCAGGTCGCCGGTCTGCTTGTTGTGGAAGTAGCCCAGGTGCATGCGCTCCAGCTTGTCGTAGGTCCGGGTGCGCAGGTCGCCCACCAGGTACCAGGCCGCCTTGTGGGCGAGGTAATTGCTGAGGAAGCGGAAGAGGATGCGCACCAGGTACAGGAGGACCAGGATCGCGGTCAGCGTCCCGATCCTGCGCATCCCCTCGTCGGTCACGCCCCTTTCCACGATGCCCGTCATGGCGGAAAGCACCTTGGGCGCCGCCAGGTTGACCGCGGTCAGGCACAGCGTGGAAACGATCGCCACGATATACAGGTTTTTGTACCGGATCGCCTCACGGCTCAGGCGCCAGAGCATTTTCACCGGGGATCACCCCTTTCTTCGGGTCAGGTTCCGGCGGCAGTGCAGAGCGTTTCAAGGAGTTCCATATTTCTGAGCAGCGTCACCGCCGGCATGACGACGTTGTCCTCCAGCTTCTGGTCGTAGCCGTTCATGATGAGCGCCATCGTGATGCCCGTCTCGCGCTGATAGTAGATGTTTGAGGACAGCCCGCTGTAACGCCCCTGATGGCCGTACCATGTCCCCCGGTCGAACTGTGTGAGGCGCACCGTGCCCAGGCCGTACCTGCTCTCCGTCAGGCCGGGCTGGTCGGCTTCCATGAGGGCGACGGTATCCGTGTTCAGGATGCGTACGCCGTCGAGCTCGCCGCCGGCCAGCATCATCTGCGCGAGCCGCGTCAGGGAATCCGTGTTGATAAAGAGCCTGCCGACCGTGTAGCCGTTGTTGCCTTTCGGATCGGCCTTGTTGTTGAAGGTGCGGTTGATGTCGGTCTTCACGGAGATCGCCGTTTTGCCGTTCTTATCCAGCAGATCCTTCGTGACCGTCCCGGAAGGCAGCAGTTTCGGCGTGTAGGCCGCCGTCAGCCCGAGCGGCTTAAAGACCGTGCGGTCCATGTATTTCTGTACGCTCTCCCCCGTGATCGCCTCGATCAGGCAGCCGAAGAGCGCGCCGTTATAGTCCGCGTACGCGTACTGCGTGCCCGGCTCCACGAATTCGCTGAAGACCGGGTCATAGCCGTTCACGCCGATTTTCGACCAGTCGGGATGGTAATTGTCCGCGGCCGGGGAGAGGGAAGACGTATGGCTCAGCAGCATGCGCGCGGTAATCGCCTTCTCTGGCCACGCAGGGTTGCGCACCTTGAAGGGCAGGTAATCGCCGATATCCGCGTCCAGATCCAGTTTTCCCTGGTCGTACAGCGTCATCAGGCCGATCGCGGTCACCCATTTCGTGACTGAAGCGATGCGCAGGCAGGTATTCTCGTCGATACCGCCGAAAGACCAGATCAGGAATGGCTCCCCGTGTTTCGAAAGCAGCACCGTGCCGCACGCGGCGCCGCTTTCGGCAGCCATCGTCCTCAGGAAAGTGACCGCCTCATCGGGCATGGACAGCGCTTCTTTCTTCGCTGCCTTCCAGGCGGTTTCCAGCGCCGCCAGCGTCTTTTTGCCGGCCAGGCCGTCCTTCGTCAGGCCCTGCGCTTTCTGGAAAGCCAGCACCGCGGCGCGGGTCGCCTCGTCAAAAACGCCTGCCGGATCAGTGGAATAATAGCCGATATAGGCCAGCCTCTCCTGCATCTGCAATACCGCGTCCCCGCTGTCCCCGAGCCGCAGGGTGCCCGTCGAACCGGCCGCCGCCGGTGCAGGCTGCGCCTGATCCTGATTCTGCGCCGCACTGGCACTGATCAGCTCCTGCGTCCTGCTGTCGGCGTTCCCGGTCGCGTCCAGCCCCTTGGCCTGCTGGAACGCCCGTACGGCGGAGGCAGTGCCCTTGCCGTAAATGCCGTCGACGGTTTTCGTATAGTAGCCCAGCTTTTTCAGCGCGGACTGGAGCGCCTTGACCGCTTCGCCCCGCGAACCGTGGCGAAGCTCATCCGGTCCCGGCACCGGCGCGGGCTGGGTCTCTGCCGGTGCGCCGCCGCCTTCATTCAGTTTCGCCATGGTCTTCGGCCCGGCGATCCCGTCCGCCTTGAGCCCGGACGCGGCCTGGAAAGCGCGCACGGCCGCCACCGTGCCGCTGCCGTAGATGCCGTCGACCGCCTTCGTGTAATATCCGAGGTCCTTCAGCGCGGTCTGCAGCGTCATGACCGCACTGCCCCGCGCGCCCCTGCGCAGCGTCTGCGCCGCAAAAGCGGACGACGTCAGGGCGAACGGCGCCAGCATGACCAGTACCAGCAAAACGGCAAGAAAGCGTTTGACCATATTATGAGTACCTCAGCGTTTCAGATCGGAGCTCCCCGTCAAAGAGCACCAGTTCAGGGTGAACGTACTCCCCCGGCCTCACCGGGAAATTCAGAATAATGACCGAAGTAAAGTCGTAGGGCAGATAGGTTGCGACATAAGGCAGCGGCAGGGCCAGGATGTGCGCGAGGGCGCAGTTGCTGGAGCCGCCGTGGCTGAACAGCGCGATCGTCTTGTCCGTGCCCGCTTCGCAAAGGTAGCGCCTGCCCTCGCGGACGTAGCCCTGCTCCGCCAGGAACCCGTCCAGCTTTTCCGAGATGAGGTCATAATAACCGGTCGCCACGTTCTTCTCGAAATACGGATGTTTGCGCCAGTCATCGCGGGAAAAATCAAAATCTTCCTGGTTGACCATGCGGTCGCTCAGGCCCCAGGGATGGCCGTGATCAGGGATATCAGGCCCGCCCCACGAGATTTCGTGCATATAGTCGAGCGTCCTGATCGGGAGGCCCAGCATTTCCGCGGTACTGGCGGCTGTCTGCTGCGCCCGGCCCATGGGAGACGCGTAAATCTCCGTAATGCCCAAACCCCGCAAACGTTTTGCAGCCTCTGCCGCCTGCGCTTTCCCGGTTTCCGTCAGGCAGTCGTGTTCGTAATCCGGCTCGCCGTGCCGTACAAAGACGATTCGCATACAAAACCTTCCTTTCATATGAAAAAAGGTCGCAGGGCATCTGTGGTGCGGAGCGATCCATAAAAACATTATCACGAAAAGATGGGGCTGACGGGACTTGAACCCGTACGATATCACTATCAGCGGATTTTAAGTCCGCTGTGTCTGCCATTCCACCACAGCCCCACGGGTCGATTATACTACCGAATCATGGCAATTGCAAGGATTTTGTCAGGGGCTTCCCGGGCGGGGTTGTTGCACAACCCCTTCGATCAAATGGATACTCCATTTGATCGACAGAACACCTTTTCCTCTCGCACCTCCGGTGCTCCCGGGCGGAAAAGGTGCAAGGAAAGCATTTTTGCTCTCGCAGGGCAAGCTCTGCTTCGCAAAAATGCTCCTCGCACCGCACATGTCGCTGCTGCGGATTACACTTGGAGGGGCTACGGCCCCTCCAAACCTCCCAGAGTTTTCCGATTGCCTAATACTCTTTGTTACACAATCTCCTTGGAAAACCATTACACCTATAAAGAGAAGGGGATGTTTCAGATACTCTTCTGAAACATCCCCGTCGACTGGCACCCCCAATGGGATTCGAACCCATGTTTCCGCCTTGAGAGGGCGGCGTCCTAGGCCTCTAGACAATGGAGGCAAAATGGCTGGGGAACAAGGATTTGAACCTTGACAATACGAGTCAGAGTCGT
>JAFRNR010000033.1 GCA_017430085.1 Lachnospiraceae bacterium | reverse complement strand
CGGCAGGCGGCGGCGTGCGGGCAGGGGAGGCAGGCGGCAGGAATCGGAGTGTCGCGGAGCTCCTGCATGAGGGCGCTGCCGGAGACGATCTCTTCGAAGGAGGCGTCGCGGAGGTTGCCGATCACGAAGGGCAGGCGGCGGCAGGGCATGACGCTTCCGTCCGCGAGCAGGATCAGCAGGTTCCCGCCGGCGCCGCAATGATAGCAGCGGCCGTTCGGGCAGGTCTGGAACTGCAGCGCGCGGTCTCCGCTTACCAGGCCGCGGCGGTTCAGCCGGCCGGCCGTGCGGAACAGTTCCGCGGCCTGCTCCGGCGAAAGGCTGAGCCCCTCCGTGTCTTCCTCCTGCGGGATCACCACCCGGTCGAACCAGAGCTTGTCCACGTGATGGCGGCGGCACACCCGCGCGAGCTGCCCCAGCTTGCGGTAATTATCGCGCTGCGCCGTAAACGAAACATGGACCGGCAGCCCGTGGCGCTTCAGGATATCGATGCCCAGCAGCGCCCGGTCGAAAGCCCCTTTCCCGCGGATCGCATCGTGTGTTTTTTCCGGCCCGTCCAGGCTTACCTGGACGAAGACCGGCGTCAGGTGGGCCAGCAGCTCCGCCCGCTCTTCCGTCACGACCGTCCCGTTCGTCATCACGCCCAGCGCGATCCCCTTCGCCCGGACGGTCTTCGCCAGGTCCGCAAAATCCGGATGCAGCAGCGGCTCCCCGCCGGTCAGGTTGATCTGGCCCAGGAACGCGTGCTTTTCCAGAAACGACGCGTAATCCTCCAGCGCCGAAAACAGCTCCGCCCGCGGCATGCTCGCCGTATAATCCTCCTGATAGCAATGCACGCACCGCAGATTGCAGCGATGCGTGATGTGCCATTGCAGGATATGTTTTCCCTCAAAACGCATAGGTCAGAAACTCTCTTCCCTCAGAAACTGCTGGAACCGCCGCTCCCGCAGCTGGAGCACGACGAACTGGAGCAGCTGGAGCAGGAGGAACTGCACGAGGAACCCGAATCTGAATCCGACTCGGAGAAGATGCACCGGTCCTCTTCCCGCACGACCCGCGTCGCCCCGATCACCAGCGGCGCCATCCCCTCGCGGAGCATCTCCGCCGACGTCGGCCGCACGAACGTGCTCGCGTACGACCGGCTGATCAGGAACATCACGATCAGGCCGGCCATCAGCGCCAGGCAGATATTGCTCATCACCTTCATGGGCTCCGCGATCCGGTTCCCGTGCAGCACCGCATTGATCTGCCCGAACGCGCGCGACGCCGCCTGGTAATAATCGCCCCGGGTCGCGTAATTGCGCACGTTATTGGTGATGCTGTTCGCCCGGGCTGAGGTAATGATGTCATCCACGCCGTAGCTCTGGATAGTCAGCTTCCGGACCTTCATATTGACCGCAAAGATCGTGGCGTTCGCATACCCGTACAGGTCGCGGCGCTTTATGCGCGCCTGATCGATCTCGTTCGAAGTCTTTTGTTCCGTCGACCAGAAGATGACGTTGGCATAGCGGGTAATCGGCTGCATGTCGGTCAGCAGCTTCTGCCGCTCGCTTTCATTCAGGAGGTTCCGGTCATCCAGCACGACGGCTTCATAACCGGTCTCCGGATTTTTATACTTGTACTCCCCGGAGGCGGCGGACGCGCCGGCCGGCCGGATGAACAGCAGGCAGAGCAGGCAGAACAGCGGGATCAGAAATGATTTACGCACGGTCATCGCCCCCCTTCTTATTGAACTGCGGCGGCCGTCTCCGCGCCAGTTCCAGCTGGCAGCGGAACGTCTTGTAGATCGTCAGAAACAGCAGCGCAGCCTGCAGCAGACAGAGCGTATAGAAAATGATGTTATAAACCGGATCGAAGATAATGACCAGGAACGCGATGGCGCAGCTGATGCCTGTCAGGATCTTCGCCGCAGTCTGAAACTTGTTCAGCCGTATCATCCGCTCCGGATCCTTTTCTGCGGCCCGCCTTTCGGCCAGTTTGGCATACCGCTTACCGGCGCAGATCATCCCGACGATCAGCAGAATGCTGGTCAAGGCCAGGGCAAACCCGGGCTTTAGCGTCAGCAGGAAGTTGAAAACGACGAACAGCAGGGCGGCGATGAGCAGCGCGCCGGCCAGGAAGCGCCACGGGCTGACGGGGAAATCCGCCACCACCTTTCCCGTCTGGCCGTTCACCGTGGCATACGTGATCTGGTCGCGGTCGCGGTAGCTCATGAACCATACCGGATAGAAGACCCGCTTGGATTCGGCGGAGGCCGTCGGGATATCATAGCTCCCGAAGAGCTCGGTGGATCTGATTTTGGCGTCTGACAGCGCCTGTTTGATCCGCGGGTCCGCTTTCAGGCGGAGTTTGGTCTCCTCGGAGCAGGCCTCTTCGGCGTCCCAGGCATATTCGCCTTCCTTCTCATCCGCCACATCCGCGTAAAAACCGCTCAGATAGGCCGGGTTGAACGGCTTCCGGTCCCTCAGATGATACGGGACGATGCATTCGCTGATCTCGTCCTCGAACGCCCGGGAGGCGTCATGGGTAAATCCCAGGTAGGACGTCTCCATATTCGCGCGGAGCGTGTACGACTCATACACGGTGTATCCGTTCTCATGGTGGCTGTCGCCGAGCGCGGGCACGCCGGCCTCGCCTTTCTGCTCGACCCGGTAGCTCCAGAACGGCATGTAGATCCCGCGGAAACTGTCCACCAGTTCCTTTTTCTTGTACCGGGAACTGGTCAGGATCTCTTTTCTGGCGGCCGCGAGATACGCTTTTTTACAGTCTTCCTTCGTTCTGCGGAAGGGAATTATGTAATCCGGCCGGTTCTCCTGACTGATCTTGTCAAACAGGAGCGACGCGCCGCCGCAGTACGGGCAGAACGACGTGGCGTCCGTCTTGTCCGTGGTGGTCAGCTCCGCGCCGCACTGCGGGCAGAGGTAAACGTAGGTGTCATAGACTTTCTGTTTCTCCGCGTCTTTTTCCATGTTGTCAAAGACGTACGGATCGTAGAAGCCGCCGCAGTAGTCACAGTGCATTTTCTGTGATGCGATATCGAAGCGGAGATTGGCTCCGCAGCCCGGGCAGGCTATCATGTCGGGGGGTCCTCCTTACGGTCTGAGCGTTTCGGGTCTTTTATTTATATCAAATACGGGTCTTTTCCGCAAGCCGCAAAAAGCGGTCCGGCCCGTTATTCGCTGCGGAAAATGCGGTAAAGTGCCGTCTCCGCACAGGGAGTCAGCAGCCGGAGATGGCCGGCGCGGGTCGGATGGACGTCGTCGGCCATGTACAGGTTGGGATACTCTGCCGGGAGGCTGCGGAAAGCCGGGTCGCTCCACATATCGATCACGGGAATGTCCCATTTTTCTGCGATGCGGTGCAGCAGGGCGACCATTGCCGCATAGCCGTCGGCCGCGCGCGGGCAGGTGTAGAATACGACGGGGCAGTGCCAGGTCCGGCGGGCGTAGGCAATGATGTATTCGATCGCGCCGGCGACCGTTTTCGTATCGAATCCGTCCTCCTCAAACCCGTCAGCGACTGCGCCTGGCGGCTTCCGCTGCAGGACATCATTCGTGGACAGCTGACAGATAAACAGGTCCGCCCGCGGATCCTCCAGGCGCTTCAGCCGCGATATATAAGAATCCGGGCCGTCATCCGCCAGCGTGGTGCCGGAGACCGCCTCCTTCGTCACGGTGCAGCGGTTCCGCACCGCGATATAATCCGCGAAAGAATTCCGCAGCGCGCAGGCGCCGCGCGTCACGGAAGACCCCAGAAAGATCAGGTGTTTTCCGGCCAGCGGGCTGTCTTCCAGGGGCGTCACATTTTCCGGCGCGTACTGCGGCGCATTGCCGGGCAGGGACAGATAATAAGCGCTTCCTGTCTGTTTCATTTACAGTACGTCCTCTCCTGCCAGCATGCGGACGGTCACGCCGCCGGTCTCCAGTTCCGCGAGGCAGTCGCCCCGGCGGATGGGCGGTTTTACGCGGCATGCCTTCAGGCGCCGCGCCGCTTCCTGCAGGTCATCCCGCGGGAAGGCCCGGTCGCTGCGCACGCTGACCAGCGGGACGGGGCCGCCTTCGACCCGCAGCGTCGTGGTGAGGGTCCGCATCGGGCGGATCCGCTCCTGCTCCGCAAAGGACAGGCCGCGGGGGCAGCGGTTGCCGCTGACCGCCCCGGTCCCGGGATCGATCACGATCTGGCAGCCGTTCGGGCAGATCGGGCACGTCACGCTCCCGGGCGCCGGCAGGCCTTTCACCATGCCGGAACTCTCCCGGTCGTTCCAGGTCCGGAGCGGTTCGCCCTGCACAAAATGTGCCGCGTTTTCCCCGGCCAGCGTGCCCTGGTTGGATACGTAATCGGCCAGGTCCATCACTTTGCGGCAGTTCCCACAGGCGAAAACGCCGGGGAGGTTCGTCATCAGATATTCGTCTGTCTGCGCGCCGCGGCCCTTCTCGTCCACGGCCACGCCGGCGGTCAGCGCTACCTCGTTTTCAGGGATCAGCCCCACGGACAGCACCAGCGCGTCGCAGGGAACGGTCCACGCCCGGCCGGGGATCGGCCGCATCGCGTCGTCCACCGGGCTGACTTCCACGGCTTCCAGCTTCCGCTTGCCGATGATATTCGAAACAGTATGCGAAGTATAAAGCGGGATCCCGAAATCATACAGGCACTGGCTGATGTTCCGCGCCAGCCCGCCGGGCTCCTTCATCACTTCCAGGACCGCCTCCACGTGTGCGCCTTCCAGCGTGAGACGGCGGGCCATGATCAGGCCGATGTCGCCACTGCCCAGGATCACGACGCGCTTCCCGCAGAGGATGTTCCGCACGTTGACGAAATTCTGCAGCACGCCCGCGGTAAAAATGCCGGCCGGACGGCTTCCGGGCACCGATATGGCCCCGCGCGTCCGCTCCCGGCACCCGGTCGCCAGCACGATGCTGCCCGCCTGAAATTCGACTAATCCGTCCCGACCCTGCGCCAGCAGCGTCCGCTGCGCCGTCATGCTGACCGCCTGCAGCCCCAGCCGCAGCGTCACGCCGGCCGCTTCGGCCTCCGCCAATGCCTTCGCCGCATACTCCGGCCCGCTGATCGACGCGCCGTAGCGGATCAGCCCGAAGCCGTCATGGATGCACTGATTCAGGATCCCGCCGGCCCGGACGTCCCGGTCGATCAGGGTCACGCGTTCCGCCCCGGCTTTCTTCGCCGCCGCGGCCGCCGCCAGCCCGCCCGGACCGGCGCCGAGCACCAAAACATCGCACCGTTCCATCACTTCACCTCCCCGGAGAACATCTCGCTCCCCGGTCCGCGTAGCGTAACATCCTCCGGCCGCATCCCGTATTCGCGCACCAGCATGTCCACGATCCGGTTCAGACAGTAGCCGCCGTTGCACCGGCCCGTCGTCGCCCACGCGCGGTATTTCACCGCGGACAGGCTCCGCGCACCCAGCGGGTTTTCGATGGCCTGCCGGATCTCCGCCTTCGTCACGCGCCGGCAGCGGCACACGATTTCGCCGTACTCCGGGTCTTCCCGGATCAGCCGATCCTGCTCCTCCCGCGCCAGCTTCGCGAACACCGGCGGGAAGCGGTGCGTCCGCACGGCGTTCTCTTTCTCCTCCAGCGGCAGCCGCTTTCCGACCATCTCCCGCACCATCCGCGCGATCGGCCGCGACGCGGTCAGCCCCGGTGACTCGATCCCGACCAGGTTGATCAGCCCCGGGCACGCCTCCTCTTCCTTGATCACGAAATCCCGGTAGCCGCCCTCATTTTCCGGCGCCAGCTTCGCCCGGATCCCGCTGTAATTCCCTATGATATACCGCCGCTTCAGCGCCGGCAGCAGCGCCTGCGCCTCCTGCCACAGCTTGTCCATGACCGGCGGCGTGCACGCGTAATCGTCCGCTTCGTCGATATATTCCGCGCTCGGCCCCACGATGATATTCCTGTGCACCGTCGGCGTCAGATGCACGCCCAGCCCGCCGATCCCCGGCTTCAGCGCGGGATACACCGGCATCTGCAGCAGCTCGTCTGCCACCTCGTCCAGAATGAAATACTCGCCCCGGCAGGGGTAGATATGATAATCGTCCACGCCTGCCATCGCGCTGACCTTGTCCGCGTACAGCCCGGCAGAATTGATCAGCACACGGCAGCGGTACTCGCCCTTCCCGGTCGTGACCGTGAACCCGCCGTCTTCCCGCCGGATCCCCGTCACTTCCTCCTCAAAGCGGAATTCCGCGCCGTTTTCCGCCGCGTTCTCCGCCATCGCGATACAATATTTGAACGGATCCAGGATCGCCGTCTCCGGGCTGTAAAAGCCGCCGATGCCGCCCACGCCCGGGACCATCCGCTCCAGCTCCTCTTTCCCGATCAGCCGCAGCCCGCGGGCGCCGTTCGCCTCGCCCTGCGCCTTCAGCCTCCGCAGGATCTCCACATCCTCCTCATCGAAAGCCACCAGCACCTTCCCGGTCTTCCGGTACGGCACGTCCAGTTCGCGGCACAGCGCCTCCATCCCCCGGCTGCCCTCCACGCAGAGCCGCGCCATCAGGCTTCCCGGCCGGTTATTGAACCCCGCATGCACCACGGCGGAATTGCGGCCGGTCGTACCCGCCGCCACGTCGCACTCTTTTTCCAGCACCAGCACGTCCAGCCGCGTAAACGCCAACTCCCGCGCGATCGTACACCCGACCGCACCCGCGCCTATGATGATCACATCTCTCATGGTCTGCTCCTTCAAAGCCAAATCCGCTGAAAAACCCTTAACAATAATAAGATAGCACAAAAACGGAATAAGCAAAAGAATTCTTCCGCTTAATGCGCGGTTATGTTATAATAAAATCGCAAAACCGTTTTCCCGCCGCGGAGGTGCGCCATGTGGCAGCAAGTCAGAGACTACATCCGAACCAAATATGACACCGCCCCGGAATTCCCCTGGCGCATGTACCCCGACTACGCCGTCTTCCGTCACGCCGACAACCGCAAATGGTTCGCCCTCGTCATGGACGTCCCCGCCTCCAGACTCGGCCTCCCCGGCGACGCCCCTCTCCCCGCCGTCAACCTGAAGATCGACGACGCCCTCTACCGCAGCATCCTCCTCCGCGAAAACGGCATCCTCCCGGCTTACCACATGAACAAGCTGCACTGGATCACGGTACTGCTGGATGGGACAGTCCCGGAAGAGCGCGTATTCGAGTTGATCGACGCGAGTTTTGAGGCGACGGCGTCCGCCGCGAAGAAGGAGAAAGCGCGGCCGGCGAAGGAGTGGCTCGTGCCCGCGAATCCGAAGTACTATGACATCCTTCACGCGTTCGATGAGGCGGATACGGTCAACTGGAAGCAGGGCGCCGGGATCCGCAAGGGCGACACCGTGTATATGTACGTGGGCGCGCCCGTGTCCGCAATTTTGTATCGGTGCCGGGTGACGGAGACCGAGATCCCGTATCATTTTGAGAGCGAGTATCTGACGATCACCGCGCTGATGACGCTGAAACTGGAGCGCCGGTACGGGGCGGAAGAGTTCACGTTTGAGAAGCTGGGGAAGGAGTTCGGGATCAAGGCGGTGAGAGGGCCGAGAGGGGTGACGAATAAGCTGAGTTCGGCACTGAAAAAGGGCTGACCAGATGCTGTTAAAGATTTAATTTTGCTTCAACAGTGAAGCGTTTTCATAAAAAGCATCAAATGCAATTTGCCATACAGATTTAAGGAGGCAGCCATAATGAACAATAAACCTATTTACAAAAAATGGTGGTTCTGGTTTCTTGTCGTTATCGTAATCGCATTTATTTACCGCAAACTGGGGCCCGAAGAAGAAATCTCCAAGGACTCTGCAGCAACGACAGCAAGCCAGGAGCATGTGGTCAGCAAACAATCATCCGATAATACTACTGCTGCGACTGCTACAGAAGCGCCAACGACTGCCGTTCCCGTCACGGAAGCGCCGACTACCACGGTTCCCGTTACGGAAGCACCCACGACCACGGTTCCTGTTACGGAAGCACCGACCGAACCCGTGCAGACTGTTTATACTCTTTCTGCCGGGAGCTATGTCGTCGGTGTTGATATTCCGGCGGGACGGTTCAAATTAACCGGTATCAGCGGTCAGGGAAACATCATGTCATCCGATTATGACGGTCTTAAGGGATTAAACTCCGCGGTGTTGCCGGATTCCAACGGAACTCCCACCATTGTCGGCATTTTTTCATCATACTCAATAAGCAAAGGCGCTTACCTGTATATCTCACAGACAGGCGTCATCCAATTGGATTACGTTTCTATAACCAGTCCCTGTACCGGCAGATCATACTCAGAAACACCCGCCTATGAACTTGTTTCCGGAATTTATACGGTTGGCGAAGACATAGAACCGGGGGCTTACAAGGCCGTCGCAACTTCAGGGCAGGGGAATTTCATTGCCGGAGATTTTCTGGAAGGCGGCGCCAATGAGGCGCTGGGTGTTGAGACTAATGTACTGTTCAACAAAGAATTCAGCAACGTCATTTTAAAAGAAGGGGACATTGTTGAAATCACTTTGACACTGCATTTGTCTTTGTATAAGGGAGAATGAATATGAAATCGCCCGGATCTTCCGGGGATTATCAGAAAAGATTTTCAACTTGCAGTCCGATTGACTTGTATCGTGCCGGGTTTCATAAGGGTTTTCCCCTCTCACGCATCCCGTAAATCATACGACAGTCTCCTTACAAAAAGACTCCCGAGGTCCTTCCCCCGGGAGTCTTTCCATCAAACTGTCTTCCTGGTTTTCTCCTTATGCCACCGTCAGCGTGACCGCCTTCGTATACACCGCCCCGGCGGCGTTATACACCTTGCACCTGTACTGATACCCATCAAGTCTCTCTTCGCTGGTGATCGTATACGTCGCTGACGTCCCGTTTGCGGATACATTTGTCCAGGTGGAACTGCCTGGCTTTTTGTACTGCCACTGATACTTGACCGCCGTACCGGAAGCGGTGACTTTGAAGGTCGCGATCGTGCCCACCGATACGGAAGCGTTCTTGGGCTGGGACGTGATCACGGGCGGGTCATAGACGGACAGGGTCACTGTCTTGCTGGTGACACTGCCGGCTGCATTGGATATTTTGCAGCGGTACTGGTAGCCGTTATGGGTCGTCTTGGCATCCAGCGAATAGGTCGCGGAGGTCCCGTTGGTCTTGACTTTCGTCCAGGTCCCGCTGCTGGAGGTGCGGTAATACCACTGATAGCTGAGCGAGCCGCCCGTAGCCGCGACCTGGAAGGTCGCAATGGTGCCGGGGGCCACGCCGGCATTCACGGGCTGGGTGGTGATCACGGGCTTGGAGACGACCGTCAGGGTCGCGGTTTTGGAGTTTACGGAACCGGCGGCGTTCTTGACCCGGCAGCGGTACTGATAGCCGTCGTGACGGGCGGCAGCGGTCAGGGTATAGGCAGCAGTCTTGCCGCTGGCCGCGGAGACGGCGGTCCAGCTGTCGCTGCTCGATTTGCGGTAATACCATTGATAGGAGAGGCCCCCGCCGGTGGCGGCGACTTTAAAGGTGACGGAGGTGCCTTCGGCGACCGTCTTGCTGGCAGGCTGGGTGGTGATTGCCGGCTTGTTGACCACGGTCAGCTTCACGGTCTTGGAATAAACGGTGCCGGCTATGTTCTTTACTTTACAGCGGTACTGATAGCCGTTGTGACGGGCGGCAGTGGTCAGGGTATAGGTGTCGGTCTTGCCGCTGGCCGCGGAAACGGCGGCCCAGCTGTCGCTGCTCGTTTTGCGGTAATACCACTGATACGTGAGACTCCCGCCGGTTGCGGCGACATGGAAAGTGGCGGTCTTGCCCTCTTCCACGGAAAGATTGCCGGGCTGGGTGGTGATCGCCGGCTTGTTGACCACGGTCAGCGTCACGATTTTGGAGTACACATAGCCGGCGGCATTCTTGACCCGGCAGCGGTACTGATAGCCGTTGTGACGGGCGGCGGCGGTCAGGGTATAGGTGGCGGTCTTGCCGCTGGCCGCGGAGACGGCGGTCCAGTTGTCGCTGCTCGATTTGCGGTAATACCACTGATACTTGAGGCTCCCGCCGGTGGCGGTGACCTTGAAGCTGACGCTGTCGCCTTCGATCACCGTCTTGCTGGCGGGCTGGGTGGTGATCTTCGGCTTGGTAACCACGGTCAGCTTAACAACTTTGCTATCCACGGTCCCCTTGGGATTTGTGATGCGGCAATAGAACTGATACCCGCTCAGATCGAGCGAAGCGGGCGCCGATATAACGGGGGTAAATCCTCCGGAGGTCTCCATGCAGGCCTGCCATTCGGCATCGGGTCCCGTCCGAAAATACCATTCATACATGAGTTCCCCGCCGTATGCTTCCACGGAAAAACTGTAGTTTTCGCCCGCAATGGCCGTGACGTTGGAAGGCTCTGTCAGGATGCCCGGCGTAACGGTCGATGCCGTCCAGGTGATGCTGCCGCCGCAGGTCTGCTGCACTTCCGCCGTCCAGGACGGATGGCCCGCCGGGTAATACGCGGTTGCCGTGACATTGTAAAAAATCTCGCGTTGGATGTCGGGAGCAGGGCCGTAAAAGTATACCCGGGACAATTGATTGCAGAAACTGAATGCACCGCTGCCGATACTGGTCACGCTTCTGGGGATTATTACACCGGTCAGTTTTTTGCAGGAGTAAAATGCAGCGCTGCCGATACTGGTCACACCATCGGGGATCGTCAGGGTCGTCATTGCCGAGCATCCGTAAAACGCATTTTTCCCGATGCCGGTCACGCCGTCATCCATCAATCCGGCCCACAGGGTATCCCTGACCCAGTACCAGGGAACATCTGCGGATTGGTTGAAATCCCAGATCGGCCCCGTACCGTAGATATCCAGGATGCCGTCATTCACCATCCACGTCAGATCATCGCCGCACTCGCCGCCCAGGACCCATTCGAGCGTCCCGCCGGGGTCGGACATGGCGCTTTCCGTCCAGGTTTCTCCGCCCGGGTAATAGACCGTCGCATGAAGAAACAAAAATGCATCATTATGTAAAGTGGCAGGCGCGGGACCGGTGAAAATGATCTTTTTCAGATTGCTGCATTCCCGGAAAGATTCACTGCCAAGAGACGTCAGAGACGCGGGAAACCGGATCTTTGTCAGGGAAGTGCAACCGTAGAATCCCTGATAATTGATCTGCGTCAACCCCGCCGGAAAAACAACATCTGTCAGCGAAGTACAGTTACGGAACGCACTCATGCCGATGTAGGTCAGTGTATCCGGAAATGAAATGCTGCTCAATTTTTTGCAGTTCGAGAATGCGCTGGTGCTGATACTGTTCAAGTTGTCGGGAAGCGTCACGTTCTTCAGGGCAGAGCAGCCACTAAACACCTCAGAAGAGACTTGGGTGACGCCGCCGGGCAGTACGATGCTCTGCAGGGATGTGCACTGCTTAAAGGCATAGTAGCCTACGGTCGTCAGACTCTCCGGAAGGGATACGTCGGTCAGATTAGTGCAATTGTAAAACGCATATTTGCCGATGCCGGTCACCCCTTCGCTGACGACCACGGTATGGACGCTGCTGCGCAGGCCGGCCCAGGGGACGGCGCTTTCCGAAGAATAATCGGTCATGTTTCCCGTACCGCTGATCGTCAGGACGTTGTCGTCAGACAGTCTCCAGTTCAGGGAGTCTCCGCAGGTGCCGCTGGCCGTCTGGATCTCCGCGTCCGGTTCGGGGGCGGCGGCCCGTGCCGAAACCGGGAGCAATACCAAAGTCAGGAAAAGAACGCTCAGGATGCGCCATAATCTTCCGTGTTTCATGAAAACCTCCTTGAATACTCCGGTCCTGAGAAAGTTTTTTCATCTCCGTCCGGGGGCCGGACGATCGCCGGACGGATTGTCTTCGAAATGGTCACGCAGTTGCTTGTCTGTTTATCATAATGCCATAAAAGCGGGGAGATGACAAGTTTTTTCTTCCTGTTTCAACAGGGGCGGGCCAACAATTCCGCCAATTTGTCCGAGAACGATCTGTGCCCTTCGGCCGTAAAGTGCACCCCGTCATACGCCAGCGGGATATCCCAGCCGCCGGCGTCGGCAAAGCATATCTTTTTCTCTTCTGCCAGCCTGCGATACGCCTCCGCGAGCCGCTTTGATTCCTCGATCATTTCTTCTCCCTGCACCCACGTCCCCGGCTTCAGCGACGGCGGAGCGATCAGCCAGACCGTTTCCGCGGCCTTTTTTTCCAGGATCAGGGAAACCAAATTCTCCATCGCCCGCACCGTCTCCTTCGCGGACAGCCCCATCAGCAGGTCGTTGCTGCCGAGCATAACCACCACCGCATCCAGCGGCTGCACCGTCTGCAGCTGCCATACCATCACCTCGTGCGCCACCACCCGCGACACCCCCAGGCCGTTCTGGCCGAAATTGTGAACGCGGAAGCCCGCCGCCGCCAGGCGGTCCGGCCAGCGGACGTCTTTGGGGTAGCGCTCGCCCCAGAGGGACTGCGGGTCAAAGCCGAAAGTATTGGAATCGCCGAGGCAGGCTATGGTTTTCATGGGTCGTTCCTCCGGACGCTGTGCCGCGCCGTCATATTTGTCTGTTTATTATACCACAAATCTTTTACAAAACTCATTTTTCCTGTCCCCCCGCCTCAAAATTGTGCTATGATTACCCCGGAAAACCGCGGAATCGCGCCGCGCGCATTCAACTTTGCGCATGCAGAAAGGAGCGCCCTATGTTTCAATTTTGGGGAGACGGTTCCCAGGCCGCCCGCGACCTGGTAGACCAGATCCGCGTCCGCAGCACGGAAAACTTCAACTGGACCTTCATCTTCATCCTCGCCGTGGTCTTCTACGTGTACTGGTCGGAGATCCACAAAAAGAATTACGAGGTGGTGCAGGCCGGGCTCGCGCTGTACGGCGTGCACTGGCTGTATGAGATCGGGAACGCCATCATCGGGCACGTCACCGGCTATCCGCTGTGGTCTGTGAGCAATGCGTCGACTACGTTCATTCTGCTGATCGGCGTGTGCTGGGAGCTGTCCATGATGTTCTCGCTGGCGGGGATCATTTCGTTCAAGATGCTGCCGCAGGGCCGGAGCAAACGGTATTTCGCGAAGAACGGGCGGCGCGGGATCAGCTGCAAACTGGTCGGGGCGCTGGAAATGGCGCTGCTGTTCGCGCTGTTCGAATCGTTCCTGGCGGCGACGTCGAACCATTCGTTCATCTGGGTGTACAAATGGTGGGGCGTGCTGCCGGTGTTCATCACGACGTACGTGCCGTTCTTCCTGGCCAGCAATTACGTGCCGGACATGGCGCCCGCGAAGCGCAAGGCGTTTCTGATCGGCGAGTGGGGGCTGGTCGCGCTGCTGCTGGTTGTCCTGATCCCGCTGGGGATCATCTGAGCGGCCGGCTGAACGGTCATCTGAATTTTGCAAAAAAGAGGAAATCTTATGTATTACCTGATCCGGGAGACCCTGGCCCCCTGCGGGGCGGATGATATCGCGGCGGCGGATGCGCCGTACGTGGCGGTGCTCACGCCGGAGGAATGGCGGCGGGACCGCGAGCGGTTCGCGATGGGGATCGATATGGACGCCGTGCTGCCGGCGCTGTCACAGACAAGGGCGATCGTGAACTACGACTCGCTGACGGGGAATATCGCGATTCCCGCGGTGGGGGAGTCGGAGCATCTGGCCGGCTCGTTCGCGTTCGCGCTGGACGAGCGGGGCGTCGTATTCATAGACGGGAGCGGACTGGCGGAACGCATCGTGCAGGCCGTGGCGGAAAGCCGGCGCTGGCGGATGCCCGGGCTGGAGCGCTTTCTGTACGATTTTCTGGAGCAGATCATCGCCCCGGACCTGGCCCGGCTGGAACAGCTGGAGCAGACGCTGGAGAGCCTGGAGGCCGAGATCCTGAACGGCGACGGCGAGCCCGTCATGGCCCGCCTCAACGACATCCGCGGCGACCTGCTGGACCTGAACCTGCACTACGGCCAGCTGCTGGACCTGGGCCTGGAGCTGGAGGAGAATGAAAACGGCTTCTTCGAGGAGGAAAACCTCCGCTACTTCCGCCTCTTCGCCGCCCGCGCCGACCGCCTGCGCGACATGGTCAACAACATGCGCGACTACACCGTCCAGCTGCGCGACCTGATCCAGACCCGCATCGACGTCAAGCAGAACCGCATCATCACGCTCCTGACCGTCATCACCACGATCTTCACGCCGCTGACGCTGCTTACGGGCTGGTACGGTATGAACTTCCGGTACATGCCGGAACTGGAATCGCGCTGGGGGTACCCGGCGGTGATCGCGGTGAGTCTGGCGATCGCGGGCGGATGCCTGCTGTATTTCAAGAGAAAAAAGTGGATGTAGGACCGAAAGAAAGGAAAGGAAACGATATGAGCAACCGGGAAATCACGGAACGCGACGCCGACGGCAACGTCACGAAACTCACCTGTCTGGACGCGAAAGGCGGCCTGATCTATACCCACGTCAGCGAATGGAAGGACGGCCGTCTGGTGCGCAAGACCAGTTACGGACCCGGCGGCGTCAAAACCGCATCCTTTGAATACGCCTACGACGAGCAGGGGAACAACACGGAGGGCACCTGGTTCTCCTACAAAAACGGCGTCCTGATGAAGGCGACTTTTGTTTATGACGAAAACGCCCGGGTCATCGAAAAAACGCATCACGGCGCGGGGACCGTGGCCACGAACAAGACCTTCCTGACCTATCGCGAAGACGGGAAGCTGGCCTGCTCGGAGTATTACGGCGTCTGGCCGGACAGCGCGCCGGTCTACACGTACCGGGAATACGATGAGAACGGTTTCTGCGTGAAAAGCACGACGGAAGACGCGCAGCACCGGGTCCTGCACTACGATGTTTATACGCCGGCGGAGAACGGCAAAGTGGCCGAATACACTAATTTTGACGCGGACGGAAAGCAGGTCTACCGCATCGTGTATTATTACGATGAAGAGGGGAATACCGTAAAAACCGAACGGTATGACGCGGACAACGCGCTGTATTCCGTAAAGCACTGAGCGGCAGAAAGAAAACACGGGACGCTTTCCGGGTTTATTCCGTTCCATACAAAAAGGCGGGCTTTTGCCCGCCTTCTGTATATTTGCTTCCGGACCGTTCCGTTACTCCGCTTTCTTCCCGCTCTGCAGGAAACCGATCACCTCTTCGCGGCTTAAGCCCCGGACGCCCAGACGGGCCGCATTTCTGCCTTCCGCCCGGAAATCCCGGTCATAAATGCTGGACAGCAGCAGGATCACGGCGTCGATGTTCTGCACGTCCACGCCCGCGATATGCCCCAGTTCGGAGATCGGGACCAGGCTCATCGGCACGTCCTCCGTCACGTAACGCACGTCGATGGAATGCGCGCCTTTGATCTCCTGATACGCTTCGTTGTGCTGCAGCAGTTCATACAGGTCGCCGCCGTACGTGTCATACGATTTCTTCAGCCACTCTTCCGCGCTGAGGATGTCCGCCCCGTACGCCTTGGCCACCGCCATCCGCTCCAGATCGATCCGGTGGATCAGCCGGGCCACGGCGGGGCTGATCCCTTCGATATAGTGCAGGAATCCGTTTTTATCCGTCTCGATGCGGCCGATGTTGAGCAGCACCGGCGTGGGATGGAACAGCGCCCCGATGTTGGAAAGGCTGGTGACCAGGCAGCTGCTGACCGGCTTAAACTGCGGATAATACGGATGCAGCAGGGCCAGCACCTCATCCGTCCGGTCCGCCGGGAAAGCGGCGATATCCACTTCCTTTTTCACGCCGTAGATCTCCACGCGGGATTCCCCGATCCGCCGGCAGGAATAGATCAGCGTCTGCGTCTCGGCGATCACGACGTCAGCCGTGCAGCCGTTCTCCCGTAGGCCGTTCAGAAAATCCAGCGCCCCGCAGGTCCGGCCGGGGTTCAGAACGACCACCTGACCGTCCTCCAGCGCCCCCGCGATCTTCTCCGCGATCATCCTGTGCGTGAAAGAAGGCGTGACGACCATGATCAGGGCCGTGCCCCGGATCGCTTCGCACGCGTCCGCCGTGACCATTGCCAGCGGCTGGAATTCTTCCGTCCCGTTCAGGCACAGCTCGATGCCCCCGTTTTTCCGGATCCCTTCAATATACTGTGGGAAAAGATCACACAGATGGACGGAAGCCCCCTGACTGGCCAGATAGGCGGCAATGGCAGCCCCGCCGTTGCCTGCTCCGATTACTGCGATCGCTTTATTCATGTTCCGTCTCCTCGGTCTTGCCAGAATTCTGTCAGTCTTCCCAGTAAAGCAGTTTCGTGCCGACGCCGGTCTCCAGCGCTTTCCGGTAGCAGCGGGTGGTCACGGCCAGGTCCAGCAGGCCGGTGCCGATCGCGTTGAAATAAATGATCTCCTCGTCATTTTCCCGTCCCGGCTTGCTCCCGTTCAGGATGCCGCCCAGCTGGGAGTAGATGTCTTCGTCCTTGACCAGGCCGTCGCGCCACATTAAGGCGACCGTGCTGACCATGCGGTGCTTGATGTTGAACCAGTTGTCCACTACGATCTTGTCCGCCAGACGGACGCAGTCATATTCCACTTCGTAGTCCGCGAAGTTGCACAGCAGGGTGCCCTTCTTCAGCCATTCCGCCTTGATGAACGGTTCGTTCGCCAGCGTCGCGCAGACGGTGACGTCGCTTTCGCGGACGGCCGCTTCCAGATCCGCGGCAAAATCGAACGCCACGTTCGGATATTTTTCGCGCGCTTCCGCGATGTAACGCTCCGCGTTGGCCTGGATGATGTCGTATACATGGACCTTTTCGATCCCCGGGCGGACCATCAGGATCGCTTCCAGCTGCGTGCGGCCCTGTGCGCCGGCGCCGCAGACGGTCAGGACTCTGGAATCTTCCCGGGACAGCAGGCGGACAGCAACGCCGCCGGAAGCGCCGGTCCGCTTGGCGGACACTTCGGTGCCGTCCGCGAAACAGATCGGGAGTTTGGTGTCCGGATCGTTCAGGATCATCGTCACGCTGGCGCGGGGCAGACCCTGCTTGTAGTTCTGGGGGCCGCTGCCGATCCATTTGATGCCGGCCATGTCATATTCGCCGCCCAGGTAGCCGGGCATCGCGTTGATGCGGCCGAGTACGTTTTCGTCTTCCGGGGTCTTGCCCCAGCGCATGACCATTTTGCCGGGCGTGATCACGTCGCCTTCTTCCGTCAGCACATAGGCACGCTCCACGTCATGCATGACTTCTTCCATGTTTCCCGCGCCCAGATTATGCATATCCTTGTTGTTGAGGAACAACACTTCCCTGTTCATTGCTCTTTTTCCTCCGGTTATGATTATTTCCTGGCCGAAGCCACTTCGATAGTAACATAAATAAAACCAATAATCAAGCAAAATAATATTTATATTATTTTTTCTTTTTTAGCCCGGCTTGACAGATATCTGTTTCTGTAATAGGATAAAGCAAGTGAAAAAACGGCGCCGGACACGCGCCGGACCGCAAGGATGGCATCCATGGACTCTTTATTCAAAACCCTGCAGGACACGTATCCCGGCCTGCCCAAGACCAAAAAAAAGATCGCCCGCTACTTCCTGGAAAACTACAAGGAGATCCCTTTCCGCACCGTCACGGAGCTGGCCGAGGAACTGGATATCAGCGACACTTCCATCGTCAAATACTGCAAGCAGCTCGGGTTCAACGGCTACGGGGACTTCCGCCACGCCGTCTCCAATTACGTCATGACCGAGACTTCCTGGGGCAAACGGCTGGAGCAGCATATCGACGAAATGAAAGGGCGGGACGTCTATACGCAGGTCTTTCAGAACGTCCAGAACAACGTCATCGCGACCTTCCAGAATGATCAGAACATCTCGAATTTCAGTCTTCTGATCGACGAGATCCTGCGGGCTGACGGCATTTACATCATTGGCTACCGATCCTCCGCCATTCTGGCGCGCTATCTGTCGCGGGCGTTGGGAGAGCAGGGATTCCGCACCGTCCCGCTGACGCCGGAAAACTGCGACGTCCGGATCGTGGCCGCCCGGATAAAGCCCGGCGACCTTCTGATCTCCTTCAGCTTTGCCCGCTACGCGCAGGACACCATCGACGTGATCACCCGTGTCACCGAAAAAGGCGTAAAGCACATCGCTTTCACCGATACGCCCCTAAGCCCGGCCGCCCGCCATGCGGACCGCTGCTTTATCATCAGCAACACTTCTTTCCACAACACGCCGTCCTTGAGCGGCGCGATCTCCTTCATCGACGCGATCCTCGCAGAAACCGCGCAGCGCGATCCCGACCGCGCGCGGACCAGAATGAAGGAAGTGGAGGAGTTCTTCGGGGGCCGCGACATGTATTCTTCTATTAAGAAATAAAGGCCTGCCCTCTTTTATCCATTAAAACCGCCGTTTTCGGGCGGTTTTTTTGTTTTCCCGGAATCTTCCGCTGTTTGTTAAAAAATTTTATAAATATTACCATTTCCCTATTGAAAAACATTTATCTTTATGTTACCATAGCATTGTCAGAGTAATATTAATATTACTTTCCGTCAATCTACACAGGTAAGGAGTACGTCATGGGAACAGCAGCATCACCTGTAAGAATTGCCTGCATCCAAATGGAGATCATAGAAGGAAACGTGGAAGCCAACCTCAGCAAGGCGGAAGGCTTTATCCTTGAAGCCTGCCGGAACGGCGCCCGCCTGATCGTTCTTCCTGAAACTTTTAACTGCGGTTTCTTCATGGACAGCCGGGAACAGGCCTTTAAGGTGGCCGAGCCCGTGCCGGAAGGCCGTTCCACGCAGCTGCTCATCCGGCTGGCGCAAGAAAACGACGTCTATATCTGCGCTTCTCTTCTGGAAAGAGTCGGCTATGACGTGTTCAACGCCGGGATCCTGGTCGGCCCGGACGGCTACATCGGGAAATACAGAAAGCTCCACCCCTGTGAAGACGAAGTGTATTTCGTGGAACCGGGCGATCTCGGGATCCCCGTCTTCCATACCCCCATCGGCCGGATCGGCCTGTGCGTATGCCTGGACGCCTATTATCCCGAAGTGTTCCGCATCCAGGCTCTGCAGGGCGCGGACATCGTCTGCTGCATGTTCAACTCCAGCGACGTCAAGGAGACCCGCCATCTGCCGGATCCCTTCCATACGATGATCACCTCCCTCTGCATGGCGAACGCCGTCAGCAATCACATCTTTACGGTCTGCTGCGACCGTGTCGGACGGGGCCACGCCTCCATCCACGGCAACAAATACGCCGGTCAGAGCGCGATCATCAGCCCCTGGGGCGGTCCCGTCACCGAGATCGCTTCCGATGAAGAGGAAGTCATCCTGTACGCCGACGTCGATTTGTGCGACGCCCGCCGGAAAAACTACCACCCCACGAACAGCCGCCTGGCCGTCCGCCGCACCGACGTGTACAGCGCCGACCTGGGCTATGATCCCCAAAAATATCCCCGTCAGTAAAAATGTTAAGCGGAAAAGCTTACAGATAAGAACGTGAAAAAGGAGAAAAACAATGAAGAAAGTACGTGTACTCGCATGGATCCTGATCCTGGCCTTTATCCTGTCCGCCTGCGGCGGATCGGGCAAGGACGGGACGACTGCCGCTCCGCAGCCCGGTGAGACCACCGCGGCGCCCACGCCCGGCGAAGTCAAGAAGGACATCACCATCCTGATGCCTTCCGACATCACCGGCTTCGACCCCTGGGCCGCCTCGTCTGTTTACAACCAGCTGGTGCTGTGGCAGATGTATGACCGCCTGTACGAGCTGGACGAAGACAAAAAGCCCAGCCCTCAGCTGACCAAGGAAGCCAAGATGATCTCCGACACCGAATGGGAGATCAAGATCAAGGAAGAAGCCAAATTCAGCGACAATACCCCGCTGACCTCCAGAGACGTGGCCGCCAGCATCACCCGCGGCATCGAGTCCGGTCTGGGCGGCGCGATCTTCAAACCGCTGCAGTCCTGCGAAGTCATTGACGAGCATACCGTCAAGATCACGACTGCCACCCCTTATCCGCAGCTTCCCGTTGCGCTTTGCCAGCTGATCGCCTGCATCGTTCCCGCCGATTATCTGGCCCAGGCGACCGCTTCCGGCGACTGGAGCAACCCGATCGGTTCCAACCGCTATAAATTCGGCAACCGCGTGCCCGGCACCAGCGTCACCCTGGTCAAGAACGAGAATTACTGGAATCCCGACGATGCCGCCAAGAACGAATCCCTGACCTACAAGATCGTTCCGGAAGCCAGCACCCGCACCATCATGATCCAGACCGGCGAAGCCGACCTGAGCTCCGAATTCTCGACCGCCGACATGGAGATCGTCAAGAACGACAGCAAAGTGAAGGTGTACAGCCACAAGTCCAGCGTCATGGTGTTCATGCCCCTGAACTGCGAATATGAGCCCTTCACCCACAAGGAAGTGCGTCAGGCCCTGAACTACGCCGTCAACCGCGACAACGTCCTGCTGGTCAACGCCGACGGCTACGGCGTCACCAACTACACCTACCTGTCCCCGACCTGCTACGGCTGGCTGGACAACCCCTCCGGCTACAGCTACAACGTCGACAAGGCCAAAGAGCTGCTGAAGCAGGCCGGCTACGAAGGCGGTTTCAGCTTTGATCTGTACGTGACTCAGGCCTTTACGGCGGCCGGCACCCAGATCCAGTCCGACCTCAAGGCCATCGGCATCACCGTCAACATCAAGATGATGGAGAGTCTGGACGATGTCGTGAAACTGGCCTCCGACGGCGCGCACGCCATGATCACCACCTGGGGCGCCAATCCGGAACCCACCCTTGTGCTGCCGCGTCTGGTCGGTGAAAGCGCGCTCGGCGCCTACAACCTGGCCCACTATGTCAACCCCGAACTGGAAGCGCTCTGGGCCGGCGGCTATGCCTCCCAGGATGTCAATGACCGCATTCCTTACTACAAGCAGTGGCAGGAGATCCTCTGCGAAGACTGCCCTTGGGTCCCGCTGTACGTCGGCGAACTGTTCTGCCTGGCGACCGCCGACCTGCAGGGCGTCCAGATGAACACGGAGCAGATCTTCAAGCTGCACGAACTGCACTATTGATCTTCCTTTGCGCCTGAGCATTTACTGCGGCGTGTTCTGCGAGCCCCGCCCCCGTGACGGGGCTCGCTTCTTCCATCCGTAAGAAGGTGAGGTTATGATTCGATATATCGGCAAACGATTATTGCTGATGCTCCCGGTCGTGATCGGCGTCATATTCGTCGTGTACCTGATCATGTACCTTTCCCCCGGCGACGCAACGACGACGATCCTGGGGACGAGCTGGACGCCGGAAGGGGCAGAAGCGATCCGGGAACAGTTAGGACTGAATGAACCGTTTTTCAAACAGTTTTTCACTTACCTGTTCCACTTTTTCCAGGGGGATCTCGGAACCTCCTATATCACGAAAGAAGCGGTCATCAACCAGGTCCGGATCAGCTTTCCGAACACGGCCCTGCTGGTCCTGATCTCCATGACCCTGGCTGTGGCGGTCTCGATCCCAATCGGCATCCGCGCCGCTGTCAAGCCCAATTCATTCTTTTCCGCGTTTACGACTGCCTTCGCGCTGGTCGGCATTGCCGCCCCCGGATTCTGGATCGCCCTCCTGCTGGTCCTGCTCTTCTCCGTGAAGCTCGGCTGGCTCCACGCCTCGGGCCTGGAGACCTGGAAGGACGCCATTCTGCCTTCCATCGTCCTCGCGCTCAGTTTTATGGCCAGCATCTCGCGCATGATGCGGTCCTCCATGATCGAAGCGCTCGGGATGGACTACGTGCGGACCGCGCGGGCCAAAGGCGTGAAGAAGCACCGCGTCATTTACCGTCATGCCCTGGGCAACGCCCTGCTGCCGCCGCTGACCGTTATCGGCAGCTATATCGGCGAAATGCTCGGCGGCGCCGTCATCTGTGAAACGGTCTTCGCCATTCCCGGCATGGGCCGTCTGATGGTCAATGCCGTCCTGCAGAAGGATACGCCCAGCGTACTGGCTTCCGTTTCGATCATGGCGATCTGTGTGGCGATCATGTCGCTGATCACGGACCTGGCCTATGCCTTCTTCGATCCGCGGATCAAGGCTCTGTACATGAGAGGAGGGAAATCGAAATGAGTACGCCTTCTGTCGACAAAAAAACGATGAGCCGCCGGGAGTACATGAAAACTTACCGGAAGACCAGCCGCCTGAAGGAAATGTGGGACGTTTTCGTCGCCAACCGGCTGGCTGTCCTCGGTCTGATCATTATCACGATATTCGTCCTGCTGGCGCTGTTCGCCAACGTGATCGCGGATTACGACACCGTCGCGATCGCTTCCAATCCGGTGGACCGGTTCCAGGGCCCCAGCTGGAAGCACCTGCTGGGCACGGATGAGATGGGCCGCGACATTTTCGCCCGCATCATCCACGGCGCCCGGATCTCGCTGCGCATCGGCGTGCTGTCCGTTCTGGTCGGCCTGGTCTTCTCCTGCATTATCGGGGCGACGGCCGGCTATCTGGGCGGGGTCGCGGACGACATCATTATGCGTGTCATCGATATCATGGCCTGCATCCCGCGTATCGTGATGGCCATCGCCATCGTTGCGGCGTTCGGGTCCAGCGAATTCAATATGATCATGGCGCTCGGCATCGCCACCATCGCATCCATGTCCCGGGTGGTCCGCTCCGCGGTGCTCTCCGTACGGGACACGGAATATGTGGAGGCGGCCAAGGCCGTCGGCCAGAATACCCCCAAGATCGTGTTCTCTCACATCCTGGTCAACTGCGTGGCCCCGATCATCGTGCAGAGCACGCTCGCGATCGCTACGAACGTGATGAGCGTTTCCTCTTTGAGCTTCCTGGGCATGGGCATCGCGGCGCCGGCGCCGGAATGGGGCTGCATGATCGCCACCGCCCGCGGCAACATGAGACAGTATCCTTTCCTGGTGATCGCGCCCGGCATGGCGATCTTCCTGACCTCCATGGCGTTTAACCTGGTGGGCGACGGTCTCCGGGACGCGCTGGATCCTAAATTAAAGAGATAAGAGGCGGCAAGATGGAAGAGATCACCAATACCAACAATGCTTTATTAGAGATAGAAGATCTCCATATCCACTTTGTCAGCAAAGTGGAGACGGTCAAAGCGATCAACGGGCTGAACCTCGTCGTCCACAAAGGGAAGACTCTCGGGCTGGTCGGCGAGACCGGCGCCGGCAAGACGACGACCGCGCTGGCCATCCTGAACATGATCGCCAAGCCGCAGGGCCGGATCGTGGCCGGACGGATCACGCTGGACGGGGAAGACATCTTCAGCAAAACGGAAGACCAGATGGAGGGCATCCGCGGCAACACGGTCTCCATGATCTTCCAGGACCCCATGACCAGCCTGAACCCGGTCATGACCGTGGGCGACCAGATCGCCGAAGTGCTGCAGATCCATAAAAAGCTCAGCAAGGCCGCCGCCGCCAAAGAAGCCCAAAAAATGCTGGAAACGGTCGGCATTCCCGGGGCCCGCTCCGTGGAATATCCGCACCAGTTCTCCGGCGGCATGAAGCAGCGTGTCCTGATCGCGCTGGGACTGGCCTGCACGCCCAAACTGCTGATCGCCGACGAACCGACCACCGCGCTGGACGTGACGATCCAGGCCCAGGTGCTGGAGCTCATGAAGGACCTGAAGGACCAGATGAACATGTCCATGCTGATGATCACGCACGACCTGGGCATTGTGGCCGAGGTCTGCGACGAAGTGGCCGTCATGTACGCGGGCGCGATCGTGGAAAGCGGGACGCTGGAAGACATTTTCGACCGCAAGCGTCATCCGTACACCGAAGGGCTGTTCAACTCCCTGCCGGACGTCAATAACCGCACGCAGAGCCTGAAGCCGATCGGCGGCCAGATGCCGAACCCGGCCGACCTGCCGCAGGGCTGCTCCTTCCACCCCCGCTGTGAATACGCGATGCCGAAGTGCTCGCAGGAAGAACCGCCGATGCACCGCTTCTCCGAAACGCACTGCGCCAAATGCTGGCTGTACGAAAACACGGATCAGTGCATGCTGGCCTCTCAAGACTATGTTCCTTCCCAGGGGGTATCGGAATGAGCGACAACGTCATCCTTGAAGTCAACAACCTGAAAAAATATTTCAAGACCCGGTCCGGCATGCTTCATGCGGTCGACGACGTCAGTTTTACGATCGAGCGGGGCAAGACGCTGGGCATCGTAGGCGAATCCGGCTGCGGCAAGACGACCACCGGCCGTTCGATCCTGCGTCTGGTCGAGCCGACCTCCGGCACCGTGATCTTCGACGGCACGGACATCACGAAGCTGAGCAAACGCGAACTGCGGAAAAAACGCCAGGAGATGCAGCTGATCTTCCAGGATCCGTTCTCCTCCCTGAATCCGAAACGGACCGTTTGCCAGACCATCGAGGAAGTGCTGAAGCTGACCGGGGAATACAAAAACTCCGACGAACGCTTCCACCGCGTGCTGGAGATCATGGAAATGGTCGGCCTGGACGAGCGCCTGATCAACGCGTATCCGCACGAAATGGACGGCGGCCGCCGGCAGCGTCTGGGCATCGGCCGCGCGCTGGCGATGAAGCCGAAATTCATCGTCTGCGACGAGCCCGTTTCCGCGCTGGACGTCTCCATCCAGGCGCAGATCCTGAACATGCTGCGCTCCCTGCAGAACGAACTGGGGCTGACCTACATCTTCATCACGCACGACCTGTCCGTCGTCAACTACATCTCGGACGACATCGCCGTGATGTACCTGGGCCGGCTGATCGAGAAAGCGTCCACAGAAGAACTGTTCCGCAACCCGCTGCACCCGTATACGAAAGCGCTGCTTTCCGCCCTGCCCGTGCCCAGCCTGCATAACCGCCAGAAACGGATCCTGATCAAGGGCGAGATCTCCTCGCCGATCGATCCCAAGCCGGTCTGCCGGTTCGCGGCGCGCTGCGACCACTGCACGGAAGCCTGCCTGAAGGGCGAACCGCCTCTCGTGGAAGTTTCGCCGAACCACTTCGTTTCCTGCTTTATGGTACAGCCGGAACAGGGGTAAAGCGGACGGAAAACATGAAAAACTTATCAAACCGGAGCAAAGGATATCTGCTGATCGGACTGGCGGCGCTGCTGTTCTCCACCACGGAGATCGCGCTCAAAGCCCTGGGGGATTCCTTTGCCCCGATCCAGCTCACCATGGAGCGGCAGCTTGTCGGAGCTGCCGCTTTGGGTATTATCCTATTTCTGCGCGGCGGCCTGCGGAATATGGCTCTGCGGGGCAGGGACTGGCTGACGGTCCTGATGATCAGTTTCATCGTGGGCGTCGTCCATATGTCCCTGATCCAGCTGGCCCTGCTGACGGAGGACGCGTCGGCGGTCGCTGCGATCCTGTCGAGCAGCCCCGTCTTCTCTTTTCTCTTTGCGCACTTTATCCTGAAGGAGCCGCTCCGGCTCAATCATTACCTGGCCCTGTTGTTCCAGGTGGCCGGAATCCTGGCGATCCTGAACCCTTCCTCGCTGGAAATGACCCTGCGCGGATTTCTGTTTGTGCTGTTCGGGACACTGTGCTTCGCGCTGTACGGGACGCTGGCCAAGAAGAATTTCAGCCGCTTCTCCAGCGGGCAGCTTGCTTTCCTGACACTTCTGTGCAGCAGTCTGGAACTCCTCCTGATCCTGCTGATCGGAAGGACAGCGGGCGGCGCGACGTTTTATCAGCGGATCGGGCTGGATTTTTACGCCAATGTCCCGCTGATCCCCGGCCTGACATGGAAAAGCGCCCTGATCTTTCTCTACGTTGCCGTGGTGCTGGCGGGCGGCGGGCAGCTGCTGAATACGGTCATCGTAGAGTATACCTCTGCGACGGAGAGTTCTTTTATCTATTTCCTGAAGCCTGTCATTTCCTGCGTTCTCGCAGTTCTTCTGCTTCATGAGACCATCAGCCGGAACCGGATCCTCGGATTGATCTTTTCCGCCGCTGCTTCCCTTTTGGCTATTGTTCCTGCTTTGCTGGCACAGCGGGCGGCGCGGAAAAGAGGCACATAAAAAAAACCTGCGCGCAGCACAGGCCCGCAGGCAGAAAACGGATGACGGTCATGCACCGTCATTTTTTGATCAGGTCGCTCAATCTCTTACTGTAAAAGAAATCATGCGTCAGCCGTGCGTATTCCGCCCACAGCGGAAAGGTTTCGCAGGCCGCTGCCCGGGAGCAGGGCGCCGCGCCTTCGGCGAGGCAGGAGACGGTGATCAGGGGGCCTTCCATGAGTTCGATGATTTCGCCGGCCGTGTATTCTTCCGCGGGGCGGACCAGGCGGTAGCCGCCGCCTTTGCCGCTCGCGCCGACGATCAGGCCGCCGGCGACCAGTTCGCGCACGATGATCTCCAGGTACTTTTTCGAGAGCCCCTGGCGTTCCGCGATGTCCTTGAGCGGGATCGGGCCGCCGCCGTCGTGCTCCGCCAGATCGAGCATCACGCGGATCGCGTACCGTCCTTTTGTTGAGATCATGCTTCAGCCCTCCCGCCTCGTTTTTCCCTATTGTACAGTAGGTAAATAGGTAAATCAAGCCTTTTCTGCTTTTACCTATTGACACAGTAGGCGAATGGCATTACAATACAGACCGAAAGTTTACCGAAGGAGCCAACATTATGATCTATGCCGACAACGCCGCCACCACCAAGATGAGCGAGGCGGCCATCCATACCATGACGGAGCTGCTGCAGGACGCCTGGGGCAACCCGTCCAGCCTGTATACGCACGGCCAGAAGGCCAAGGAAGTGCTGGAGAAGGCGCGCGAGGACGTCGCGGCCGCGATCGGCGCGGAACCGCGCGAGATCATCTTCACCTCGGGCGGCAGCGAGGCCGACAACCAGGCTATCCGCTCCGCCGCGGAATTCGGCCGGCGGAAGGGCAAAACGCACATCATCTCGTCCGCGTTCGAGCACCACGCCGTGCTGCACACGCTGGAAAGACTGAAAAAAGAAGGCTTCGAAGTCACGCTGCTCGACGTGCATGAAAACGGCCTGATCCGCCCGGAGGAGGTCGAAGCGGCCATCCGCGAAGACACCTGCCTGGTGACGATCATGACCGCCAACAACGAGATCGGGACCATCCAGCCCATCCGCGAGATCGGCGCCGTGTGCCGCGCGAAAGGCGTGCTGTTCCACACGGACGCGGTGCAGGCGGTCGGGCACATCCCGCTGAACGTGAAGGAGGACAACATCGACCTGCTCTCCGCGTCGGCGCACAAGTTCCACGGGCCGAAGGGCGTCGGGTTCCTGTACGTGCGGAAGGGCGTCCCGGTCACCAACCTGATCGAGGGCGGGGCGCAGGAGCGCGGCCGGCGCGCGGGGACGGAAAACGTGCCCGGGATCGCGGCCATGGCGACGGCGCTCAAGGAAGCCATCGCGCACATGCCTGAGAACACCGCCAAACTCACGGCCCTGCGGGACCGCCTGATCGACGGCCTCCTGCAGATCCCGCACTCCGCGCTGAACGGCGACCGCGCGCAGCGGCTCCCGGGGAACGTGAACTTCTGCTTTGAGGGCATCGAGGGCGAATCCCTGCTCCTCCTGCTGGACGACAAAGGCATCCAGGCCTCCTCGGGCAGTGCGTGCACGTCCGGGTCGCTGGACCCGAGCCACGTCCTGCTGGCCATCGGCCGCGTGCACGACGTCGCGCACGGCTCGCTGCGGCTGAGCATCGGCGAGGACCTCACGGAGGAGGACGCGGACTACATCATCCGCTCCGTCGGCGAAGTCGTGACGTACCTGCGCGGCTTCTCCCCCATCTGGCGCGACCTGATGGCGGGCAAGAAAGAATTCATCCTGTAAGGAGGCAGACCCATGGCATTATACAGCGAAAAAGTGATGGATCATTTCCGCAACCCCCGCAACGTGGGCGTGATCGAGGACGCCAACGGCATCGGGGAAGTGGGCAACGCCAAGTGCGGCGATATCATGAAAATGTACCTGAAGATCGAGGACGGGATCGTCGTCGACGTGAAGTTCGAGACCTTCGGCTGCGGCAGCGCCATCGCCTCCAGTTCCATGGCGACGGAACTGATCAAAGGCCAGCCCGTGACCGAGGTCAAAAAGCTGACCAACAAAGCCGTTGCCGAAGCCCTGGACGGCCTGCCCGACTACAAGATGCACTGCTCCGTCCTGGCCGAGGAAGCCATCCAGGCCGCCCTGGAGGACTACGAAAAGCGCACGGGGATCAAGATCTGATTCACGCCCCGGCGGTCCCGCCGCCCGCCGAAAAATATATTTTAACCCCGCTGCAACAATGCAGGTGCCGCAACTGTTTTGGCAGTGAAAGCACCTGCATTTCTGCTTGAAAATCCAATGAAACGGAGACCCGACTCCATGAAAAACCGTATCCTGAGCGCCGCGCTCGCCGCCCTCCTGATCCTTTCCCTGACCGCCTGCGGCAGCCAGCCCAAAACCACCGATCCCGCTTCCACACCCGCCGGCCCGGACAGCTCGCAGACACCTGCCACCACCGCGCAGCCTGCCACCGCCCCGGCCACGACCCCGGAGCACACCTACCAGGTCCTCTCCCCGTCCGGCGAACTCCTGGCCGAGATCGACTACCTCGCCGCCGCCACCGCCGCGGACGACGGGATCTTCTACAGTGTCTTCCATCCTGAGGAAAACAAGCTCACCGACGACGCGGAATACCACTTTTTCCGCACCTCGGACAAAACCGACGTCTTCCTCGGCCGGCTGGAGAATCAGGGCTATGAAGCCCTCTACTCCCGCACGGAGCTGAACGGTATCGTCTACACGCTCGCCCTGACCGGCAATCCCATGGACAACGAACAGGACACCCTCTGGCTCCTCGCGGCAGACGCCAAGGCGGGCACACTGAACCGTTACAAAGTTTCGGAGCACGCCCACCCCTACGCCGCGCTGGCCGTGGTGAACGGCAAGCTTCTGATCATGAACCACGAGATGAACGAGCCGAAGACCGACTCTGTCTATGAATTCGATCCCGCTTCCGCCTCCGTCCGCCAGGTCCTCACCCTTTCGACCGCGTCCGATTCCCTGCGCGGCCTCAGTGCGGACGGCGACGGCTTCTGCGTCCTGCGCCTTTCCCTCAGCAACGGCATGCCGGACGGGATCTTCCTGGACCGCTATGACAGTGCGTACAACAAAACCTCCGAAACGGCCATTACCGACCTCTTCAAGCAGGCCGCGCAGAACGTCCACGGGATCATGTCCGCGGAAGACGCCATGAACGAGGCCGGCATGCCTGCCAGCGCCTTTTCCCTGACCGACGGCCGCTTCCTGGCCTACGAAAACTTCAGCATCACCCACATGGTCTTTGACCTGGAGACCGGCGAGACCCTGTTTGCCGGAGACGACCTCTACCCCTCCTCCCTGGGCGGCGGCGATAAGGTCTTCTACAAGATGCTCTTCCCCGAAGGCGAAGACAAGACCCCTGAATTCTTCCGCCTGCAGAACGGGCAGATCGAACACCCCACGTTCACGCTTCCGGAGGACTACCTGATCCAGGGCCTTTCCCACTCGCCCGCCGGCACCTGGCTCGCCCGCATGACCGACGGCACGGGCGCGAACCGGCCGGACGTGTACATCCTGTGGCAGGAACCGTAAACGCAGTTCTGCGGCCGCCGGCGCCTGACCGCCGCCATCCGGCCGTTTAACATACTCATCCTCCCCGGGCCGCTCTGTCCTAAAAAACAGATGCGGCCCCTAACTTTTTCTGCTATACTGATGGCAGGACTCCCCGCTGCCCCGGCAGTTTTCCCGTCGAACGGAGGGTTTGCCATGTTTTCGTCCCTGTTTTCTTCATCCGTGACGTCGCTCTGGATCGGGCTCGCGTATATCGCGGGGGGCGCCGCCGTGTGCGTGGGGCTCATCGCGCTGATCATCAAAGTATTTCCCGTGAAGGCGGAATTATCGCGGAAACTGCTGCATTTTTCCGTGATTGCGGTGCTGTCCATCTGGCTGTATGCGTTTGAAAACTGGAAGATCGCGGAGCTGACGATGGCGGTGTTTTTGGCCGTCTTTTTTGTCGCGCTGATCCTGATCGAAAAGACGAGGCTGTTCCGCTTCCTGTCCCGCGTCGCGTCGGAGCGCACGCCCGGCGAGCTGCGGAAAAGCCTAAGCATCATGTGCATCATGTTCATGATCCTGGTCGCCGTGTGCTGGGGATTTATGAATGAGCGGATCCTCGCCCTGGCCAGCATTTTCGCGTGGGGGCCGGGCGACGGGGCGGCCGCGCTGATCGGCAAGCGGTTCGGTCGGATCAAGATCGGGCCGGGGCGAAAAAAGTCCCTGGAAGGCTCGCTGGCCATGTTTACGGTCTCGTTCCTGTGCGTCCTGATCATTCTGCTGGCCGGCCGTGTCTTCCCGTTCGGGCCCGCGCTGCTGGTCTCGCTGGCGACCGGCGGCATGACCGCGTTTCTGGAGCTGATGATCACCGACGGCTCGGACACCATCTACTGCCCGATGGCCGCCATGACGATCCTGTGCCTCGCGCATGTGGTGTATCTGTAGGAGGGGGAGCATGGACGCAGAAAAGAAAAGCAGCAGCCGCACGCTCCTCCTGTCCGTGCTGCTCAGCGCGCCCGGACCGCTGATCCTGGGCATCGGCCTCACCGTAGGCCGCAGCTCCACGCAGATCTCGGATTTCACGCGCCGGACCGCGGAGCTCCTGGCGCTGATCGCAGCCTTCGTGATCTACACCGTCACGAACCGGCGCGGGGACATGGACGACGCCAGAAAAGCCGCCCTGGAGCGGAAAGGCAACCTCTTCACCGGCGCGATCATGTGTATCAGCGGCCTCTGCATGCTTCTGCTCACCCTGCTGTCCGGCCGCGAGGACAAGGGGAACGTCATTCCCGCGCTGATAGTCGCCTTCCTGGGCGTGGTCGCCAACACGATCTTCTGGCGCCGCTACACCGTCCTTTTCCGCCGCCAGGGCAACGCCATCCTGGGCGTCCAGGCCCGCCTCTACGGCGCCAAATCCGCCGTGGACATCTGCGTCACCGCCGCCCTCGCCGCCGTCCTCCTTTTCCCCGGCACACGCGCCGCGGATTTGATCGACCGCGTCGGATCCGTGCTGGTGGCGGGGTATATGGTGTGGTGCGGGATCCGGACGATCAAGGAGAATTCATTTCTGAAAAACCCTTAACACAAAAATAATTCTTGATATTGTTTAAGCAAACGCAGGCGTTCATTGCATTTTCGCCTGTGTTTTGTTCTCCATGATATCAGCAAAAACATCAGCAAATATACTGATATATTCTTGACTTAGCATTTTCGAATATGATATGATGCTCCCGGAGGTGATAAAACATGAGATCTGTAGTATCAGCGATTCAAAATACGGTTCCGATTTCCTCCTTCAATAAAGGGGTTGCCGGAAAGATCTTCCGTGAGGTAAGAGCCACCGGTGCCAAAGTCGTCATAAAGAATAACGTTCCCGAATGTGTCCTCATTTCCCCGGAAGAATATGTTCAACTGATGGATGAACTTTCCGATGCGAGACTTCTGGCTTTAGCGCAAGACAGAATGTCTCATTATGATCCGGCGGAAACAGTCTCCGAAAAAGAGATGGAAGAAATGTTTGCCATCCGATCTGAGGATTTGGATGACGTTGGCGAGGTGCTGTTCGAATGATTTGGACAGTCAAGTACCTGAAAGAAGCCATCAAGGACCTGAACGCCCTAAACCAGTCGCAAAGACTGATCGTAGACAAGGCAATCAAAAAAGTCAAAGAAAACCCTCTCCCGCAAAGCGAAGGCGGGTACGGGAAACCTCTCGGGAAAAAACACGGCAGCAACTTAACGGGCTTCCTCAAAATAAAGCTTCTCCGGGAAGGTATCCGGATCGTTTACAAACTCATACGCCAGGACGATCAGATGCTCATTGTCGTGATTGGCATCCGGGAAGATGATGAGGTGTACGACTTAGCAGCCACTCGAAAGAAGAACAATAACCTGTAATTCAGAAACGATCCCTGTACGATTATGAAGATCAAAAAGCCCAAAACCTCCTACTGGATCCGCAAGACCCACCTGCTGCGCCGCGACGAATACGTCTGCGCTTCCTGCGGCGCGCGGGCGGACAAGGCATATAAAAACTGCCCCGGGTGCGGGGCAGTCATGAAGGGGACCCGGACTATAGCGTCCTGGACGGAGGACGCGGAGATCCTGGACGACTAGAGCGCAGGGGCGGCCGGCGGCCGAATAAAAGCGTTGGGGCGGCCATCGGCCGCCCGCTTTTTGCCTTAAATCCGGTAAACGTAATTCTCCTTCCGCGGCGCTCTCTCCGGCGCCGGCGCGGCCGGATACCCGAGGATCAGGTGGCCGATCCCTTCGTAATCGCCCTCGATCCCCAGTTCCTTCAGGATCGCCTTCCCCTCCTCGCTCTCAAACTCCTGCTTCGCGCGATGGATCCAGCAGCTCCCCACGCCCAGCGCGGCCGCCGCATTCATCAGGTTTCCCATCACCAGGCTCCCGTCGTACACATACGTCGGCACCGCCTTATTCGCCAGCACGACCAGCACTTCCGGCGCCCCGTAGAACGGATCGCCGTCCATCCCCATGATGGCGGCATTCATCTTCGAAAGCTTGTCCCGCACGGCGCGGTCCGTGACGGCGATGATGATGGGGGACTGCTTGCCCATGCCGGTGGCGGCAAAGGTGCCGGCGGCGAGGATCTGGTTAAGGGTGTCTTCAGGGATCAGCTCCGGGCGGTAGGAGCGGCAGGAGCGGCGGGTGGTGAGGGTGGTTAAAGTGTCTTGCATGGTGGTACCTCCTAAAACTATGTGTCAAAATACAACTTATGGTCGATTTTATATTGAAAAGGAATAATAAGGTACGTCATTATTTACGCTTGTTCCGCAAAACGCGCAAAAAAAACTATTGTCTCCAATTTCCCTTCCACAGTTAGGACATATCATGGTCCACCTCGTATTCCTTCAGCCAGTAGTATTATGCTCTGTTTCTATTATCTCCGATGACAGTAAAATATGCAACAATTGAATTCGTCTGCTATCTATGTTATTGTTATACTGCTTATAATGAATTATATGAAATCAATCTGCTTTATCCGGGGAAGGTATTTCTTCTGAAAGCGCGACATATTATTGTGGCTTTAGCAAAAGAATCGAAGGAACCGAGAACCATGAGTGATAACCCTCGCTGCCTATATGCAAACACTTTTTCATCCTTCCTGAACGATCCAGAAAGATCAATCTCTGGCGCCCTGAACGACAACTACCACGGCGACGTACGCACCACGACCAGAGAAGCATGGAAAACCGAAATCTCTATCCTGCAAGAAGTATTATCCCCGTTTCAAGAAACCGACGGACGAATCATATTTGAGTATGACATCCCCCGTCTAGGCAAGCGCATTGATGTAGTATTGCTATTAAACGGAATTATCTTTTGCCTCGAGTTTAAAGCAGGTGAGAGCCGGATATTGGAAGCAGATGTCGATCAAGTTCTTGACTATGCCCTTGACCTTAAAAACTTCCATAAATTCAGCCAAGAAAAAGTAATTGTTCCAATTCTAATCGCAACAGAATATGGTCACTCATCCTCTGAAATTCGGATGTCCGTATATGACGACAACGTTGTTAATCCATTAATAACAGGCGCATCTGGTTTGCAAGATTTGATCGTTTCAGTCTTGGCCAGATTCCCTAACGAGACACCTATCGATCCTAATTGGATTATCAGTCCGTATGCTCCTACACCCACTATTATTGAAGCAGCAAGAGCATTATATGAGCATCATTCTGTTGAAAACATCACCCGGCATGAGGCTGATGAAGTCTCTACTGACAGAACTATTGCTTATATTTTGAACGTAATCAAAAACAGCAAAGAAAAACAGAAAAAGAGCATCTGTTTTGTCACAGGAGTACCCGGGGCCGGAAAGACGTTAGTTGGTCTTGACGTTGCAATTAAACAGACATACCAAGGCCATGACAAGCCTGTTGAAGATGAAGGTGCGGTTTATTTGTCTGGGAACGGACCTCTCGTCGCCGTATTAACAGAAGCACTTGCTCAGGACAACATAAAAAAGTACCGCGAAAGAAACGAAAAAAAGAACCTGTCCGATGCCCGTCGTGAAGTCGGTAAATCGATCCAGATGATCCACCGATACCGCGACAATATGCTGGCAAAGATTAAAAACCCTGTTGAAAACGGTGTGCTTGAAATTGATCCTGAAAAGGCCGTCAAAATGGAGAAGGCCGGCTTTGGCGAGGTAGAACACGTTGCTATTTTCGATGAGGCACAGCGTTCCTGGACGCACAAAAGACTTGCCGATTATCTAAAAAGAGGCGGAACTTACGGCAACAAATTGAAGGTTCCGAATTTCCCGATGTCGGAAGCCGCCTTTTTGATCTGGTCCCTGGATCAACGAGAGGATTGGGCTACAATCGTTTGTCTCGTTGGCGGCGGCCAGGAAATCAATACCGGAGAAGCCGGTATTTCCGAGTGGATTAAGGCACTAAATGACGAGTATCAACATTGGGAAGTACATATTTCTCCCAAGTTAACCGAGGCAGAGTATGCTGAAGGAAAAGTCAATGAGCTTCTAAAGGACAACCAAAATGTAGTATTCTCTGAAGACCTGCATTTGGGAGTTTCACTGCGTTCCTACAGGGCTGAAAAGGTCTCCGCTTTCGTACATAGTTTATTGTCCTTTGATGGGAAAGCATCCACGATTTACGAGGAGATCAAGGATAAATATCCCATTGTATTGACAAGAGACATGGCAAAAGCACGAAAGTGGCTTCATGATAAAGTCAGAGGGACAGAACGCACCGGGGTTCTGGTAACAAAAGAAGCGGCAAGATTCAAACCTCTTGCGATTCACATTTTACCTTCCGGTGATGAAAACGCCGTTCACTGGTTCCTGGAGGACAAGATCGATACACGGTCTTCAAATTATCTGGAAGATGCTGCAACAGAGATCCAGGTCCAAGGACTGGAACTGGATTATACTTGTGTATTATGGGACGCCGATATGCGTTGTGATAATGGAAAATGGCGTTTCTATTCTTTCAACGGAAATACAAAGTGGAATGAGCAAATCGGTGACAGCGAAAGTAAGCAAGAGAAGCTGAAATATATGCTGAACGCCTACCGAGTTTTACTGACTCGTGCCAGGGCGGGTATGATTATCTGCGTGCCTTATGGGAATCCTAACAAGACGGCAAGTGGTTTTTGGGAGGATAGCACACGATTGCCGGAGTATTATGATGGGACATATCAATACTTGAAGAGTATTGGAATTCAGGAGAAATAATAAACATGAAAAAGCTTAGTGCATTATTCAAAAAGTCCTCTCCTGCCACCTCCTACGACCCCTCCCTCCTCCGCCCCGTCATCCTCTCCAGCATCTGCACCGGAGAAAAAACCGCCGGCTTTCAGGAGATCGCGACCGGGAAGTTCCGGGAGGTGATGCTGGTCAAAAATGAGGCGGATGTTCAGAAATTCCGGGAGCAGTACGGGATCGAGGGAGAGATCAAAACCATATATTGACACATAAAAACGGGCGGCCGATGGCCGCCCCTACGTTATAACGATCGGGCCGACACCACATCGGCCCCTATTTTATTCGCTCGATTTTCCGATCATCACCGACGAAATCATCGCCGTCAGCGGTATCGCCAGAATCATCCCGACACTGCTCGCGATCCCGCTGATCACCTCCACCGCCGCGTACGCGGAGCTCAGCAGCTGGTATTTGCCCAGCCCCAGCGAGAACAGGTAGATGATCAGCGTGAAGCCGCTGCCCAGGAAGGCGAGGATCAGGGTGTTGGTCATGGTGCCGACCATGTCGCGGCCGATGTTCATGCCGGAGCGGAAGAGGTCGCGGCGGGTGAGGGAGGGGTTCGCGGCGTGGACTTCCTCCAGGGCGGAGGAGATGCTCATGGCGACGTCCATGACGGCGCCGAGGGCGCTGATGATGATGCCGCCCACCAGGAGGCCGGAGAGGCCGATGGGGACGCCGGTCTGGCGGAGCTGCAGGAGCGGCTCCACCTCCGCGGTGCGGTAGCCGTTGATGCGGGCCAGCGCCTGGGCCAGCAGGCCGAAGCCCATGGCGAACGCCGTGCCCGCCAGCGTGCCCAGTATGGCGCACACGCTCTTGCGGTGCAGGCCGCCCAGAACCGTGAAGCTGAACAGCGCGATGAACGCGCAGGTGAGGAAGACCGTGGGCAGGGTCGGCGCGCCTTTGAGGAGCAGCGGGATCAGCAGCAGGAAGAGGCACAGGACCGTGAAGACCAGGCCCACCAGCGATTTGGCGCCGCGTTTGCCGCCCACCAGGAGCGTGACCAGGAAAAACAGGCCTACGGCGATCAGCAGGGCCGGGATGCGGTTGTATTCGAACACGGTGGCGCGCACGTCGCCGGAGGAGTAGGTGGAGATGGTGAGGACGACGCCGTCGCCCTTCTGGAGCGGCACGCCGTAGAGCGGGCCGGCGTAGTTGTAGGCCAGCAGGGTCTTGCCCTTGTACTGGCCGCTGAGGACCTCCGCGGTCAGCATCTGCTCGCCGCGGTACATGCCTTCGGCGACGTCGTCCGGCGCGGTGGTGTCCGTGAGGATCTCCACGACGCGGGCTTTTTCATATTCGACGTAATCCTCCGCCTGCGCAGTTTCGGAGCGATCCGGGGCGAGGACGGTGAGGCGGATGACGACAAAAAGAGCGGCCGCAAGGACGAGCAGGAGGAGGGAGAATTTTTCACGGCGGAGCCAGTCCGCCAGGCGGCCGGATTTCATGGGTTTGAGCCTCGATTCGTGTGGGATGATAAGGCAAGAATAACAAGATTTGAGGGGGAAGTCAAGGGCGGCCCCCGGCCGCACATCGGCCGTCCGAAAATGTGACAGGCACAAACGAAGATGTAAAGGAAATCGCTTAAAATACTTCATTATCATTAGGTGAAAAACTTCCGTTTCCGGGGCGTTTTCTGCTATACTGTAGAATGAGTTTTTGTGGACTGCGCGCAAAGCGCGAATAAGAAAAACGGGAGGAAAAACATGAAACAAGTCTTCAGGAAAGTCCTGTCGGCCGTTCTGGTTTTCGCCATGATCTTCTGCCTGCTTCCGGCGGGCAAGGTCAGCGCGGAAGAGAACGGTTCCGTCTGGACTGAGGTGACGGACATCGCGGCCGCGGCGGCCTCGGAGAAGTCCATCGCCATCACGATGACCAAAGGGAGCACCACCTGGGCGCTTCCGACGGCTGCGGCTACCAGCAGCGGCCCCGCTGCCCCCACCGGCACGGTCGGCACTGACGGCAAGCTGACCCTGAACGGCGTAGAAGCTGATTTCGGCTGGACCATCACAGCCGTAGACGACGGCTACACCATCACAAACGCCGGCGGCAAGTACCTGTACGTGACCGCTTCGAACAACGGCGTACGCGTCAACAACAAGCCGAACGTCGGCTATGTCTGGTCCATCACCAGCAATTACCTGACTGCTTCCGACAGCAACGGCGCCACGCGCTATCTGGGCGTGTACAACAACCAGGACTGGCGCTGCTACACCTCGATCAACAGCAACATCACCGGACAGACCCTGAAGTTCTGGGAAGTGGAATCCGCCGGCACTCCGGAAGAGACCACCCCGGTCGACAAGCTCACCACCGAACCCGGTGAGGGCGGCCAGGTCGTGATCTACTATCCCGCGGACGGCCTCGCGCTGACGGCCAACGCCAGCGGCGCCAAACTGGCGGGCCTGGCGGGCACCGTTACCGACGGCAAGCTGGGCAAGACCGATTCTATGGCCTACATGACCACTCACGTAACGGACGGCGTGTACACCTTCGAACTGGACGGCAAATACCTGACCTGCCCGGCCACCGGCAACGGCCTGAGCTTTGCGACCGCCGAGTCCGACTACAGCAAGTGGACCCTGGAGCAGCAGACCGACGGGACCTGGCACATCCTGAGCGTCAACGCCCAGTACAACAACACGCAGCAGGCCCTGGAGTACTACAATGGCTTCACCACCTACGGCGTAGGCGGCATGACCAGCAACCCCTCCGCGTATAAATTCGACTTCTACGGCGTAGCCGGCAGCGGCGAGACTCCTGTCACCGTCGCCACCCCCACCGCCTCTCCCGAGCCCGGCGAAGTGGAAGCCGGCACGGTCGTTACCTTCTCCTGCGCGACCGAAGGCGCGGTCATCTCCTACAGCACGGATGACGGCGCGACCTGGACCGAGGGCAATACCTACACCGTGAACGAAGCCGTGACCCTGCAGGTCAAGGCCGTGAAGGACGGCGTGGAAAGCGCCGTGGCGACCTTCGCGTACACGATCCTGATCCCCGAACCCGAGACCGTCCCGATCTCCACCGCCCTGGCCGGCGCGAACGGCGCGACGTTCACCGTCAAGGGCGTGGTCACACTGGTCGACGGCAAGAACATTTATATCCAGGATGAGACCGGCGGCATCGACCTGTACTTCAGCGCGGCCCCGAGCGACATCGCCCTGGGCGATACCCTGATCGGCACCGGCACCAGCGCCGTTTACCGCGGCCTGCCCGAGCTTTCCGGCGCCACCTATCAGAAATCCTCCGGCCTGACGCTGACCGCGAAGACCGCGACCATCGGCGCCCTGACCACGGCTGACGTCTGCACCTACGTCAAGCTGACCGGCCTGGAAGTCACCGAAGTGTATGACAACAACGGCGGCTATGCCAACCCGAACATCACCTTCAAGGATGCGGACAACGCCACCATCCAGCTCTATAAGGCCGTGGTCGGCAAGACCGACGGCGAGTGGGATGTGAAGGTCGGCGACACCGTGGACATCACCGCGGCCGTCGGCATCAACAACAGCACCCTGCAGCTCCGCAACACGCTGGCCACCGAGATCACCGTGAAGGCCGACGTGCAGCAGGCGCTGGTCACGGATCTGGCGCAGCTGACCGACGGCGCGACCGTCGTGATCTTCAACCCTGCCAAGATGAAGGCCCTGAGCCAGACGATGACCGGCAACTACATGGCCGGCGTCGACATCACCATCACGGACGGCCTCCTGGCCGGCTACGGCGCCACCGAAATGTTCACCGTCATCGTCAATGACGACGGCACCTACAGCTTCGCGGACGCTTCCGGCAACAAGCTCGGCATGCAGGACAGCTACTCCAGCACCTCCATGGGCGCGGTGAACGATAAGTGGACCGTGACCGCCGCCAACACCGAGAACTGCTTCTACTTCCAGAACACCGTGCGCGGCCGCTACCTGGAATGGTACGACAGCATGGGCGATTGGAGCACCTACTCCTCCATCAACGATGAAGCCCTCTTTGCGCAGCAGATGTACATCGTCCCCGCCGAAGTGCCGGAACCTCCGACTCCTCAGGGCGACACATTCGGTCTGGCCAGCACGCTGGAGACCGGCGATCAGGTCATCCTGTACAACGCTTCGAACGGCGTGGGCCTGGGCAACACCATGAGCGGCTACAAGGTCGCGGGCGTGGCCCTGACTCCTGTGGAAGGCGTCATCACCACGGACAACACCGCGGTGGTCTGGACCGTCACCAAGAATTCCGACGGCACCGTCACTTTCACCCAGGGCGGCAACACCCTCGGCGGCGTGGTGAGCGGCAACTACCGCAACCTGGTCCTGACCGGCGCGACCTCCTCCGCCTGGTCCCTGACCGGCCCGGACAGCGAAGACTTCAACTACTACCTGTACCTGGCCGATATGGCCTATCAGACCACCGGCTATTATTACCTGGAGTACTACAACGGCTTCACCCTGTACGGCCAGCAGCCCACGGCGCTGGAAAAGGGCGCGTTCGGCATCACCTTCTATAAGAAGGGCGCCGATCCCGAGACCCCTTCCGGCGGCGGCGAGGAAGGCAGCCTGGTCACCTCCCTGTCCCAGATGACCGAAGGCGCGAAAGTCCTGATCTACAGCCCGACCCACGGCACCGCCGTCAGCTCCAAGCCGAACGGCGACTGGTACCTGAAGGCGCAGGCCGCCTCCCTGCAGGACGGCGCACCCGTGAACTTCACCAAAGACCTCATCTGGACCGTGCACGTGGACGGCAGCGTCTACAGCTTCAGCGCGGACTATGACGGCGACGGCACCGACGAGTGCGTGATCTCCGTCTGGCCGAGCGGCACCTATGCGGAACTGACCGTGAACCCGGAATACAACGACGAGACCGTCCACGGCTGGAACCTCTCCGTGTTCAGCAATGAGGACCACACCTGGCGCATCAAGAGCAGCACGCTGCAGATCAACCGCGGCTCCGAGGAATCCCCGAACCTCCGCGACGTCTACATCGAGGCCTATCTGCGCAACGGCACGGAAGTCTTCTCCGGCTACGCCCCGTTCGCGAACCAGCTGACCAGCACGGATTTCGCCCTGCAGTTCTACCTGGTGGATCCCACGCAGGCGGTCGAAGGCTTTGACGACGGCGAATGGGACCACGTCCTGAACCACGGCGACCAGATCGTGATCTACAACCAGGCCGCGGAATCCTCCCTGGGCCTGATGAAGGAAGCGACCTACTCGCTGACCGCGATCCCGACCGAAATCATCGGCGGCCAGGCCGTTCCCGGCAACGGCGCCTACGCGTTCCGCGTCAACAACTACAACAACAACATGGGCCGCTACTACGGCTTCGAAGTGAACGGCAAGTATCTGGCCACCAACAACGACGAGGAACTGTTCCTGGTCGATCCGCTGGAAGACGGCAAGATCCCCGAAAACGCGAAGTGGTTCCTGACCCCGAAGGAAGGCGGCTACATCATTTACAACAAGGACGCCAGTTACGGCGGCACCCCTGTCTGCATCGAGTACTTCTCGAGCGTCTTCTCCGGCTGGACCTACAGCCCGAAGAACGACCTGGCCATCTACCTGTTCAATTTCTATAAGCCGGTGGAAGGCACGCAGATCTATGACGACATCGTGCAGGATCCGTCCGTGATCTTCGACTGCGAGGATTTCCGCTACAAGGAGCAGAATTTCCGTGTCGCCTTCACGCTGGACGACCTGGCCGAAACGGTCTCCAACATCACCATCACCTACACTGTTGGCGACACGGTCCGCGACATCATCGTGTACGAAGTGTCCTCCGACGGCAAGGCCTACAGCTTCATGCTTGCGGCCGAGGCGATCGATCTGGATCCCGACGTGAATTCCTTCACGATCGACGTGACCGCGACCAACAGCTACGGCATCACCTACGCCGGCCAGAAGATCGTAATGATCGTCGACGAGCCGTTCTTCGAAGAAATGATGCCGTCCCCGAACTCCCAGACCGGGGAAGACCTGCAGCCCGTGATCGCGCTCCGCGTCGGCAACGTGGGCGACGCCCCCGTCTTCACGATGACCCTGCAGCAGGGCGAAGGCGAAGCCGCAGCCGTTCCCGCCGTCTATGACGCGGAACAGAAGATGCTGGTCTATGTCCCTGAAGAAGACCTGGCCCTGGGCCGCGCCACCGTGACCGTCAACGTGACCCGCGCGGACGGCAAGACCGCCGGCGTCGCCTGGAGCTTCACCGTGGGCAGCTCCGATTACCAGCTCTACTTCGGCCAGCTGCACTCCCACACCACCTACTCCGACGGCTCCGGCTCCCTGGAGACCGCGCTGGAGTACATCGCCTCCATGCCCGTGGAAGCGAACATCCAGTTCGTGGCCTTCACGGACCACTCCAACTACTTCGACACCACCAGCGCGGCGAACCCCGCGGACGCCCTGAACGACAAGACCCTCATGACGCCCGCCAGCCTGGCGCTGTGGAACGAGTACAAGGGGACCATCGCGAACTTCAACACCGCGCACGCCAACGATGAACTTATCGCGCTGGGCGGCTTCGAAATGACCTGGTCCGGCGGCCCCGGCCACATCAACACCTTCGACAGCGACGGCCTGGTGTCCCGCAACAATGCCGCCCTGAACAATAAGACAGGCGACGCCGGCATGAAGCTCTACTACGAGACCGTCAACAAGGGCGAATCGCTGAACCAGTTCAACCACCCCGGCACGACCTTCGGCAACTTCACCGATTTCAGCTACTGGGATGAGGAGACCGACGCGCACTTCTTCCTGGTCGAAGTCGGCAACGGCGAAGGCCAGATCGGCGCCGGCGGCTACTATCCGAGCTACGAGCAGTACACCCTGGCCCTGGACAAGGGCTGGCACCTGGCTCCCACCAACAACCAGGATAACCACAAGGGCCGCTGGGGCAACGCCAACGACGCCCGCGACGTCATCCTGACCAACGACTTCAGCGAACAGGGCATCTACGACGCGATCCGCGCCCTGCGCCTGTACGCTACCGAAGACAAGAACCTGACCCTGTCCTACACCGTGAACGGCGAGCCCATGGGCACGATCTTCGCGGACGGCGAAGCGCCCGAGACGCTGAACATCGAAGTCACCTTCTTCGATCCCAACGCCACGGACAAGATCTCCAAGGTCGAACTGGTCGCCAACTCCGCTACCGTGGTCCACACCTGGTCCGACGCCGAAGAGCTGGCCGGCGGCTACCTGAGCCTGGAGCTGACGCCCGAGTACAGTTACTACTTCATCCGCGTCACGCAGGATGACGGCGATCTGGCCGTCACCGCCCCCGTCTGGGTCGGCAAGAGCATCTCCGTGGGCATCACGGACTTCACGGCCGCCCAGAACCCGACGCTCGTGAACGAGCCCGTCGTCCTGACCACCAGCCTGTTCAACAATGAAGCGGAAGCGGTCACCGTGACCTCCCTGGTCTACACCGTGGACGGCAGCATCGTCGCCGGCACGGACACCACCGGTTACACCATCGCCGCGAACGGCACGCTGGAAGTGCCCTTCACCTACACGCCCGACACGGCCAAGATCCAGACCGTTACGGTCACGGCCGTCGTCCAGGTGGGCACCCTGCAGCTGACCTACACCAAGGATCTGGAGCTGACCGTCCGCGAGAGCGAGACCCTGGAAGTCTCCCCGATCGCCGAGGTCCGCGCGCAGACCGAGGCCGGCTTCGAGTTCGCGATCGAAGGCATCGTGACCTCCAACGCCTCCGGCTATGACAAGGACACCGCGTTCTTCGACTGCATCTACGTGCAGGACGAGACCGCCGGCATCTGCTGCTTCCCTGTCTCCGGCGAATACAAGATCGGCGACAAGGTCCACATCGAAGGCTACACTGACTTCTATCAGGGCGAGCCCGAACTGCAGGTGAACACCATCGAAGTGATCGGCGAAGGCACCATCGAGCCGACCGTCATCACCGCGGCCGAACTGAACGACCGCAGCGCGGAAGGCCTGCTGGTCACCGTGGAAGGCACCGTGGACAGCTTCGAAGTCGTCAACGGCCTGATCCAGACCATCATGGTCAGGGATGAGAACGGCGATCTGGCCCGCGTGTTCATCGACGGCTACATCACCACTGAAAACGAAGTGGTCGACTGCGCCGAGGGCGTTGCCATCAGCGCCACCGGCCTGGCCTCCTACGACGACACGTTCAACGCGCCGGAAGGCCCGTTCCCGCGCATCCGTATCCGCAACCGCGCCGACATCGTCTGCACGCCGGAAACGCCCGCCGAGACCGTCCAGATCAACGGCATGACCCTGTCGCTGGAAGGCAAGCTGGGCATCCAGTTCTACATCACCGCGCCGGAAAGCGCCGCGACGGCCACCCTGGTCTTCCACGGCCAGAAGGAAACGACCGTTACGACCGAACTGATCCGCGACGCCGACCACGGCTACAACGAGTCCAACGGACAGTTCCGCCTGGCCTACGTCAACATCGCCATGAAGGAGATGACCTGCCCGGTCACCCTGTCGGTCTTTGACGCGGAAGGCAACGCGCTGGAGATGATCCGCGTCAGCACCGGCCAGTCGGTCGGCACCTCGTTCGACTACAAGGTCGTCGACTGGGCCAACACGATCATCGCCTCCAGCACGAACGAGAAGAGCCTGCAGATGGCCAAGGCCCTCCTGCACTTCGGCGGCGCCGCGCAGAACTACTTCGACTTCAACCTGGAGAACTTCGCGAACCCCGAGAACTACCTGGCGGACGAAGCCGCGGCCCTGGAGCCCGATCCCGCGCTGACCCGCATAGTGCCGGAAGGTCAGACCGCCGGCTACCAGAACTTCTCCCTGAACCTGGAAGGCGATACGCAGCTGCGCATCTACTTCTCCAAGAAGGTCACCGCCTGCGACGAAAACGGCAAAGCCTACAAAGTCGTCAAGAGCGGCAGCAAGTATTACATCAGCATCCCGGATATCGCCGGTGTGGATCTGGACAAGATGTTCATCGTCAGAGTCCCGAAGACCAGCCCGAAGTTCGAGTTCCAGTTCTCCGCGCTGAGCTACGCCAATGCGATCTTCAGCAGCAGCAACGAAGCGACGGCAGACCTGGCCCGGGCGCTGTACCTCTACAACCAGGCGGCTGAGAACTACTTCGCTCACTGAGCCGCAGCCCTTCCTTAACGGAAGACAAAAAGGGGCCGGCCGGGAATTTCCCGGCCGGTCTTTTATTGGGTGCTGCTTCTGTTTTCTGAGGTCCGGCGCTCCTTCCGGAGCCCTGCCGTCCCTCATTATTTTACGGTGAAGGAGGAGGAGACGAGGTTGGTGGAAATGCCGTCCTGGGTCACGATGGTCACGCGGTAGACGTACTTGCCGGCGCCCAGCTTGCGGAAGGTCATCTTCGCGTCCAGGTTGTGCAGGTTGTAGGACTTGGCGTTCGGCGTGGCGGAGGCTTCAAACTGCTTCACGCCGTCGGTGGAGTATACGGACATGGTCACCTTGGTGATCTTGGAGGTGGAAGTCACATTTCCCTTGCAGGAGAAGGTGCTGCCCTTGGCCAGCGTTCCCTTCGGGTAAGTCAGGCCGGTGACCTTGACGGTGGAGGCCTTGACCGCAAAGCTTCCGGTCCAGCGGTCGCATTCCGTGGCGTTCGTCGCCGTCAGAGTCCAGGTGTAGCTGCCGGCGGCCAGTTTGGAGAAGGTGCACTTGCTGTCCAGGCTGTAGAGGGAGTAGGTCTTGCTGTTCGGCGCCGCGGAGGCGGTGAACATCGTGGTGCCGGCGGAGTTCTTGACGGTGAACACGACGCTGGCGATGTTGCTGCCGGAGCTCAGTTTGCCGCTCACGGTGAAGGCCTTGCCCTTGGCCAGGGTGCCGGAAGGCAGGATCTGGTTGCTCAGCGTGACAGGGGACGGGGCGGGCGGCGTCGTCTGCTTGGTGCACTTGTACACCAGGGCGGCATCTACGGACTTAAAGCAGGTGTAGGGGTCCTTGTCGATGTTGGCGGCGGCGCTGACGCCTTTCGTGCTGTTCCAGATGAGCGGCTTATTGCTGCTCTTGCTGGAGGCATTGGCGACCGTGACGAAGTGGGTACCCTGGTTGTTCTTCAGAGTGACCCACAGGATCACGTAGTAACCGCTGTTGACGTAGGACATGATCTTGCTGGCGGAGGGGCTGGCCGCGCTGCCCACGTAGCTCAGATCCGAAGAGATCGTGGCCATGCTGCTCCAGCTTCTGACCTGGGCGCGATAGCCGGCGGTAGTGCAGAACTGGTTGTTCGATTTCATCCAGGCAACCAGCTTGTCGGGGGTGTAGGCAGTGGTCTTGATGCCCGCCTGGATCAGGAGCTTATCGAAGGCGATCACGGCGCAGCCGGCGTCATTGATCGTCAGACCGGAGTTGCCGAGTTCCACATTGCACCAGCGGGGATCATCGTTGGCCCAGGCTCGGTAGTCGGATTTCGGCTGGCCGGCCGCTTTGGTCGGGAGCGCGGGGATCAGGGTCAGGACCAGGGCGATCACGGCGATCATTCTCTTCATCATCTTCTTAAACATCTCTTCTTCCTCCTTGAGATCTTGTTTGTTCCAGGTTTCCCTGTTTCTTTCTGGCCCCATCATACAAAAGGCGGTTTGCGGTTTTGTTATGAGAAGTTTTTCTTTTCCGGGAAAGATGTGTTCCGCCTGCGAAAGATGCTTGAAGATTCTGTGAAAAGTCTTGTCAGGCGTGCGTTTTTCGTGTAAAAGAGACTGCAGAAAAGCTTTTCCGAAAATCATCCGAAAGGAGGCTGAAGAACAATGAAACGATTTTTGACTTTTATGATATCGGCCGCTCTCGTCCTGTCCCTGACGGCGTGCGGAAGCGGAAAACAGACTCCGGCGCAGGAGACGGCCGCCCCGACGAAGGCGGAAACGACTGCCCCGGCGGAAGAAGCAACGACTGCCCCGGCGGAAGCGGCGACGAACAGCGTTCCCGGGGAAACGTCTGCAGAAAAACCGGAGGGAATGCCCCCGGAAATGAGCGGGGAAACTCCTCCGGAGATGTCCGGCGAAACACCGCCCGCGCCGCCCGAAGGCGGCGGAATGCCCGGCGGGTCATTTTCGGACAACCCGGGTGAAATGCCTCCCGCGCCGCCTGAAGGCGGCGGGATGCCCGGCGGTAATCCTCCCGGAGGCGGTCCCGGCGGCGAAACGCCTCCGGCTCCCCCCGAAGGCGGGATGCCCGGCGGCAATCCCCCTGGAGGCGGCCCCGGCGGAAGCAGCACGGACATTGATTACACCGGCGCGGTCAAAATCACATCCGGAGAGACCCAAAGCGGCCAGACTTACACCAGCACGACCGCCGATGAAAGCGCCTTGCTGATCACCACCTCAGACGGCGTCACCATCACCGACCCGGCTGTCACCAAATCCGGCGACTCCGACGGCGGCGACAACAGCAGCTTCTACGGCCTGAATGCCGCAGTCCTGGTCAAGGACGGCGGGACAACGACGATCACCGGCGGCACTGTCACCTCCGACGCTTCCGGCGCGAACGGTGTCTTCTGCTACGGCGGCAACGGCGGCCGGAACGGCGCGGCGGGCGACGGGACCACGGTCATCATCCGGAACACGAAGATCGTCACCACCGGCGACGGCTCCGGCGGCCTCATGACCACCGGCGGCGGCGTGACGACCGCATACGATCTGGACGTGACCACCTCCGGCCGGTCCTCAGCCCCCATCCGCACCGACCGCGGCGGCGGCACCGTGACCGTGGAGGGCGGCACCTACACCTCCCACGGCCTGGGCTCCCCGGCGATCTATTCCACGGCGGACGTCACTGTCTCCGGCGCGGCCCTGACCTCCACCCTGTCCGAGGGCGTCTGCATCGAAGGCCTGAATTCCGTCACGCTGAACGACTGCGATCTGACCGCCTGCAACACGCAGCGCAACAGCAACGCCTCGTTCCTGGACTCCGTCATGATCTACCAGTCCATGTCCGGCGACTCGGCCGCCGGCACCGGCCGCTTCACCATGACGGGCGGCACGCTCACCAGCCGGAGCGGCCACATCTTCCACGTGACCAACACCAGCGCAGTCATCACGCTGCAGGGCGTTACGATCGTCAACGAAGACCTGGACAACATCCTGCTCTCCGTCTGTACGGACGGCTGGAGCGGCGCGCAGAACGCGGCGGTCCTGAAAGCGGCCGCCCAGGAGCTCTCCGGCGCGGTCAAAGTCGGCAGCGACTCCTCCCTGACGCTGGAACTGACGGACGGTTCCTCCTTCACGGGCTTCATCGACGGCAGCATCGTCAACGCCAAAGGCGAGACCGTTTCCACGGAAACCGGCGCCGTTTCCGTCATTCTGGACGCCTCCGCCACCTGGACGCTGACCGCGGACAGCTATGTCACCGAATTCACTGGCGACGCGTCGTGCGTGATCAGCAATGGCCACACGCTGTATGTGAACGGGACGCCTTTGAGCGGAACGAAATAAGCTGCTTCCGGGCAAAACAAAACGGATGCCGCCTGATACAAGGCGGCATCCGTTCTTATGTCCCTTTTATGATCAATTCATCCCATCTTATTTATAGCTGTGCAGCCCCGCGATCAGCGTATTGACCCCGACATACGTGAAGATCACGCAGAGGAATCCGATCACGGCAAAGACCGCGGCTTTTCGGCCCGTCATGCCTTTCCGCAGGCGCAGGTGCAGGAAGATCGCGTAGATGAGCCAGGTGATCAGGCTCCAGGTCTCCTTCGGGTCCCAGCTCCAGTAGCTGCCCCAGGCACGCTTCGCCCAGATGGCGCCGGTGATCATGCAGAGCGTCAGGAACAGGAAGCCCAGCGCGACCGCGCGGTAAATGATCAGGTCCAGCGTTTTTTCCTCCGGGATCCCTTTGAGGCTCCCCGGGAACGTGTCGCGCACCAGATACGCCAGCGCGACGCCGAACGCGACCCCGAACGCCCCGTAGCCGATGATCGCCATCGACACGTGGAAGCCCAGCCAGCTACTCTGCAGCGCCGGCATCAGCTCATGGATCTCCCGGCTCTGCATGGACGCGTATCCGATGATCAGGAAAATGACCGGCGCGATAAACGTCCCCAGCACGTCGAACCGGTACTTGCGCACGAAGATCAGGAAGCACAGCGCGATGCCCCAGGCGAACGCGCTCGCGAATTCGTACTGATTGGTCAGCGGGAGACGGCCCGCATGGATGCCGCGCGCCGCAATGGAGACTGTCTGCAGGACAAATGCGGCCAGCAAGACCGCGTACGCCGCCTTCGACGCCCACGGCCGCTTGGAGACCGCGTAGATAAAATACAACGCGGCGCTGACCAGATAGGCGATCAGCGCGGCCATGAACGCGATATTCTCAACCTTCGTCAGGACCGGATCCATTCTCTTTTCTCCTCTTATCTTCCCAGGGACGCACGTAGAAGGACAGGACCAGGCCTGCCAGCAGGACCGCCGCGGAAACGAGGGCGGCCGGCGCGGCCGGATCGTTCCGCGCCACGATCAGTGTATACTCGACCGGGTCGCGCAGCGTGAAAACGTAATTGTGCACCGGAACGGCGGCGCCCGGCTCGGTCAGGTCCATCGCCATCAGCCGGCCTTCATAATAGATGCTGTACAGGCAGCGCGGGTTTTCGGGCAGGGGCGTCTGACTGTAAAACGCGCCGTCTGCCCCCTCCGCGAAGTCCGGGTAAAACTTGTTGAAGAGCAGCGCGAGCGCCGGCAGTTCGTCCGGGTACGTGTATTCGCCGGCGCAGATCAGGTCGGTTTTGACCGGCTGGCCGTCCTTGAAAATGTCCACGAAGGTCGCCCAGCCCATGCTGTCCTGATAGAAATTGTAACCGAACGCCTCCAGCGGATGATTGACGGAAGCGGTGCCGGAGACCGTCTGCCCGGATGCGTCCGTAACGGTCAGGCCCGCGGTGTACTGCTCCACGGTGTAGTCGTCCCGCAGCGTCACTTCAAAGCTGTCGATCGTGACAGTGAGCCCGGTCTTCCCCAGCGGCTGCGTGCTGCCGGCGATCCCGTAGATCACTTCCTCCCGGGCCAGGAACTGCCCGGCGGCGAAGCTGACGATCAGCAGCAGCAGGCCCAGATGGGTCAGCCAGCTGCCCCAGATCCCGTACCTTTTCTCTGCTTTCCAGACGCGCAGCACCGCACCGAAACGGGAAACGCTGCACAGGATCAGATTCAGGCACAGCAGGGCGGCCAGTGTCAGGAACCAGGCGCTGCGGAACACCTGATCCAGCTGCAGCCCCAGGATCAGGCCGCTGCCCCGTTCGCCGTACATTTCCTGATATACGGAAGCCGGCTGCCCCTGGGGGATCACGCTCCCCGCGACGCAGGCCGCCAGGATAATGGCAAGCAAAACAAAACTGAACGGCATACCGCGCAGAAAATGCAGAACTCTTCTGACGATACCCGTTCGGTTTTGCTGTCCGTTATCCGGCTGTCCCATTATTTAAGAAGCTCCAGCGCCTGCCGGATCAGTTCTTCCGCCTTGTCCAGACAGGCGTGGGAAAGTTTGCTGTTATGCGCGCCTTCCGCGTTTTCCACGAAGACGAAATCCCAGTAGAACTGCGCGTCGCGGTCCAGCTTCTTCACCTGCGCCAGCGTCTCTTCGCTCAGACGACCGTCCGTTATGGCTTTGGCCAGTTCTTCATTCAGCTTGACGAGCAGGGCGCTGACTTCCTTCTCCCGGGCCGTGACCTGATCCTGGATCTCTTTGACCTGGCCCTTCAGATCTTTATGGCAAACGGAGCAGGTGCTGATCAGGAGCTCGGTGTTCTCCAGCGGGCTGATCAGGTTGTGGCTGGCGTAGGGATCGCCGTCCTTATTGTAGGCGACGCCCATGTGGCAGTCCGCGCAGGTGTAGGTGCCCGCGTGCTGGCTGCCCTCGCCGTAATAAGTCTCAAACTCGGGGTGCTGGACCTTGATCATGCCGACTTCCGTGTTGCTGTTCGTGAAATCGACAAAACCCATTTCATTGTAATAGGCCAGGATGGCGTCCGGGCTCATTTCCTCCAGCGTACTGTACGGGGCGGTGGTCGCCTTCGTGTCCGGATCGAAGTAGTATTCGATGTGGCACTGCGCGCAGCTGACGGAGCTGGCCGGGACCTTGCCCGCCTCGATCTCATCGCCCATGGCGTTCGCCATGTAGTCGTGCGTGATGACGATGGTGCCGGGGGTGTTGGCGTGGCAGTTGTAGCAGCTGATCGGCTCGCTGACCTGCGCGAACACGGTGTCAAAGCCCTCGCTGTAGACCTGCGTGCCCATGTTGTTGACCATGGCGGTCATATCCGGGGTCTTGCAGGTCAGGCAGTTGGCCAGTTTGTGGGGCCGCTGCGTTTCATAGACGTCCTCCAGCGTATAATTGTGGCCGATCGCCTCGCCGTAGTCCTTGCTGAAGCCGATGCCGTCATAGATCACCTTGATGTCCGGGTCGGTCTCCAGATAGGAAACGCGCACCGTCCCGTGCCCTTTGTTGTCGGCGTTCTGCATGTAGCTGGCGTAGATCTCCGGATAATGGGAAGACCATTCCTCCGCGGAAATGACCCCGTTCAGGCGGGTCGTCGTGACCGCCGGGACTTCGGGGACTTTGATGTCCGCGATGCTCTCCACCTTTTTCTCCGCCAGTTTCAGGTCTCTTCCATATTGCATGATACTGATCACGAAAGCCGCCAGGACGGCAAGCCCCATGATCAGCATACAGAAATCCAGTTTTTTGTTTTTCATTCCGCTCCCTCCGTACTATGCGGAAAGCCGCACTGTTCTGTACTTTTTATCTTATCATATACGGGCCGGAAATGCAAGCCGTCCCTACCGGTATTCGTCCAGCACCTGCTTCAGCAGCAGCGGGTCGTCCGTCATGATCGCGTCCACCCCCCGTTCGATCAGGAAGCGCATATCGTCCGCGTCATTGATCGTCCAGAACTGCACCGCAATGTTCATGCGGTGCGCGCGCGCGATATATGTGTTCCAGGTCAGGTCCAGCGTGATGCCTTTGACCTTATATTCCATGGGGATCTGCAGGCATTCGAAATCCGCGCCGGAGAACAGGTTGACCCGCAGCAGCTGCGTGAGGATAAACTTCGCCGCGCCGGAGGTCGACGCGCCGCGCAGCAGCGTCGGATGGTTTTCCCGCAGATCTTCCTCGATCTCCGGATGGAAAGTCCCGACGACCAGGTTGTTCTTATAATCCGGGAACCGCTCCGTCAGCGTGCGGTCGATGATCTCCGCCGACCGGCAGCCGGTCTCGCCCGGGTCCTTGATCTCCACGATGAACAGCAGGTCCTTACGGGTCGCGTAGAACTCCTCCAACAGTTCGTGGAATTCCAGGATCTTGAGGCCCAGCGCCTCCTGCTCGGCTTCGGTCGCGTTGCGGTACGGGTATGCGCCGGTCGCCGGATCCTGGAAATTGTAGCCCATGTTGTAGGCACGGAGTTCCGCCAGTGTGTGCTCGCCGATGGTCACCGTCTCCGCGCCTTCCGGGCAGGCCATGCGGTTGATGGAGGAGTCGTGGCTGTAGACCAGATGGCCGTCCGCGGTCATCCACAGGTCCGTCTCGCAGATCTGGATCCCGTACTCATTCACCGCTTTCCGGTATGCGAGCATCGTATTTTCCGGGTTGCTGCCGCCTCCTCCGCGGTGCGCGGCGATCATCGGCAGCGCGTCCTCCGCTTTGATGAACGGGTTGTTTTCTATGACTTTCTTCGGCGGGATCACGTTGATCACGATAAGAAAGACCGCCAGCACGGCGAGGATGCACAGAAAAATCTTCCGGCCTTTGTGTTTCTTTTTCTTCTTCCCGCCGGTCTCCGACACCGTTTCTAGCGCGGTCTCCGCTGCCGTTTCCGTCCCGGTCATCACTTGTTTTTCTTCGCCCATCTCATTCCTCCGCGAAATCCGTATCCATCGTGACCTGCAGCGTATAGTCCGGGAAAGCCTCCTGCACGTCGGCCACCACCTCCCGGTACACCGCCCGCCGGTCCTTCGCGTCAAAACTGACCACGATATCGAAGCGGATGGTCTTTTCCTCTTTGGTCAGGTAAAACCCGTGCATCTGTCTCACGTGCGGGTGCGCAAAGACGATCTCCCGCACCTTTTTCTGCGTCTCGATGACTTCCTCGTTCTTCGTATTCATCGAATACACACCGATCGCAGTCAGGATCACGTGATGCTGCTGATGCACCGCCATCTGGATCTCCCGGATCAGCCGGTCCAACTGATCCGCCGAATACGTATCCGGCACCTCGATATGGATAGACCCGTTCCACGTGTCCGGCCCGTAATTGTTCAGCACCAGGTCGTACGCGCCGTGCACGTCCGGAAAGCCGGTGACGGTCCGCTTGATGTCCGCGGCTAACTCCGCATCGTTCTTTTCGCCCAGGATCTGCGAGATCGTATCCTTCAGCATCTCAATGCCCGACTTGATGATCACTAGCGAGATCACCGCGCCGAGCCATGCTTCCAGCGACACCCCGAACGCCAGGAAAATGCCCGCCGCGACGAGCGTGGATGCGGAAATGATGGAATCCAGCGTCGCGTCCTCCCCGGAATTGATCAGGGAATCCGAATTCACCCGGACGCCCACGCCCTTGACATAGCGCCCCAGCACGATCTTCACCACCACCGCCACGGCCACGATAATCAGCGACACCGTGCTGTAATCCGGCGTCTCCGGGTGGATGATCTGCTTGACGGACTCCACGAAGGACGTGATGCCCGCGTACAGCACGATCACGGAGATGATCATCGCGCTCAGGTATTCGATGCGGCCGTACCCGAAGGGGTGCTTCTTGTCCGGCTCCCGGCCGGCCAGCTTGGTCCCGACGATCGTGATCAGGGAACTGCCCGCGTCGGAAATGTTGTTGACGGCGTCCAGCACGATCGCGATGGAATGGGTCATCAGCCCAATCACCGCCTTGAATCCCGCCAGGAACACGTTAGCAATGATCCCGATGATGCTGGTCCGGACGATCGTTTTTTCGCGGCACATTTCGCGGCCGGCCGCCGCTTCATCCGGCCTCACAGTGCCGCCTCCACGGCGTTCCGCACTTCCTGCATATCTGCCGTGGGTTCGAACCGCGCGATGACCTTGCCTTCGCGGTCGACCAGGAACTTCGTGAAGTTCCACTTGATATACGCTTTATCACCGAACACCTTGTTGTTCATGTCGGAAAACTTCTTCAGCGCGGCGTTTTTCAGGCCCTTGCCGAAGCCTTCGAAAGGCTTTTCCGTCGCGAGGAACGCATACAGCGGGTCCGCCGTTTCGCCGTTGACGTCGATCTTCCGGAACTGCGGGAATTCCGTGCCGAATTTCAGCGTGCAGAACTCATGGATCTCGTCGTCGCTGCCCGGCGCCTGGTTCGCGAACTGGTTGCAGGGGAAGTCCAGGATCTCAAATCCCCGCTCCTTAAACTCTTTGTACATCGCCTCGAGGGGGTCGTAGTGCGGGGTGAACCCGCAGCCGGTGGCCGTGTTCACGATAAGCAGGACCTTGCCCCGGTATTCCGACAGGCTGACGTCGTTCCCCTGTCTGTCCTTCACGGTAAAATCATAGACTGTTTTCATTTCCTTTCTCCTTTCGGATGTTCCGTTCTCTGCAGGCGGGTCGCACAGGAAGCCCGCGAAAGGGAACTTATTCACTGACCGTGTTTCCCTGTTCCAATATGGGGTCTGTTTATAGTATAGCATAAACTTGTCCGGTCCGAAAGAGACAGATAGTTGGGACAGACTTAAAAAACCGCCGAAACAATCCGGCGGTGATGTTCGGAAAGCGGATCAGTCCATCATTCCCGAATAAAACATTTCGTATGCCCCGAGTTCGTACAGGCGGTCGATCAGTTCTCTCGACAAATGTTCAAACACTTCCTCGGAACAGTCCAGGGTACCCGGTCCTACAACATAGCACTCGTCCTGATAGGTAAAATAGACCGCTGCATATTTCACATACCAAAGCGGCTGATACGGTTCAAGCGCCTTTTGTCTGAACTCCTCAAACAGCGTTTTGAATTCATTCGGGCAATCTTTCCATCCTTTCGTGTGGTAATATTGCGGTCCCAGGGCCCCGACAGTCTTCCTGCGGGGGCTCTTTGCATTTAATGATCTGTTTTCCTCACACATACTTTTTGCCTCCTTTTTTCATGACTGACTTGAGAAATCAATTCTCCCGACAAAAAAATGGTACCAGACCCCCTCAGCGGAATCAACGAAGCCGCCGCTTACTTCCCCCTCGCATTTCTCAAAAACTGAAAGCGCCGCTTTACCCGGATGAAAGCGGCAATCCCTTTATTCCGCCCCGTACTTCTGCTATAATGGAACCGGAACGGAGGGCAAAGACATGGCCATTGGAGAAAACATCCGCAAGCTTCGCAGGAAACAGGATCTGACCCAGGCGGCGCTGGCTGAAAAACTGTACGTAACATCCCAGGCAGTCAGCCAGTGGGAGCGCGGCGTCACGATCCCGGACCTGGCCAAGCTGGACGAGATCGCAGCGATCCTCCACACCACGGTCAATGTTCTGGTCGCGGACCGGGACTCCGACAGAAACTTTTCCGTCAAAGACAGCCTCTCTTCCGCTGAGCATATGTTCAGCCGGATGATCACTTACGCAGAGACGGAAAACCTCCGTCAGACATTCCATGCCCTGCAATATATGAAGGAGAAGCATGCCGGACAATTCCGGAAACCCTCCCTGTTTTCTGACGCCAAAGTTCCGTATATCACCCACCCTCTGCTGATGGCCTGCCACGCGCATGCGTTGAGGATCCGCGAGGACAGCATCCTGGCGGCCGTTCTGCTGCACGACGTCTGCGAAGAGTGTGATGTGACCCCCGCCGAACTCCCCGTCTCGGACGAGGCGGCAGAGGCTGTTGCCCTTCTGACATACAGGAAAGACCCGGCCGCAGACGAAAAAGCCGCCAGGAAAGCATATTACAGCGGCATTACCGGGAACCGGATCGCGACGATCGTAAAGGTCCTGGACCGCTGCAACAATATTTCCACGATGGCCGGCGCCTTCTCAGAAGAAAGGCTGGTGGCATACATCAAAGAGACCGAAGAATACGTCATGCCTCTCCTGGATCATGCCCGGCGGACCATTCCCGAATACGCGGACGCCTTCTTCATTATCCGGTATCATATGAACAGCGTGCTGGAATCGCTGAAGAGCATGCTGCTGCGGTTGACATAAGGGCAGTTTGTTTTCAGAGCAGTAAACAGCCTTTTGGCAGTTGGTTCGGGTCCGAAGAAAGACAAAAAAGCCTGAAATATCGGAATGCACCGATGTTTCAGGCTTTGACGATCTTAATAGACAAGCCGTCTTTCTACTCTCCGATAAATGTCATAACTACTGACGCATTTTTAGCGCCGGAATTAATGACAAAACGGTAACTCCAGTTGTTAATAATAACTTCCTTTTCCCTGGCTGATAAAAGTGTTTCAATAATATCCAAATAAGCTCCGTTGTCTGACGTGTCAACTCCTGCGCAAAACGATGCTGCTTCCGATACGCTTATTAAATAAGAGACTGCCTCTAACTGAGCCAGCGTCAGGCTGGACATACTGTAACCAAATGATACAAACTGCGTTATCGTTAATGATTTCATAAACTCGATCTGATGTTCCGAAACAGGCATTTCCAATGTCACGGAAGTAAGAAACCTGTCAGCATCCGCTTTCCCGGAAAGGGCCCCTTCATCCTCCATGCCGGCTTCAAAAACGAATCCTCCGTCTTTTTCTTCAGTTTTGGCTTTTTTCGTGATTTTATCAGCCAGTACCGTATCAAGCAGTTCATCCATAGAGCGGCCCGAATTCTTCTTTGCTGTTGTTTCAGGAGCCGCCGTTGTTTCAGGAGTCTTTGCTGTCGGCGAAGCCGTTCCGTTTCCGCACGCACACAGGAAAACAACGAGCATCATTGCCAATACCACATAGAAAACAGTTTTTATCTTCATAACTATCCGTCCCTTCTTTTATGATTCTGGCTTTCCGAAATACATTTCAGGACTTCTCGATCTCCGGAAAACCGGGTTCAAAAGCACTATATCACATCAACTATTTCCGTTTGTAATGCGGGTTTTGCCCTGCAGATTCTCCATTCCCTGAAGTTTATGAGCCAGACACCCTGAGCTGAGCCTCTTTCGAAAAAGGCGTCCCTGTGCTATTATATAGGTTGCCAAAAAGAGAATCTCCGACGACTCGGGATTTATAGAAGAAAACCATATGGAATACATCATAGTAACGTTTGCAGAGGAGAGACCCGCAGTGAGACTGGAAAACGGCAAAATATCGATCCGGGACTTTTCCGAAAGCGATCTTCCGCTTATACTGAAATGGCTGACGGATGACAGAGTCCTGGAATATTACGAGGACCGCGACGTCCGGTTTACACCGGAGACGCTGTCTGCCCATTATCTTGAGGAGCTCCCGGACGGTTTCCGGGTGATCATCGAGTACGGAAACGTGCCCGTCGGATACGGGCAGATCTATCGGCTGAGCGGAGAGCTGTTCGACGAGTACGGCTGTCCGGACGACGGCAGCGTCGTATTTGCCATGGATCAGTTCATCGGGGAGCCGGACTGCTGGAACCGGGGAATCGGCACCGCGTTCCTGCAAATGATAGCTTCGTATCTGGAGACCTGCAAGGCGGCGGACCGCATCCTGCTTGACCCTCGCAAGAACAATCCCCGGGCGGTCCGGGCCTATCAAAAAGCGGGATTCCGCATCGTTAAGTCGCTTCCTGCACATGAGATGCATGAGGGGAAAAGGGAAGATTGCTGGCTGATGGAAAAAGTGCTGCGGAGGCCCGTTATTTGTGAAGATGCTCTGACCGTCAGGAGAATATTGCCTGAGGATGCAAAAGAAGTATCAGATCTGATCGTCAGGACGCTCACAGAAGTAAACAGCAAAGACTACTCGGCGGAATACATTGAAAAGTGCGTTCAAAAACTGCAGCCGGAAGATATCCTGGAGCGTGCGGAATGGACTCATTTTTACGTTGTCTGCCGGGCGGACAGGATCGTCGGATGCGGAGCGATCGGCCCTTATTGGGGTCATGAGGACGAAAGCAGTCTGTTTACGGTCTTTGTTCTCCCTGAATATCAGGGACAAGGCATCGGCAGAAAAATCATAGAAACTCTGGAACAGGATGAATTTTTCCTCAGGGCCGGCAGAACAGAGATCCCGGCATCGATAACGGCGGCGCCTTTCTATTTGAAAATGGGTTATACATACAAGAACGGCGTCCCGGAACCGGATGATGAGTTGCTGATAAGAATGGAAAAATATCGCTGAATTCCTGTTTGCCGGGATGTTGCCAAATCGGAGTTTACGGAACTGTTGCAGCATATCTGAGGAAAGTGTGTTACGGAAATGGATCTGTTTTTTGAAAATGCTTACTTCATTATCGGGACCTCATACGCAGGGAAATCCACCATGGTTAAGGAGTTGGCCAAAAAATACAGAGGTATTGCCTGCGAAGAAAACTATCATGACAATTATCCCGGAATCCTTGATCCCAAAGAGTTCCCCTGCCTGACATATACAAGAGATCTGGAAGACTGGCATGACTTTATCAGAAGATCGCCGCAGGAATATAAAGACTGGATCGATGGAGTGAGGAAAGAATGCGAGATACTGGAGCTCAGGATGCTGCCTGAGATATGCAGTCAGGGCAAAAAGGTTTTTGTTGATACGAATATCAGTATTGAAACCTTAAGGAAGATAGCTCCTTTGAATCACACACTTGTGATGCTTGCCGATCCCGAAATACCGCTGCACAGGTTTTTTGACCGGCCGGATCCGGAGAAACAGTTTTTGTATCGATTGATCATGGAAGAATCGGATCCTGAAAAGGCGATGGAAAACTACCGGCAGGGACTTGAACTGATCTGTTCACGGGAAGGGTATGATGAATTGGAAAAGTCAGGGTTTAATATAATCTACAGAGACGAAAGCAGAACCGTTGAACAGACGGTCGCTTTGGCAGAGAAAGCGTTGGGGTTAAAATAAAAGCTTGATAAATTCCGGTTTACGGGGATGGAACAGACATGACTAAAATTGAAATACTCGGTGCGAATCGCTTTGCAACCTATACCAAGGCCAGAGGGGCAAGCAGAGCCGTCATCGTGCAGGACGGAATGATCCTGCTCATTCATGAGGCAGACTCAGACTTGTGGATCGTTCCCGGCGGAGGAATCGAAGAAGATGAAACACCGGAAGATTGCTGTGTCCGGGAAGCAGAGGAAGAAACGGGAAATCTTGTCCTGCCGCTGCAGGAGTTTGCCACTCTGTTTGAATATTATGAAGAATACTGCTATATCACTCATTATTTCATCTGCGAAGTGACGGGCAGCGGCCGAATGCATCTTACAGAAGAAGAAATCAGTCGGGGTGCTGAACCAAGATGGATCCCGCTTACGGAAGCCGTGGATATTTTTTCCCGTCATCAGTCGTACGCGGATATCAGCGAAGAAAAGCGCGGGATCTACTTGCGGGAATATACCGCCCTTCAGGAATATCTTAAAATGCCCGAAACAGGGCGGAACCAGCGCTGTTTCAGGCAAAAGTGACGTCGCAACCCGGATTCGAACCGGGGGCGTTCCGCTTAGGAGGCGGGCCCTCTATCCTACTGAGGTAATGCGACTTATGTATGGAATGAGGGGTATAATCCTCTCCATCTTGCTTTGAACCCGGGCCCTAAACCCGGGACTTTTGTTCTTCGGGCGGCGGTCTGCCCTGGCCGCAGAAAGGCTTCCCAATCCCACCGGGCGATCCGCTTCCACCTGTACGGATGCCTTTGCAGTATACTTCATCTTTTCCTGATTTGCAGGCCGAATTCTACGCGCAATTCGTATGAGCGCTGCGGATGACAGGGCGGCCCTGCCTGCCGCAGCGCTCTCCGTCTGTTTACTTGAACCGAAGGTTGACCACGGTGGTCCCGTCCGGCGAGATGGTCACGATGTCGTCGATGCCCCGTCCGGAATAAGTGTCGCTGTAGGTATAGCCGCTCATGTCCTTCAGGGAGATCAGCTGACGGACCGTGACTTCATAAGAGTCCCAGGTCAGCGTCCTTGTTTCGACTGTTTCGTAGTAGAAAGGCATGGTCCCTCTGCCCCGCTTTACGATCTGGAACACCAGCGTAAAGGTCGGCGGGATGATCTTCCAGATGGCTGTATAGGTCTCGTCCCGCGTGCTGACGGGCAGATTGTCCCAGGAGATCATCTCGCCCGCTTCGTTCTGCCACCCGACGAAATCATAGCCCTGGCGGGTGACGGACGGGAATTCGATGGTCATGCCGGGAACGAACTGCCGCGTGATGATGTTCCCCGCCCCGTCGTCGAACCTGATCGTATTGGCCACCCACACCAACCGGAGCCGGAAGATGGTGCTTCCGGTATCCTGCACATAGTCGCAGGACAGTTCGGAGGTTTCCTCATTGACCCGGTAATGCTCATACGGGTTCTTGCCTTCAAAATTGTAATCCGGTTCCGTCGCCAGCAGATGATGTTCCTTTAAGACCGCGGTAATATCCGTGACCTTGTCTCCCGGATAGAAAAGACCCGGGATGACGTCCGTATACCCGGAAATATATTCATCCCTTTTTCCGTCCGCGGATCTGTAGGTTTTATAGTACTCCACCGTGACCGGAACGGTGACGCGCTCCCACTTCGACGTGTAGACCGTATCGGTCCGGGGCATGACGGTCGGCATCTCCTCAAGATCCGTTCCGTCGGGGTTTACCCAGCCCCGGAAAACATAGCCGGGATTGGCCGGACGCCCCGGGAGGTCCCCGTATTCCAGCGGCTCTCCGGCGATCTTGGAGACGGCAAAGAACACGGAGCCGTCACGGTCCAGGAACTGCATGGTCGTCTGGTTGGCGATCCAGGAAATATCCACGGTCCGCTCCAGGTCGTGGCTCATCTGCTCAAAGCTGGAGCCGCGCCACTTCAGCGTCATGGTGACCGTTCCCCGGCCGCCTTCGTCGGAATTCCGGTACAGGTATCCGGCGCCGTTTTCAAAGCGGTAGGAATACGCCGGGTCGGAGAAGGTAATGTCATATAGTTCGGAGGCGTCACGGTCTGCCCGGGAAACCTCGGCGACCGCGCCGCTCTTCAGACTCATGCCCTTCATCAGGAAGACCGAATCGGGGATGCGCGCCATTCTTTCATTGACCGGAAAAACAGCGTCAAATGCCTTCTCGCCGTCCTGATAGCTGAAATCCGTGATGACCGTATCGGCTCCTGCGCTGAATATGGGCTTTTCGCCGCTTTCGATGAGTTTCCGGTAGGAAATGGCGCCGTCGCCCGCCTGGGCAAACCACGTCACGCTGTAATAGCTGCCGGCTTCTATCAGAAGGCCGCCCTCATAGAAAGCGTCCGTCGAGGTGCCTTCCCGGCCGGCGTTATGGGCTTCCAGGCCGGCGTAGAAGAAGCCCCAGAAGCGGGTATAAAGGCCGCCCTCGACCTCCAGGCCGACGCTGTCCAGCCGGGTGTCGAACAGGCCTCCCGCGACGGTCAGACGGAGCCCGGCGCGAAGGCCGGCGGCGCCGAAGATGTAGAAATCGGCTCGCAGATCGGAGACGTTTGTTTCATCACACTTGAAGGCGGAAGTCTTTTCATGGATCAGGGCGAAGGAAAAGATCTGCCGGTGGGAGCGCTCGTAATTGCCCGCCACGCCGGCCGCCGCGTTCAGCAGCCCGCCGACGATGAAGTCCCCCTTGATCTGGAAGGCGGTGATGTGATGCGTGTCAAAGGTTCCGCGGAAGTCAAATATGTTCTTGTTGACCAGATCCGTCCACGCCTTCTCGGAGCCCTTGGTGAAGGCCCTGTACTTCTCCGGCAGAGTGCCGCCGCCGGTGGTCTGCTCCGGGAACATGTCCGCATGTTTGCGGCCGAGATCCTTCACGGTATTGGCGCATTTCAGGACCCTTTCGGCGCCGGGGCTCCTCTTGACGTCTTCCGGCCATTCTATGCCGGCTGCTTTCTCCTCTTCCGTCTTATCCGGTTCGTATTTGACCAGCGTTGCCTGCGCGGCTATAGCGCTGCCGATATAGATCCCCGTGCTGACACTGCCGCTGATGATATAGTCATAAAGATAGGGGATGAACCCGAACCACTTCCAGACGGACGTGGCGTCCAGGGTGCACCCGAACACAGCTTCCGCTTCAAAGAAGAAGGTGATCGTGGTCTTCAGGGCTCTTTTCGGATCGTCCGTGTCCTTGATGGTGATCCGGAACTTGACATTGATCTCCAGGCGGTAGCCGGCTCCGTAGCCGGTCTTGCCGGCAAAATGCACGATGTTCGGCGAAAGCCGGATGTCCGGATCCTCGCTTTTCACGTCCACGTCGATCGCGTTCCCGCCGTTTCCGGCATCCAGGAAATCCTGGCCGGACACCGAGACCGACTCATCCTCCCCGTAGAAGAAGGTCAGTTCTTCCAGTGGGGTATCCCCGAAATACGCCTTGATTTCCTCGTTTTCCATGGCGATCTGGGCCAGGCTCCAGGAGCTCTGGATCAGAAAGCCGTTATTGGTCATTTCTTCGATGACGGCGGCCTTCAGGGCGTCTTCGTCATACGCCGCCGCGATCTGCTCGTCGGAGAGCGTAAACTCCCGGTACACGTCCAGAGAAGCCTTGATGGTCTCCAGGTCCGTCTCCCGGTATTCGATCTGAACCGTATCCTCCCCGTCCGCGGTCTCATCGCTCCAGGTCACGCTGACCACTTCCGCATAGCCCGTGACCGTGCCGCTCTCTTCGGAACCGGTATAAAAAGCGACGAAATCCCCCGGTTCGACCTCCGTGCTTTCGTTCAGGCCCATGCCCGCGAAAACGCCGTTGGAGGAAAAGACCAGGTCAGCGGCCGGCAGCGTGACCTTGTTGTCCGCGCCCCGGCTGATCAGGTGCTGTTCCTGAATGGGGATGATGTCCGGGATGAAGACGACGTCCTTCTGTGACGCCCCGACGTAGTGGTAGTACATCTGGTCCGCAGGGCCTTCCGTGAACCCGGTGATGCGGACGTAGGCCACGCTCAGGTCGCTGTCGTCAAAGGTCCGGTCATCCGGGGGAGTACCCTGGTAGATCGCCACGAGATCCCCGATGTAATAGTCGCCTTCGCGGCCGCTGAAGGTCCCGCTCGCCGGTTCTCCGTTGGCGGGGGTATGACCGAAACGGAAGACCCCGTCAAACTGCAGGGCCGCCGATGCCTCCTCCGGAAGGAGCGCCGCCATGTCCTGGTATTTGATGCTCGGTTTCAGGCGCATCCGGTTCGCTTCTTCCGCCGTGGTAATGAGGTTGTAATAACGCACGGCGCTGTCATGGCCCTGATAACTGAGCGACTCGTCCGTGAGTTCCAGCTGATACACCTCTCCCCGGTTGAAGCCGTCCGCGCAGGAAACCTTGAATTCGCCGTTGCCGCCCTCGGCCAGAAGGCAGTCCGGATCGATCAGGTCCTTCTCGTCGGGGTCGGTCAGGAACGGGTTGGAGAGGTTGGAAAACTTAATGCCGGCGAGGACCTGTTCCCGGGAATAGGAGACGGGCGCCAGGACGGAGATCGTCATTCCGGGATCCGCATCGCGGACGGAAATGAAATTGTCGTGATACTCCTCTGTGAGCGATACCGGTCCGGGGCCGTCGGTTCCGCCGGAGGGATCTGTGGTCGGCACCGTGGTCTGGTCCGGGCTCGGCGTCGTGACCGGTTCTGCGGTCTGGTCCGGGTTTTGAGCCGTGGCCGGTTCCGTGCTTTGACCGGCGCTCTGTTCCGCACCGCTTTCCGATGCCGGGATCGTTTCCTGCTGTCCGGGTTCCGTGTGCGGTTTGTTTCCCGCGCAGCCGGCGAGCAGGGAGAGACACAGCAGTAAGGCCAGAATTCTTTTCCAGTTTTTCATGAGGGACCTCTGATGTTTTATTCTGTTGAATTTCTCGATCAAATAAAGAGCGATCCGCATTAAGAATAACACAGATCGCTCCCGATGCCAACGGAATTTCAAAAGGAAAATGGATCCGCTCCGGCAGACCGCAGTGTACGGTCAGAACACCTCCCCCGCCGGCGGATATTCGCCTACCAGCAGGCGGTACGGCGGCTCGTCTTCTTCGACGACGGGGAAACGGCCCATCGGGGGGTCGAAATGATTGTCCGTTTCGTCGTCGTTGCACTGGCTGACTTCTCCGATCAGGACGGGGCCGGTGCCGGGCTCGACGGTAAAGTCATGGTACAGGCCGCGCGCGATGTGGATGCTCTCGCCCGGGGTCAGGCGGATCTGCGCGGCGGCCGGAACGGTGAAGCGGCGGCCGTCGCAGGACACAGTGACGGCCGAGCGGTCATCCACGCCTTCATCCGGCCGCGACAGGTTGACGCGGATCAGCAGGGTCCCGCCGCCGCGGTTGATGATGTCCTCGGTCTTGAACCAGTGAAAATGGCGCGGGGCGTACTGGCCTTCTTTCAGGTACAGCAGTTTTTCCGCGTCGCATCCCGGATTCGAACCGGGGCGTTCCGCTTAGGAGCCAGCTTTCGGGTGTTTTTACGGTTGTATCCATGAGTGCCGAAGAGTGTCAAAAAGGGCCATTTTTCCCATGTTTTTTGCGTTATTTGGGCGTCAGCGAGGGTCATATGGTGTCAGCCTGATTTCAGCGGTTTTTTAGAAGTTTTTAGAAGTTTCGTCGTCATTAGAAGATTTTGGCAAATTTCTGTCCGCCCTGAGGTTCACCGAAAGATTGTGGCACAAAAAACAGAAGGCCCCTCGAGAAGTCTTCTGTTTCCATCTCTCTTTCTTGAAGATTAATCCTTCTGTGATTCCACTGCCGCAATCAGCTTTTCATCAAAGCAACCGCTTCCGGATTATTTAACAGCTTCATGATAGTTTCCGCGTTGGTGTCCTGTGGTGTTCTTACAGCTTGATCAATGCTTACCTGTTGTCCTTTGCCAGAATAAAACGCTCTTTCAAAGAGTTCTGCATTGGCTCTTCGGTTCTCATCCAGAATACCGGAACTGCTCGGAGTATCGTTTCAGCTGTTCCTCGGAAAGACTGCCAAAGTTTTCAGTGCTGCAGTCGCAAATGAAAAAAGGACCGAAGATAATGTCCTCGATCCTTCCGTCTTCATTCCTTACAGCACGGTTCGGCCACATCCCGTTGAACTTGCCCTCATCATTGCAGACAATACAGACCGGCTCCTCAAATGGGTAGTAGGGTTCGATCAATCCGCCGACTGCCCGCTGCAGATCGGCAAGTTCTGCCCCGATCTCAATGGTCCGGGCAAGGCGCCCGGGTTCCAGGTAAACTACCCGGATGGTTTCTCTGTTGCTTTCCAATGTGTTTTCCTCCTTTTTTTGGGAACAAAAAAACCACCAGATGTCTGGTGGTTATGATAGGCCTCAAAACGACCTATCGTTTAAGTTCATAGTTCATTGAACCGTCCGACCCCACGTCAAACATCCGGAGAGTTCCATTTTTGTATGTATACTCCAGAACTGTCTTAACGGAACCATCTTCTCTGTAAAGAGTTATTTTTCCGCTCTTAATCTCATAGGTGCATGTGCTCGATTGGTTGTTGTAAGTTGATCTGACGGTTCCGTCTCCCCTGAAGTCATAAACTTGCTTGTAGGTATATCCGAAAAGACCATCAACCAAGTAGGACCATTGTCCTCTCAACTCCTCCTCAACTTTTTTGGTGTTTGAGCATGCCGAAAGCATTGCGATCAACATCGCCACTGTCACCATTAAAACAGCTGTCTTTTTCCTCATTTTTCAAGAGCTCCTTTTTTTATTGCCAAAAGTGAATCAGCACACTTTTTGATAACGATTATGATGCGTTTTACCCTCATCAATTCTTTTAATCATAGGCAGATATCCATCATTATACTGACTTGAGAAATACCGGCCAAAGCTTTTCTTTTCTCCAGAAGACAACTCATTCCACTTAGAGCCTCTGAATAAGTCTTTTACTTCAAACACTTGCCCAACAGAGATTAGATTCTCAATAGCTTTTTTAGCCTCCGCATACCACAAATTGTAGTTCACTGTACTCCCTCTCTGTTTCATAATTCAGACTTTTTGAAACAGACCTGATATAATCTATTTGGACTTTAGAAACGACAAAAAAAGGGGTCGGTCCACTGCTTTTAATGCATAGACTCTATCTCGACATACTGTTTCTGAAAGTCTACTATCTGAAGCGGAAAAACTATTCTTTGTAATCTATAGTTTCTCCGCCCATTCTCTGTACCGCCGTAGAAAGGTAGCACCGCTGATGCTCAGAAGAGAGGCTGCTTCTCTAATAGATAACAGTCCTGATTGGTGTTCTCCACAGGCTTTTTCAAATCCATCCGGCAAAACAAGTCGCTTTCTCCCCATCTTTTTACCTTTTGCTTTTGCTGCCGCAATTCCTTCTGCCTGCCGCTGTCTGATGAATTCTCGTTCAGTCTGCGCTACATAAGCAAAGATCTGCAGCACCAAATCAGCAATCAGCGTCCCTGTCAGATTATCGTTTTTCTTTCGGGTATCCAGCAGTTCCATATCCAGCACTAGGATGTCGGCTCGTATCTCTTTGGTTATGTATTGCCATTGCGTAAGAATGTCATTATAATTTCGCCCCAGCCGGTCTATGCTTTTGACAATGAGCAGATCACCGGGATGGAGTTTTTTCATCAGCTTCTGATATCCCGGCCTCTCAAAATCTTTGCCGGACTGCCAGTCGCAGAAGATGTTTTTCCCGGGTACTTTATATGGTGCTAAAGCCGTAAGCTGCCGATCCAGGTTTTGTTCCTTGGATGATACGCGGATATAAGCAAAGGTTGTCATTGTGTCGCCCTCCAGACGGAAATTCTTCAGCGACAGGATAACGCATATCATTCCGTCTAGGACGAGGTCCTTTCAAAGTCCCGTCATACTATCTGGCGCCTGTCTGACATCAACCATTCATTCATATCCTTCCCCGTCTCCGGTGGTTCGTCATATACGACATACTCCTCCAGCGCATTTTTGATTGCCAAAACTGCCCCTCTTCCCGTTTCATCGTTATCCAGATGAAGGTGGATTTCCTTGACACCGGGATGATCTTTCAGAAATTGCTCCAGTGCAACCGGCAGGACCTTTTCTCGCTTATAAGGAAAAACTCCTGCTAAAGAAAGAAGCGCGTTCTGTTTCCAGTCGCGCCCCTCCATACGCTCTATTGTAAGCTCAGCAGATCGATCGCCGATTCAAACAGGTGCAGGTGTCCGCTGTCTCCGGGATTCGCAATGGAGAACGAAAAGTGCTTGTCGCTCCCTGTCGCTTCTCCCTTGTAGGCGGATTTCGTACTGCGGACCGCCGCGTATCGCGGCACATGCTCCGGATCATACCCTATGAATACGGCATTCTGATATGGCTTGGATTCATAGAGCAATCCATGATAAATGCAGTACTGAATGATTTCCGGATGGATTCCTCTTCCCTGCAGATAGCGTATTACCTGATCGTTGTTATCGTTCCTTTCCGGGAGCAACAACCGCCTTTTTGTTGTCTTCTGCTTAGCCTGGACAGGAATAGCCGTTCCGTCCGATCCAAGGACCTCTTCCAAAGCTTCTACAAAGGTCATCCCTTCAACCGTCATCAGATAATCGATGGCACTTTTTCCTCCGAATCCCCGAGAGAACCAGTACCATTTACCATTACTCATCTGCAGAGAGTCGTGAGCTTTAAGACAAGATGTCCTGGCTGAAAGACGAACCACCTCCGCCGGCCTCTTGCTCTGCAGAAAGGATAAAAGATCAATTTGCCGTGCCTGTTCGATCTGCGCCGGAGAATAGTGCACTCCCTTCATCTGGCGTCCTCCCTCGGCTTAGCTCTGCTGCGTCTTGTCTTTGCCTTCAGGCTGAAGTTCAGGTCCTCCACTTTGATGCCTTCCTCCGGTTCCGGAATCCGAAACACTCCGTTCTCCCGCATGGAATAATACTTCCGCTGCGATCCCAGGATGATATGGTCCATCACCGGAATGTCCAGCAGACTGAACGCCTTGATCACCCGATTCGTCAGGTTGATATCCGGCTGTGAGGGGGTGAGGTTCCCGGACGGATGATTGTGGAAGAGCATCGTAGCTGCCGCATTAGAAAGGACCGCCGACTTCAGCAGTTCCCGAGGAGAACTGAGAGAAGCATTGACGGTCCCGATGCTAGCAATATTCATATTGATGGGTGTCATATCCGCCTTTAGATTGACAACAATCAGGAGCTCCCGGTCCATGTCATGCAGAAGATCGTAAAGTACTTCGACCGCACGGCCGGGCGAGTTGACCGGCTTATCCGTTAAGAGCGGCGGCTCTTTCACCATACGAATTGAGACGTTTTCGAGTTCGTACTGCATGAGACTCCTCCTCTTCTTTTGTAAACGGGACATGCATAATATTGCCTTCCGGCAGCTCTTTTATCTTGCCTTTCAGCGTTTCATTTGTGTGATTGTTCTTCATTGATTTGATCCTCCTTCATGTGAAAAAAGCCGCAAAGAATTCTGCCTGCAGCTTTGATCATCAGTCGTAAACCGGAACTATTTCGCCAGTTTCAAAATCACTTCGTTTATGTCTTCTGTCGGGCCCCCTTCAGAAAGTACCTTATTACGGAACCAGATCATGATCTCTAACAGGTAGCGTTTCTCTTCGTGGGTGAGTTCCAGATAATACCGAGTCTTTTTCTTCCAGAATATGGCAGGCACCTCCTTCACCGCCATCGTAAAGAGTTGTACGGAACCTGTCAAATGTGCGATTTGCTGCAAACAAAAAGCAGCAAGTTCTTTTGCGGAATCTCGCTACTTCTTGTGAATTTGCCTTTGGAACACTTAAGCTGTACACCAGCCTCCGTCAACAGCCAACTCGGCACCGCTGATATAACCAGCCTCATCCCCCGCCAGGAATAAAACTGCTTTCGCAATTTCAATCGGATCACCAGGAGCAGGAGCCGTTGCCAGATTTACTTTCAGCTTGCCGTACGCTTCCATATTGGGCATCCCCATGGAACCGGAGATCTCGGTCTTAAAGCCGCCGGCAATAATGCAGTTGGAACGGATTCCCTCAGCCTTGTACATATAGGCCGTATTCCGGGAAAGCGTCACGACCGCGGATTTACTGGCACAGTAGACAGCTCCGGCACAGGTCTTATACGCACCTTCCGACGCAATATGTACGATTGATCCGGGCGTTCCCTGTGCTTTAAAGGTATTCACTGCCTTGCGGGTCGCATAAAAAGGCCCGAAAACATTAACATTAAAGACGGCCTGCAGTTTTTCGTCGCTGAAATCTCCGACAGCTGCCATATCATCCATAATACCGGCGTTATTAACCAGAATATCCAGTTTTCCGAATTCACTGACAGCAAAATCGATCATGGCTTCATTGACATCTTTCTGAGAAATGTCTCCGGGATACACGGCTACAACACCTTCTTCACCGCTTAAGCTCTTTGCAAGTTCTTCCAGGCGCTCTTTTCTTCTGGCAACTGCCACGACTTTGGCACCTTCTTTAGCAAACAGCGTAACGATTTCTTTGCCCATTCCGCTGCTGGCTCCGGTAACTACTGCCACCTTACCTGTGAGTCTTCCCATTTTTATCCCTTCTTTCTTTATTTCCCGCCTGCAATGCACGGTTATTATGTATTTACAAAGATACCATTTCATGGTAGAAACCAGCCTCAGCCAGAAGGCATTGCTACCTCGATAAAGAAGAATAAATCCCTGTTGGCTCCGCATGCCCCAAAGCAGCAGGATAAACAAAGCCGCTTGCATCCGGCCTGCTTCCCCCTATGAAAGTCCCGACAATTACACGATCCCGGTTCATGATGAGACCGCGCGGCGAACGCCGGCAGACCGCGATTCATACCGTGATATAACATCGAAATCCACGCACGGAGTAATACGAATCCGCGCCGTTATGAAACGTGAACACCGTTCCGTATCTCCGCTCACAGAACAGGGCGCCGCCTTTTTCTCTGATCCCTTCCGGCGTCTTTACCCAGGAAGATGTTTTCAGATCAAATTCGCCAAGGCCCTGCAGCCTGCGGTAAAGTTCTTCCGTCATCAGCTCCGCGCCGATCTCCCGCGCCATGCCCAAAGCGCTGCCCGCGGGAGGATTTTTGACCCGTTTTTTCAGGGCTTCCTCATCATAGCACAGGCTTCTGCGACCCGCCGGAGACTCCCGGGAACAGTCGCAGAAAATGAGCCTGCCCGTCTTGTCATCAACCCCGATGACATCCGGTTCTCCGCCGCTTTCCTCCATTTTCCGCAAAACGTCTGCCGCCTTCGGATCCGCAAGGATGCGTTTTTCAACGTCAGCCCAAACAAGACCGGAGTGACGGGGCATGTTTTCAAAGAATCTCGTTCTCAATAACTCCAACATCTGTTCTCCTTCTGTTTCCTTCGGCGCCCGCGCCTGACAGGTCCCTCCGTGCCACTCTCCGGTCATAAACACCTTGCTGCCGTCACTTTAGCGTTTTATACCAGAAAACACTGCTTGTTTCCGTCTCAAAGCCGGCCGCGGCATAGAAATCCCTTCTCCGGCCGAAACTGTCCACATAGCATTTTTCAATGCCGAGCTTCCTGCATCTCCGGATGACTCCGTGCATCAGCGCCGTTCCAAAGCCTCTGTGCGTGTATTTTTCCCTTGTGCCGACCGGTTCGGCCAATGCCGTCCCGGTCTTTCTGTCCACATATACGAAGCAGTATGCGCAAACGTTGTTTTTCTCGCCGGACCTCTCATCCGCGATGAGGCACTCGAAACTGTCCCGATACATGGACGAGTTCTTCCTGCCATGATATGGGCTCATCGGCGCCTTAAAATCCGGCGTTTCCCAATCCGGGTGGAAGCTCAGACGAAGCGCGCTCCATTTATTTTCCTCGTTGGAGTAATCTTCTCCGTAAAAGAGGCGGAATCCCTCCGGAAGCGCCGGAGAAACGTCTTTTTCCATCGGATAAACGATGTTGAGATATTCCTCCTCGGGATACTTCATATATCCTCTCTCTCAGCGCCTCCTGCATATAAGTCAGCCCCCGGTCTACGGCAAACCAGAATTTCTCACTCCACCGGAAAAAACAATTTGTTCTGCCCAGTTGCCGGCTCTGTAAAATCACATACCGCACCTGCAAGCTTCATCCCAAGTTCTGGTATAAGGCTCTTAATCACGTAATCAAATATCTTGCCATAGTTTTCCGGCTGAACCTTTGTCACAAGATATTTTCTGGCTGGCATAACCCACTTTACCCATCCATCCGGAACCGGCGCATCCTCATATACTTCAACGCCTGCCAAATACAAGCCCCTGGAGAAACCGTCCGTCCACGGCATAAAAGACAGCGTTTCATCGCTCATGGCTCCCCAAAAACCAACAAAAGAACCATCAGCGTTTTTCATTCCAAGAT
>JAFRNR010000032.1 GCA_017430085.1 Lachnospiraceae bacterium | reverse complement strand
GACTTTGCCTCCTGCCTTAAGCTATACAATCGCAGGGACTATAACAACTTCCCCATGCGGCCGTTGCACTGGCTCTCCCCTAACCAAGTCCTTCGTGACTTCCTGGAATCGGGTGTAATATATGTTTGACAAACCCACAAAAAGGAATTTTATTATAGAAGTTTGCCGCCGGGGATGCTACAATGGGATCAGAAAGATTCCCGCCGGGAGGCGGAGAAAGAGGATGATCGGAATGGAAGAAGGCATCCGGCTCAACAAATATTTAAGCGACGCGGGCTTCTGCTCCCGCCGCCAGGCCGACAAACTGATCGGAGAAGGCCGCGTCACCGTGGACGGGCTGAAAGCGGAACTGGGCCAGCAGGTCGTTCCGTCCGCGAACGTCTGCGTGGACGGCAAACCGGTGAAGAAGAGGAACCGTCCGGTGCTGCTCGCGGTCAACAAGCCCGCGGGCGTCGTCGTGACCACGGCGAAGGACGAGCCCGCGAACATCGTGACGTTCGTGGGATATCCGGAACGGATCTATCCCGTCGGCCGCCTGGACAAGGACTCCGAGGGACTGATCCTGATGACCAACCAGGGCGAACTGGCGGATAAGATCGCGCACGCGCGCGGCCGCCATGAAAAGGAATATCTGGTGACGGTGGACAAGGCTGTGACCGCTGATTTTGTGGAAAAGATGCGGGCCGGCGTGCGCATCGGCAGCACCGTGACACGTCCGTGCCAGGTGACGAAGGTGAGCCGGAACCGCTTCCGCATCATCCTGACGCAGGGGCTGAACCGCCAGATCCGCCGCATGTGCGAGGCGCTGGGGTATAAAGTGACGCAGCTGCGCCGCATCCGCATCATGAACATCACGCTGCAGGACCTGCAGCTGGGCGAATACCGCGAGATCGTCGGCGAAGAATACGAAGACCTGCTGGCCGCGCTGGGGATGAAAGAATGAAGCAGCAGAAACTGGAACGCATGAAAGAACTCATCCCGGTCCTGAACGAGGCGGCAAAGGTCTATTACCGCGAGAGCCGGGAGATCATGAGCAACCGCGAATACGACGCGCTGTACGACGAACTGCTACAGCTGGAGCAGGAGACCGGCGTCGTCCTGGCGGACAGCCCCACCGTAAAAGTGGGCTATGAGACCGTGACCGCTCTGCCCAAAAAGGAGCATCCGGTCCCGATGCTCTCCCAGAACAAGACCAAGTCCGTGGAGGAACTGCAGAGCTTCCTGGGCGGACAGACCGGCCTGCTGTCCTGGAAGATGGACGGCCTGACCGTCGTGCTGACCTACGGGGACGGCGCGCTGCAGGAGGCCGTGACGCGCGGCGACGGCCGCATCGGCGCCATCGTGACCGCCAACGCCCGCGCCTTCCGCAACGTCCCGCGGCAGATCGCCTTCCGGGGCCGGCTGGTCCTGCGCGGCGAAGCCGTCATCACCTACCCGGATTTTGAAGAGATCAACCGCCTGCTGCCCGAAAGCGAGGCGCAGTATAAAAACCCCCGAAACCTCTGCTCCGGCTCCGTGCTGCAGCTCAGCAGCCAGGTGACGGCCGAGCGCAGCGTCCGGTTTTACGCGTTTGCCCTGGTGGAAGCGGAGGGGATGACCTTCACGCTGCACAGCGAGGAACTGGCGTGGCTGGCGGAGGAAGGCTTCGACGTCGTCCCGTTCCGGAAACTGCGGCAGGAGGAACTGCCGGACGGCGTCCTGGCGTTCAAGAACGAAGTGGCCGCCAACCCGATCCCTTCGGACGGGCTTGTCCTGCTGATGGACGACATCGCGTACGGCCGCAGCCTCGGCACGACGGCCAAATACCCGCGGGACTCCATCGCTTTCAAGTGGGAGGACGAGACCGCCCGCACCCATCTCATCGGCGTCGAATGGAGCGCGTCCCGCACAGGCCTGATCAATCCGATCGCGGTGTTCGAGCCGGTGGAACTGGAAGGGACCACCGTGTCCCGCGCCAGCGTCCACAACCTTTCGACGGTGGAAAACCTGGCCCTCGGCGCCGGCGACGAGATCAGCGTCTATAAAGCCAACATGATCATTCCCCAGATCGCGGAGAACCTCACCCGCTCCGCCGGGATACGCGCGCCGGAGCGCTGCCCGGTCTGCGGTGCCCCCGCCGAGATTCGCGACACGGGCGAAGTGCGGACGCTGTATTGCCCGAATCCCGCCTGCCCGGCGAAGCAGCTCAAGAGTTTCGAACTGTTCGTGAGCCGCAACGCCATGAATATTGAAGGACTTTCGGAAGCCACGCTGGAGGAATTCCTGAGCGCCGGGATCGTGAAAAGTTACGCGGATCTGTTCCGTCTGGAGGAGCGCCGCGAGCAGATCGTGACTCGCGAGGGCTTCGGCGAAAAGAGCTGGCAAAACCTGGTGGACGCGGCGGAAAAGGCCCGCCATACCACGATGACGCGGCTGCTCACGGCGCTGGGCATCAGCGGCGTGGGACAGGCCACGGCCCGCCTGCTGAGCAGGTATTATCACGAGGATATATGCGCGCTGCGGGCGGCTTCCGAAGAGGAACTTTGCGGGATCGACCAGATTGGCGAAGTCACGGCGGCCGCCATCCGCGCCTGGTTCGGCGACGCGGAAAACGCGCGTCGCCTGGACGAACTGCTCACTGTGCTGGATATTGAAAAGAAGGAAGACACCGGGATCCCGCAGGACCTGGCCGGCCTGACCTTCGTCGTCACCGGCTCGCTGACGCATTTCGTCAACCGCGACGCCCTGAAAGCGGAGATCGAAAAACGCGGCGGCAAGGTGAGCGGTTCCGTCTCCGCGAAGACTGCCGCCCTGATCAACAACGACGCGGCCTCGAATTCCACGAAAAACCGCACCGCGAAGCAGCTCGGGATCCCGGTCCTGACCGAAGACGAATTCCTGAAGCAATACTCGTTTGACCTATAAGGAGCGGCCATGCGCTACGAAGGACAGATCTACCGCCCGCCCAGCGAGGCGTACAGTTATATCCTGCAGGTGACCGTCGGCTGCAGCCACAACGCCTGCACGTTCTGCAACATGTACCTGGACAAGCAGTTCCGTATCCGGACCTTGAAGGAGGTCCTGGAGGATCTCGCCATGGCCCGGCGCGCGTACCGCTATGTGCAGCGGATCTTTCTCGCGGACGGCGACGCGCTGATCGTGAAGACCGAAACGCTCCTGACCATTCTGGAGACGATCCGCCGCCTCTTCCCCGAATGCGAGCGCGTCACCAGCTACGCCTCCGCCCGCGACCTGCTGCTGAAGACGCCGGAGGAACTGCGCACGCTGCAGCAGGCCGGCCTGGACATGATCTACCTGGGCCTGGAATCCGGCAGCGAGCGAATCCTGAAGAAGATCAACAAAGGCGTCACGGTGGAGGAGACGGTCGAGGCCTGCCTCAAGGCGAAAGCCGCCGGCATCCGCCTTTCCGTCACGCAGATCACCGGCCTGGACGGGCAGGAGGGGATGGAAGAGAACGCCGTGGAATCCGCGCACGCCCTGTCCCGCATCAACCCCGAATACATCGGCCTGATGACGCTGACTCTGCGCCGCGGCACGAAAATGACCGCGGACATGGAAAAAGGCCTCTTCAAACGCCTGACGCCGAAGCAGATCGTGGAAGAAATGCGCATGCTGGTCGCGGCGCTGGACAGCGAAGGCAGCGTCCTCCGCTCCAACCACATCTCCAATTACGTCCAGCTGAAAGGGACCATGAACCGCGATAAGGACGCCATGCTGGCGCAGCTGGACCGCGCGCTCGCGAGCGGCCGGCTGGAAAACGAGTACATCGAGTACCTCGAAAACATCTGAAAAGCCCGTCCGGACCTTAAAATCCTTTGCGGCGGCAGGCAAAATACTGCTTTACATTTGCTGTTATATGTTGTAAAATACTTTTTCGGCGAACACACTACGCGTGAAGAACGTCTATCATATGAGGAGGAATCATTTCTATGAAAGTGTATGCAAGCAAGGACATCCGCAACGTAGCCGTGCTGGGTCACGGGGGAGCCGGCAAGTCCACCCTGATGGAAGCCGCCGCCTATGTTACCGGTGTCATTTCCCGCATGGGCAAGGTCACGGACGGCACCACCATCTCTGACTTTGATAAGGAAGAACAGAAGCGCACGTTCTCGATCAGCACCGCCCTCATCCCCATCGAGTGGGAAGGCAAGAAGATCAACTTCCTGGATACGCCCGGCTATTTCGACTTCGTCGGTGAAGCGGAAGAAGCCGTCAGCGCCGCCGACGCTGCGGTCATCGTGGTGAACGGCAAGGCCGGCGTGCAGGTCGGCGTGTACAAGGCCTGGCAGCTCTGCGAAAAGGCCGGCATCCCGCGCCTGTTCTTCGTCACCAACATGGATGATGAAAACGCGAACTACGCCCGCGTCTGCGAAGACCTCAAGGAAGCCTTCGGCAACCGCGTGGCCCCGTTCCAGGTCCCGATCCGCGAGAACGACAAGTTCGTCGGTTTCGTGAACGTGCCCAAGATGACCGCCCGCAAATTCACCGGGTCCAAAGGCGAGTATGCGGAATGCCCCATCCCCGGCGACGTGCAGGATATGCTGGACGAAACGCACGGCCAGCTGATGGAAGCGGTCGCGGAGACCGATGAAGAGCTCATGGAGCGCTACTTCGAAGGCGACGAATTCACCCCCGAAGAGATCTCCACCGCCCTGAACAACAGCGTATCCGCCGGCGACCTGGTCCCCGTCCTGATGGGCTCCGGTCTGAACGGCTACGGCGTGCGCGTCCTGCTGCACGACATCGACAAGTACTTCCCGGATCCGACCATGCGGAAGATCAGCGGCACCAACGTGAAGACGGACGAAGAATTCACCGCGGATTACGACGAATCCAAGGCTCCGACCGCGAAGGTCTTCAAGACCCTCATCGATCCGTTCCTGGGCAAGTATTCCTACATCAAGGTCTGCTCCGGCGTCCTGAAGGCTGACACCGTCATGTACAACGTCCAGAAAGAGACCGAGGAAAAAGTCTCCCGCCTGTACCTGATGCGCGGCAAGGAGGCCATGGAAGTGCCGGAACTGCACGCGGGCGATATCGGCGCCATCGCGAAGATGATGTCCGCCGCCACCGGCGACAGCCTCGCCTCCAAGGCCGAGCCCATCGCCTACCCGCTGCCGGATATCTCCAAGCCTTACACCTACCAGGCCTACCGCGGCGTGAACAAGGGCGACGAAGACAAGATCGCGACCTCCCTGGCCAAGCTGATGGAAGAAGACCTGACCTTAAAGACCGTCAACGACAAAGAAAACCGCCAGCTCCTGATCTACGGCATCGGCGACCAGCAGCTGGAAGTCGTGATGAGCAAGCTGGAGTCCCGCTACAAAGTCAAGGCTGAACTGTACAAGCCGAAGGTAGCCTTCCGTGAGACCATCCGCGGCTCCGTCAAGGTCCAGGGCAAGCATAAGAAGCAGTCCGGCGGCCACGGCCAGTACGGCGACGTCGTCATCGAATTCGAGCCGAGCGGCGACCTGGAGACTCCGTACGTCTTCGAAGAAAAGATCGTGGGCGGCGTGGTTCCGAAGAACTACTTCCCGGCCGTGGAAAAGGGCATCCAGGAAATGGTCGTGAAGGGCCCGCTGGCCGGCTATCCCATCGTGGGTCTGAAGGCTACGCTGGTGTTCGGTTCCTACCACGCGGTAGACTCCTCCGAAATGGCGTTCAAACTGGCCACCCACCTGGCGGTCAAGAACTGCTTCGCAGACAAGGCTTCCCGCCCCGTCCTGCTGGAGCCGATCGCTTCCGTGAAGGTCACCGTGCCGGATAAGTTCACCGGCGATGTGATGGGCGACATGAACAAGCGCCGCGGCCGCGTGCTGGGCATGAACCCGGATCACAAGGGCAACCAGATCATCGAAGCCGACTGCCCGATGTCCGAACTGTATGGCTACAACACGGATCTGCGGTCCATGACCGGCGGTATCGGCAGCTTCACCTATGAGTTCAGCCGTTATGAGCAGGCTCCTCAGGAAGTACAGGACAAGGAGATTGCCGAACGGGCGGCCGAACAGGAAGAAGAGTAATAAACACGAAAGAGTGCGGGAAACCGCACTCTTTTATTATCGGATACCTTTTTCACATTATTATCTTGCGCCTTGCGCTTGACACATTTTTTCTTTCTGTTATAGTTATATATAGAAACGGGTATCGGTAACAGGTTACGATAATATATTATTTCGGAGGATTGCTATGAAGTGCTTGATCATTGACAATGTGGATGCCCACATCGCACAGGAACTGGGACAGTACATGACGGTGGATACTGTTTTGCTGCCTACCGCGGAAGAACTGGCGAAGATCATCGCCCCTTATGACGTGCTGATCATGCGTGTCGACCCGCAGATCGACCGCAGTGTGCTGGAAGCCGCCAAAAACCTGAAATTCATCGGCGTCTGCTCGGTGGGCCTGAACCACATCGACATGAATGCCGCCAAGGAACTGGGCATCACCGTCCAGAACGCCCCCGGCCTGAACAGCAACGCCGTGGCAGAGCTGACCATCTGCAAAATGCTGGAACTGGCCCGCGACACCATCACCGCCAACAACGATGTCAAGATCCGCCACGAATGGAACAAGTACAAATTCATGGGCCGCGAACTGCGCGGCAAGACCGTCGGCATCCTGGGCTTCGGCCGCATCGGCCAGCGTGTCGGCTTCCTGGCCCGCGCTTTCGGCATGAAAGTCCTTGCGTATGACCCGTATCTGCCGGATGAAGTGTTCGCCGCCAACGAAGCGGAAGGCACCCGCACCGACGTATTCCACGTCCTGCACAATGCGGACTTCGTGACCATCCATGTGCCGCTTACCGATGAGACCCGCAACCTGGTCTGCAAAGAGCAGATCGAAAAGATGAAAGACGGCGCCGTCGTTATCAACATGAGCCGCGGCTACATCTGCAACGAGCACGACGTGTACGAAGCCCTGGTCAGCGGCAAGCTGGGCGGCTACGGCGCGGACGTCATGGAGAACGAGCTGGACGGCGACGGCGATCCCAACAACTTCGTCTCCCCGCTGTTCGACTGCGAAAATTTCGTGGTCTCGCCGCACGCCGGCGCGCAGACCGTGGACGCGGCCTATGACATCGGCCAGTTCATCATCGGCAAGTGCAAAGCGGCCCTGAATCTGGAGTGATCCGCTCGGCCCCTATCCCTGAAAGGACGGCTCCGGCCGTCCTTTTTGGTGCGATTTTCCTTGACAAATCCGGCGGAAAGCGTGAAAATATATGGGAGTTTTTGCAAATATAAGGAAAGGAAGATCATCATGCTTCAGCCCTATAATCCCAAACCGATAGAAAAGAAATGGCAGGATATCTGGGAAAAGGAGCAGGCCTTTGCCACTCCGAACGACTATTCCCGGCCGAAATATTACGCCCTGGTGGAATTCCCCTACCCCTCCGGACAGGGCCTCCATGTAGGCCATCCGCGCCCCTACACGGCGCTGGACGTTGTGGCCCGCAAGCGCCGCATGGAAGGGTATAATGTCCTGTTCCCGATGGGCTGGGACGCTTTCGGCCTGCCCACCGAAAACTATGCCATCAAGAATCACATCCATCCGCGCATCGTCACGGAAAACAACGTGAAGCATTTCACCGAGCAGCTGAAGATGCTCGGCTATTCCTTTGACTGGAACCGGGAAGTCAACACCACGGATCCGGAATATTACCGCTGGACCCAGTGGATCTTCCTGAAACTGTATAAAGCGGGTCTGGCGTACAAGACCAAGATGCCCATCAACTGGTGTCCTTCCTGCAAGGTCGGCCTGGCCAACGAGGAAGTGGTGGACGGCTGCTGCGAACGCTGCGGCACACCGATCTTCCGCAAGCAGCAGACCCAGTGGATGCTGAAGATCACCGCCTATGCGGACAAGCTGCTGGACGGCCTGAACCTGGTGGATTATCCGGACCGCGTCAAAGCCTCGCAGCGCAACTGGATCGGCCGCTCCACCGGCGCGGAAGTGGATTTCGCCCTGACCGGCACGGAGGACAAACTGCGCGTCTTCACCACCCGCCCGGACACGCTGTTCGGCGCGACGTACATGGTCATGTCGCCGGAACACCCCGCTATCGCGAAGTATGCGGACCGCATCCAAAACATGGACGAAGTGCGGGCATACCAGGAAGAAGCTGCCAAGAAATCGGATTTCGAACGCTCCGAACTGGCCAAGGACAAGACCGGCGTGGAACTGAAGGGCCTCACGGCCATCAATCCGTGCACAGGCAAAGAGATCCCGATCTGGATCTCGGATTATGTATTGATGAGCTACGGCACCGGCGCCATCATGGCCGTGCCTGCGCATGATACGCGCGACTGGGAATTCGCGAAGGTCTTCGGCCTGCCGATCATCGAGGTCGTCGCGGGCGGCAACGTGGAGGAAGAAGCGTTTACGGACGTGCAGACCGGCATCATGGTGAATTCCGGCTTCCTGAACGGGCTGGAAGTGGAAGAGGCCAAGAAGGTCATCATCAACTGGCTGAAAAAAAAGGGCCTCGGCGCCCCGAAGGTGAACTTCAAACTCCGCGACTGGGTCTTCTCCCGTCAGCGCTACTGGGGCGAGCCCATCCCGATCGTGTTCTGCGAAAAATGCGGGACCGTTCCGCTTCCCGAAGAAGAGCTTCCGCTTCTCCTTCCCGAAGTGGACAGCTACGAGCCGACGGACGACGGTTCTTCCCCGCTCGCCAAAATGACGGACTGGGTGAACACCACCTGCCCGTGCTGCGGCGGCCCCGCAAAGCGCGAGACCGACACCATGCCGCAGTGGGCCGGCTCTTCCGGGTACTATCTGCGCTATACCGACCCGAAGAACAACACCTGCCTGGCGGATCCCGAAGCCCTGAACTACTGGCTGCCCGTGGACTGGTACAACGGCGGTATGGAGCACACCACCCTGCACCTGCTCTACAGCCGCTTCTGGCATCATTTCCTGTATGACATCGGTGTGGTGCCGACGGAGGAACCGTATCAGAAGCGCACGTCCCACGGCCTGATCCTGGGCGAAGACGGCGAAAAGATGTCCAAATCCCGCGGCAATGTGGTCAATCCGGACGAAGTCGTGGCCGAATACGGCGCCGACGCGCTGCGCGTCTTCGAAATGTTCATCGGCGCGTTCGAGCAGCACGCGGCCTGGTCCACCGAGGGCCTCAAAGGCTGCCGCCGCTTCCTGGAACGCGTCTGGAAACTCGCCGACATGCTGACCGACGGCGGCGCCTACAGCAAAGAGCTGGAGACCAAAATGCACCAGACCATCAAGAAAGTCAGCGCCGACTACGAAAGCCTGAAATACAACACGGCCGTCGCCGCGCTGATGGCGCTGATCAACGAGTTCTACCGCGTCAAATCCGTGAACCGCGCCGAATACCGGACGTTCCTGCTCCTGCTGAACCCTGTGGCGCCGCACATCACGGAAGAACTGTGGGAGTCCGCCGGCTTCGAAGGCCGCTGCTACGCGCAGAGCTGGCCCGTGTATGACGAAGCGAAGACTGTCGAAGACGTGGTCGAGATCGCCGTCCAGGTGAACGGCAAGATGCGCTGCACCGTCTCCGTCGCCCGCACCGCGGATAAAGAAACCGTCATCGCGGCCGCGAAGGAAGCGCTGGCCGGCCGTCTGACCGGGAACATCGTCAAGGAAATCTATGTGCCCGGCCGCATCGTGAATATCGTAGTAAAATAATATGATCCATCCGTAGGGGCCGTTGTTGTGGCGGCCCGGAATACGAAGGACCTCAATCATAAGGAGATAAACCATGACCAAAGTTACCATCGTATCCGGCTTTCTCGGCGCCGGCAAAACGACCCTGATCCGCAAACTGCTGGAGCAGGTCTTCACGGGCGAGAAGATCGTCCTGATCGAAAACGAATACGGCGAGATCGGCATCGACGGCGGTTTCCTGAAGGATGCCGGCGTCATCATCAATGAAATGAACTCCGGCTGCATCTGCTGCACGCTGGTGGGCGACTTCACCGTGGCCCTGCAGCAGGTCATCCGCGACTACGCGCCGGACCGCATCATCATCGAACCCAGCGGCGTAGGCAAACTGTCCGACATCATCGCTGCGGTGGAAAAAGTGAAGGAATACGCGGATCTGACCATCACCGAGCGCCTGGCCGTCGTAGACGCGAAGAAAGCCAAAGTCTACATGAAGAACTTCGGCGAATTCTTCCTGAACCAGATCCAGTACGCTTCCACGATCATCCTGAGCCGCACGCAGCTCGTGGACGAAGCCAAACTGGCGGAAGTCGTTGCCCTGATCCGCGAGCAGAATGCGGAAGCGCCTCTGATCACCACGCCGTGGGACGAACTGCCCGCGGACGCCGTCCGCCACGCTTTCGAGCGCAGCGACGTCGAAAACCTGCTGCTGCCGCTGGAAGAAGAGGATGAGGACGAGCATGAGCACCACCATCATCACCACCATCACCACGACGGCGAGCACGACGCGGACGAGGTCTTCCAGAGCTGGGGCCATGAGACCGCGAAGCGCTTCAGCGAGGAGCAGCTGCGCGCCTGCCTGGCGGCGCTGGAAG
>JAFRNR010000031.1 GCA_017430085.1 Lachnospiraceae bacterium | reverse complement strand
CAGCCGGAGATCGATGCTCACCATCACGACGGCGTAGCCGATGATCAGCACCGCGTTGGAAAACAGCCGGATCAGCACGCCGGTATACATCTGGTTGAGGGACTCCACGTCGTTGGTGCAGCGGGTGACGATGCGCCCCACCGGGTTCGTATCGAAGAAGCGCAGCGGCAGGCTGTGCACGTGCGCGAAGATCTCCTCCCGGATGGTGAAGATGATGCTCTGCCCCGTCTTCTGCAGCAGCCACGTCTGCGACAGCTGCAGGAAGAAGCCTGCGATCAGCAGGCCCGCATACAGCAGCGCGATGCGGATGATGCCGCTGCGGTCCGCCGCGCGCAGCTGCGCCAGCCGGTCCCTGTCCATCGGCGACGCCTCCAGGCGCCGGCCGTTCAGTTCGAATTCCCGGTTCTGCGGATCCGCGGAACTTGCCGCATTCACCTGAAAACCGGGTGAACCGTTCTTTTCCCACTCCGCGAGCGGTTCCAGGTCCGCTTCCTTCAGGCCCCGGACCATATAATATTTTTCCTCAAAGTAGATCAGCCGGACGAGCTCCGCGTCCTCCCCGGCCGGGATCTCCGTGCTCAGGAACAGCCCTTCGCCCAGCTGCACCTGCGCCTGTTCCGGCGCGGTGACGGCGTAGGGCTTGTCGTATCCTTCGATGTATTTGTCGATCGCGGTGCCGATCAGCACGGGCTTGACCAGGTTGATGCCGGTGACCGTCAGCACCAGGATCAGGGCCAGCACCATCGTTTTGACGTGCGGCTTCACGTAAGCCAGCAGGCGGGTGAATACGTTGCCTTCGTATTTGGTCTCGAGGGCTTCTTCATGCATCTGTGCCATTCCGCTGCCCCCCTTATTCCGCCGCCAGGAGCTGCTGCTCCAGCTGCTGCTTGCGCGCCATGGAGGCGAAAATGCCGTCCCGCGCCATAAGTTCTTCGTGCGTCCCGTATTCCGCGGGCACGCCCTCGTCCAGGACGAGGATGTGGTCCGCGTTCTGCACCGTGGAGACGCGGTGCGCGATGATGATATTGGTCTTGCCCTTCCGGTATTCCTTCAGGTTCTGCAGGATCCGCTCCTCCGTGTCCGTGTCCACGGCGGAGAGCGAGTCGTCCAGGATCAGGATCGGGCTGTCCTTGAGCAGGGCGCGGGCGATGGAAGTGCGCTGCTTCTGCCCGCCGGACAGGGTCACGCCGCGCTCGCCCACCATGGTCTCGTACTGCTCCGGGAAGTCCATGATGTTGTCGTGGATGTCGGCCGCCTTCGCCGCCGCCTCGATCTGCTCCTGCGAAGCATCCAGCCGGCCGAAGGAGATGTTCTCCGCCAGCGTCTGCGAGAACAGGAAGTTGTCCTGCGGCACGTACGCGATGTTTTCGCGCAGCACGTGCAGGGGGATCTGTTTGATGTCGTGGCCGTCGTAGGTGATGCGGCCCTGCTCCACGTCGTAGAGGCGGCAGAGCAGGTTGACCAGCGTGGTCTTGCCGGAGCCGGTGCGGCCCATGACGGCGAGCGTTTCGCCGGGCTTCACTTCCACGGAGACGTGGGTCAGTTTTTCCGGCAGGCTCGGCGCGTAGGTGAAGCTCACGTCCTCCAGGCGGAGCTCTCCGGTCAGGCCGGTCACATCGTCCGGCTGCGCCGCGTCGCGGATCTCGGGCTTTTCGTCCATCACTTCGTGGATGCGGCGGACGCCCGCGATGCCCTGCGAGATCGTGGTGATCGCGTCGCCGAGCGCCAGCATCGGCCACACCAGCGAGCCGATGTACGCGTTGAACGTCACGAACTTGCCCAGCGTCATTTCGCCGGTCATGGTGAACCAGCCGCCGATCAGGATGGCGATCACGTACGTGACGCCCACCAGGAACTGCAGCATGGGCAGGAAGAACGCGCTCAGCTTCACCACGTGCAGGGAGGCGCGGCGCTTATTGTCGTTGACTTCGCGGAACGCGGCTTTCTGCTTCTCCTCCTGCACGAAGGCCTTGACCACGCGCTCGCCGGACACGCTCTCCTGCACGTAATCCTGCAGGTCCGCGAAGGCTTTCTGCATCTTGCGGTAGCGGTTTTCGATGGTGTGGCCGTAGAAATAGCCGAACGCGGCCAGGACGGCCATCGGGATCAGCGCATACAGGGTCAGGGTCAGGCTGATGTGGGTGATCATGCGGACCAGCACCATGACCGTCATCACCGTCGCGTCGAAGGCCGTCACGATGGCCGGGCCCACCGCCATGCGCACCGCTTCCAGGTCGTTGGTGAAGTAACTCATCAGGTCGCCGGTCTTGTGCTCATGGTAATAGCGCTGGGACAGCGTCTCCAGCTGCGCGAACAGCTCGTTCCGCATCTTCCGCTCCACTTTGCGGGCCGTGCCGAAAATGCAGTAGCGCCACACGAAGCGCCCCAGCAGGTGCAGGACGCCGCAGAGGATGATCTTCAGGCACAGGTCCCAGATGCCGGCGCTGTCGATGGTGCGCGAAGCCAGGCCGTCCGTCACTTCCCCCATGAACTGCGGGATGAACAGCTGGACGTAGTCCACCATAAATAAAGCGGCCAGCCCGATGAGATACACCGGGCTGTACCGTATCAGATGGGGGATCAGGACCCCTTTGGTTTTCTTTTCTTTTTTCATGCGGCCTCCTGCCAGTACTACCAGGGTGCGTTATTCTTACGAAGTCTTCAGCTTGTTGGAGATCTTCTCGTCCGGGCTGATGAAACGCTCCAGGGACATGTTGTGGTTCACGGTGTCCACGACGCTGGCCAGATACTCGCTCATGTCCACGCTTTCGTAGTACGGGCGGATCAGGGTCTCGGGGTTCTGGTAGATCAGGTTCGTGGTGAGGACTTTGTCCAGCAGGCCCTCTTCGACCGCTTTGTCGAAGTGCTCCATGCCGCTGGTAAAAAGGCCGAAGCTGGCGCAGGCGATAACGTTTTTGGCGCCGCGCTCCTTGAGCTGCTTGGCCACGTCGATGATGCTGTCGCCGGAGGCGATCATGTCGTCCACGACGATGGCGGTCTTGCCTTCCAGCGACTCGCCCAGGTACTCGTGCGCCACGATGGGATTTCGGCCGTCCACGATCTTCGTGTAGTCCCGGCGCTTGTAGAACATGCTCACGTTCACGCCCAGGATGTTGGCGAAGTACACGGCCCGCTCCACGGCGCCTTCATCGGGCGCGATGATCAGCACGCTGTCCTTGTCGAACTTTTCGTGGATGTTGAGGTTGATCAGGGTCTTGACGAACTGGTAAGAGGTGGGCAGGTTTTCGAAGCCCGCCAGCGGGATGGCGTTGCAGATCCGGGGATCGTGCGCGTCAAAGGTGAAGATGTTGTCCACGCCCATGCCCACGAGCTCCTGCAGCATCATGGCGCAGTCCAGGGATTCTCGGGCGGTGCGGCGGTGCTGGCGGCTCTCGTACAGGAAGGGCATGACCACGTTGATGCGGTTGGGCTTGCCGGTGCAGGCGGAGATCACGCGCTTCAGGTTCATGTAGTGATCGTCCGGGGACATGGGGTTCATGTGGCCGTTCAGCTCATACTCCAGGCTGTAGTTGCACACGTCCACCATGATGAACAGGTCGTAGCCGCGGACCGTCTGGTTCAGGATGGCTTTGGCTTCGCCGCCGCCGTAGCGGTTCAGATCCACATCGATCAGATAGTTGTCCTCGATGTAGCCGGCCTGCTGCGTTTCCCGGCCGGCGCGCCAGGCCACCAGGTACGCGTTCACCTGCTTGGCCAGTTTTTCACAGCCGGGCAGGGCGATGATCCCGAGAGGTCCGAAATGGGTCCTGATTTCCATGATTTTCTCCTTTTATCATCGGGCGGACGCGGTTCCCGCCGCGGTTTCTTTTTACTGCAGGCGCCGGGCCAGGCGGATGTCCTGGCCGGTAAAGCGCATGATGCGGAATTCCCCGATCACCCGGGACACCACCGGCTCGGAGTAGCGCTCCGCCAGGGCGTCCAGGTCCAGGTTGGTAGAGATCAGGGTCCCCCGGTTACGGATAATGCGCTCGTTCAGGATCGTGAACAGCGCGTTGGCCGCCAGTTTTTTGCCGGTGAATTCCGTGCCCAGGTCGTCAATGATGAGCAGGTCCGCTTCGGCGAACTGCTCCGTGACGGCTTCATCGCTGTCTTCGCGGTCGAAGGTGACGGCCTCGATGCGGTCGAAGAGCTCCTGCGCCGAGACGTACAGGACCGACCACCCCGTCTTCAGCAGGGCGCCGGCGATGCAGTTGCACAGGAAGGTCTTGCCGGTGCCGACCGGGCCGGTCATCAGGACGCCGTCCCGCCGGGTGTCAAAGCCCGCCACGTAGTTTTTCGCGGCGCGGAGGTTTTCTTCCATGACTTCACGGCAGGTGCGGCCCTGGAAGGCCTTGAGTTTCTTCTCGTCGTCGTACCAGTCCAGGGAAAACGTATCGAAGTTTTCGCGGCCGGCGCGGCGCCACAGGACGGAGTCGCTGTAGAACTGCTCGATGACCAGCCGGCGGCGGCAGCTGCATTCGCGGTCGGGGGTCCAGCCGGTGTCCTGGCAGTGCGGGCAGAGATAGCGGGGCTCCAGATATTTTTCCGTGAGGCCCGCGGCGGAGAAAAGGGCTTTCTTCTCCTGGATCAGGGCGCGGCGGCGGGCTTTCAGGAAGTCCGTGCGGGTCTCATCCCCATCCAGCGAGGTCATGATGAGCTCCCCGGAGATCTGGACGATCTCGCGGTCCAGTTCCTCGGCGCGCGGGTTCTCCTGAAAGAAGGCGTCCCGGCGCTCCCGGGCTTCTTCCCGGGCGAGACGGCGCCGCTCCTGGTAGATGCGGTCGATCGTATCGGATTGTGCGCGGGTCAGTTTCATGGCTCAGTCCTTTTTATCCAGCAGTTTGGCGTAATCGATGTCCTGCAGGGAGGTCTGGTAGGCGCCTTTGGGTGCCGTCCCGGCGGCCTCTTTGCCCTTCTTCGGGCGGGCGGCCTCCCATTCCTTCAGGGCGGCGAGGGAGGCGATGCCTTCCGCCTGCCAGCTCTTCAGGATCCCTTCCGTGTAGCGCAGGTCCGGGGTGTTTTTGCGGCGGATGGTGCGGTCGCAGGCTTCCAGGATGAGTTCCTGCGGCATTTTCAGGTCCGCGGTCCAGGACGAGACCAGGCGGCATTCGTTGTCCGTCAGCTGGCGGCCCACCAGGCCCAGGGCCTTGGCGACGGCCGCGTAGGAGGCGGATTCCTGCGCGAAGCGGGACGCCTGCTGCCTGGCCAGTTCCAGGGTCACCGCCCCTTTGCTGTGCCAGTTCAGCGCGACGGTCTCCATGTAGCGCATGAGGCGGTAGTCTTTCTTTTTATCTTCGCGCTCCCAGCGTTCCACGCAGTATTCGGCGAGGTATTCCAGAACTTCGCCGGGGAAGCCGAGGGTGTCGTAGAGGTAAGCCATGAGGTCCACGTCGCGGTTGCTCAGGGTGCGGCCCAGGTAGTGCTCCAGGGCGAAGAGGAGCTGGTCGAAGTCCTGCTTTTCCTTGAGGGCCTTGAGCTGTTCCGCAGTGAAGGTGCGGGCCGGGGCGGGTTTTTCTTCCGCTGCAGCGGGGTCCGCGGGCGCGGAGGATTTAGCCGGGGCCGGGGTTTCAGCGGCTGCCGGTGTTTTGTCCGGGGACGGGGCAGTCTCCGTCCGGCGGGAAGCCGGCGCGGCGGTCTCGTCCGCGGCCGGGAACATCACAGAGACGCTTTCGAGTTCGCCGCCTTTTTCGGTCAGGCGCAGGAGGCCCTGGCCGGCCCAGTATTTGAGGGCCCGCCGGACGTCGCCATCGGTCTGCTGGAGCCGGTCGGCCAGTTCGGAAACGCTCAGATCCCCGCTTTCGCTCAGGCGCAGCAAAAGAAGGTAAGTTTTGACGAACTCACCGTTTGCGGACACCATGAACCGGTCTATGAAACTATGTGGAACCGACGTGTAGCCCGTCGGATAAAAGCCTTCGATACGCATCTTCCCAAAAACCTCCGCGCACGTTCCCAGTATAGCACAGTTTTCCGGGAGTGCAAGAGGAGGCCCCTGCCCCCGGAAGGGGCCTCAGGCCTCCTGTGAATAGTGTGGAAATTGTGGATAAGGTCAATTTCCGTTGTGCCGCAACGACTTTTCAGGCGGGGTTATCCACCGGTCCTACAGCGTCTTGGCGGTGGATGATGTGCATAAGTCGGACGCGACCAGCGCATCCGCCACCAGGTCCACGTTTCCGCAGCCGGTAGTTATCAACATGTCGCCGTTGGCCGAATTTTTTAATAAAAATTTTACGATCGCGTCGAACGTCGGGATGTAGTACGCCTCCACGCCCCGCGCGGTGAGCGCGTCCACGAGCTGGGACGAATGCATGCCCAGGCTGTCCGTCTCGCGGGCGGGCATGATGTCGGAGATCACCACCCGGTCGTAGTGCGACAGCACGTCCACGAAGTCGTCGAAACTGTCGCGCGTGCGGCTGTAGGTGTAGGGCTGGAAGATGCAGGTCAGGCGGTACGGATAGCGGTGCGCCACCTTCCAGGTCGCCAGGATCTCCTCGGGGTTGTGGCCGAAATCGTCCATCACCACGATGTCCTCTCGCAGGATGCCGCGCTTTTCGAAGCGGCGGTGCACGCCCTTGAAGCCCTCCAGGCCGCGCTTCACGGCCTCGAACGGGATCCCGTCCTCCAGGCAGCCGGCGCCGGCAGCCAGGGCGTTGGTCACGTTGTGATCGCCCGGCACGTCCAGTTCGATGCGGCCGAGGCACTGATCGCCCTTATAGAAATCGAAGCGGCCCAGGCCCAACTTGGTGCTTTCGATGTTCTGCGCGCTGTAATCGTCCGCCAGGCTCCTGCCCACGGTGATGACCCGGCATTCGAGGCCTTCCGTGATCTCCTCCAACCGGTCGATGTCGCTCTCCACGATCAGGACGCCTTCCGGGTCCACGTTTTCCGCGTAACGGCGGAAGGATTTGCGGATGTTCTCCATGGTGCCGAAGAAGTCCAGATGGTCCTCGCGCACGTTCAGAATGATGCCCACGCGGGGGAACATCTCGTGGTAGCTGTTCGTATATTCGCACGCCTCCGCCACGAAATAACCGCTCTGTCCGATTCGCAGGTTCCCGCCGATGCTCTCCAGCAGGCCGCCGATGGATACGGTGGGGTCGGTCCCCGCCGCCAGCAGGATCTCCGTGACCATGCCGGTGGTGGTCGTCTTGCCGTCCGTACCGGCGATGCCGTAGGAGTCCGGATACTGTGCCATCATCTGCCCCAGCAGCTGCGCCCGCGTCAGGATCGGCAGGCCGCGCCGCACCGCTTCCATGTACTCGGGATTATCCGCGTGCACTGCGGCGGTATTGACGCAGAAGACGATATCGTCCGTGATGTTCTCCGGCTTCTGCCCGATCGCGATCGGGATGCCCAGCTCCCGCAGACTCAGCGTGATCTTGTCTTCCATCTTATCCGACCCGCTCACCTGGAATCCCTTCGTCACCAGGAACCTGGCCAGCGAGCTCATGCTGATCCCCCCGATCCCCAGGAAATGGACCCGGCAGGGATGGCCGAAATCTACCCGAAACCCTTCATCATTCTTTTTATCATTCTTGCAATCCGACACGGCAGCGCTTCCTCTTTACACTCAATTTACTCCGGGCCTTCCGGAGTACCATCATCATACCCCAACTTTTCCGAAAAAACAACTGCGAAATGAGGCCGTTTGGGGACGGTTCCTTCCGGCAGTGCCATTTGGGGACGGTTCCTTCCGGCAGTGCCACCGGGAGCCGTCCCCCAGCGGCCTCATTCTTTCCTTGCTTCCCGGCGCGGGTCTGTGGTATAAAGGGCGGGGAGGGACGGATATGATCCTGGCTGATAAGTGGAAAGAATATGAGGTGCTGGACGCCGCTGCGGGGGAGAAACTGGAGCGGTGGGGCGGGTATGCGCTGGTCCGGCCGGATCCGCAGGTGATCTGGGACGGAGCGAAGACGCTGCCGGGGTGGAAGCATCCCAATGCGCACTACCACCGGTCCGCAAAAGGCGGCGGCGAGTGGGAGTTCTTCGACCTGCCCGACGAGTGGGAGATCGCGTATGAGCCGCTGGATCTGAAATTCCGTCTGAAACCGTTCAAATTCAAACACACCGGCCTCTTCCCGGAGCAGGCCGCCAACTGGGACTGGTTCTCCGCCCTGATCCGCGGAGCCGTGCAGGAAGGCCGGCCCGTCAACGTGCTGAACCTCTTCGCGTACACCGGGGGCGCCACCCTGGCCGCCGCGCGCGCCGGCGCTTCCGTGACGCACGTGGACGCGGCAAAGGGGATGGTCGGCTGGGCCCGCGAAAACGCGCAGATCAGCGGCCTGGGCGAGGCGCCGGTCCGCTGGATCGTGGATGACTGCATGAAATTCGTGGAGCGCGAGGCCCGCCGCGGAAAACGCTACGACGCCGTCATCATGGACCCGCCCTCCTACGGCCGCGGCCCCAAGGGCGAGCTCTGGAAGATCGAAGAGACCGTCCATCCGCTCATCAAAGCCTGCACGGAGATCCTGAGCGACGAGCCCCTCTTCTTCCTGATCAACGCCTATACCACCGGCCTGCAGCCCGGCGTCCTGCGCTACTTCCTCAGCCGCGAACTGGTCAGCCGCTTCGGCGGCCGCGTCACCGCGGACGAGATCGGCCTCCCCGTCACCGGCACGGCGGAAGCCCGGAAACTGCAGCTGGTCCTGCCCTGCGGCGCCGCCGGAAGGTGGGAGCGGTAACACAAAAATGCATGCAACACAAGGGATGATGTTGCATGCGGTTTTTCTTGACTTTTCGCGGAAATCGGAATATATTCAAGACGCAAAAGGGCTTACCGGAGACGGTACTCCCCGCGCGGACTGACAGGTAACCTGCCGTCCTTGCTGAAGGGAGGCGGCGGTTACCTGTTTTTATGTTTCAAACATAATGCAATGACTGCCACGATCAGTATACCTAACTGAATCAGGTCACTGAATGTAACGTTCATGGCACCACCCCCTTTCCCTAAAGGATCGGAGGAGGAAACAGCACTCCTCCGCGCGCGAGGAGTTGACCGCCCTGTCCCGGTAAGCCCTGCCCGCTCCGCGTACTCACGCCGGAGCGGGCAGTTTTATTGTATCAGGGAACCCGGAATCCGTGTGTGAAACCTTTTCTTTGCCGTGATGCAAATTGACGCATTCTTATACCCATTATTCATTATTATCCCGTATTGTTCACAGAAAACGGGCGGTCCTTTTCAGGAACCGCCCGCTTATTATTTTGTGTGTACTCATCCGTTTCCGCCGCTTACGTGTTCTGCGGCAGATACTGCTTCAGCTCTTCCGCCCTGTCCGTCTTCTCCCAGGTGAAGTCCTCGTCCTCCCGGCCGAAGTGGCCGTAGGCAGCGGTCTTCTTGTAGATGGGCCGGAGCAGGTCCAGCATCTTGATGATGCCGGCCGGGCGCAGGTCGAAATGCTTGCGCACGATCTCCACCAGCTTTTCATTGCTGATCTTCCCGGTGCCGAACGTGTCGATCTGCACGGACGTCGGTTCCGCGACGCCGATAGCATAGGCCAGCTGCAGTTCGCAGCGGTCCGCCAGGCCCGCGGCCACGATGTTCTTGGCCACGTAGCGCGCCGCATACGCCGCCGAGCGGTCCACCTTGGTCGGGT
>JAFRNR010000030.1 GCA_017430085.1 Lachnospiraceae bacterium | reverse complement strand
TGCGGTGGGCTTTTTCATGCCGGTGGCAGTGGCTTGTTTCACCCCACGATAAACGCCCACAGCGGCAGCGTCACCATCGACACCAGCGTCGTGAACACCACGCACCTCGTCGCGAACGGCGCGTCGCTGCCGTATCTCGCGGCGAAGATCGCGGCGGTGGCGCCGGCGGGCATGCCGGTCATCAGGACGCTGATGCCGCGCGCGGTAGGGTCGAGGCCGAGGAGCACCGCCAGGCCCAGCGCGGCCGCGGGCAGAAGCAGGAGGCGCAGGATGCTGAAGAGTGCCGTGTCCTTGTTGAAAATGCTGCGGAGCGGGACGTCCGCCAGGATCGTGCCCACGATGAACATCGTCAGTGCGGAATTGCAGTTCCCGATGTACCGCACGGTCTCCGTGATGATGCGCGGCGGCGTGAACTGCGTGACCATGCAGATCAGCCCCAGGTAGATCGCCACCAGGCAGGGGTGCGTGAGCACGTTTTTGACGACCTTCTTTTTATCGATCCCCTCGCCCGCCACGAAATACGTCGTCCCGACGGACCACATCACGACTCGCATCGGGATCAGGAAGATCGACGTGTACAGCACGCCGACCGAGCTGTAGATGCCCTCCGCGATGGGGTTCCCCAGGAACCCGCTCATCGGCACGATGGTGCAGTACTGCAGCACTTTGCGCTGCTGCGGCGCGTAGCGGTTGTACAGGAAGCGGTTGAGGACGAGGCACAGGGCCTGCATCAGGACCGCGCAGAGCAGCAGCATGCCGCACTGCTGCAGGATACCCGCGTTAAATTCGATCAGGCAGGAGCGGAAGATGTTGCAGGGGATCACGACGTTAATGCAGAGGTCGGACAGGCAGCGTTTCCCGCCGTCGTCGATAATGCCTTTTCTGCGCAGCAGCGCGCCGATCAGCATCATCGCGAACAGCGTCAGCTGCAGGCTTGCCAGTTCCCAGAAAGTCATAAGAAAACGCCTCCTTCCAACGGATATATCATATCAGAGAACGCGCGGCTTGTAAAACGGTTTTTTGGCGGGACGGCGCGGAAAGCGGCGGGCGGCCGGCCGGGAAAACTGCGCGGAAATCCCTTGAACATCGCCCCATTTGCGTGTAAAATAACAGCAGAAAACCACCCCGAAAGGAACAAAATGGAAAAAGTGGCACTGGTAACCGGGTCGTCCCGGGGGATCGGCCGGGCGATCGCCCGCCGGCTTTCCGAAGACGGATACGCGGTCTGCATCAATTACATCGAGCGCCGGGACAAGGCGGAAGAACTGGCGGCGGAAATCGCCGCGGCCGGCGGGCGCGCGTTCTGCTTTCAGGCGGACGTGTCGGACCGCGCCGCCGTGGACGCGATGGCGGCGGAAGTGAAGCGCCGCTTCGGCCCCGTCTCTCTGCTGGTCAGCAACGCGGGCATCGCCGGGCAGATGCTGATCCAGGACGTGGGCGATGAGGCCTGGAACCGGTATTTTGCCGTCAACGTGGAGGGCTTCCGCAACTGCGTGCAGGCGGTGCTGCCGGACATGATCCACGCCAAACAGGGGAGCATCGTCAGCATCTCCTCCATCTGGGGGCTGCGCGGGGCGTCCTGCGAGGCCGTGTACAGCGCTACCAAGCATGCGATTATCGGCCTGACGCGGTCGCTGGCCATGGAACTGGCGCCGTCCGGGATCCGGGTCAACTGCGTGGCGCCCGGCGTCATCGACACGGACATGGTGCAGGTGCTGGGACAGGAAACGCTGGACGAACTGGCGCGCATGACGCCGCTGGGGCGGCTGGGCCGGCCGGAGGACATCGCGGAAGCGGCCGCGTTTATCGGCGGTGACCGCGCTTCCTTCATCACGGGCCAGGTCCTGACCGTGGACGGCGGCTTTTCGGGTTAAAAGGAGAGTATGATGTTTGAAAAACTGGACGAACTGAAACCGGCCCTGAAACAGCTGGTGACGGAATTACGGAAAGAATACCCCTACGCCAGCGTGCTGGCCGTAGACAGCGACGAGCGGGGCTGGGGCGTGAGCCGGAACGGCGCGACCATCACGACGGGCGGCCCGAGCGGCCCGGACACCGGCTTCGTGGTGCGCGTCTTTGACGGGACCGGCTGCGGGGAATACTCGTTCAACGAATTTTCGGCGGAGCGCATCCCGGCGGTCTGCCGGACGGTCCGGGAAGGCCTGGCTGCCCAGACGGCCGCGCTGCCCGCCTCTGTCACGCCCCTGCCCACGCCCGTCCCGGCGGATGAGCCGGCCGTACTGAAGCAGACCACCGCCTACCGCGTCCATCCGCGCGACCTGGGCGACGAGGAGATCCTGGCCCGCGTCCGCGCCATCCGCGAGGAAGGCCTGAAGACCGAGGGCATCCTGGACGTGTCCTGCCGCGTGAATTACCAGTCCTACCGCAAGCTCTTCCTCAGCGAACACCGCGACCTGGACCAGACCGTGACCTGGACCACCGCGTACATCTACGCCATGGCGCGCCGCGACGAGGAAATCAAGGATTACTATAAGGGCTTCTCCAACCTGGGCGGCATCGAGGTGCTGGACGAGGTGCGGGGCGGCCTGAAGCAGGTCGTGGATACGACGATGGAACTGCTGAACAGCGAGCAGATCCCGCCGGGCGAATACGACTGCGTCTGCGATCCCGAGACCACGGGCATGATCGTCCACGAGGCCTTCGGCCACGGCGTGGAGATGGACATGTTCGTGAAGGACCGCGCGCTGGCCCGCTCCTGCGTGGGCGGCCCGGTCGCGTCCGAACTGGTGACCATGCACGACGGCAGCGGGATGGACGAAGTCGCGAGCTTCCTCTTCGACGACGAAGGCACGCTGGCTTCGGACACCGTGATCATCGACCACGGCATCCTGAAGCGGGGCATGTGCGACGCCCTGAGCGCCGCCCGCCTGGGCACGGAGCCCACCGGCAACGGCCGCCGCGAAAGCTACGAGCGGAAGGCCTACACCCGCATGACCAACACGTATTTCGAGGGCGGCACGGCCTCGCCGGAAGACATGATCGCCTCCATCGATTACGGCTTTCTGCTCGAAAACCCCTCCTCCGGCATGGAGGACCCCAAGAACTGGGGCATCCAGTGCATGGTGAACATCGCGCGGGAGATCAAAGACGGCAAACTGACCGGCAAGATCTATTCCCCCATCGTCCTGACCGGCTACGTGCCCGACCTGCTCAAGTCCGTCACGATGATGAGCCCCGGCGTGGAGCTCGCCGGCGGCGGCTACTGCGGCAAGGGCTACAAAGAATGGGTGAAGGTGTCCGACGGCGGCCCGTACATGAAGGCCCGCATCCGTCTGGGATAGGAGGCGCGAAATGATCGAACTGACAGTCCAATTACTGAAAGAACTGGCCCCGGCAGCCTGGCGCATGGAAAAAAGCGAAGAGGAGACCGCGGAACTGTTTTTCGTGAAGCAGCAGCTGGACACGCGCCGCCTGAAGGCCGTGAGCCGCCTGCGCGTCACTGTTTTCCGCGACGATGAGAACGGCAACCGCGGCTTCACCGCCGTCGACCTGACGCCCGGCCTGACCGAAGCGGAGATCCGCGGAAAACTGGAGGAAGGCTACTACGCCGCCTCCTTCGCGATGAACCCCGGCTACGCGCCGCCCGATCCCGTGCAGGCGTCGGCCGAGCCCGCGGACACGCCCCTGATGACCCTCCCCTTAAGCGAAAGCGCCGGCCGCATGGCCGCGGCCCTGCTGGCCGGAGATGACCATCCGCAGGCCTTCCTGAATTCCGCGGAGATCTTCGTGATCCGCACGCACACCCGCATCCTGAGCTCCGAGGGCACGGACGTGTCCTGGACCCGCGCGCTCGTGAAGGGCGAATTCGTCGCCCAGTGCCGCGAGCCCGAGGACGTGGAGATCTACAAGGATTTCGAATACGATTCCCTGGCGGAGGACGCCCTGACCGCCCTGGTCCGCGAGACCCTGGCCTTCGCGGCGGACCGCGCCCGCGCGCAGAAGATCCTCGCGAGCGGCGAATACGACCTGATCCTGACCGGCGACAACGTGCGCGAGATCCTGGACTATTACCTGACCCGCGCCTCCGCCTACATGATCTATCCGGGCTATTCCTCCTGGCAGCGCGGTGCGCTCGTCCAGCCCGCGGAAAAGGGCTATGAATCCCTGGACCTGACCCTGAAAGCGTCCGCCCCGTTCAGCGACGAAGGCATCCCGATGAAGGACCGCGTGCTGCTGGACATGGGCGTCCTGAAGACGATCCCCGGCACCAACCGCTTCTGCCGCTACCTGGACACGGAGCCCACGGGCGAGTACCGGAAGATCCGCTGCGACAACGAGGGCAGCTGCTCCCTGGCGGAACTCAAAAAAGGCCCCTGCCTCTGGGCGGTGACCTTCTCGGATTTCCAGCTGGATCCCATGAGCGGCTATTTCGGCGGAGAGATCCGCCTGGCCTACCTGATCGGGGAGGACGGCAGCGTGACGCCGGTCACCGGCGGCTCCGTCAGCGCGTCGATCCTGGAAGCGCAGGGCAAGCTGCTCCTGTCGCAGGAGCGCTATGATTCCGCCCGGTATGAAGGCCCGGCGGGCATCCGGATCCGCGGCGTGTCCGTGGCCGGCCCGAAGGAGGAAGAGGCATAATGCAGGAAACGGCGGCTCATAAGCACTGGCGGTGGTTTTTCACCCTGTTTCTGACCGTGACGGGCGTACTCGCCTGCATTTTTGTGTTGCCCCGCGCGATCGTGTTCTTCTTCCCGTTCGTGATCGGCTGGATCATCGCCCTGATGGCGTCGCCGCTGGCCCGCTGGCTCGAAAAGAAACTGCATATCAAGCGGAAAGTCGGCTCCGTGCTCGTGGTGCTTCTGGTGCTCCTGGTGGTCACGGCTGCCCTGTATTTCCTGGTGAGCCGGCTGATCCGCGAAGTGGCGGACTTCATCCCGCAGGCGCCGGCCTACCTGCAGAAACTGCTGGACCTGCTGTCCAAAGTGGAGGACTGGCTGGGCGGCCTCTTCAAAGGCCTGCCTGAGAACGTCCGGGATGCGTTCGAGAGTTTCTCCCAGGACGTGCGCGAATCGCTGGTCTCCGCGGTGCGTGATTTCAGCGCAAACTTCGCGACCGGCATCGGCAACGCCGCCATGAGCGTCCCTACGGTGCTGTTCTACATGGTGATCACCGTCGTCAGCTCCTTCCTGCTGATCTGGGAGCGGGAGCGCCTCTGGAACGGCTTCTACAACCGCATGCCGGAGAGCGTCCGGAACTTCATCGACATGGGCAAGCAGAGCCTGAAGAAAGCCCTGAGCGGCTATTTCGTGGCGCAGCTGAAGATGTCCTGGATCGTGGCGCTGATCGTTATGGTGGGGCTGCTCCTGCTGAAAGTTCCTTATGCGCTGCTGCTGTCCCTGCTGATCGCGTTCATCGATTTCCTGCCGGTCTTCGGCTCCGGCACCGTGCTGTGGCCCTGGGCCCTGGCGGAAGTGCTGCAGGGCAATTACATGATGGCGCTGTGGCTCATGGTGATCTACCTGGCGGTGCAGGTCGCCCGCAACATCCTCTCGCCCAAATTCATGGGCCAGACGATGGGACTTTCCGGTCTCATGACGATCTTCTCCATGCTGGTCGGCTTCCGGCTCTACGGCGTGATCGGCCTGGTCTTCGCGATCCCCGTCGGCATGCTGGTTGTGGAAGTCTGCCAGTACGGCGTCTTCCGGCCTGCCGTCGGCGTCCTGAAGGAAATGGCGGCGACGATCGGGAGTTATTTAAAGAAGCCGGAGGCGGAAGAGAAACCGGTGCCGGCCGGGGAGACTGCTGCGGCTGAGACGGCCGAAGAGGAAGCGGGAGAAGACGCGAAACCGGAAAACGTCCCTCCGGCGGGATGACAAAAGCACGATCCTTTCGGCACGAACTTCTTACAAAAAAGGCACGGCCCCCGGGCCATGCCTTTTCTTTTTGTCCGGTCCGCCATGGAGCGTCCCGCGGATCTTCTCAGAACAGATCCGCCCACTGCATCAGCAGTTCCTCCGCCCTGCCGGCGTCCTTCTCACGGTAGACGACGTGAAGATTGTATAACACGCCGTCCTCGACCAGATATCCGTCCTTGCTCAGGTATCCGCTCTCCATGGCCGTCTGTTCGATGACCTGAAACGTTTTCCCGCTTTTGGCGGTGCGGAACGATTCGGTAAACCCGACCTTCTCCGTCGTGGCGGTCAGGAACGTGATCTCCCCCTCCGCATTTTCCGTAAACACATGGGCGAAGTACTGCATCCGGATATCGCCCTCAGTATACCATGTTTCCACGTCAACGGAAGTGATGTCGCCCTTCTCCGTCCCCAGGACGCGCAGCGTCGTTTCTTTTTCCTCCGCATCCCACGACAGGCGCTTCAGTTTGCCAAAACCGATGTAATCATACGCTTCGTCACGGGTCCCGAAAGTTTTTTCCCAAGTGCTCGGCGCCCAGTTCATATACGGCTGATACGTTTCGAACTGCTGCCGGATCAGGGCCGGGACTTCCCGGATCTCACCCTTGAACTCAGTCGCCGGGAACTTGACGATGTCGGCGCTCAGTTCGTACCCGGATTCCTCGCGGCCGCTGAAAAACCGGATCAGTTTGGTGCCGAGCCCGGTCGCCGCCAGTACGGTCGTGGTCCCCAGCACGAGGCAGAGACACGCCGCGACCACGCCCCACCGGAAATGCTTCACTTTGCCGGCTTTCCGCACCGGCGCGGCTTCTGCGGCTTCGACGTACGCCGGATCGATCAGTTCCATTTTATCCAGTAATTCTTTCCCTCTCATAATACGTAACCCTCCTTTTCCAGATGCTCCCGCAGCCCGTTGCGGCAGCGGAAGAGCGTTGTCTTCACTTTGCTTTGCGACAGACCGTACCGCGCGGAGATGTCAGCGACGGGATCCAGATACCAGTACCGGCGGACGAAGATGTTCCGCTTTTCGGCGTCCAGCCCGCCCAGAAAACCGTTGATCGCTTCGCTCAGCGCCATGGCGTCCAGCCGGCACTCCAGGTCGTCCGGGGCGGGGAGGCACTGCTCCATCTCTTCGCTGAGCTCGCACATCAGCGCGCTGCGCTTCAGCCGGCTGCGGTCGCGGCAGCAGTTCAGCGAAATGTGGCGGATGATCCGTGCCAGGAAGGGATACAGGTACGTCCTCGGCTCATGAGGCGGGATGCTGTTCCAGGCTTCCCGGTACGTGTCATTTTCGCATTCTTCGGCCGTGCCCCGGTCTTTGACCATCCCGTAGGACAGCGCCCGCAGGCGGCTGCCGTACTTTTCCATGGTCTGCCGGATCGCGGTCTCGTCCCGCTGCAGATACAGTTCGACGATACGGTTATCGTCCAAGGCTTTCTTCTCCTTTCCTGCCGTTTTGAAAGGCCTTCACCCGGATAAGCACCGTTTGGGGGAGGAGGGTTACACTTTCGGGGAATATTATAGCAGGTTTTTTATGAAAAGGGCAGGCGGATAAGGATGGACTTACCCGTCTGCCCAGCGGCGAAATGTCAATAGTTTTTTAATAGCTCAATCGGGGAAATTACCGTTAAGGGCATCTTTCAGAAGCAGACGTTCGACCTTTTCCTTCGCGGTTTCTCTGCTTTCGGGATTGAAGTGGATCATCACGGTGTAGACAGCGCCGTCCACCTCGCGTTTGATATAGGGCACCGGCTCTTCCTGAACCGTAGCTTTCTTGTTCGTTTCTTCCATAGGCACATCCTTTCCTGAAACAGAGGGGATACCATAGCGGCATCCCCCAAGCATTTCATAACTGTGGCTTATTCCTCATTGTCCTCGTCGCCGAGATCGTCATCCTCGTCCGGCTCTTCCCCGGCATCGTAGAGGATACGCTCGGTGTCAAACAGCTGATTGATCTCCCACTTGGACAGCTTGCAGAGGGCGGTCCAGCTGAAGTCGTCCATCTTCCGGATCCTCTCGCGCAGGATCACAGCCGCCGTCCTGAATTCCTCATCGGGGAAGGCCGTGCAGACGACCCTAAGCCTATCCATGGTGTTCTTGCGGTTCGGAGTGCCGAACAGCGCGGTCAGCAGTGCATCATTGAAGTTAAATCTGTTCTCGTTCATCATCGTTGTTAGTTCTCCTTTTTGATTGATCGCGGGGCCGTCAACCAAAAACGTCAACCATGCCCCAAACACTTTATTGGTCTTATTTCCACACTTTCTGACAGAAAAAGTCTTTTACCCCAAGTTGACGATGTTGGTTGACATTGAAGCAACTGTTCAAGGAATATAAGGCTTTCCGGCCTGTCGGTACTGCTTTTCCCTGTCAACGAACCGTCAACCAAGGGCGTCAACGAAGTGTCAGAAATCAAAAGGGATGTCGTCCCCAAGCTCAACCTGACGGAAACCGTCGTTGGTTGACACCTTTTGGTTGACATCCGGTTTCACTTCCGGGACAGGATCCCGGATGCGTTCCCAGCCCTTTTGGGTGCCATACTCGGCCCCGAAGCGGCGCGGGCTGTCAAAGTACCGCCACCCCGGCAGTAACCCATCACGGATCAGCTGATTCATGATCTCGTTGATCTCGTTGTACTGCCATTTCTGCGGTGTGCTGAACTCATTGTGCAGAGCTTCCTTGAAAAGCTGTTTGGAGCAGACCTTATCGCCCTCGTAATTCAGCATAAACTCAAGGATCAGCCCGGCATCCACGTCTTCCTGCATGAACCGCCTCTGTCGCTGCCGGACCTCGGCTTCGATCTCAGGGGAGAGCTTCAGCCTGGTCTTGCCGGAGCGCCAGATCTCCATGACCTCGGCCCACATCTGCCGGATATACTCTCTGGATGCTTTCTCATCGTCCAGAATGAATACCTCAGCCTCGCTTTCCTGACAGGCAATCGGCAGG